>NZ_ANNU01000006.1 GCF_000346615.1 Nafulsella turpanensis ZLM-10
CTCTGGCTCTTCTCCTTGTCTCATAACGTTTCTTTTTGTGTATCGCTATTTCAGGACGGGACAGGCATACAACAACAAACATCCCCGGATTTTAACCTGGGGATGTTTTTTTTATCAAGCCCTCTTAGACTGCTTCAGTTCCTTTAATCACCATTGCCGGTTTGTTTACTTACACCAAAGCACTTTCAAGGTAGGCTTCCTCCTCCCGCCGGTATCTTGCGAGTTGTTTAACGAAGCCAACGTGGCCCGGCCAACGTGACCCGGCCATCGAGGCCCGGAATAACTTCTGCCATCAGGCACCATGGAAGCACCTTCATCCGATATAGTATCACTCATAAAGCATAAGCCAGAGGCGGCATCTTTCCAAATAAGATAATCCTTCCAAAATTCAGATTAAGAAAGATCCCTCCGCCCGGCGGCCGCCTTCGTCGGAATGACAAAATCAAAGCCTAGGCATTCATCAGATACTGCCAGGCCAGCAGTACCCACAAAAAAATCCTGCAGAGCATTCATCTGCAGGATGTTGTTTATTTATTCCTGTATTCCTGCAGCTGTAAAGGCCTTGCAGCTGCTGTCAGGGAAAACCTAAAACTGCGTAGGCGCTGTTACTTCACAAGTATCTTTCTGAACGAGAAGGTTTCTCCGGAAACCAGCTGAACGAGATAAAGACCGGGTGCTACCTCCAGCCTAACCTCAACAGAAGAACTATTCTGAACATTCACCTCTTTAAGCAGCTGCCCGCTTAAATCCAGCACCCGTACCTGGCTAAGCCTTTCACTTCCATTAAGCCTGAAGCTGCCACTCGTCACAGGATTAGGATAGAGCAGCAGCTCTTTGAAGAATTCCGGGTTCAGGGCTGTCAATGCTCCCTGAACGTAGGCCTGGAGCCACTCCAGTGCCGGGCGTGCTGCCCCATTCTCATTCACCAGGTACGCCTTTTCATTTGTTCTCCACATGCCGGGCCTCCAGCCCCAGAGGGTAACTCCCTGTACAGCAGGATGCTCCCAGAAAAGCGGGAATATTCGCTGATACTCCTGCAACTGAACCGCATCTGTAGGGCCGTCAATATCCATTTCCGTTACATATATTGGCAAACCCGTTTCGGCAAGGGAATTCAGGTTAGCGGTGATTACAGATGATTCTCCTGTAGTAGAAAAAGCATGCCCCTGTACACCAATGGCATCAATCAGATCTTCTGCCTGCAGCAGCTCTATAATTCTCCTGTACTTATGCGTATTACTGGCATTGCCAACAATATTATACTCGTTTATCATTAAAGCTGCATTGGGGAAGTACTTGCGGGCTAAACGGAATGAATTAAGAATCCAGTCCCTGCCGGTAGTACCCGTGCCTCCCAGGGCTCCTATATAGTTTCCACCACCACTTCCAGCCTCGCTTGGCGGGTCATGTAAAGGCTCATTCACCACTTCCAGAAAGTCAATGTCAGGGTAACGTTCAGTAACCAGCGAAAACCATTCTTCAATTTCTTCCAGCTGCTCTTCGGGCGGCAGGTTTTCTATCCAGGAAGGCTGCTGGTTGCCCCATATCAGCACATGCATCCGGAAGGGAAAACCATTGTCTTTGGCCAGCTTATAGGCAGCATCTAAGCCGCTCCAGTCCATCACATCGCGGGTCCGTTCAACACTTCCCCATTTCCCTGCATTTTCAGGCGTTACCTGATTCCAGTAATCGGTAAAACCCGGCAGTTGTGCTGTACTGTAAATGTTGCCCAGGTATTTTTCCTGGCCCTCTGCTATCTGCCCCTGCACAGGAAGCCCCAGAAGCGAAACCAGTGCAGCCGTTAGCCATAAGTATTTGTGTTTCATATATTTGATTTTTCAGTTTGCAATCATTTAATATGTGCTGATGGCTTAGAAACAGGTGGTAAAATTTCCTTATTCCTCCCCCGAACCTGTAGTTGCCTGCCGGTAAACGGCATCATTGCCTTCGTAGGTAAACCAGTTGAATACGGCATCTTCTTCAGAAGAGCTTCCCTGCGAAGTGGCGTACATACCCAGGGTGGTTCCAACAAAGCCACCTGCCACCCGGGTACTCAGGTAGGTACCATCCACCCCGGCCTGAAGAAGCTTCCAGCCCCCTTTATTCTTTGTGGAATAATAAAAAGCATAATCAGCTCCATCAAATTCAATCTTCAGGTAAAGTGGCTTTTGGCGCTCCTGCTTCGACAGCACTTTTTCAGCTAATACCAGGGTGGCAGCAGCGGGATTTGTACCTTCTGCTCTCACTGCTTTGCGCAGCTGCACCACTTCCATCCCTGCCGAAGAAAGTGTTTTCCCAATTGCATAATAATGGTCCTCATTCTGGAATGCTACCAGCCCGGCAAATTCATTTGAGGCGGAAGGTTGAAATTCCATGCTGACACTGCCGCTGCCCCTGATATGCTGCTGCCTTCTGGCAATAAAGGAAGGGTTTCCTTTACCCGAAAGTGTTTCAGGCCTGAGCGCCAGCTTTAACTTCCCCCTGTATGGGTCCAGGCTGTGCCATTTTGTGCGGGGCGTTCTTAGGAAGAGCCAGTAAAAAGGCAGCTCCTTTTCTTTAAAATCTTCTTTGTAGGTAAAATTGCCGCTTAGCGGAAAGTCCGGCTCTCCCTGCCAGGGAAGGTCGGGCCGCTCATAGCTGTACTGAACTTCTTCAAAGTGGGGATTAATTACAGGCCAGCCGCTTTCCCAGCTTACCGGTGCAAGAAATGTTTCGCGCCCGATATTGTAGCTGTCTTTGGTATCGTAAGGGCGGGTAGCCAGGAAAATGGCCCACCACTCTCCGTTTTGCGTTTCTACTAAATCGGCATGGCCGGTGGCGGAAACAGGATTTTTCCTGTCGGCAGGTAAATGCCGCTGGGTAAGAATAGGGTTATCAGCATAGGGCTCATACGGCCCTGTTACCTCTTTGCTGCGGAGTACTACTTCTGAATGATGTACACTGGTTCCTCCTTCAGCTGCCATCAGGTAATAATAACCATCTTTCTTATAAATGTGTGGCCCTTCAATCCAGACCGGCTTTGTGGAGATATCCACCCCGCCGTTAACCAGCACAATAGGGGAGCCGATTGTTTTTAAATTTTCGGCATCAAAGGTGAGCTGCCGGATACTCCGGTGCCCTTCATATAAGGGTTTATTGTCGGGAGCTTCGCTGTTGTAGATAACATAAGCCTTTCCGTCTTCATCAAAAAAGAGGGAGGGATCAATGCCATTTACCTGCGGAAGCCAGACCGGCTCAGACCAGGGCCCCGCGGGATTAGTAGCCGTTACAACAAAATTTCCTCCATTGTCTACTAAGGTGGTTATCATGTAAAAGGTCCCTTCATGATGGGAAATGGTGGGCGCAAAGATTCCTCTGGAAACCCCCAGCCCGTCTAGATCAAGTTGCTCCGGGCGGTTCAGCACGTTTCCTATCTGCCGCCAGTTCACCAGGTCCCTGCTATGGAAAACCGGCACCCCCGGAAAATAAGCAAAGGTGGAATGAACAAGGTAGTAATCCTCTCCCACCCGGGTAATACTCGGATCCGGGTAAAAGCCGGGGAAGATTGGATTTTGAAAATGCTCCTTTTCCTGGGCCTGCAGGCTGCCCGCTAAGAGGAGCAGGCAAAACAGCAGGCTACTGAAGAAAAAAAAGACTCTTCCGGGATGTTTATCGGTTTCCATTGTTATGACACATTTAATTTATTAAGCCAGCAAAAATATTCCGGCAAAGGTTTCTGTTATTTTCTATTCTTTGAGCCCGGAGCACGATAGAAGCTTTCCGGCGGGCCCAGGTAAGAGTCCTCCTGCTTTTCGGTTTCCACCACCAGCTTTTGCAGCACCACAGCAGGGTCTACCATCCAGAATTTTAACACATGCTCACCCGGCTCCTTAATGTAGTGACTCGAGCTTAGCACTTTTATGTTATCCGCTACCTCCTTATTCCAGTTTTGCTCTGAATCATCAGTATGCAGGTTTATAATTTGTGGCTCCTCATCATCAAAAGAAACGGCATAGCGCAGCCCCTGATCGTTGTGCAGGTTTAGCGTTGGCGAAAGATAAGCCTTCACTTCCACCGTTCCGGTATCGAAGAGGTACATTTTATATTCCAGGTGCGGGCTGCCTCCTCCCGGCACCTGATCGGGCGCGGTGCCTGGCAGCGGTGTAACAGCCGAAAGTGTTTTTCCTAAATCGGGAATTACCTGCCAGCTCACCTCTTTATTTCCTATGGCGCGGGTAAAATGTGCGGCTTCCATGGAAACATAGCCGTTGCTTTCCACAAAACCTTCGACTTCCGTTAATTCTGGTGATGCAGGGTTCCGGACGATTACTTCCACTATCACCTGCTGATTATTCGGGCCATGAACGGTAAGCGGTACCCGGTGCAGCCCGTTTGGCACCTTTTCCCAGTCTACCTGTACCCATAGCCGTTGCTCTTTATCTATTTTTCCTTCGGCAGGCTTTACCTGCAGCCAGGGCTCGCCCGTGCTTACTGTATAAGGGAAAGCTTCCTTTCCGCGATTAAACACCTCCAGGTAACGGCCCTCCGGCTGGTAGGGTGTAAGTTCCGGCAGCTCGGCCACGCCTGCTGCATGCGGCCACCAGGCCTCTGAGCCTTCCACCATTACACCCATGCTTGCTGAGGCAGGAACTTCTATTTTCTTCACTTCCGGCATGGTATTCTCTTCCGGCTGCTGCCAGTAAGTATAGCCAATATGTGTCTGGGCCATCATATGATTCCATTTGCCATCGGCAAGCTCGGTATGGAAATAATGGGTGAGCGCAGCATCTTTTTCAAACAATTCCCTGGCCTTCTCAGCCAGTTTGTTGGTTGCTGCCCTTCCCTGCCGGGCGTACAGCCTGTTCTTCGCCACCGTAACATACAGCTCGTTGAGGTTGGCACTGGCTTTAACTGGAAAAAGTATCAGCTGGTAATAAGCATCTTTATATTCCTCCGGTAACTCCCTGTATATCTCTTCGGCCTTCTCTACCAGCTGGTTGTATTCCGCCACTACCCTTTCGGCCTCCCTGTAGCTGGTCAGGCTATAGGTTTCGGGCGACAGTAGCTCGGGTTTCCGGCGGCCATTATATTTGAGATAGGTAGTAAGGATGCGGGCAATAGCCTCTGTATGGTGGGTTCCAAACTGCTGCCCGACCCATTGCCGGGTATAAGCAGGCAGGCTTTCGGCAGGCCACTTCTCCGGGTTCCAGGCATAATCCAGGAAGAATTCTGTGGGAAATTCCATGGGCTTAATGTCCCCTACATTTACTATCCATATCTGGTCTGCCCCGTACTGGTATGCCAGGTGCATTTGCTCCCACACCCGTGCAATAGGATTGGTGTTTATCCACTTATAGTTTCTTGGGCCACCCACATAGTCGAAGTGGTAATAGATACCGTAGCCCCCGGAACGAAGCGTATCGCCCAGCGCAGGCAGCTTGCGAATATTTCCCCAGTTATCGTCGGCCAGCAGCAGGGTAACATCATCAGGCACCCGCATGCCTTTATCGTAATAATCCTGCACCTCTTTGTACAAAGCCCATACCTGCGGCGTTTCTGCTGCAGGCTTGCCCGTAACCTCCTCAATAATTTCACGCTGATCATCCACAATCCTTTCCAGCAGCGCTATTTCTGTTCCTTCAGTCATCGGCTCATCGCCATCTCCGCGCATGCCTATGGTTACCAGGCTCTCATTATCGCCCAT
Organism: Nafulsella turpanensis ZLM-10; assembly: GCF_000346615.1. GTDB lineage: Bacteria > Bacteroidota > Bacteroidia > Cytophagales > Cyclobacteriaceae > Nafulsella > Nafulsella turpanensis. The sequence continues at coordinate 5,684 of NZ_ANNU01000006.1, forward strand.
GCGCTCTATACCCTCACGCCAGAACTTTTGCAGGTTTTCTTTATTCGTTTTGTAATTCCAGGGACCTTCACCGAAATGCTCCCACTCCGCATGGGCGCGCATCATGGGTTCATGGTGGGAGGTGCCTATCACCACCCCGTAATCATTGGCCATTTCCGGGTTCAGCGGATCCTCTACATAAAACTGGCGCCCCCACATAGCGGGCCAGAGGTAGTTGCCTTTCATGCGCAGAATCAGCTCAAACACCTTTGCATAAAATTTACTATTGAAGCCACCAAACTTTTCAAAAGCCCAGCCCGACAGCGCCGGCGCTTCATCATTAATAAAAATACCCCGGTATTTTACGGCAGGCTCGCCTATGGTGTGTCGGCCCGGCAGCACATACAGGTTTTCCTGCTGCTTTACCGGAACATCGGCCCACCAGTACCAGGGCGATACACCGATGTGTTCCGCTACATCATAAATACCGAAAATGGTACCGCGCTTATCGCTGCCTGCAATTACCAGTGCCCTGTCGACCCCTCGCATGGGCTTCTCAACCACCTGAATCAGGAAAGTTTCCCACTTTCCTGCGATACCGGAAACATCCAGCTTCTTTTGCTTTACCAGTTGGTCAATTAAGGGGCTTTTGCCCAGCGTACCCACCAGCACCACCTCTTGGGCTTTGGGCGCTTTTTCGCTTAGCAGCAGCTCTGGTTGTGCACCACTTACCTTGCCGATATCTGCCTGCAGGTCTTTTAATGCCCTGATTACCCCTGGCTCAGCCTCATTACTAATGTACAAAGGCACTGCCTTTCCCGAGGCGGAGAGAGGAAAACGTCCTTCCCCGTCCTTTGCAGCTATATAGGAAGGAACAGCCTGGGCCCGTACAGCAGACAAGCCTGCCAGTACAATGAGCAGGAGGAGGCACAGGGCCGTCCTGATTGGCTGCCATCCGGCCACCCTCTTCAGGGAAACATTACTTAAAGAAGCTATCATTACGAACTATTATAATTGAACTGCATGTCCCTGCAGGCTTTTACAAAAGCTGGCTGTTTATTTTTATGTTCCCCCCATCTTTTATTGCATGCTTCGGCGGCCCCTGGAAGGGTTTTATCTCACCATAAAGCTACCTTCTGCAGGCCGGGCCATTCCAAGAGCATGGCTTCTGTTACCAGGAAGGGAGCCTCCTACATAAACCTTAAAACGCCCCTTTTCAATTTTACTTTCTCCCTCTTCGGTTATAAGCGCCATCATTTCGGGCGTAATGGTAAAATTTACTTTAGCTGATTCACCGGGAGCCAGCCTTAGCCGCCTGTATCCTTTTAAAGAATAAAGCGGCACCCTTACACTGGCTTCTTCATCTGTTAAATACAGCTGTACCACTTCTTCGCCTTCGTACTTTCCCTTATTGGTAATGGTCGCCTCTACTTGCACTGACTGGTTCTTTTTGATTCGGTCAGCCGAAAGCTTCAGGTCGGAATAAGAGAAGTCGGCATAGCTGAGCCCAAAGCCAAATGGGTATAAAGGCTCCTCTTCCATAAAACGATAGGTTCTGCCATCCATGCTGTAATCTTCATAAGGAGGCAACTGCTCCAGCGACTTAGGGAAGGTAACCGGCAGCTTTCCGGAAGGTGAAGCCTCTCCGAAAATAAGGTCGGCCACGGCATTTCCTCCTTCTTCGCCGGGATACCAGGCCAGTAATACAGCATCGGACAGCTCATGCACTTCGGCCAGGTTCATCGGGCTTCCGCCGGTAATTACTGCAATAATTGGCTGTTCGTGCCCTTCCCGCAGCTTTCTCAGAAAATCCAGCTGGTTCTCCGGGAGGTTATAGTCGAGGCGGTCGCCATAGTGTGGCGAAGCAATAGACTCCCCTTCCTCACCTTCAAGTAAGCCGGTAATCCCCAGCACTACAATCGTAGCATCGGCAGACTTTGCACCGCCGGTTGTCCAGTCGATGGGGTTTACGTTTGCCCTGTCGAGCAAAATTCCCGGCTTGTACTGCAGCTGGCTACCGGGCGCAATGTGGGAGGCTACCCCTTCCAGCATGGTAACCATGTTCGGATTCACACCATAGTAATTCCCGATGAGGGCATCTATGCCGGCGGCGTTCGGGCCGGTAATAAAGTACCTTGGCAAATCGTTCCGGAGCGGCAGTACACCATTGTTTTTCAGTAAGACCATGGATTTGAGGGCAGCTTCTTTTGCCAGCTGGCGGTGCTCCTTGCTATCAACCACCTCAATACCAATGGCATTATAGGGGTTTGCCTCCTCCGGGTCGAACATGCCCAGCCTGAAGCGTGTTTTCAGCAGGGTAGCCAGCTTTTCATCCACCTCTGCCTCGCTTACCAGTCCCTGCTTTACCGCCTCCACCAAATGCGGGTAGTACACACTGCCACAGTTCAGGTTCACCCCACTTTTTAAGGCAAGTGCTGCAGCCTCCACAGGCCCCGGCACCACTTCGTGCCCCTCATAAAAGTCGACAATAGCTCCGCAGTCGGAAACCACATGTCCATCAAAGCCCCACTCACCTCTTAATACATCATTGAGGAGGAATTCATTGGCACAGCAGGGCTCTCCGTTTGTAGCATTATAGGCGCACATTACTGCCTCCACATCGGCATTTACAAGCGCCTTGAAGGCCGGCAGGTAGGTTTCCCGCAAATCTTTAATTGACGCCACTGCATTAAACTCATGGCGTAATCTTTCCGGGCCGCTATGTACCGCAAAATGTTTGGCACAGGCAGCCGTTTTCAAATATTCAGGATGATCGCCCTGCAGGCCTTTTACAAAAGCAACGCCTAATGAAGCGGTAAGAAAAGGATCTTCGCCATAGGTTTCCTGCCCCCTGCCCCAGCGCGGATCTCGAAAAATATTAATATTGGGGGTCCAGAAGGTCAGGCCGGCATACTTGGAATAATATCCCTTTTCAACTGAGGCATTGTACATAGCCCTTGCCTCGTCGGAAATAGCACTGGCTACCCTAAGGGCCAAATCATCATCAAAAGTGGCTCCCAGTCCAATGGCCTGCGGAAAAACAGTAGCCACCCCCGAGCGGCCTACCCCATGCAGGGCCTCATTCCACCAGTTGTAGGGCGGAATACCCAGCCGGGAAATGGCAGGCGTATTTTCCATCATCTGTTGCACTTTCTCTTCCAGCGTAAGAATCCTGATCAGGCTTTGCACCCTTTCATCTGTTGGCCTGGAAGGATCGAGGTAGGCAGCTTGCTCCTGTGCGCTCACTTCCGTAAAAAGCAGCACCATAATAGCAGTCAGATAATATAACTTTCTCATTTGTAATGTTTATTCCTGTTTCAGTAAACCGCCTTAATGTTCAGCAGCCAGAGCCCATGCTCTTGCCCCTGTTTGTGCAGGAGTTCTCCTATAAACTTGGAGATATTTCTTTTGAATTACAACCGATTGCAACAACATTCTCTATTTTTTCTAAAATAAACCCAAGTCAGGTGATTAAAGCAGCCAGCCAGTGATAACTAAGCGCTTAGCGAATTAATGGTTTCTGGAGGTTCCCGCAACAGCTTTCAGCTTTTTAAACCCTGAATAAATCATTTTTGCAGCCTTACGCTCTTTTTTTTCCGGTCCTTTATTAAAATAAACCAGAAAGGCTTATTATATTGAAACCGATTGCAGTATTTTGTAATCCACACCTTTTAGTAATATGGAGAAGGAAACAACCATTTATGATATCGCAAAGGGGCTGGGGGTTTCTCCCGCAACAGTGAGCCGTGCTCTAAACAATAGCCCCGTTGTAAATAAAGAAACCAGGCAGAAGGTATTTGATACCGCCACTGAAATGGGGTACCGTTCAAATATGTTTGCCAGTAACCTTCGCAGGAAACGGACCCATACTCTTGGTGTAATTGTTCCACGGCTTAACAGCCATTTTATGTCTTCTGTAATTGCAGGCATGGAAAAGGTGGCAAATGAAGCGGGCTATAACCTGCTTATCAGCCAGTCGCTGGAAACTGCCAAAAAAGAAGCGGCCAATGTAATGGCGATGTTTAACAGCAGGGTCGATGGCTTACTGGTCTCCCTGGCTTATAATACAGAAGACATCAGCCACTTTTCTCCTTTTATTAAAAAAGGCATTCCCCTCCTGTTTTTCGACCGCGTGGCTGAGCACCCAAAATGCACCAGCATTGTAATTGATAATATGCAGGCAGCCCATAAAGCCACCTCTCATCTGGTAGCGCAGGGCTGCACAAACATCGTGCACATAACCGGCAACCTCAAAAGAAATGTGTATGCCGATCGATTAAAAGGCTACAAATACGCACTTATTGACAATGAGCTGCCATTCGATGATTCTTTCATCATTTCCAATGACCTGAGCGAAGAAGCAGGAATGGAAGCTGCGGGGGAGATCCTGAAGATGAATCCTTTGCCTGACGGGGTGTTTGTGGCCAATGATGCCTGCGCCGTAGGCTGCATGAAAATATTAAAACAGGCGGGAATCTCCATTCCGAAGGATATTGCGATCGTTGGCTTTAACAATGATCCTGTCTCCCGCGTAATCGAGCCAAACCTTACGACTGTTAATAACCCGGGGCACAAAATGGGCGAGGTTGCGGTAAGAAACCTGATCATTCATTTAGATGGCTTTTCAGACATTGTGGCCATGAATACCATTACCCTGAATTCTGAATTAATAATCCGGGAATCTTCCCTGAGGAAGGGATAGAGATTCCTGCCATCCGGGCAATGGGGCCAGCCGCAGGTTGCCTGAGCCTACAGCCTGCTCCAGAAAGGTTTTAAGGCAGCATCTAAGCTGTAGCCGCTTATTTATAGTACCTTATTAAGTTTTGTGATGCGTATAAAAACCACCCGCTCTTTAACGTTTCTCATACTCTTCTTTTTTGGATTGCTCTCCCTGCAGGCCGAAGATGGCTACCGCCTATGGCTAAGGTATGAGCTGGTTGAAGATCAGGAAACGCTTAAAAACTACCGGCAGTCCGCCTCAGAAATAATTGTGGCACCAAACTCCCCTACGCTTTCAGCAGTCGCACAGGAGCTGGAAAGGGGCCTGGGCCAGATGTTAGGCAAATCAATTCCGCTTACTGAAAAAGTTTCCCGCCAGGGCGCTGTCGTAGCCGGAACCCCCCAAAGTTCTCCGCTTATCCGGAGCCTGAACATTGAAGATAAACTAAAGGAAGTGGGCCGTGAAGGTTATCTCCTGCTGTCTGCCCGGCTCCAGGGAAAGAAAGTAACTGTTATTGCCGCCAATACAGATACTGGTGTGTTGTATGGCAGCTTTCACTTTTTAAGGCTCCTCCAGACCCGGCAATCTATCCATAAACTTTCTCTTTCCAGCTCGCCCAAAACGCAGCACCGCATCCTCAACCACTGGGACAACCTCGACCGCACGGTGGAGCGGGGCTATGCCGGCTTTTCGCTCTGGGACTGGCACAAACTTCCAGATTATACTGACCCGCGCTACATCGATTATGCCCGTGCCAATGCCTCCATTGGCATTAACGGCACCGTGCTAACCAATGTGAATGCCAATGCCCTGGTGCTTACAGAGGATTACCTCGGAAAAGTTGCTGCGCTGGCAGATGTTTTCCGCCCCTATGGATTAAAGGTGTACCTCACCGCCCGTTTCAGCGCTCCCATGGAAATTGGTGGCCTGGAAACTGCCGACCCTGTTGATCCCCGGGTGCAGCAGTGGTGGAAGAGAAAAGCAGATGAAATCTACAGCCACATTCCTGATTTTGGCGGTTTCCTGGTAAAGGCCGACTCTGAAGGCCAGCCCGGCCCCCATAACTACGGAAGAACCCATGCCGAAGGAGCCAATATGCTGGCCGATGCCCTTGCTCCCCACGGTGGGATTGTAATGTGGCGCACTTTTGTATACAGCGAAGAAGCGCCGGAAGACCGGGCCAAACAGGCTTACAATGAATTTAAACCACTGGATGGCAAGTTCAGAGACAACGTTTTGCTGCAGGTAAAAAACGGGGCCATTGACTTCCAGCCACGAGAGCCTTTTCATCCGCTCTTTGGCGCCATGCCCGAAACACCGCTTATGATGGAGTTCCAGATTACACAGGAATACCTGGGACAGGGCACCCACCTGGTCTACCTCGCTCCAATGTGGAAAGAAGTACTGGAAGCTGACACATACGCTGAAGGAAAAGGCTCCACTGTGGCTGAGGTGGTAGATGGCAGCCTGAACGACCATCCGCTAACCGCCATGGCCGGCGTAGCCAACATCGGTACCGACCGTAACTGGACAGGGCACCCTTTCGGGCAGGCCAACTGGTACGCCTTTGGTCGCCTTGCCTGGAACCCCTACCTCTCTTCTGAAGAGATAGCCGAAGAATGGATAAAGATGACTTTCTCCAATAAACCGGAAGTGGTTCAGGACATTAAGGAGATGATGCTGAATTCTCACGAAGCAGTTGTAAATTATATGACTCCTCTTGGTTTGCACCACATTATGGCCTGGTCGCACCATTACGGCCCCGGCCCCTGGGTAGCAAACAAGCACCGCGCCGACTGGACCTCGGTTTACTACCACCAGGCCGATTCTGCAGGCATCGGCTTTGACCGCACAGCAAGCGGCAGCAATGCCGTTGCCCAGTATGCCCCTCCTCTTGAAGAGAAATTCGGCTCGCCGGAAAAAGTGCCGGAGAAGTACCTCCTCTGGTTCCACCACCTTCCCTGGGACTATAAAATGAAATCAGGCAATACCCTTTGGGATGAAATGGCGCTTCGCTACCAGCAGGGTGTAGACACCGTCAGGCAGATGCAGCAAAGCTGGAATAGCCTGGAAGGGCAGATAGACCCGGAAAGATTTCAGCATGTAAAAACGCTGCTGGAGATACAGGAAAAAGAGGCGGAATGGTGGCGTGATGCAGTGCTGCTTTATTTCCAGACTTTCTCCGGCAAGCCATTACCGGAAGGGGTTGAGAAGCCAACAAAAACTTTAGACTACTTTATGCAGCTGAACCCGAAGTTCGTGCCAGGCAACTAATACCAGAATCAGCTAAAAATAGCCTTTAACGATAAAAAGAAATGAACGAGAACAGGAATCCGGAGCATAAAATTGCTATTGTAACCGGCGGAGCATCAGGATTGGGCTATGCCATAGCTGAAAAATTTGTGCAGGAAGATATCCGCACCATCATTATCGGGCGAAATGAGGAAAAGCTAAAGGCGGCGAAAGAAAAGCTGGGCAGCCTGTGTGCTGCCATAAGCTTCGACCTTACTGAGCTCGGGCAAATACCGGCACTGGTAGAAAGCATTCACAGGGAGTTCGGCAAAATAGATATCCTGGTAAATAATGCCGGCATTAACCAGAAGAAGGCTTTCACGGAAGTAACGGATGAAGACTTCCAGCGCATTCTTTTAACCAACCTGACAGCTGTTTTTGCCCTTAGCCGGGAAGTAGCCAAGGTAATGATACCGCAGGGAAGCGGAGCGATTGTAAACATCAGCTCCATGGCTGCACAATACGGAATTCCGAAGGTAATTTCTTATTCAGCGGCTAAAACCGGTGTGGAAGGAATGACCAGGGCTATGGCGGTTGATCTTTCCCCTCTTGGAATTCGTGTCAATTGCGTGGCCCCGGGCTTTATTGCCACCGACATGTCGGCCAAAGCATTCGATAGCGAGCCGGAACGCAGGAACAAGGTTTTATCCAGAACCCCGATGGGTAAGCTGGGAGAGCCGGCTGATGTTGCCGGGGCGGTTTACTTCTATGCCACAGCGGGAGCCAAATATGTAACCGGCACCATTCTTCCCGTAGATGGCGGCAATTCCATCGGCTTTTAGCAAGGACTGATTCTCTTTTAAGCTACATCTAATTATAAACCTGGGGGGTTTTCCTTCCCATCTAAAAACATAACAATGAGTGTATTTTACAAAAAACGGTTTGCTCCTCTCCTCTTGCTTGCCTGCACAGGGGCCTACTCCTGCAGCAGTTCTGAGCAGGCAGCAGAAGAAACGCCAACCTCTTTAAAAGAAGCAGCTGAAGGCGATTTCTACATAGGCGCTGCCCTTAATTACGACCAGGTATATGGCAGAGAAGAGGAGGCAGTGGCCCTTATAAAGGAAGAGTTTAATACCATCAGCCCGGAGAACATGCTGAAAATGGGACCTATCCATCCCGAACAAAACGTTTATAACTTTGAACCGGCCGATAAGTATGTTGCCTTTGGCGAAGAAAATGATATGTTTACCATAGGACATACCCTGGTTTGGCATAGCCAGGCACCCGACTGGATATTTGTAGACAAGGAAGGAAATACGGTAGGCAGAGATACACTGCTCCAGCGGATGGAAGATCATATTGCCACTGTTGCCGGCCGCTACAAAGGAAAGATAGATGGCTGGGATGTGGTAAATGAAGCCCTTGAAGATGATGGCAGCCTCCGCCAGACCAAATGGCTCGAAATTATTGGTGAAGAGTATCTTCAAAAGGCCTTTGAGTTTGCCAAAGAGGCCGACCCCGAAGCAGAACTCTACTATAACGACTACAGTCTGTGGAAACCCGCCAAGCGCGAAGCGGCTGTACACCTTGTTAAAAACCTGCAGGAAAAAGGAATACAGGTAGATGGCGTGGGCATGCAGGGCCATTATGGAATTGATTATCCTTCTCTGGAAGATATTGAAGCCAGTATTAACGCCTTTGCCGATCTGGGCGTAAAAGTAATGATAACCGAACTGGATGTGGACCTGCTACCCAACCCAAGCAACAGACAAGGGGCCGACATTGCCATGACTTTCGAACCCCAGGAAGGATTTAACCCTTATGCCGAAGGCCTTCCTGATTCTGTTCAGCAAAAGCTTACCCGGCGCTATGCCGATTTGTTTGAGCTGTTCCATAAACACCGCGACAAAATCAGCCGGGTAACTTTCTGGGGCGTGGCTGACAAGCACTCCTGGCTAAATGACTGGCCAATGGAAGGGCGACGCAGCTATCCCTTACTGTTTGACAGGGACTATCAGCCTAAGCCAGCCTACGAAGCGGTAATGGAGGCAGTATCGGAATAACAGTGTTTAAACAGCTAATATATTAACAAAACAGGCGCCTCTTAAGGGGTGCCTGTTTTGTTTTACAGATAACACTATTCCATCGAAAAAGCTCTTTTTATGCCAAGCTCAAGTCCCCGCAGTTCGGCCAGCCCACGCAGGCGCCCGATCGCAGAATAACCGGGAATAGTCTTTTTCTGCAGGTCGTCCAGCATCTGGTGCCCATGGTCAGGCCGCAAAGGCATGCGATAATCCATCCGCCCTTCCTGCTTTCTTCTTTGCTGTTCTTCCAGCAGGGCCTTCATTACGCTGAACATATCCACATCACCCGTCAGGTGGTCTGATTCATAGAAGCTGCTTTCTGCCTCCCGAATCGTACTGCGGAGGTGCACAAAATTTATCCGCTTCCCCAGGCGCTTTACCATCCCTTCCAAATCATTATCTGCCCTTACACCTAAGGAGCCGGTGCAGAAGCAAAGGCCATTGCCAGGGCTCTCTACCGCCGCCAGGATTTCCTTTATATCTTCCTCTGTGGAAACGATACGGGGAAGACCAAGAATGGGAAAAGGCGGATCATCGGGATGGATGGCCATGCGGATACCAGCCTCTTCTGCAACAGGAATAACTTCAGAGAGGAAATAAAACAGGTTTTGCTTTAGCTCAGCCGCTCCAATATGTTTGTACACATCCAGGGCTGCCTGCAGCTGTTCCATCGTATAATTTTCGCCCACCCCGGGAAAGCCTGCCACAATGGTCGTAAGCAGCCTGCTTACCTCTTCCTCAGCAAGGGAATCCAGGAAGGCCTTTGCTTTTTGCTGTTGCGCAGGTGTATAAGTCACCTCGGCTCCCGGTCTTTTTAGTAAAAAGAGCTCGAAAGCAGCAAAAGCCACTGCATCGTACTGCAAAGCAGTAGAGCCGTCGGCCATTAAATAGGCATGGTGGGTTCTTGTGGCATCCAGTACAGGCATAAAATTGTAACATACCGTATCTACGCCACAGGCTCCCAGGTTCAGGAGGCTTTGCTTATAATTTTCCAGGTAAGCCTGGTAATTGCCACTGCGGGTTTTAATACTTTCATGCACCGGAATGCTCTCTGCGACAGACCAGTTTAAACCGGCACTTTCTACCTCTCGCTTCCTTTTCAGAATTTCTTCCTTCTCCCAAACCTCACCGGTGGGCACATGGTGCAGGGCCGTTACAATTCCCGTGGCTCCGGCCTGTTTGCTGTCTGCCAGGCTAACCGGATCTTCCGGCCCATACCAGCGCCAGGTTTGTTCCATGCTCATATTTTTCTTCTTATCGGTTATTCGTTTTTCAGGCAGGCAATGAAGGCAGGCCAGTTACAATATTTAGCACTAAGAAAGTGTGCAAAGCACTCTTAATAACAGGTTCCCTCTTACTTTACTGAAAACTTAAATATCGTCCGGCTCTGGTACTGCTCTCCCGGCCATAGTTCTGCAGAGGGAAAAGCCGGCTGGTTTGGGGCATCCGGAAAGTGCTGCGTTTCGAGACAAAGCCCTGAATGGGGCAAATACTTTCGCCCTTCTTTGCCGGTGAGGGCTCCGGTTAAATTGTTACCTGTATAAAACTGAACACCAGGTTCACTGGTATAGACCTCCAGCAACCTCCTGCTATCCGGCTCAAACACGCTTGCCGCCAGTTTTAATTCTTTCGGCTTTCCATTCAGCACAAAGCAGTGGTCGAAGCCTTTCGCGTAGGTAAGCTGTTTATTGTCAGCCTTCATCTTTGGCGCAATAGCCTCAGGTGTTCTGAAGTCGAAAGGGGTGCCACCTACCGGCTGTAACTCGCCGGTGGGAATCATGGAAGCATTAACAGGAATAAAGGTGTCGGCCGGGAGCATAAGCTCGTGATCAAGAATATCCTTCTTCGCATCTCCCGCCAGGTTAAAATAGGAATGGTGCGTAAGATTAACAATGGTGGCTTTATCTGTTTCTGCCCGGTAAGTTATTTGCAGTTCATTCTTGTTGGTGAGCATATACGTAACCTCTACCCTCAGCCTGCCGGGGTATCCCTCTTCCCCATCTTCACTTACATAACTGAGCCTTAAGCCTAACCCCTCTTCCTCATAGACTTCCTCCGCCTGCCATAAAACTTTATCGAACCCTTTTTCACCTCCATGTAAATGGTTAGGCCCGTCGTTGGTTGCCAGTGTATAGTCATTGCCGTTCAGGCTAAACTTCCCTCCGGCAATTCTATTGCCGAAGCGCCCGATAATGGCTCCGAAAAAAGGAGACTCCTGCCTGTAAGCATCGCTCAGATAATCTGAAAGGGAATCAAATCCCAGCACCACGTCTTTGAGCTTTCCTTCTTTGTCGGGCGCCATCAGCGATACCACAGTTCCTCCGTAATTCATTATTTTCACCCTTAGCTCCGCATTCCAAAGGGTAAAAAGGTCCACGGGAGTACCGTCTGCCAGTTTGCCAAAGGGGGTTTTCTCTATTTTCATATCAGTGTTTCATCGTTTATATGGCTATTAGCAGGAGCCGGAAGAGTTACCGATACCGGGAGATGTTCCCAGAAGATAAGCAAAAACCTCCGGTCTCCGGACAGGAAAAAGCATTCTTTCTCATCCTGAAACCGGAGGTCTTCTTTTGGCGCTCACTCCTTTTTCGGGGCAGGTGCCCACTTAGCTAATTACTTTCTGCACATTACTCATAGTAAGCATCAATGGTTTCGATGGTACCATCTGGCCTGTGGGTAAGCTCAGTAACCTTAATGTTTCTCAGGTGCGTCTGACCTTCGGAAAGTTCCGTATCATGGTAAAACAGGTACCACTTTCCATCAACCTCAACAATTGAGTGGTGGTTGGTCCAGCCAAGTACCGGCTTCAGTATCACCCCCTGGTAAGTAAAGGGTCCGTAAGGACTGTCACCTGTGGCATATGCAATGTTATGCGTATCGCCGGTAGAGTAAGAAAGGTAATATTTGCCGTTGTAACGGTGCACCCAGGCAGCTTCAAAGAATCGTCTTTCGTTATCACCGGCCAGCAGCGGTTCTCCATTCTCATCCAGAATCTGTACGTCTCTTACCTCTTCGCTAAAGCCAAGCATATCGTCGCTCATACGGGCTACTTTTGGCATTAAGGCAGGCTCATTGTCCGCAGGGTAAACATCTTCCGGCTTATACTCTCCGGTGGCCCACCTCTGGAGCTGCCCTCCCCATATTCCGCCAAAATACATATAGTACTGGCCATCGGTATCTTTGTACACGGCGGGGTCAATGCTAAAGCTTTTTGCGATAGGCTGCTCTTCCGGCTTAAACGGGCCGGTAGGCGACTGGCTGGTAGCCACGCCTATTCTGAAAACATCGTTTTTATCTTTTACAGGAAAATAGAGGTAGTAGGTCCCGTCTTTATAAGCCGCATCGGGCGCCCAAAGCTGGCGGCCTGCCCAAGGAATATCTTTAATATCCAGTGCCACCCCATGATCGGTAATTTCTCCGCCTATGCTATCCATGGAAAACACATGGTAGTCTTTCATGTCAAAATGGGAGCCATCATCATTCATTGGGATTCCTGATTCTATATCATGCGACGGGTAGATATAAATCCTGCCATTGAACACATGAGCAGAGGGATCGGCGGTATAGATATCAGTGACCAGAGGCTCGTTCAGGAAGCGGTTATCTTCTGAAAGCGCCTCCTGCTGGTCTGTTTCATCGTTTTCTACTTCAGCTGTGCCTGTGCTCTGGCAGGCGGTTGATAAAACAGAAGAGCCTATCAGGAAGATGGCCAGGTACTTTAAGTAAATGTTCTGAATCATTTTTTAATAGTTGGTAAAACACTTCAAATTAGAGATAAATCTTTTTATAAAGCTGCCGGCTAACAGAGCAAAGTACTGCTAACCGGGCAGCTGAAAATGCTGTTTAATAGCTGGCAGAAACGGAGGCGGCTTGGCGGCAACTCATGCTCCCTTTCAGTCTATTACCACTGCTCATGCACAGTGGGCTTTATGTACCGCTCATAGATGCGTTCCACTCCTTCCATTTGCTCTTTGGAAAGGGCAGGAAGCTCCGCCGCTTTAATATTGGAACGAACCTGCTCAGGCCTTGAGGCGCCTGGTATCACCGTACTTACTTCCCGGAACATCAAAATCCACCGGATAGCCTGGGCAGCGAGTGGCTCTTCGCCGGGAAACAGCCGCTTAATCTCTTCCACCGCCTCCAGGCCAAGGTCGAAGTCTACCCCGGAGAAAGTTTCCCCCTTATCAAAGGCTTCTCCATTTCTGTTAAAGTTCCGGTGATCTTCAGGCCCGAAGGAGGTTTGCTTATTCATTTTTCCTGAAAGCAGGCCGCTGGCCAGAGGTACACGCGCAATAATGCCACAATTGTTTTTCCTGGCTTTCGCAAAAAACTGCTCACTTGGCTTTAGCCTGAACATGTTAAAGATTATCTGAACCGTCGCCACATTGTCGTACTGCATGGCCATAAGCGCCTCGTCTACCAGTTCCACACTTACGCCTAAGTTGCGGATTTTCCCCTGTTCTTTCAGCCGCTCGAAGGTGCCGAAAATTTCTGGGCGCTTGTATATTTCGGTGGGCGGACAGTGCAGCTGAATTAAGTCGATGGTATCTACCTTCATACGCTGCAGGCTTTCTTCCACATAAGCGGTGAGGCGATCTGCGGTATAGCCTTCCGGCGTATGAGGCTGAATTTGCCTGCCGCATTTGGTGGCAACATATATTTCTTCAGGCCGGCTTTTTACCACTTTGGCTACGGCTGCCTCACTTTGCCCTTCGCTGTAAACATCTGCAGTATCAATGAAATTTACCCCGCCATCAATCGCCGTATTAATAATTTCCTCCGCATTCTTTTCATTAAAGGCATCTCCCCAGCGACCCCCTACCTGCCAGGTTCCAAGGGAAACTTCCGACACTTTAAATCCTGTTTTGCCAAGTTCTCTGTATTGCATTATAGTGTGTTTAAATAAAAAATTGGGTTTCCACTAAAAGATAGTCCTATAATCCTTTACAGACTCTTTTAGAAAAGTATAAATAATAAACCGCTTCTTCAAACTAAATTTTATTCAACAAAGGGCTCCCGAGCAGGGTATAAAGAATCTTCAGCCCATAATATTACCTTATTACCTGCGCGAAACCTCTGTTTCAGTTCTCAGCTGGTTCATTAGCCTGGCATATTTCCGGATAATGGCAATGGTAGAACTGTCGGAGTCAAAAACTGAATACCAACCCTGCTTTTCATGCGGCGGATCGCCCATAAGTGCATCACCCTCCTGCCAGTAGTTACCCCCTTCCGCTACTGCCGGCCTGCCTTCGCCGGAATAGGTCCAGAAGTTAGCGCCGGCTACGGCATTTCCTGCTCTTGCCTGCTCATAAACCATTTCGAAGATAAGCTTAAAAAAAGTATCGCGGGCAACAACCGGAGAACCCGGGGCATAGGCTTCGCCATCTCTTGCCACACCAAACTCTTCCAGCACCATTGGCTTGTTTAATCGCTTTGCCGCCTCCACATGCTCCAGTAAGTAAGCCTCTGCTTTTTCCATTGCAGCGGGCAGACTTTCTACCGACTTTTTCGGATCGAACCAGGCCCAGTTCTGTATCCAGATGTGCATGGTGGCGTAGTCGATTCTTGGAGAGAGGTGATCCCGGTAAAAGTCATTCCCTGCATGATGGGAGCCTGTGTTACCTTCGCTTCCAATGCTAACCAGGTGATTCTTATCTTTTCGCTTAATATAGCCGGCTGTTTTATGAATCCATTTACGGTAAGCTTCCTGATTGTTATAGCCACGAGGTTCATTTCCCAGCTGCCAGGCCATAATGGTCGGGTCTTCTTTGTATTTCACTCCCGTAATTTTATTTTCCCTGTTAATGATAAACTTCAGGTGCTTACGGTACAGGCGGTTCGCCTTTTTGTTACTGAAAAAAGAGCTGGAAAACTTCTGAAAGGTGTCCCAGTCCCCATCTCCGGCAGGAGGTGCATAAGGAATCTCCACCCCGTCGGCCCAGGAAATATATTGCCCCATGCCGCCGGTCCATTCCCAGAAGTTCGTCATCACCAGCACGGCAGTCATGTCCCTTTTTGCCATTTCGGCCAGCAGGAAGTCAAGCCCTTCCAGCACTTCCTCATTGTACATTCCTGGCGAAGGTTGCAGGGAAGGACGCATACGGTTTGGCTCCGTATCGGGGCCTTCGGTGGCTGCCATAATACGGAGATTCTTGATGCCGATCGACTGCAGGTGATCCAGCTCCCGCTTCAGGCGCTCACGGTCTCCCCCCCTGGCTGTGGAGGCGAGATTCATGCCATACCAGTAGTTGGCTCCTAAAAAGTAATAGGGTTGCCCGTTGCGGATAAACTGGTCGTTCTTCACCTGAACAAACCCCTCTTTCCCCTGCCCGAGCGACAAACCGGCAGGAAGGAAGAACAATAAGTATAATAATAACCTGAGTTGCATTTTCAATTTATTTGCTGATAGAAATTTAAACTGGGGACAGCCGGCTTCCTTCCTGAAGCGTAAAGGAACCGCACCGCCCTTTTACTACTCCCTCTGTTGCTGTTTTTTCCGGCTGCTCAGCAGCAGTTTATTCCGTCTGTAAACATTCCTGATATCATCTTCCAGCAGAATCCGCTCATCCCGGCAAAACTCCCTGAAATCCTGCTCGGCCGGATGCCCTTTGTAGGGGCTGTAATGATGGCCTGTATGGGCATTGCGCCAAACCATTACATAGGAAATCTGCAAAGGCTCCAGCTCCGCTTTCAACGCACCCAGGAGGTGAGCAGTATACCAGTCTGGAACTGTTAATTTATCCAGCCCGGTTTCGGTAAGGGCTGCCAGCTTTCCTTTTTTCAGTGCCAGTTCACTTATAAGCTTTAAACTGCGAATCAGGTCTACCTTCTGTTCGGCCAGCGGCTTCGGGTTGCCCTCAAAGCCCATATCCCAGTAATCGTCCAGCCCGATAATATCCACATAATCATCGCCCGGATACCCATATAAGTAAGCTTCCTTTCCCTTTTCTAAATCCATCCTGCTTCGGTCGGGGGAGAAAACATATATCAGGTTATGAACCTTCTTTTCCTCTTTCAGGTAATCGACCGTAAACTGCCAGAGCTGAATAAATTCTTCTTCAGTTGCATAGCCTTTTCCCCACCAGAACCAGTCGCCATTGTGCTCGTGAAAAGGCCTGAAGATGATTGGAATAGGGGTAAAGAAATTGATGCGACACCTTTTCAGGAACTTAGCTGCCAAATCCAGCTTTTCCAGGTAAGCTGCATGTGCTTTTCCGCCCGGGAGCATATCTTTTACTACATAGGTCGTATCCCATGAATTTCCGCCGCTTAGCAGGTTGTCCATATGCCAGGCAACGGTATTGATGCCCCTCCGCCGGTATACCTGCCGGATGTAGCGGCGCACCTCTTTAAAAGGAACTCCGTTGATGCTGTTTTCTGTACCGATTTTCCCGAGGTCCCAGCCATGCACGGCAGGGTACGAACCACTTATTTCTTTTACATCAGACCTGCCGGCTTCCGCTTTCCAGCCAACCCCATAGGCCATGGCCTCATGCTGGCCAAAGAGCGTGCCCTGTTTGGCTAAGGCCTGCAGGTTTTTGTAGAGAATCCTTGTTTTTCGGGTAGCCTTTTCATCAATAAGCCCAGCAGGCTCTCCGGCCGGCCGCTCCCTTACTTCAGCCCGCTGGGCCGGCAGTGGGAGGCTGTAAATGATTAAAAAGGCAGAAAGTAGTAAACGGCTCAATCGCATTTCTAACGGGCTTTTGGCAGGAAACCGGGATTATCATTCCCCCTTCCTGCGTAATTCTATTTTGGTATCAGACTTTTGCTGTATTGCTTTCTTCAGCTAGCCGCTTACAGCGGTGAATAACTTCCAGGCAGGCCCTGCTATTGTGATAGGGGCATTTCCAGAAGCCTAGCTTATCTTCTTCCATCTGGCTGTAATCATCCCACACGCCCCATATCCACTCTCCCTTTTCCCTGTCGAGCAGATATTTTTGTGCAAACTGCCAGGAATTCCATGATTTCTCCATATAGGAAGACTCTTTACTTAGCTCAAAAGCATTCAGGAAGCCTACCATCGCTTCGGCACTTACCCACCACTCGCGGTGCGTGTCGTAATGCTGCTTTTCACGATCAAGCTCGTGGTACAGGCTACCGTCGGGCTGCAGGCCTTCCCCCGTAGCGCGGGCCATTTGTACGGCCAGCGCTTTCACCTCCTCAATCAGCTCCTGCCTGCCCAGCACTTCTGCCGTTTCCAGCAGGAGCCAGGAAGCCTCAATGTCGTGCCCGTACGATACCAGGTTGGCCGCTACCTTCCATTCGCGATTGAAGAAGAGATGCATATGACCACTTTCCGCATCTACAATCTGCCTGAGGAATACTTCCAGCAGTCCCTTCAGCTGCTGTGCCAGTTGTGCGTCCGGCCATACACGATAGAGGTTGGCATAAGCTTCCAGGATGTGCAGGTGCGTGTTCATTGTTTTCGGGTCGTTCCTGTCCTTTGGGCTCAGCCGCAGGTCTTCCAGCAGGTTTCCTTCGCGACTGAAAGCTTCAAAATATCCCCCGAATTCCTCGTCAAAGCTGTAGCGCTCAATCCAGCGAAACAGTTCCTTGCAGGCTGCCAACGCTTCTTCTTCCGCCGTAGCCTGGTAGTATTCGCTCAGTCCGTAAATGGCAAAGGCCAGTGCATAAATTTGCTTTCGGGTATTTAAAGGAGCCCCTCCCGCATTCACCGACCAGTAAATGCCCCCGTACTCCCTGTCCAGGAAATGCTCCATCAGGTAATGGTAGGCACGACGGGCAAGCTGCAGGTGATTTTCCTTTTGGGTATGCCGATAGGCTGCCGAAAAAGTCCAGAGGATACGGGCATTCAGAATGGCTCCCCTGGGCGCATCTGCCTTTACCTGCCCTGCATGGTCTATCTGTCCGACAAAACCTCCATTTTGTTCATCGGGCGCATGCTGCTCCCAGAAAGCAAGAATGCGCCTGAGCTCCGCCTCCATTTCGGCCCCATAAACACTTAGCTGCGCCTTCTTTATGCCTGCTGCTACTTTTTCCATTTTCAGGAGGCTGTTGTGGCGACCGGTTCCGGTTTATTTTTCATATAGGCCAGGTTCCGGTCGACCAGCTCATTAAGCCGTGCCACTGTTGCACCGGAGCGGAGCCCGTCGGCAGGCGTATTGAGCACATAATCCAGCAGCCTGCCCAGCGTAGTGGTGGCTACATGCATACGGGTATCGGAAGAGCCGTAATAAATAAACACCGTACCATCCTCATCCAGAATCCAGCCATTGCCGAAAACCACATTCGATACATCCCCGACTCTTTCTTCTCCTTCAGGGGCGATAAAGTAACCCGCAGGCTTGTGGATTACCTTTGTTGGATCTTCCAGATCCGTGAGGAAAGTATAAAGCACATAGCGCAGGCCTGCGGCGGTATTACGTACACCGTGCGCCAGGTGTAGCCAGCCTTTTTCCGTTTTAAGCGGTGCCGGCCCCTGCCCGTTTTTTACTTCATTTACTGTATGGTACTGCTTTGCATCCAGCACAATTTCTTTTTCTATCACGGCATTTTCGATACTATCGGCCAGTCCCCAGCCAATGCCGCCACCTGAACCGGCCTCGATAAAGCCATCCTGCGGGCGGGTGTAAAATGCGTATTTTCCGGCTACAAATTCCGGGTGGAGCACCACGTTGCGCTGCTGCGGCGAGGGAGTTTTAAGGTCGGGCAGACGCTCCCAGCTTATTAAATCGTGCGTACGGGCAATGCCGCACTGGGCAATTGCCGAAGACTCATCGCCTGCTTTGGCATTCGGGTCTTTGCGTTCGGTACAGAAGAGACCATAGATCCAGCCATCTTCGTGCTGCACCAGCCGCATGTCGTACACATTTATATCCGGCACTGCTGTTTCAGGCATTGTAATGGGGCGCTCCCAGAACCTGAAATTATCTATACCATTTTCACTTTCGGCTACGGCAAAAAACGATTTCCGGTCGACCCCTTCTACCCGGGCAACCAGCAGGTATTTTCCATTAAGCTTAATAGCCCCTGAGTTAAAAGCTGCATTAATGCCGAAACGCTCCATCAGGTAAGGGTTCGTTGCCGGGTTCAGGTCGTACCGCCAGAAAAGAGGCGTATGCTGCGCCGTTAAAACAGGGAAGGTATACCTGTCAAAGATGCCGTTTCCCAGGATTTCCTTTTGGTTTTTTCGTTTAAGCAAATGGCAATGCGCCTCCTCTAACTGTCTTAGTCTTTCTTTATAATTTTCCATCCGGTAAATGGTTATAATTGCTGTTTGTAGTTGGTTTAGTAGCTGTTATCCGCCACTATGGCCGGGTCTTTTTTAGACGGTTTCGCTGCATTAGGGTCTTTTGGCGGTGTCATTGGCCTGTCTTCCGGCAAGGTGTCCCACCAGGTCTTCTTCAGCACTGCTGCACATAAAAGAAATATGGCTAAGGTAATGAGCAGCTCGGTTTGCATTTGAATAACCAGGTAAATAGGCAGGAGGGTAAGGCACATTTGGGCCACCACCCCTATTACCACATTAAAGGCATCGCGCCAGAAATCGTTATTCTCTTTAAAATCGGGCTCTTCCTCCTTCACCAGCCTGTCGATTGGCTTCCAAAAGCCCCAGGGGCGTACTTTTCTGTAGAAGCTTTTGAGAGTTTCCGTATCCGTAGGCGGCGCCGTTAAAGTGCCAACAATGCTACCTGCCAGGGAAAGCAGCAGCAGAACCGGGAAGTAGTACAAATCAAGTCCATCGAAGAAGAAAGGAAATATAAGGGCCGGCGTAATTCCGGAGAGCATGCCCCAGAAAAAGCCATTGCTGTTAAAGCGCCACCAGTACCACTTTAACACATTGGCTGCAATATAACCGCCATAGAGGCCGGATACAATCCACTGAAGCAGGCTGTTTACATCTCTTGCAAAAAAGCCCAGCACCACACTCAGCAGTACTACGACCACACCCGTAAGATAATTCATGTTGCTTACCATGGCATTCGATGCCTTCGGGTTCCAGTATTTGAGGTAAATATCGTTTACGATATAGGCCTGGGCGGCATTTAGGGTGCCGGCAAACGTACCAATAAAAGCCGACAGCAGACCTGCCAGAATCAGGCCAAGAATACCAGTTGGCGCAAAGTTAACAATGGCAGAGGGAAGAATCTGCTCATAATCGATACGCCCGCCTATTTCGAGGTTCAGCTGCTCATAATTTAAGAGTGCCAGCACCGTGAAGCCAATAATCATGAGGTAGCGGGTGGGAATAAGTACCAGCGACACAAAGCCACTCATCTTGGCCGCATCTTTTGGAGAGCGGGTTGAGAGAATCTTCTGCATATCGTAGTTTGGCGTAGGGCCTGCAAGACTGGCTAAAATACCCTTAAACAGCATCAGCGAGAAAAATATGCCGAATAGAGAAAAGCCATCTTCCTTAATTTTTTCATTTACATCGTCGATAATACCGGCCCAGTCCAGGTCGAGGGTAGCCCCAAAGAAGGGGGTGGTCCACCCCTCCGGTACGACTAAAGTGCCGCCTGCAATATTATCGATGGCGATATAGCCCACCACCAGAGCTCCCACGGTCATGATAATGAACTGCAGCACATCGGCCCACACAATACTGGACATACCGCCTAAAATAGAGTAAAAGACGGCAAACAGGGTAAAAGCTAAACCATACAGGTGGGGTACATAAGCCGCAGGCACCTCAAAGGGAACATAAGGCTCTACTGCCGACCAGGGAATGAATATTTCCATGAATTTACCCAGGCCAATAAAGCCATAGGCAAGGAAGCCGAGGCAGCTCAGCAGGGCAAAGATTACTACAATGGTGTGTGACTTCGTGGTGCTTTTGGTTTTGCCAAAGCGGGTCAGCATCCATTCTGCCCCGGTGGTAACATTGGAACGCCGCAGCCAGATGCCCAGGAATACCATCAGGAACACCTGGTTGAAGGAAGGCCAGAGCCAGGGAATCCAGATACTTTTCAGACCATACACAAAGGCCAGCATCACCATCCACATGGTGCCGGAAATATCGAACATGCCGGAGGCATTAGATACGCCCAGCGCATACCAGGGAAGGCTGTTGCCCCCTAACAGGTAAGCTTCTTTATTTTCCTTCGCCCTGTTCTTCATGAACAGCCCAATGGAAGCCACTGCTACTAAGTAGAGGATGATGATGCAGAGGTCAATTGCAGATAACTTCATCAATTATAGGAGTGAATATCTGTGAAACGTTAATTCCTGTCTTTAGCCGCTGCCTGTTCCGCAGGCACAGGAGGGGCATAAATGTTTTCGGCTGCCACTTCTCTTCCGAAAAGCACCTTTGGTTTATGATAAAAGGCCTTAAAATCTTCAGCGCTTTCCTGACCCGGAAAGGGTGCATAATAATGGTCGGGGCGCCCGTTCCGCCACACCAGTACATAAGAAAGACCTGAATCTTCTATTACAGGCAGCAGGGTTTCAGTCCACCAGTTCTCCTGGGGTATTTGCTCCAGCCCTCCTTCTGTAATGGCATATAGCTTGTTTCTCTCCTCCCCTATTTCCTTCAGCATGTTCACCATCCGGCGCGCATCCTTCACGAAAGTATCCACCGAATCTCCGGCGTTTGGACGATGATAAATATCAAAGCCAATCACATCTACCCACTCATCGCCGGGGTAGCGCTCCAGAAACTCTTCTTTAGAGTAAAACTTATCGGGAGAGTAGGCATAAAGAAGATTGTGCACGTTCTTTTTATCGCGCAGGTATTCGACCGTAAAGCGGTACAGCTGTTTGTACTCTTCGGGCGAAGCATGTCCCTTACCCCACCAGAACCAGCTCCCGTTGTGCTCATGCAGGGGGCGAAATATTACCGGGATAGCTTCTCCTTCGGGGCCTTCGAGACTTTTCATAAAGCGAGCCACTCTTCTGAGCCACCTTTTGTACCTCCGCATCGCTTTTTTATCGGCAAAGAGTTGCTGAATGGTTGAATCCTGATGGTCCCAGCTGGTTTTAGCCGGATCGACCGGGTTGTTGAGGTGCCAGCTAAAAGTATTCAATCCTCCCTGGGTATACACCTGCTGCACATATTCCCGCATTTTATCAAAAGGAACGCTGTCCAGGTTCATGGGACTTTTCAATTCCAGGTGGCCTAAATCCCAGCCAAAAACGGCCGGGTAATCACCCACCACCTCCTTTACATCGGAGCGCCCCGGCTCATACTTCCAGCCTATTCCATAGGCCAGGTCATCCTGGTGGCCAAACATAACTCCTTTCTCTGCCAGCCGTTGCAGGTTGACATACAGGTTTTGGGTTTCTTCTGTTGCTTTGGGGTCAATGGGCAACGATTGCGCCAAAAGGCCATTGAAAAGAAACAGCTTTGCTATACAAAATAATGTTATCCTTAACATACTGAATGGCTTTACCTCTTTCCTACAAAACAGAAGACAGGCTGATTTTTAAGCTTCAAGTAAGTTGGTGAATGATGCTACTCAGGAAAGAGAGTTTGCCAATGGCATATAAATTTCCTGTCAGTTTGCTTTATCACCTCTTAACCATTGATACCAAATATACCTACAATATCCAGTACCCATATAATACTATTTTATCATTTCATTGACCGGAGCTGGTTTTTATTTGAAGAAGATGGCAGAAAAACCACCTCCCAGGCAGTGACTTTGCTCATATTAAACAAACCGAAAAATCCTACTTCAGCAAAAGGAAGCAACATCCAGGCACTACTTTATCGCTCATAAGAGCCCTGTAATGGTTTTGCATTAAACGAACAAACCCCTGAACACCCTCCTCCACGGCTTTTCTACCGATAGCAGCTGATCTTCTCTTCTATAAAAACAATAAGCCGGTAAGAATGGAAAACCAGTCAGAAAGCATTAAATTTATTCAACCGCAAGCCGGTACTTATTTAACACTTACAGCATGAACGAGCACCTGCGTAACATTTACCGGGAAATTACGCCCCTAAATGCCAGCGACTGTTTTACCCTCTTTAAAAGAGTAAAGCATGATTTTAGCTTTCCGCTGCACATACACGAAGAGTTTGAACTGAATTTTGTACATCGTGCCCAGGGAGCTAAGCGTATTGTGGGAGATAATGTAGAGGTAATCGATGAACTGGACCTGGTGCTGGTAGGAAGTAACCTGCCGCACGGGTGGTTTACCCATGAATGTAAAAGCAAAGAAATTTATGAAATTACCATTCAGTTCCATCGCGACCTGTTCGATGAAAAGCTCCTCCGCCGCAACCAGCTAAGCCATTTGCGCTCCCTGCTGGAACGCTCCTCAAAAGGCATCCTATTCTCCAGAGAAACCACCCTTGCCTTCCGCGAACGAATTGAGCGGCTTACCACCATGAGCGGGTTTGATTCTGTACTCGAACTCATGTCAATCCTGCACGATCTTTCCCTTTCGCGGGATATGCGCACCCTGTCCAATGCATCCTTCTCAGATGGGCAGTTCAGCTACAACAGCCGTCGCATTGAAAAGGCTTTTGAGTTTATGGAAGCCCACTTTAATAAAGACATTGCTTTAGCAGACGTAGCCAAAACAGTAAACATGCAGGAAGTATCCTTTAGCCGCTTTATTAAAAAGCGCACTGGCAGAACCTTTATTGAAAGCCTGAACGAAATCCGGCTGGGACATGCTTCCCACCTGCTTATCGATACTACCCAAACAGTGGCCGAGGTATCCTTTAACTGTGGCTTCAATAATCTTTCATACTTTAACCGCCTGTTTCGAAAAAAGAACGGCTGCACCCCTACCGAATTCCGACAGAATTACTCCGGCACCCGGGTATTTATATAGAGCCGTTCCTCTGCAGGTAGTGCAGCATAGTTTCTTCAACCAAGATCACTCACTCATTGCTGTGCTTAACGTTTGGGTCAGGGGCTATTAAAGCCTTGCCTGTACAAAATTTCGTACAGAACAAAAGGCAAAGCCTCTATTTTACCTGGATATAATCGGTTGGTGTTTTCGCGTATACTTCTTTAAAGCACTTACTAAAGTAGGCAGGGTCGCTGAAGCCCGTGCCGTAAGCAATTTCTGCAATGGTCAGTCCCTTATCCTTCAACAGGCGGGTAGCTTCGCGCAGGCGGATGTTTCGGATAAAAATACTAACAGACAAGCCGGTAAGGCCTTTCATTTTACGATACAGCTGCGAACGACTCATGCCCAGCTCACTGGCCAGCACATCGGGACTAAAGCGTGAATTAGCCATGTTTTCTTCCACTATCTGCAATACGCGCTCCATGAACTTTTTATCAAGCGAGTTTACCGCTACTTCGGCTGGTTTAAAGTCAGGATCCTCAGAGAAGCGCTGCTTCAGCAGCTTTCTGACCGCAATAAGATTTTTTACTTTTGCCTTTAATACCGGAATACTGAATGGCTTGGCAATGTAATCATCGGCGCCTGTTTCCAGCCCTTCCAGCTGGTTATGCTCGGCCGCCTGTGCTGTCAGCAAAATAACAGGTATATGGCAGGTGCTTTCGCTGCTCTTGAGCTTTCGGCAAAGCGCCGTGCCGCTGAGCTCGGGCATCATAACATCGCTTATAATGAGGTCCGGCATCTTACTGACTGCCTTCTCAAAGCCCTCGACCCCGTTACTCGCCTCCTCTATCCTGTACTTTCCTTTAAAGTTATCGCGAAGGTAATGCCTTACATCATGGCTGTCTTCGACCAGCAGCAGAAGAGGTGAATCTGCAGAAACTTTCTCCTGAAGAGGTTCCTTTATCTCCGGAGCCTCCTCAGCACCCGGCTTACTTTCCATCCCGAATTCCTGCGGTATTTTAACGTCAGCAAGCTCAAACTCATCTGCACCAAAGCTTTCAGCAGCAACCGGCAGCCAGATAGTAAACGTACTTCCTTTACCCATTTCGCTTACTACCTCCACTTCGCCATAATGACGTTCTACCAACTGCTTTACCAAGGTCAGGCCAATACCGGCTCCCTTCTTTCGGTAGCCTTTCTTCTCCACCTGAAAAAAGCGTTCAAATATTTTATCCTTCTCCTCCGGCGGAATACCTACGCCACTGTCCTCCACCGCTATTTTAACATATTGTATGGACGAAGCCTCCTTCTGCAGGCGGGCCGGTAATTGGGTGGCATCATCCACCACTGAAAGGTTTATCGCTATCTTTCCACACTCGGGTGTAAACTTAAAGGCGTTGGAAAGGAGATTAAACAAAATCTTTTCCAGCTTATCCGGATCAAAATACACCTCCGCAGCATCAGTACCGGGAGCGAAAATATATACGATACTATTTTGCTCTGCTTTGTAAGCAAAGGCATCGGCTATGCTCCTTGTAAACTGCACAATATCCCACTGTACTACCCTCAGCTTCATCATTCCTGCATCGGCCGCTGAAATATCCAGCAACTGGTTTATAAGACGAAGCAGCAGACGTGAATTCCGCTGGATAAGCTGATACAGCCCCTGCCGTTCATCAATCCTGAGGGAATTTCCTTCCGACACCAGCTTATCGACCGGATCGCCGATAAGCGTGAGGGGGGTCCGAAACTCATGGGAGATATTGGCAAAGAAGTTAAGCTTAAGCGTATCCAGCTCATGAATTTTCTCTGCCTCCAGCTTCTCCAGGCGCAACCTGCTTCTCCGCCGCTCCCGGTAAACGGTGGCGCTCCTGTAGGCGTAAAGCATTATTGCCACAAAACAGAAATAGAAGCCGTAAGCCCAGCTGGTTTGCCAGAAAGGAGGCAGTACAGTTACTTTCAGCGAAGCTTCCTGCTCATTCCACAACCCATCGTTATTGGCTGCCTTCACTTTAAAAGTATACACCCCGGGGTCAAGGTTGGTGTAGGTGGCCTCCTTTCGGTTCCCCACATAGTTCCACTCCTTTTCAAAGCCTTCCATCATGTAGGCGTACTGGTTCTTTTCCGGTCGAACGAAGTTGAGGCCTACGAAACCGAAACTCATGACATTTTGGTCGTACGAAAGTTCAATTTCATGGGTCTGGCTAATGTGCTTCTGCAAAGGAGCTTGTTCCCCACCTATTGCAACCTCTCTGTTAAAAAGCTTAAAATCAGTAATAACGACAGGTGTTTTATAAGCATTATCGCGAATTGCAGAGGGATTGAAGCTGTTTAAACCATTCTTTCCGCCAAAGAAGAATTGATTCTCTTCCCCTTTAAAATAAGCCCCCGGAAAAAATTCGTTGGACTGAAGACCATCCAGCATACTGTAATTACGAAAGCTCTGTTCAGCTTCATTAAACCTTGATAAGCCATGGTTTGTACTAATCCATAAATTTCCTTCCTGGTCGGCCATCCCTCCCATGATAAAGTTGTTCGGGAGCCCATCTCTTTCGGTATATACGACAAAATCCCGGCGCTGCTCATCGAATTTATTCAGGCCATTTTCAGTACCTATCCAAATTTGGCCTTTATTGTCTTCAAAAATGGAACGAACGCTATTGTGGCTCAATGTGCTGTTTTGGTGATTATAGCTAATAAAGTGCTCCTTCTCCGGCATGAGTACACTTACACCAGACACACTCCCGGCCCAAACCCGGCCTTTGCTGTCTGCAAAAACAGTAAACACCCAATCGTTCGACAGGGAGTGCTGCCAGTCGGGGTAATTAGCCTTATAATTTTTAAAGGCACCTGTTCTCAGGTTCAGCCGGCTCACCCCTCCTCCATGTACGGCAACCCAGAGGTTCCCACTTGCATCTTCGGTAATATCTCTTATATCATTCCCACTGATAGACTGCGGATTGGCAGGTTCATGCCTGTAAGTGATAAAACTGCGGGTAGATTCATCGAAGTACTGAAGCCCTCCCCGGTAAGTTCCTACCCAGATTCTTCCATCACTTGCTTCAAATATTTTAAATACAGTACCCTCTCCAAGGCTGTTGGTATCCTGAACATTGTAACTGTAATGAGTTTTTTCATTAGTTTCTGCATCCCAAAAATCAATGCCCATAGTAAAATATCCCACCCACAAATTGCCTTTACTATCTTTCAGTACAGAAGAAACACTGGACTTGCTGAGGCCTGTGCTGGTGGTAGAATTTTGCGCAAAATGCACAAAGGGATGGTTCACAATCGTCCGGTTTACGCCTCCCTGTTGAACACCCAGCCACAGGTTTCCCTGCACATCTTCATAAAGGGTGCTTACTGCCAGTGCAGCCTGCCCGGAACTCCGGGTATCGTAATACTCATAGCGCAGAAAGGAGTCTTCCAGCTGGTTATACCGGCTCAGTGCATAACCATCGCCAAACCAAATGGTATTCTTACTATCCTTCAGAATACATTTTATATGGCTTTTTTCCTTCTCGTAGGGATAGCGAAAAATCCTGTTCTTCTGAATATCCAGGCGATTTAATCCTCCTGCCCTGGTCCCTATCCACAGCTGGCTGCCATCCAGCTGAAGGCTCATAATCTCATCGTTACTCAGGGAATTGGTATCGCCAGCATTATGCCGGTACCGACTTAACTCATTGCTTGCTGGATTAAAGCGGGCAAGCCCCTCCTGCTCAAATCCAATCCACAGATTCCCGCTGGCATCGGCTTCTAATGACCGGATACTTTCTGCTTCGGTGGATAGATTTACAAGAGAGAAAATAATCTGTTTATACTGTGCAATATCCTTTTCCGGCAGCAGTTGCGCCAGGGTAGCCAAAAAATGCTCCTGTCCTTTAAATACTCTTTGCTCCAGCTTCTGCAGGGCCTCTAATACGGAAAAGGGAAGCCCTCTTTCTTTCAGGTGCAGAATGGTTTCCGCACTTACCTCCAGTTCAATTTCTCTGAAATATTGCTTAAACTGCTGCGTTTTCCGGTCAAACCTATTGAGACCTGACAAGGTGCCTACCCAAAGGTTATGGTGGGCATCTTCTGTAATGGAAGTAACGAAATGAAAGGAAAGGCTTTTGGGGTCATACACCCTGGGAGCAAAATTGGTGAAGGAGTCTGTATCTTTATTATAACGGCTAAGTCCGTTATTCTCCGTTCCAACCCACAGCACTCCCTCACTGTCTACATAAAGGGCACTAATTTTATTATCGCAGAGGCTGGTAGAGTCATCGAGGTTGCTGCGGTACGTTTTAATAGTATAGCCATCGTAGCGATTCAATCCGTCGATGGTTCCTATCCAGATAAAGCCCTGCTGATCCTGTACGACAGAGGTAATGTCACTACTCGAAAGCCCGTCTTCTTTGGTAAGATGTTCAAACTTCAGCTCATTTGACTGAGCCTGCACCATTTCCAGGCAGGCTGGAAGCAGCATGATTAACACCAATAACACTCTTAACATCATGTTTTATTCTGGGATTTATTATGCCTGAGCCCCGGGTATTCGACAACGAAAATATTTGCTACACCCCAAAACTAGTAACTACCGCTCTCCACAGAAGAGGGACAAGGGCCTCCTCCTTCTCCTTTCCTATTCAATTTCATACAGGTGAGCTATGAGTTCAAAAGCACTTATTAAAAGCAACTGAACAATCTGTTAAATTTAATTATAGCAGATAAAATCAGTACTACAACCAGCATATTATTTTGTATAATAGTTCCTTTCCAAGGAGATATTCTTTCCAGATAATACCTGGGGCGAACGAAAGATAGGGAAACAAGAAAAACCTCAGGTTCTATTGGGATAAACCACAATTAAAAAACGCTTTAAAGAAATACCTTTTCCCAGACACAAAGCAAAACAGGCTCTACCAAAAAAAGGAAAGCCTGCAGCTTATCGCTTACAGGCTTCCGTTAAATTATTATTCGTTCAGCATTCAGTCCTTTTCCGGCAGGGAGGCTTCGGGGCCTGGTCTGCAAAGAAAGAAATCCTGCTCCTTCTCTAACCAACTAACTAATACACCTCGTTCTTCAGGTAGTTAGGAAAAATGGTATAGTGGCGATCGGCGGCCAGTTCAAAAACCTGCTGGCGTAACTCCTCCACATTTTGTTTTTTGAGGGCCGATACAAACACTTTTTCATTTCCTTCTTTACCGTTTCCATTCTGGCGCAGCCGGCGAAGGTTTATCCAGACCGGGTCTTCCTGCACCGCTTCTGTCAGCTCTTCTTCCGAAGGCGCCTCCTCCAGGTAATTCTCCGGCAGGGCATCTACTTTATTATAAACCATTAAGGTAGGCTTATCGGCAGCGCCAATTTCGGCCAGGGTACCGTTAACCGTTTCAACCTGCTCATTAGCAGCCGGGTGCGAAATATCGACCACGTGCATCAGGATATCTGCCTCATTAATCTCGTCGAGCGTAGATTTAAAGCACTCCACCAGGGTGTGCGGCAATTTACGGATAAAGCCAACAGTATCGGTCAGCAGGAACGGAATCTGGTTAATGACTACCTTTCGAACAGTAGAGTCCACCGTGGCGAACAGCTTGTTTTCGGCAAATACATCGGCCTTGGATAAGAGCTGCATAATGCTGGATTTGCCCACGTTGGTATAGCCAACCAACGCTATGCGTACCATTTTATCGCGATTTTTGCGACGGGTGGCACTCTGCTTTTCTATTTTGTCGAGCTTTTCGCGCAGTAAAGCAATCTTATCGCGTACAATACGACGGTCTGTTTCAAGTTCCTTTTCACCTGGCCCCCTCATACCGATACCACCTTTTTGCTTGCTAAGGTGAGACCACATACGGGTAAGACGGGGAAGCAGATACTGATACTGGGCCAGCTCTACCTGGGCTTTCGCCTGGGCAGTTTTAGCCCGTAAGGAAAATATATTCAGGATTAACAGGCTTCGGTCCAGAATTTTCACCTCCAGCTCGCGCTCCAGGTTTCGAACCTGCGAAGGAGTTAGCTCATCGTCAAAAATAACCATGTCGACCCCTTCGGCTACCACATAGCTCTTAATTTCTTCGAGCTTTCCCTTGCCTACAAAGGTGCGGATATCGGGCTTCTCAAGCTTTTGGGTAAAGAACTTAACGGTTTGAGCACCGGAGGTTTCTGCCAGAAAGGCCAGCTCATCAAGGTATTCGTTCGTTTGTTCAGCTGTTTGGTTGGGAGTTGTAAGCGCCACCAGCACGGCTGTTTCCTGCCGGGGAGCTGTAGAAAAGGTTTTTATCATTCAGTCTTTTTTATATGCTTAGGTATGAATTTCTATTGTTTTTCTTACAATTATATAACTGAAAAGCCCAATGAGAGGTTCCGGTCCCTTGCGTTTTGCCGTACTATTTAATTGGTTTTCACCTAAATAGTTAAAAAGATAATACTTAATTTTGTAAACTTAAATAAAATTGCGCGAATAACTTTATCTGCAAAATATGGCCCCTGTACAAAAAGTACGGGGACTACTTTATGAAAAAGGTTGCTATTGTCATTAACACCTCCTGGAACATCTTCAACTTTCGGCTCAGGCTCATAAAAGCGCTGCAGGCCCAAGGCATGGAGGTATTTGCCATTGCACCTCCCGATGAATACTCTGCCCGCCTCGAAGTAGCCGGTTGCCGGTTTATTCCGGTAAAAATGCAGGGCAGCGGCTCCAACCCCTTCCACGAGTTACGGGTCATCCGGAAGCTGTACGAAGCTTATAAAGAAATACAACCCGATGTAGTATTACACTACACAATAAAACCTAATGTGTACGGCACACTGGCAGCCAGGGCATTGGGCATCCCCTGCATTAACAATGTGAGTGGCCTGGGAACCGTCTTCCTTAATAATTCAACGGTTGCCAAAATTGCGCGCCGCCTGTACGGCTTTGCTTTTCGCTTTCCTCAAAAAGTATTCTTCCAGAATAAAGACGACCAGCGCCTGTTTCTACGATTTAAGCTGGTAAAGCCCGAAATAACAGAAGTAATTCCCGGTTCGGGCATTGACACCACCCGCTTTTCCCCGAACGGCCGGATAAAAAATACTTCCTTTACTTTCCTGGTCCTTTCGCGCCTGTTATATGATAAAGGAATAGCCGAGTATGTAGAAGCTGCCGGAATTTTAAAAAGAAAAGGAATAAAGGCCCGGTTCCAGCTGATGGGTGCCCCGGATCCGGGCCACCGAAGGGGAATTTCCCTGGCTGTTATCGATAGCTGGAAAGAAAAAGGATGTGTGGAATACCTGGGTACTACAGATGATGTGCTCCCCTACATCCGCCATGCCGACTGCGTGGTACTCCCTTCGTACCGGGAAGGAACGCCACGCTCCCTGCTGGAAGCCGCCAGCGCCGGAAAACCTATTGTAACCACCGATGTACCCGGCTGCAATAATATAGTACAGGATGAGGTAAATGGCTATCTTTGCAAAGCGAAAGATGCCCTGGACCTGGCTGATAAAATGGAGCGGATGTACCAGCTCGACAGTCACCACCGGGAAGAACTGGGACGGAAGAGCCGGCAAATTGCGGTAGAGAAGTTCGATGAAAAGATTGTGATTGACCGTTACCTGCAAGCCATTGAAGAAATTACCCGCTGATGAATTGGGCAAACCACCTGTCTTTCCTGTAAAGAAGATAAATACTCAGAAAATTATAAACCATGCGCCTTAAAAAAACGCCAATCGAAGGACTACTGGAAATATACCCAAACATTTTGCAC
This sequence comes from Nafulsella turpanensis ZLM-10, assembly GCF_000346615.1. Classification (GTDB taxonomy): domain Bacteria; phylum Bacteroidota; class Bacteroidia; order Cytophagales; family Cyclobacteriaceae; genus Nafulsella; species Nafulsella turpanensis. Next base: position 37,141 of record NZ_ANNU01000006.1, read on the forward strand.
GATGAGCGGGGACTCTTTTTCGAGGCTTATCAATATAAAAAATTAAAGGAATTAGGCATCAAAGACAATTTTGTGCAGGACAACCAGTCCTTTTCCTCAAGAGGTGTGCTGAGAGGTATTCACCTCCAGAAAGCGCCCAGCCAGCAGGCCAAGCTTATCAGGGTAATAAAGGGAAGCGTGCTCGACGTGGCAGTAGACCTTCGGAAGGATTCGGCCACCTTCGGCCAGCATTATAAAACGGTACTGGATGATAAAGAGCATAAAATGTTTTATATTCCGGAAGGCTTTGGCCATGGTTTTCTGGCTCTGGAAGATACCATACTGCTCTATAAGTGCAACGACTACTACGATAAACCCGCCGAATCGGGTATTCTGTGGAATGACCCGGACCTGAACATTGATTGGTCTGCACCCGGATGGCCCGCACCTGGAGGCACGGCCATCGGGGAGCCATTACTGTCTGAAAAAGACCTGCAGCTTCCTACATTTAAAGAATTTGCCCGGGGCCTTTAAGGAATGTGTATGACAAAGTTTATCTTCCGACTTATTTGTTTTGGACTTATTGCCGGCCTCGCGGGCTCCTGCAGAGCCTATAAACAGGATATAATGCTCCGGGTAGAGGACCTGGAGCCCGGAATGTTAAAGATGGAAGTGGCGGAGGCCGAAAGGAATTACACCATACAGCCAGATGACCTGCTGGAAGTAGCCGTTTACACCAATAAAGGCGAGCGTATTATTGATCCCGATTTTGCCCTGATGCGGGAATTAGGTGCCGGCACAGGCCAGGCTCAGCAAAACCGCAGCTCCCCTAAATACCTGGTACAGGAAAACGGGCTTGTAAAGCTTCCGATGATAGGCGAAATTGAGCTGGAAGGCTATACCCTCCCGCAGGCCGACAGTGTTCTTTCCCGGGCCTACAACGAGTATTATAAAGAGTCTTTTGTTCTTACCAGCTTCGTCAATAAACGGGTGGTGGTACTGGGAGCTACCGGCGGCATGGTAATTCCATTGCCTAACGAAAATATGAGCCTGCTGGAGGTACTGGCCCTGGCCGGCGGTATAGCAGGCAAAGGAAAGGCCTATAACATCCGCCTTATCAGCGGCGATTTGGATAATCCACAGGTGCAGCTCATTGATTTAAGTACTATAGAAGGAATGCGGCAGGCATCCCTGCAGGTACATTCCGGCGATATTGTATATGTAGAGCCTATGCGAAAGGTACTTACGGAAACTATTCGGGATATAACTCCGGTTGTAAGTCTTGTAACCAGTGCACTGACCCTGCTGGTGATTATTGTAAATTTGAATCCCTGAGCCTGTTGGGGTCCATTACTAAACTTTTATAAAGTTGAAAGAGAGCGAGTTCAATTTTCGGACCGAAATACCCGATGAGCAAAACAGCAGCCAAAGCAATCTGGACCTGGAGAAGCTCATTAGTGTAGTGCGCAAGAGCCTGCCCTACGTACTGGGGATTTTCATCTTCTGTGTACTGGCTTCCTATCTTTTTATCCGCTACACCAAGCCTCTTTATAAATCGGAGTCGGTACTGCAGCTGGATATAAAGAGTGAGGCAGCGGTTTTCGGCTTTCAGGAAATGCAAAATCCTCCCTCCAGCCGGAATGTCAGCGGAATGTCTGAAGAAATTGAATTAATCCGCTCAAAGCTTTTCCTTACCCAGGTTATTCAGGCACTCGACCTTGATGTGAGCTATTTTACAGAAGGTAAAATATTAGATGACGAAAAATACCGCAGCGCCCCTTTCGAAATTCAGTACCTGGTAAAAGACGAAACTTTCTTTAATAAGAAAATCTTTGTCGACCTCCTCGATAAAGATTATTACCAGCTCCGCTTTGACGCAAACGGACAGGAATTTAGTCAACGTTACCGCTTTGGCGAAAAGGTACAAACTCCTTACCTCGACCTGGTACTGGTGCCGACGGATATTTATACTACAGAAACCGGCAAGGATCCTTACTACTTTATCCTCAACAGCGACAATGCGCTTATACAATATTTACGCGATAAGCTGGAAGTTCAGGTACTAAACCTTAGTGCCAAAACAATTAATGTTTCGTTCACCGATCACAATGCCCAAAAGGCGCGTGTGCTGGTCGATGTGCTGAGCAATCTTTACCTCCGCTATACAGAAGAGGAAAAGAACAGGGCCAATGTTAATAAAATTGAATTCTTAAATGCCCAGCTAAAAGAAACTGAGGCCAAACTGGAAGATTACGAAAACTATTTCGAGAGTTTTACCATCGATAACCGAACAACTAACCTGACTGGCGATATCAATAAAACCATCGGCTTCATGCTGCAAATAGACAGTCAGCGGGTTGAAATAAGGAGGCAGCTCAGTGCCCTCCACAATATCGAACAGCAAGCAAAAAACAACTCCTCCCTCCATAAAGGCAGTTTTAGCAGTACAGGCGAACCACTGCTCCCACCGTCCATTACAGAAAAGCTGGAAAAGGTGAATGAACTGGCAGATGAAAGCAGGCTGCTCCTTGAATCGTATAATGAAAATACAAAAGCCTATCAGCTAAAGCAGAAAGAGCTAAATTTACTGAAGGAAGAGCTCTACCAGGCAGTAGCACTTTACCAGCTACAACTTCAGGAACAGCTGAATAAGCTGGAAGAGCGCCGGGAAACGCTGCAGGCTAATTTTGTGCAGCTCCCTTCGAAAGGAACGGAATTTAACCGCATTGAACGAAACTACCAGCAGTTGATAGGCTTTCTTCTTACCCTGCAGGAGCGCAAAATTGAATTTGAGATTGCCAGTGCCGGTACTACTACGGATTTTAAAATACTTTCATCTGCCAGCCTGCCGGCGTCGCCTATTTCGCCTGACAAGCTGATGATTAATGGCATTGGACTAATGGCAGGCTTGTTCCTTAGCCTCATGTTTGTTGGTACCCGCTATTTTCTTGATAATAAGATCACCAATATTAGCGAAGTAGAGCGATTAAGTGCGGTAACAGTACTGGGCGCCCTCCCGGCTGCCCGGATAAAAAAACAACACGCAAGTTTAATAGTCGCCGAAAATCCAAAATCATCCTTTAGTGAGGCCATGCGCTCTATCCGCACCAATATGGATTTTCTGGCAGCCAGGCAGCAGAACAGGGTAATATCTGTCACCTCCACTGTAAGTGGCGAAGGCAAAACTTTTGTTACCATTAACCTTGCTGGTATTATTGCCTTCTCCGGAAAAAAGGTGGTAGTACTCGACCTCGATATGCGCAAACCTAAAGTGCACCAGGCCTTTGGCGGAGAGAATTCTGAAAAAGGCCTCAGCACAGTGCTTATTGGGAAGCATAATATTGAGGACTGTGTACAAACCAGCAGTATTACAGGACTCGATTATATACCTGCCGGCCCTATGCCTCCCAACCCCTCGGAACTGGTAATGAATGGAGATTTTGACCGGCTACTGGCGGCCCTTAAAACCCGCTACGATGTGATTGTAATTGATACACCCCCGGTAGGCCTGGTAACAGACGGTATCCTGATTATGAAGAAGGCAGATTTACCGCTCTATGTGTTTAAGGCAGAATATTCAAAAAAATCCTTCTTTAAAACCTTAAACCGCCTGACAACCATCAATCAATTTCAGAATATGGCCGTTATTTTGAACGGAGAAAAGCATGGAAAAGGGTATGCCTACGGTTACGGCTATGGCTATGGCAGCGGGTACTATGAGGATAAATAAGTAGCTGCTGGTGGCTGGCACCTGAAAGCTTCCTTATTATTTTTGTTTTCTATTCTCTAAAATTAAAATTCCTGAAACATATTTTGCTAGATTTTTTAAAGAAGAAAAAGAAAAGAACCAGCGTTGCGCCCTTAAGTGTGGATATTCATTCCCACCTGCTGCCAGGCATCGATGATGGCGCAAAGTCGCTGGAGGAATCGCTGGAGCTTTTAACGCACTTCCGCGATTTGGGCTACCGAAAGGTAATTACCACGCCCCATATCATGAGCGATTTTTACCAGAATACACCGGCCATTATCCGCCAGAAACTGGAGGAATTACAGGAGGCAGCAAGGCAGCAACAGCTGGATATAGAAATAAACGCTGCCGCCGAATATTACCTCGACGAGCAGTTTTATGCCCTGCTGGATAAGCCTGAGCAGCTACTGACTTTCGGCAAAAATTATATTCTGTTCGAAACCGGCTTTATAAACCAGCCCGTTATTCTGTTCGACGCTATATTCAAAATGCAGTCGCAGGGACTTAAGCCCATCTTTGCCCACCCGGAGCGGTATTCTTATATACAGGGAAATTACCAGATGGCCCGCGATATCGCCGAAAGAGGAGCGCTCCTGCAGCTCAACCTCAATTCCCTCTCCGGCTACTACTCGCCCATGGCAAAAAAAACAGCCGAAAAGCTCATCGACGACGGGCTCATCAGCTTCGTAGGCAGCGATATGCACAACATCCGCCATATGGAAAGCCTGTCGGATTCGATTAATAAGAAATATTTCGATAAATTGCTCACACTGGATTTGCTCAATAACTCTTTACTCGATTCATGATTTTTCTTACCGGTGCCAGCGGATTGCTTGGCAGTTACATTTGCAGGAAGCTGGTTCAGGAGGGCAATGCTGTACGGGCAATGAAGCGAAAGAACAGCAATCTCGCCCTTCTTCAGGATATTGAAGCAAAAATTGAATGGGTTGAGGGCGATTTGCTGGACATCCTCTCCCTGCAGGAAGGCTTAAAAGGCTGCAGTAAAATTATTCATTGTGCAGGCATGGTCTCTTATCATGCTAAGGATGCCGATAAGCTCATGAAGGTAAACCAGGAAGGAACGGCCAACCTGGTAAATGTAGCCCTGCAGCAAAACATCAGCACCTTTGTTCATATCAGCTCTGTGGCTGCCATAGGACGTTCCGCTAAAGCCGGCAAAATAACTGAGAACTTTAAATGGTCGGAGGCCGATGAGCATACCGCTTATGGCATTAGCAAGCACCTGGCCGAAATGGAGGTATTTCGCGGAGGTGTGGAAGGCCTGGAAGTAGTAATCTTAAATCCTGCTCTCGTACTCGCTCCAGGTCCGTGGGACCAAAGCAGCATGCAGGTGTTTAAGTATGTAAACGAGCAAAGGCCTTTTTATACAAGGGGTTGCATGAATTACATAGATGCCCGCGATGTGGCTAATATCACCCTTCTGGCCCTCGAAGGAGCTTTAAAGGCAGGTGAGCGCTACATCCTTTCTGCCGGCCATATTTCTTACAGGCACTTTTTCGAACTTGCCGCTAAATACCTGCACAAAAAAGCCCCTTCTGTTCAGGTAAATTCTTACCTCTTACAAGCCGCTTATTATTTCGAAGGACTGCGATCGCGCCTAATGGGAGAACAGCCCGTTATTACGAAAGAAACCCTAAAACTTGCGCAGCAGCAGCTGATTTTCGATAACACAAAGATCCGCCAAACACTTGACTATCAATTTATTCCTCTTGAAGAAAGTATCCGCTGGACTTGTCAGCAGTTAAAAGCCTGAAATGCTTCAATTAGGCCTAATTTATTACGCCCTCTGTTATTTCTGGCATTGAATGTGCTATCTTAGATGATAAGAATTAAAGGTTGAAAACGGAATGGCAGAGAACTATAAAAGAAGACAAGAAGAGAAGGAGCTAATCAGAAAATTCGAAGAGGAGCTGAATAGTGCTGATAATTCTTATTTTGAACTGGAGGCTTACGAAACCATTATTAGTTTCTATATCAATAATGGCAAATGGCCAAAAGCAATTAAGGCCTGCACCAGGGCCAGCGAACAATACCCTTTCTCTACAGAAATCCTGGGTTTAAAAATTCAGATTCTTACGCATCTGGAAAAATATACCGAGGCGATGGAAATACTGGAGGAGGCGGAAGCCCTGCAGCCCAACGACTCCGAGGTAATTTCATTAAAAGCCAACATCCTCTCGCATTGCGGCCGGTACGACGAGGCCATTGCCCTTTATGAAAAGGCACTTATTTTCTCGGCCGATAAGGATGAGGTGCACTACCAGATTGGCCTTACCTACCAGAGCCTTGGCAAGTATGAAGAAGCCATCAGTCAGTACAAATCGGCTATTGAGCTAAACATCAATCATGAGAACTCGCTCTACGAACTTGCTTACTGCCTTGATGTAACCGGCCAGCTCGAAAGCAGCCTTTCTTACTATCAGAAGTTTATCGACCGCGACCCTTATTCCTATTATGCCTGGTATAACATTGGCATTATCTACAATAAGCTGGCCCGTTTCGACGAGGCGGTGGAAGCCTATGAGTTTGCCATTGCCATTAATGAGCGCTTTGCTTCGGCCCACTTTAATATGGCCAACTCGCTCATGAACCTCTGCCGCTATTCCGATGCACTGGAATCTTACAAAAACACACATAAGAACGAAGGCCCCAGTGCCGAAACCTACTGCTGTATTGGTGCCGCCTATGAAAAGCTGGGCACTTACGATATGGCCGTAAAATATTACCAGAAGGCTACCAAAATGGACGGCCTTTACGATGAGGCCTGGTTTGGCATAGGCTCCTGCATGATGCAGCAGAACCGGGCCTACGAGTCTATCCACTTTATTACCAGGGCCCTAAAGTACGACAATAATAACCCGCTGTACTGGCAAACGCTGGCCGAAGCAGAGTACAAGATAGGTAATATCATGTCCAGCTTCGATGCTTACCAGGAAGCCAGCCAGCATGACCCCTGCAACCCGGGCATCTGGCTCGACTGGTCTTTAATTTACTATGAGCAGAATGAGTTTGATAAAGCACTGGTTATTGTAAAAGCTGGCCTGGACGAGCTGCCGGATAATGCCGAACTCAATTACCGGGCGGCTGTTTATTTAATTTCTGCAGGTAAATATAAGGAAGCCTTTAATTTTCTGGAAAATGCTTTAATTTTGGACTTTGACAAGCATACCTTGCTTTTTGACTTCTTCCCTAAGCAGGAGACCCAAAAAGCACTGTACAAGATCATTGACCAATTTAGAAAATAAAGCATTTGCATGAATTACCAATTAGCGCAAATCCCTGACAGGACACAGAAACCGCGGGATTTTGGCTTTACCATGGCAATGGATAAAGGCCTGAGCATAAGGGAAGTAGAAGACTTCCTGAGCATGTCCAGCGAATATGTAGATATTGTAAAACTGGGATGGGCCACCTCCTTTGTAACACCAAACCTTAAGGAGAAACTCCGGGTATACAGAGAAGCAAATATACCAGTGTACTTTGGCGGCACGCTCTTCGAGGCTTTTATCGCCCGTAACCAGTTCGACGACTACCGCCGTATCCTGGACGAGTTCGAACTAACGCATGCCGAGGTATCGGACGGCTCTATTGAACTGGACCACCAGCTGAAGTGTGAGTATATCCGCCAGCTATCTGAGCAGGTAACAGTACTTTCAGAGGTAGGCTCTAAAGATGCCGATAAAATCATTCCGCCTTACAAATGGATTAACCTGATGCAGGCGGAGCTGGATGCCGGTGCCTGGAAGGTAATTGGTGAAGCGCGCGAAGGAGGAAATGTTGGGCTCTTCCGCAGCAGTGGGGAGGTACGCTCCGGCCTGGTAGAAGAAATTCTCACCAAAATTCCTTTCGAAAAAATTATCTGGGAGGCTCCGCAAAAGTCTCAGCAGGTGTGGTTTATTAAATTGCTGGGCGCCAATGTAAACCTTGGAAATATCGCTCCAAATGAAGTGATTCCGCTGGAGACCATCCGCCTTGGATTGCGTGGCGATACTTTTAGCCATTTCCTTTCCGAAACAAAATAATAGCAGAATCTATTTATAAACAGGCTTCTCTCCACAGGGGAAGCCTGTATCATTTATTGCTGTTTTCTGATTTAAAACTTCGCTAATTTTACCGGATATATCATTCTTCCGGACTGGCAATTATTTCTGCATGAGAACTTTTAAAGATTACTTTCTTCTGTATCTGAAAGGTATAGGTATGGGCGGAGCCGATGTTGTTCCGGGTGTGTCGGGCGGTACGGTTGCTTTTATCACCGGCATTTACCAGGAGCTCCTGGATACCATTAAGTCTTTCGATGTAGAAGCCCTGGAGCTTTTAAAGGCGAAACGCCTTAAAGATTTCTGGCAACATATTAACGGCACCTTTCTGGTGGTACTGCTTGGTGGCATTGTTACCAGTTTACTAACACTGGCCCAACTAATTGTGTACCTGCTGGCAACCTATCCTATACAGGTATGGTCCTTCTTTTTCGGGCTCATCATCATCTCGGCCATACTGGTGTTTAAAGAAATCAGGAAGTGGAGTATCTGGGTCGCGCTGTTTGGCTTAATAGGCATTGGAATATCGTATTATATCACCATTGCCGCTCCGGCCGAAACGCCTACCGACCTGTGGTTTATTTTTATTGCAGGAGCCGTAGCCATTTGCGCCATGATACTTCCCGGCATCTCAGGAGCCTTTATTCTGCTCCTCTTTGGTAAGTACGAGTATATCCTCAGCTCCCTTCGCGACCTTAACTTTAGCGTTATTATTGTTTTTGCACTGGGCTGCGCTACAGGATTGCTCAGTTTTGTACGCCTGATTTCGTGGTTGCTCGACCGTTACTACAATATGGCCGTGGCCCTGCTGGCAGGTTTTATGGTCGGTTCCTTAAATAAGGTATGGCCATGGAAGGAAGCGCTACTGTACCGGGTAGACAGCCACGGCGTTCGGAAAGCAGTGGTCGAGGAAAGTGTAAGCCCTACTGTTTATGCGGAAGTGACCGGACAGGACCCATTAGTACTATCGGCAGTTTTGTTCATGGCCCTTGGCATTTTTATGATTGTAGCCATCGAAAAAATAGCGGCCGATAAGGTTGGCCCTGAAAAATAATATTATGCGCCTGTTTGGTTTAATTGGATATCCCCTCGGCCACTCTTTCTCTAAAAAGTATTTTAGTGAGAAGTTTAACAGGGAAGATATTGCAGATGCCCGTTATGAGCTTTTCGAGCTGCCTGAAATCGCAGGTTTTAAATCGCTTGTGGACTGCCTCCCTGAACTGGAGGGACTGAATGTAACCATCCCCCATAAGCAGGCTGTAATTCCTTACCTTGATGTACTGGAGGAGAGCGCTAAAAAAGTAGGTGCCGTCAATGTCATCCGCCTGCAAAACGGGAGGCTTACCGGCTATAATTCCGATTACTTTGGTTTTAAGCGATCGCTCGAGCAATGGCTGCCAAAGAGCAGGAGAGAACTGCAGGCACTCGTTTTAGGAACTGGAGGTGCTTCCAAAGCTGTTAGCGCCGCCTTAAAGGATTTGAACATCCCTTTTCAACTTGTTTCCAGAACGGCCGGGCCGCAGCTGCTGAGCTATCAGGCCCTAAAAGCTCAGCCAGAATTGTTAAAGGAACACCAGCTGATAATCAATACAACCCCCTTGGGGACAGCCCCCCATACTGAAGAGGCCCCTCCGCTCGATTACCAACTCCTCACCCATCAGCACTTTCTCTATGACCTGGTATACAACCCTGCCAAAACCCGCTTTATGCAGTTAGGTGAAGCCCAGGGGGCACAGGTAAAGAACGGACTGGAAATGCTGCAGCTACAGGCAGAAAAGGCCTGGGAAATCTGGAACTCCTGATGTACTGATGTTGGAATAGGCTAACGTGTGGGTTCTCTGAACTTATAAAACTCAAATGGCTGAATTAATCCTAATATTTTTGGGAGGAGTGCACACTTTTGCTCATTTTTTTGTTCTGAATGAAGGCCTTTTAGCCCTTGATGAAAAATCACTAACTTGAACTGACGTAAAATTAAGCTTCGGCCACTCAGTAAAATGTGTCACCAAGTGGTTTTTAGCACATTTACGCATCAGCAAATCAGCACATTATATATGGATTTTAGATTAGTCTCTGATTACGAACCCACCGGCGACCAGCCCGTAGCCATTCAGCAGCTCGTGCAGGGCCTTAATGCCGGGGAGCAGTCGCAGGTACTGCTGGGGGTAACAGGCTCCGGCAAAACTTTTACCGCCGCCAATGTTATTCAGCAGGTAAATAAGCCTACCCTGGTATTGAGCCACAATAAAACCCTCGCCGCCCAGCTGTATGGCGAGTTTAAGCAGTTCTTCCCCGATAATGCAGTCGAATATTTTATCTCTTATTACGATTACTACCAGCCGGAGGCCTTTATTCCTACCTCTAACCTCTACATTGAAAAGGACCTGGCCATTAATGAAGAGATTGAGAAGCTACGCCTCAGTGCTACTTCGGCACTCCTTTCGGGCCGCCGCGATGTAATTGTGGTGGCCTCTGTTTCCTGTATCTACGGTATCGGAAACCCGGAGGAGTTCGGAAAAAATGTAATCAAGGTTCAGGAAGGTGACCGTATTCCGCGTAACCAGTTCCTCTTTTCATTGGTCGATATTCTCTACAGCCGAACGGAAGGCGAATTCAAGCGGGGCAACTTCAGGGTAAAAGGCGATACGGTCGATATTTTTGTGGCCTATGCTGACTTTGCCTACCGCATCATTTTCTGGGGCGATGAGGTAGAGGCTATTCAGCGTATTGATCCGGAAAGTGGCAAAAAGATATCTGATGAGCGACTTATCAGTATCTTTCCGGCCAACCTCTTCGTAACCGGCAAGGATGTGCTGCAGCAGGCAATAAAGGAAATACAGTACGACCTTACCGACCAGATTTCCATGTTTGAGAAGGATCGCCGCCTGCTGGAGGCTGCCCGCATAAAAGAGCGCACGGAGTTTGACCTGGAAATGATTCGGGAGCTGGGCTATTGCTCCGGCGTGGAGAACTACAGCCGCTACTTCGACCGCCGCCAGCCAGGCTCCCGCCCCTTCTGCCTGCTCGACTACTTCCCGGACGATTACCTGATGATTATCGATGAAAGCCACGTTACGGTTCCGCAGGTGCGGGCGATGTGGGGGGGCGACCGTGCCCGTAAAATTAACCTGGTCGATTATGGCTTCCGCCTCCCATCGGCCATGGACAACCGGCCGCTGACCTTCAACGAGTTTGAAGATAAGATGAACCAGACCATCTTCGTGAGTGCCACCCCTGCCGAGTATGAGCTCCGCCGGTCGGAAGGTATAGTCGTAGAGCAGATTATTCGCCCTACCGGCTTGCTCGACCCGATAATTGACGTACGCCCCAGCCTGAACCAGATCGATGACCTGCTACAGGAAGTCGATAAACGGACAGAAAAAAATGAACGGGTACTGGTAACAACGCTCACAAAACGCATGGCCGAAGAACTAACCAAATTTATGGAAAGGGCCAATATTCGCTGCCGCTATATCCACTCAGAGGTAAAGACGCTTGACCGTGTAGAAATTCTCCGTGGGTTGCGCCTGGGAGAATTTGATGTGCTGATAGGGGTAAATCTGCTCCGCGAGGGCCTCGATCTTCCGGAAGTGTCGCTCGTAGCCATTCTGGATGCCGATAAGGAAGGCTTCCTGCGGAACGAACGTTCCCTGGTGCAAACCATCGGCCGTGCCGCCCGTAACGCCAATGGCTATGTGATTATGTATGCCGATAAAGTAACGGATTCGATGCAAAAGGCGATAGACGAAACCACCCGCCGCCGTGCCATCCAAATGGAGTACAATGCCGAGCATGGCATTACGCCAACTACCGTATTAAAATCACGCGAATCGATTCTTGGCCAGACAAAAGTAGCTGACTCTAAAAAGCAGGAAGTGGGCAAACAGAAGAAATTCTATGCCGGCCCTGAGGAAGGCATGTCTGTTGCCGCCGACCCTGTCGTGGCCTATATGAATGCAGACCAGCTGGAGAAACTCATCAAGGAAACTCAGAAAAGAATGGAGAGAGCCGCCAAAGAACTTGACTTTATGGAGGCCGCCCGCCTGCGCGATGAGCTGACAGACCTGAAGAAGATGAAAGAGGAGAAGGCCGTTTAGACGGGAGATTTGAGACGTGAGAATGAGATAAGGGCAAAAAAAAGAGGCTTTCCTTTGTCAGAAAAGCCTCTCTTGTTTTTTGCTAAGCAAGAGAACGAAAGTCTCCTATCTCACGTCTCCCGTCTCGTCTCTGCTACTATTTCGCCTGCTCGTATCTTTTAGACACAGCATCCCAGTTTACCACATTCCAGAATGCGCTGATGTAATCAGGGCGCTTGTTCTGGTACTTCAGGTAGTAGGCATGCTCCCATACATCAAGACCAAGGATAGGGGTGCCTTTTTCTTCGGCAACATCCATTAATGGGTTGTCCTGGTTGGCGGTAGAGGTAACGGCTACTTCGCCATTGTCTTTTACAATTAACCATGCCCAGCCGGAACCGAAACGGGTAGCGGCAGCATTGGCAAACTCTTCTTTAAACTTGTCGAAAGAGCCGAATTTCTTGTTGATAGCTTCAGCCAGAGCGCCAGAAGGCTGTCCGCCTGCATTAGGGCCCATTACGCTCCAGAACAGATTATGATTGTAATAACCACCGCCATTGTTGCGTACTGCGGTATTGCCTTTTACGTTCTTCAGAATTTCTTCGATAGATTTGTTCGCCATATCGCTGCCTTCGATGGCTGCGTTCAGCTTATCGGTGTACGCCTTATGATGCTTACCATGGTGGATTTCCATGGTCTGCTTGTCGATATGTGGTTCAAGCGCATCAGACGCATAGGGTAAGGATGGAAGTTCAAATGCCATATGTAAAAATTATTAAAAGGTTAAACAATGATTCAAAAATATAAAAAAGTCTGCTTAAAAAGCGGGACTGTGTAAAGCACCGAAGGTAAAACATGCACATAACAAACGCAACCCCTTAGCGCTTTTTCCGCAACTGCCGGAAGAAGTCATCCACGAGAGCTTTACATTCCGCCTCCAGCAGCCCACTCACCACTTCTGTTTTAGGATGAAGTAGAGAAGGTGTCATGCGGCTGTAGCCCCGCTGCTCATCGGAAGCCCCGATTACCAGTTTTTTAAGTTGGCCCCAGTAGAGGGCGCCGGCGCACATATTGCAGGGCTCCAGCGTTATATACAAGGTGCAATCGCTCAGGTATTTGCCGCCCAGATAATTGGCTGCCGCCGTCAGGGCCAGCATTTCCGCATGAGCGGTAACATCATTCAGGCGTTCCGTCTGGTTATAGGCGCGGGCAATAACTTTATTGTTCGATACCACCACGGCCCCAACCGGAACTTCGCCTTCTTCAAAAGCCTGCTGTGCCTGCCTCAGGGCCTCGCGCATAAAATGCTCATCCGTATAAACCGATAACATCTCAGAGTGTTTTTTTAAGCTTCAGCGACTCCATTATCTCTGCTGCCACCGGAGCCCATATTGTTTTTTCCTTAGCCGGGGCGGTAAAAGAAAATATAGCCACTTTTCCTTCCACCAGCACATAGGCGATATAAGTATATTTACTAAAGCCCTCACTCTTCCGGATAACACCTTCCTCACTTTGGCCTGAACCAATATATTCAAATACCGCTGCCGGCATTTTATCGGTTTCGGTGGTTTCTTCTTTCATAAAATCAATATCGGAATACAGGCCGCCCAGGGAGGCCTTGTAAAAGTCTTTTACCAGCGGAAGGTCGAAGTGCTGCCATTGATTGTTGGAAACATTTATCACAAACTCCGCCTGTCCGTTAGGGCTGGTATAGAGAGCAATGGGCTGGCGGGTAGAGATATATCTTTCGCTCAGCGCCTCTTCCGGCACAAGCGTAAAATTCTCGGGAAGCTTTACACTAATGCCATCAGTCACTTTTACCCGCTGCAGACGGCCCGGCTGCTGAAAGCTCATCGCCAGCAGACAAATAGCCAGCAGCGAAAATATTTTGATCTTCTTCATTAACTTATTTTTCCTTATCTGTAAGATACAAAAATACGCAGGCGGTACAAGTCCGCCAAACGCCTCTGAAGTACAGAAACCGCAGCACTCCTTCCCTTTCAGGACCAGAATCAGAAGAATCTTCAGAAAAAAAGCGAATCAGGGGGTTAATCAATTTTAAGAAAGCGTTTCTTCTGCTAACTTTGACATATAAACATTTTTTACTGACACAGAATTCTGCTTACATGTTAAGAACTCATACCTGCGGCGAACTGCGCCTCGAAGATAAAGGAAAAGAAGTAACCTTATGTGGCTGGTCGCAAACCGTCCGCGATAAGGGCGGCGTGGTGTGGATTGACCTCCGCGACCGCTATGGCGTTACCCAACTTATTTTTGAAGAAGGTGTCAGTAGCCCCGAAATACTGGCGCAGGCCTCAAAAATACATCGCGAGTATGTGCTGCAGGCCACCGGAGAGGTGGTGGAGCGCTACAATAAAAACCCTAACATCCCTACCGGCGATGTGGAAATACGGGTAAAGGAGCTCACCATCCTTAACAAGTCAAAAACCCCTCCCTTCCTGATAGAAGACGAGACTGACGGAGGTGAAGACCTGCGGATGAAATACCGCTACCTCGACCTGCGCCGCAATATCGTCCGCAAAAACTTTGAGCTGCGCCACCGCATGATGCAGGAAACCCGGCGTTACCTCGATGCCCAGCAGTTTATGGAGGTGGAGACGCCGGTACTGATCAAATCTACTCCCGAAGGGGCACGCGACTTTGTGGTACCCAGCCGCATGAATCCCGGCGAGTTTTATGCCCTGCCGCAATCGCCCCAGACTTTTAAGCAGCTGCTGATGGTAAGTGGTTTCGACCGCTATTTCCAGATTGTAAAATGCTTCCGCGACGAAGATCTACGTGCTGACCGCCAGCCGGAGTTTACGCAGATAGACTGCGAAATGGCCTTTGTGAATCAGGAAGACATTCTCAATACCTTCGAAGGACTGGCCCGCCACCTGTTTAAGGAAGTAAGAGGTGTGGAGTTTAAGGAATTCCCACGCATGCAGTATGCCGATGCCATGCGACTCTATGGCTCCGATAAGCCGGACATCCGCTTCGGTATGGAATTCGTGGAGCTGAACGAGCTGGCGCAGAACAAAGGCTTTAATGTATTCGACCAGGCCGAACTGGTGGTGGCGATTAAAGCGGAAGGCTGCGCCGATTATACCCGCAAGCAGCTCGATGCCCTTTCCGACTATGTAAAACGCCCGCAGATTGGTGCCAAAGGCCTTGTGTATGTGAAGTACAACAGCGATGGTAGCTTTAAATCGTCGGTCGATAAATTCTACAGTGAGGAAGATTTAAAAGCCTGGGCTGATAAAATGGAAGCGAAGCCTGGTGACCTGCTGCTGGTACTGAGCGGCGACACCAGTCATACCCGCAGGGCCATGAATGAGCTGCGCCTGCACATGGGCAGTGAACTCGGCCTTCGCAAGCCTGACGAGTACCAGCCGCTATGGGTACTGGACTTCCCGCTGCTGGAGTACGATGAGGAAACGAAGCGCTACCATGCCATGCACCACCCTTTTACCTCTCCCAAGCCAGAGGATATGGACAAGCTGGAAAATGACCCCGGCTCCGTACGCGCCAATGCGTATGATATGGTGATTAATGGCGTAGAAGTAGGCGGTGGTTCTATCCGTATCTTCGACCGCGGTCTGCAGCAGCAAATGTTTCAACTCCTCGGCTTTACCGAAGAAGAAGCCCGCAAGCAGTTTGGCTTCCTGATGGATGCCTTCGAATATGGTGCTCCTCCGCACGGTGGTATTGCCTTTGGCTTCGACCGCCTCTGTGCACTTATGGGCGGCAAAGACAGCATCCGCGACTTCATTGCCTTCCCGAAAAATACCAGTGGCCGCGATGTAATGATCGACTCCCCAAGCCCCATCAGCGAAGAGCAGTTGAAAGAGCTCGACCTGAAGCTAAGAGAAGAAGCCAGGAACAACAGAAGTTAGAAGATAGAAATTAGGGGTTAGAAGTTGAATAGACTTTTTCTATCTTCTAACCTCTAACTTCTAATCTCTCCCAAACATGCATATCGAAGCCTTTCGCGAATTTTGCCTGCATTTGCCGGGAGCTACGGAAGATTTTCCTTTCGGGGAAGAAACACTGGTGTTCAAGGTGGGTGGCAAAATGTTTGCGCTCACCGATATGGATACCTTTGAAAGCATCAACCTGAAGTGTGAGCCGGAAAAAGCGGTGGAACTGCGGGAACAGTACGAAGGGGTGCTGCCCGGCTACCATATGAACAAGAAGCATTGGAATACGGTACTTACCGATGGTTCGGTGC
The DNA here is from genome assembly GCF_000346615.1 of Nafulsella turpanensis ZLM-10. Classification (GTDB taxonomy): domain Bacteria; phylum Bacteroidota; class Bacteroidia; order Cytophagales; family Cyclobacteriaceae; genus Nafulsella; species Nafulsella turpanensis. The sequence goes on from NZ_ANNU01000006.1 coordinate 53,236, forward strand.
CTGATGTACTGTTAAAAGAATGGATCAGAGACTCCTATGAGCTGGTGGTTCAGTCTTTACCAAAGAAGGTGAGGGAATGCCTTTGATACCGCAACCGCAGAAATTCACTCCAGCTCATTCAGCCCATAGCGGGTAGCTACCTCTTTATTTTTCAATACCTGCTCAAAAATAACCGGATTGTTGCTTTCCCGCTCCAGTTTTCGGTGGTACAGGTGGTATTGTATGGCCTGAAACTTTAACAGCTTCACTTTCTTGCCAGCCCATTTCAGCCGGAGGTCGATATCGGTATCTTCTCCATGGCCGGGGGCTTCGTAGCGCATATCAAAGCCATTTACCTCCAGCAGGTCCTGCTTGTGTAAGGAAAAATTGCAGCCCAGTATTCCTTTCGACCTTTTTGGCATCAATCGATATAGAAAGGTCGGCAGCCTGAGCGATTTTTCAGCATGTTTGCTCCTTTTCCGGAAGCTATCCATCCACACATGCCGGTAAAAGGCAAGGCTCGATAAAAAGCCTCTTCTTATTTTATCGGGATTTAATTGTGCTGTCAGCCGCTCCGATAAGTTCGCTCTCCGGCCGGCAAGGGATGTGTTGATGGCACGATTATGCCAGTGATCTGCCACAAAATGAGGGTCCGGCACACAATCACCATCAATAAACAGGAGGTAAGCGGCGGCAGCCTCTTTTACTGCTTTATTGAGAATGCGGGTTTTTCGGAAGCCTTTATCTTCATGCCACACATGCTTTATTTTCAGCGGGCTTCGTTTGCTGTACTCCTCCAGTCCTTTTTTAAAGTCGTCCCCGCTCCCGTCATCAGCAATTATCACCTCAAAATCCTTAAAAGTCTGGACCTCCAGGGCCGCCAGCACCAGCCTGAGCCATTCTAATTTATTATAAACCGAAATAATTACTGATACGGCAGGCTTTTGCATAGATGGGAAATATTGTGGCTCAGGTGTAGCCATTCATACTATCAGCAAAAATAGGTGAAAACGACAAGTCCCTGCAAGCAAAAACATAAATTTAGCAGCTCACCGCATATACCTCTTCCACCAGTGCTGAAAAACAATCAGGCCCCAGATACGGGCATGCACATCGCCCGGATTATTAGAGAAAAGCTGCTTTTTAAGCTTTTGAACTTCAGAAAGGTTAAAAACGCCCTGCTCCTCTATAAAATGATCGGCCAGGAGATCGTGTTCAATCAGGCTGCGCAATTCGGTGCGGAACCACTTCAGCAAGGGCACTTCAAAGCCATGCTTTGGCCGCTGGTAGAGTTCAGGAGGCAGCAGGTCCCGGAAAGCATCCTGCACAATTCGCTTTTTCATGCCCCCGTTTATCTTGCTCTCCACCGGTAGCTCAAAAGCAAAACGGACTACCTCATGGTCAAGAAAAGGTACCCGCACTTCCAGCCCATGGGCCATGCTCATCAGGTCGACCTTCGTAAGCATATCGTTCGACAGCACCAGCTGCAGATCGGTATACAAAAAAGTATTGAAATCCTGCTCTTCTATAGGCTGAAGAATATTTCTTTTTTGCTCTTGATACAGGGCCTCTTCCATTTTTGCCTTTGCGGCGGAAGAAAGGAGCGCCAGGCCTTCGGCCTCTGTACCAAAGGCTGCCCAGCGCCAGTAGCGCTCATCAGCCGGCAGCCGCATGCCTTCAGCAAAGCGCTGGAGTTGCCGGAATTTATTGGAGAGAGCTCCATTACGAGACTTTGGCAGCATTTTCCAGAGCGGAAGCAGGTCATGGACAAGACCTGCCTTCCAGCCACCCTGCAGGGCCCGGAAAGCCGCACCATGCTTGTTGTAACCGGAGAAAAGCTCATCCGCCCCGTCGCCGCTCAGGGCTACCGTAACTCTTTGTTTTGTATGCCGGCTCAGGATGTGTACCGGCAATGCCGAGGAATCGGCAAAGGGCTCATCGATATAATCCAGCACCGCATGGAGGTCGGCATACAAATCTGCATTTGTTAGGGAAAAGACGGTGTGCTCCGTTCTGTACTTATCTGCCACCTGGCGGGCATAGCGGGTTTCGTCGAAAAAGGGCTCATCCTTATAACCAATGCTGAAGGTATTAAGCTTATCGACCTGCCGACTGGCAAGGGCGGTGATGACAGAGGAATCAATCCCTCCACTCAGAAAAGCCCCAAGCGGCACATCGGCCAAAAGCCGGCGCTGCACCGAACGCTCCATCAGCTCCCGGAGCTTTGCCTGCTGCTGCTCATAGCTTAAGCCTTCCGGATTGAGGTTATTCGGCTCATAAGGAATTTCATACCAGCTATAAAGGGAAATATCTCCTTTTTGCAATCTTAAATACTGGCCCGGCATCAGCTTATGCACCCCTTTTAGCATACTATGCGGGGCAGGGATATAATTTAGTTGCAGGTAGAGGTAGAGTGTATTATAATCAAGCTCACGCGAAAGGCCAAAAGCCAGCAGGGCTTTCATTTCAGAAGCGAAGAGGAAGCGGTCAGTATCCTGGTAATAGAGCAGCGGCTTAATGCCCATCCGGTCGCGGGCAATAAAGAGGCTTTCCTCCTGCGCATCATACACTGCAAAAGCAAAAAAGCCATTCAGCTGCTGCAGGCATCTTTCTCCGTATTCGATATACATCTTCAGCAGTACCTCTGTATCGCTATCGGAATGGAAGGTATACCCTTTTGCTTTCAGCTGTTCACGCAGCTCCCGGTAGTTATAGATTTCGCCATTAAACACAATGGTATAGCGGCCGGCTCCATCCTGCATGGGCTGTGCGCCACCGGCGGAGGTGTCGATAATGGAAAGGCGGCGGTGGCCGAGGCCTACGAAATAGTCGGTATGGACACCACGGCTGTCGGGTCCCCGCTGCTGCAGTGCATCGGTTGCAGCAGAGAGGTGAATGAGGCCAATGCGGCCAATTTCATTAAAGGCAAAAATACCGGTTATTCCACACATAGCTCAATGTAAAGGTACACATTATGAAAATATGCCAAAAGATGGTACGTTAGTATTGCCTCTTGACGTTCAATAAATTACTTTTAAGGTAGCCAAAAAATTTGTTTGTCATGCACCAACGGAACACTGCTGCTTTCAGGGGCTTTTACCTGCTCTTTACCTTCTGCCTGCTCAGCCTTACCTTTAGCTCCTGCAGCAGTAGTAAAAGCGGCAGTCGTTCGGTATCAGCAAAGAAGGCAGATAGCCAGCAACAAAAAGTGATATCGACCGCCCGAAGCTTTATCGGCACTCCCTATAAGTGGGGCGGCACTACCCGTTCGGGCATGGACTGCTCCGGCTTACTGGTAACGTCTTTCCGCGCAGCGGGCATTGATCTGCCACGTACTTCAGCCGGTCAGAGTGATTATGGACGCTCTGTAAGCATTTACGAACTGCAACCGGGCGACCTTGTCTTTTTTGCCGCCAATAAGCGGAGAGGCAAAATAACCCATGTAGGCATGGTAACAGAAGTACGTGGGCGGAACGAAGTGCTCTTTATACATGCCTCTTCCTCCCTGGGAGTAGTGGAAGCCAACCTGCACTCCGATTATTACAGAAAAATTTACAGAAAAGCACAGCGCCCATTTTGATATATCTTACGGGCAGTCTATATTTGCACAGCTATTGGGGGATTAGCTCAGCTGGCTAGAGCGCTTGCATGGCATGCAAGAGGTCGCCGGTTCGACTCCGGCATTCTCCACTCAAACCCGAGGTATTTTTTACTTCGGGTTTATTTTTTGCCTGGGTCTTTCGCACTGGCTAAACAGTTCCTCCTGGTGCATATTCCTTCCTTCATCAACTATATAGCCAGACAAAAAGTAAAAAGACAGGGTAGGTCTCGTCTTTATGTAGCCTTACCTCTTTTTAGTGCATACACTTGCAGGGACCTTCTTTATCGATATACCGGAAATAAAAGAACTTATTGAAGAACCATGAATGAGGGCTGGTAAGCTCCGGACGGTTACTGATACCCCCTTTCACAATCAGTGTATCCTGCTTTCCGTTTCTCTTGTACAGCGCCCGGAAATCGCGCTTAATTTCGCTGGCCACACGCTGAAACTCAAAGGAAGTAATATACTTCTCCTTATCCAGCAACACCTGAAATTCCTCGGCATCTGTTTCTGTTACTTCCACAAGATCTTCCTGAAAGTTGGTAAGCCGGATGGTATTAGGCATAAAGAGGTGATTCGTCTTCCCGCCTTCGGTACGAAGATTACTAAACATGGAGAAGCTTGATTCCGTCTTTAACCCGAGGTAAGGACTCATTCCGTTAAAGAACAGTAAAGCGGGTACAAGCCAGAGAAATGGTGTTTTTATTCTGAATATGCTTTCAGGCCTTATTCCTGCATAACCGCTGCCGCCCAGGAGCACCAAAACAAATAACAGCATGGCCGCTGCCGCCCAGGCACTCCAATACAGGAAACCAGCAATGTAGAGCCGATCGTACCAGTTGAGCCATGCCAGTAACGCAAAGGCAGGGAGGCTACACATTCCCACTGCCTTCAGTAAGAAAGGAGCGGTTTGCCACTTTCGTCCTAAAGCATGCAGCACCTCCTGCAGCTTTTGTGGAAAATCGGGCGGCGTAAAAAGAACATAAAGCGAGAACATTAAAGCAGAGAAGCTGTATATTCCCCGGTGCGGATGGATAGACAAAAAGAAGTGAAAGACCATACCAATGAGTATTCCTGCCGTTCTGGTTCGTCTGAAACAGAGCATCAGCGGGATACCCGCTTCCAGCAGCAGAGTACCCCACACCGCCGACAGCTCCACCCACTCACCGGATGGCAGGAAGGGCAGCCTTTTCGCCGCGATACCATTCAGCAGAAAGGTTCCGCAGCTTGAAGCGGGATTGAGATAGTCCCAGTTTAATTTATGCAGGACAGCAAAGAAATAAAGGATCAGCAGACTTATTCGTGCAACAGGAGCGAATGACTGAAAGAATCTTTCTCTCACGCCAGCATCAGCTAAATCAAGTCTCTCTGTGGCACTTTCCCTGGACTGCTTACAGTAGGACCAGCCAATAGCCAGCAGCATACCTATATTGAGCAAGAACTCGAAAAAGATGTGGTTGGGAATAAAAGGAATCCACTGCCATACATCAGCAATCCTGAAGCAAAGGAGTAATACCAGGAGTAGAATACTTCGCGGGAATAAGAAAACAGCGACAGCTGCCACTCCGCTTAGCCAGCTAATCGGATGGAGCAGACGTACATCTTCAGGGAAGGATAAAAGATGAAAAATGGTAGCAACAGCCCATAAAATACTAAAAAGTGAAAGGCTATCCAGTCGAGACTTTGAAAAGGGAGTCGAAAAATTCACAGTTCCGCTTTTAAATTGAACTTTCCTTAATTTAAAATTTTCAACTTTTAATCCAAAGCAAAAGAAACTATTTTTAGGATTTTTCCTGAAATAAATTGTTTGTCAATTGATGTGTAATCAGTTCCTGGGCTTCCGTCTAATAAAGAGGCTACTATACCTGTGATTAAAATTTAGCAGTTGCAGGTATGTAAGGTTTTGTCTAACCCGAAAGGCAGGTTTTTACCCTTTACTGCAATCAGACACCAGCCATTAAAAAAACCGGCCTTCCTGCATTAAAATACAGGAGAACCGGCTCTTCAGTTAAGGTTAAGGAAAAGGCTTTACTTGACCACCATAATTTTTACACGGCGGTTCTGGCGGCGGCCTTCAGGTGTTTCATTAGGCGCAGCAGGTTCCGCTTCTCCGCGACCTTCGGTATGGACACGTTCTTTGGCAAGCCCTGCCGAAAGCAGGAAGTTCTCCGCCGCTTTGGCTCTTTTAATAGAGAGCTGGTCGTTGTATTGTGGGGTACCAATGGCATCGGTATGGCCGATAAGTTCTACACGCACATCCTGTCCGCTGGTATACTTCTGAAAAATCTCGGTAAGCCTTGCTTTTGACTCATCAGAAAGACTGTGGGAGTCGAAAGCAAAATAAATACTAACGGTCAGCGGATAAACCCGATCCAGTACAATTTCCTCTTTATTGCTTTCCGCTAAACGCCTCGCCTCCTCTTCCTGCCGTCTTCTTTCTGCCTCCAGCGCTTCCTGCTCTCTGAGTTTTTGCTCGGCCAGCAGCCTTTCTTCTTCTATCGATTGTGCCGAGCGAATGTGGCTGGCATAAATGTCGGCCAGGTAACCATCGCGATTACTAATAAACAGAACTGTGCCATTTTCATGCTCATTATAGGCGGCATCGAAACCTTTGGAGTTGAGGGGGCGGCCCAGGTTTTCGGGTGCCGACCAGTTAGTCCAGCTTTCGTCGAGTCGCTGAACGCGGTAAATGTCTGCATCGCCAAAGCCGCTATGCCCGTTGCTGGAAAAGTACATGGTTTTACCATCCTGACTCAGAAAGGGTGTAATTTCGAAGCCCTGCGTATTAATTTTAGTCCCCAGATTTTTAAGCCTGCTCCATTCCCCATCTTCTCCTTTAATTGTTACGAAGAGGTCTTCGTCGCCCGTCATTTTCCGGGTTTTCATGGAAACAATCGCAACATTACCCTCTCTATTTACATAGGCATTGTAAAAAAAGCCATCCTTTTTGAGGTCAGGGATATCCAGCGGTTCAGGCATCGTCCACCAGTAGGGCTTTTCCTGCCGGGCAAAGCTAATTCCGGGATTCCGGCTGTCTTTGGAGTTGTAATGGTTGAGCAGGTATACGGTTTCGTCTTTTTCGCTAAAGCCCAAAATGGCATTGTTGCCCTTGTTGTTCAGGTTCAGCAGGCTGTTTTTAGGCTTACTCCAGCTGCTGTCGCCCAGCATGTTAGAATACCATATATCATGGCCGGCAAATTTGCCTCCGAGATTCTCCGGGTGGAGGATTCGTACAAAATAAAGCGTTTTGCCATCGGCCGAAAGCACCGGCATACTTTCCTCTGCTTCAGAATTGATAACAGGGCTCAGCTTTTGAGGCGGATCATACACAAAGCCAGCCGCATTAGGTGCTTTAGCAGCTACAGAATGACCCTGCGCAGTTGCATGGCTACCCATGCTCCACAGGCAAAGCAGGGCAACTCCTATTAGTATTATATCGTTCAGTTTCTTCATGATCAGTCCTTTTCAGATTACCAGAAATAAGGTGTTGCACGATTTCTGCTGTTCAGGCGAAGGCCTAACACTACTTCGTGGGTACCGTTATTCTGAATGTTAAACTCACCGGTATTCTGTTCGTAAGCATAACCCAGCGTTACCTGATTACTCAGAATAAGGCCGAACATACCTGCTATAGCCTCCTTATTGCGGTAGGAAACTCCCGCCCACATTAGGTCATCGAAGCGCAGTTTAACATTGGCATCGAAGCGGGCATCCTTTACCTTATCGTAGCGCACCAGAATGCTTGGCTGGAGCACCAGTTGCCGGCTCAGGTTAAGCTGGTAGCCCACCATGGCATAATGGTGCACATAAGTGGTGGGATTGCTCAGCACATCGTCGGTAGAACTGCTGCCTACAATTAGCTGGGAGGCGGTGTAGCCGGCATAGAACTTCCGCCCATACAGGGTCCCCCCTATTTTCAGCCCATAATACGTCTGGTTAATGCCGCCACTCAACAGGGCCTGATAAATTACATCTTCGGTAGTGCGAACGTGGTAGTCATTTGCATTGTAACCATTGTGGGTTAGCCCGCCTGCCACTCCCAGGGCCATGGTCAGCTTCCTGCTCAAGGGCATATGATAGGCATAAGACAGGAAGCCGGATGTGATATTCAATGCCCTGTAATCATTCCTGCTAAGGAAGCCGCCAAAACCGTGTTTCTGCATTCTTAGCCGGTAAGCCTCATCCGTTTCCTGCTCCTCATAGGCACCCGGGCGGCTAATACGAACAGAATTCATTCGGACATCCTGCTTTTTGAACAGGCCGTTAAAGCTCAGGAAATAGGCTTCCGGCGACTCTTCCATGCCGGTCCATTGCTGGCGGTAGCCTGCATTAATTTTCCAGAAATTCTCAATTCCGGAAAAGGCAGGATTAATGGCATGAGGCTGCAGAAAGTACTGGCTTAAGCGATACTCCTGCGGCTCCTGTGCGAATAGCCCGGAGTTTAGCAGAAAGCATCCCATAAAAATTAATATAAAAATCTTTTTCATAGCTACGTTCTTTTCTTCCATTATCGGGAAATTGTGAGGGTACCCTTCTTGCTGATTTTTCCACCATTCAATATAATCTCGTAGAAATAGACGCCCTCCGGCAGGTCGGTGCCTCCCATAGTTCCATCCCATTCAGGGCCATTTAAATAGTTTTCCGTTTCGAAAACCCGCCTTCCACTGCGGTCGAATATTCGAATGGCACTGGTTTCGTAAAGGGAGAGGTAGCGGATGTTCCATGTATCGTTGGCCCCGTCACCATTTGGGGTAATGAGGGTAGGGATATCCAGCGCCAGCTCACGGAAATCAACGGTAAAGACAAAGTGTTCAATCGTTTCGCCTTCGCCATCCGATACCGTAAGGCTTATTTCGCTGCTGCCATACTGCTCCAGCATTGGGCTTAACAGCAACTTCCTTTCTGCTCCCTCTCCGCTTATTTCAATGGCCGAGGCAGGAAGTAAAGCTGCATTATCTGCCACTACATTTACCGTCAGCTCAGCGGCAGGCGTTTCTTCATCGGCAAGGGTAAACAGGATGGCGGGCACCTCGCTACCTAATTCTACCACTACATCGTCCAGCGGAGAAATGGTTGGCAGGTCATTTACCGGCAGTACTGTCAGCACAAAGTCATCGGCTACGGATTGTCCGTTTCCATCCTCTGCGACCACCTGAATTTGGTAATCACCTACTTCAGGGCTATCGGGTTGGCCACTAAATGTTCTGGCTGCCGCATCGAAGCTTAACCATTCTGGCAGCGCCTCGCCTCCAACCAGAGTAGCGGTGTAGGTAAGTATTTCCCCGTCGGGGTCAGCAAAGGCTGCTTCGGGAACAGTATAGGTATAAGCTGCATCTTCATAAATGGTCTGATCTTCCAGCTCGGCTGCGAGTCCGGGTCCATCAGGAACTGCCCCTACTTTGAGCGTAAAGGTTTGGCTTGCCGATGCCACTGTTGGCTGACCGTTGTCCGTAGCGACTACTTCTATTTCCTGCTGTCCATTCCGATCGGGCAGGGAAGTAATGGTTACGACTCCTGCCTGGGCATCGATAACCATATTAGCAAAGTCAACAGTGGCCGGGTTCAGGCTGTAAGTGATGACCTCGCCCTCTTCGCCATATACCGCCGGCTCGAGCGTAAGTGTTACTTTTTCCGCAGAGCTAAAATCTTCCTCCTTGCTCACCAGCTCCCGGTTGAGGGTAAATACCGGAGCGTCATTAACCGGATTGATCGTCAGAGTCACCGTTTCGTTTACTATATTCTGCCCATCGTTAGCAGTCAAGGTAAACACCTGCTCTCCGAAGTAGTGAGGTTTAGAGGTGATGGATATTTTTCCTGTAGCGGCATCGAAAGATACATTGGCAAAATCTACAGAAGCAGGAGACAGGGAGTAGGTGATAGCTTCTCCTTCATTATCTGGAGAATTATCTTCCAGCGTTACCTCTACAGTTCCTTCGAAATCTTCCTCTTTAGTGACGGCTGTCTGGCTAAGCGTAAATTCCGGCGCATCATTTACAGCTGTTACCGTAAGGGTGAAAGGCTGCCTGTAAGTAGCAGCGCCATCATTAGCCACTACGGTAAAGGCCTGGCTGCCATGTGCATCGGCTACAGGATTAATGGTGATGGTGCCATTGGAGCTATTAATAGATACCTCTGCAAATGCTACAGAAGCAGGCTCCAATGAATAAGTAATTGCTTCGCCTTCATCTGCCGGCGATTTATCGGTAAGGGTAACAGTTACCGGTCCGGCAAAGTCCTCTTCTTTTATCACTTCTGATTCGCTCAGACTAAAGGCCGGAGCATCATTAACCGCTGTAACCGTAAGGGTAAATTCCTGTGTAGCTTCATTGAAGGCTGCCTGCCCGTCATCTGCCTTCACGACAAAAGTCTGGCTGCCGTTGCCATCTGCTACAGCACTAATTTCTATTTTTCCTGTTTCAGGGTCAATTGAAATATTGACAAAATCTACAGAAGCAGGAGACAGGGAGTAGGTGATAGCTTCTCCTTCATTATCTGGAGAATTATCTTCCAGCGTTACCTCTACAGTTCCTTCGAAATCTTCCTCTTTAGTGACGGCTGTCTGGCTAAGCGTAAATTCCGGCGCATCATTTACAGCTGTTACCGTAAGGGTGAAAGGCTGCCTGTAAGTAGCAGCGCCATCATTAGCCACTACGGTAAAGGCCTGGCTGCCATGTGCATCGGCTACAGGATTAATGGTGATGGTGCCATTGGAGCTATTAATAGATACCTCTGCAAATGCTACAGAAGCAGGCTCCAATGAATAAGTAATTGCTTCGCCTTCATCTGCCGGCGATTTATCGGTAAGGGTAACAGTTACCGGTCCGGCAAAGTCCTCTTCTTTTATCACTTCTGATTCGCTCAGACTAAAGGCCGGAGCATCATTAACCGCTGTAACCGTAAGGGTAAATTCCTGTGTAGCTTCATTGAAGGCTGCCTGCCCGTCATCTGCCTTCACGACAAAAGTCTGGCTGCCATTCAGGTTCTCTATAGCCGTAATCTTTAGCTGAGGATTTCCTTCCGCATTATTCTCTACCACCACGGTAGCAATAGGAGCCTCTCCTTCATTCTTAACCGCTACTGAATATGTTACTGTCTGCTCCAGTTCATCGGCAGGTACGGCTGCAGGCTCTATGGCTACATATTGTGCTTCTGTAAAATCTTCTGCTACTTCTAAGGAAGATGGGGTTAAAGCAAATGCAGGCGCATCATTAACCGCTGTAACCGTAAGGGTAAATTCCTGTGTAGCTTCATTGAAGGCTGCCTGCCCGTCATCTGCCTTCACGACAAAAGTCTGGCTGCCATTCAGGTTCTCTATAGCCGTAATCTTTAGCTGAGGATTTCCTTCCGCATTATTCTCTACCACCACGGTAGCAATAGGAGCCTCTCCTTCATTCTTAACCGCTACTGAATATGTTACTGTCTGCTCCAGTTCATCGGCAGGTACGGCTGCAGGCTCTATGGCTACATATTGTGCTTCTGTAAAATCTTCTGCTACTTCTAAGGAAGATGGGGTTAAAGCAAATGCAGGCGCATCATTTTCTCCTTTTACTGTAATGGTAAAGGTTTTAGTGGCCGTAGCGGTTTTCTTTGTAAGCAAATCTCCTTCGGCTTCTTCTCTTGAGGTAGCAGAAAGTATCATTTCATGTACCCCTGCCGCATTGAGAGGGGGAGTAAAGCTAAGGCCGGCCAGTTCGGCAGCCGAAGCAAATGTATACGTAGTTTTAGCAGCATCAGGTGTTCCGGCAGATAAAACAGCATCTGGATGAACGCCACTCACTACTATCTGCTCCAGCGTTTCAGAACCATCTTTATCGATTAGTTCGGCAGACAAGCCCAGGGCAAGTGTTTCGTCTTCCGCTATTTCCTGACTATTTGCTACTAGAAGCGGCTCATCGGCCACTGCACGAACCACCACTTTAAGTCTGATTGGGGGGTCAGATTTATTTCCGGCAGCATCTTTTACGTAGATAGTCAAATCAGTTTCGCCAGACATATGGGGACTCGGGATGATAAGAATTTCCCAGCTGGAAGACTTCTTTTTAAGCTGATAACTGCTGTTACCAACCAAAGCTGTATTTGTGGACTCAAAAGAAAAAATAAGATCTTCAGGGTTTTCAGGCGAGCTATTTACAGAAAAACTATAGCGCACCGGTACATCTTCATTAGTGTAAAGCAGTGCGTAGGCAGATGGAGGGTCATTATCAATGGTATAAACTTCTCCGCCGTCAAAATTCCCGTTCTCAGGGCCCTCCCCTCCGATATTTACACCTTTCAAACTTTCTACCGGACTACTTTCTTTGTCAACAAATAGCAACTTAATGGTACCATTCCCTTCCAGACTTATATCATTTACTGTCACCACATATTCTTTCCCAGAATCGCCTAAAACGGAGACCGCATTAATGGTAGCAAGCAGTTCTCCTCCTTCATCCGGCATAATGTCTAAAGCAAAGTCTTCTATATCCACTCCATTGACAGGCTCCGAAAAGCTCACCAAGAAGCTCACCATCTCAACATTGGTAGGGTTCTGATCTCGTGTGGAAATGCTTTTAACTATTGGAATGGAAAAAGTACGAAAATCCTGCACTTCTCCGTAGGTCACTCCTTCGCTGTTTCTGGCTACCAGGCGGTAAAAATATTGAACACTGTCAGTCAGGCCGTTCAGCTGCAACTCCACTGGACTTTCAGTAGCATCAGCATTTACTGTTTTACTTCCTTCTGCCCCGACAGGATCGAATTCGGCCAGCGGCAATTCCTCTCCGTACTGGAAGGCAGCAGTCGTTTCCGCTCCTCCTGTCTGAAAAGTACCCTTCAGCAAAGCTGCATTTTCGGTGGTATCAGTGGCAGTTGATGAAAGAACTACAGGCTTCTGTACATCCTCCACCTCTATGGTTATGAGGGCCTGTTCGCTCAGCCCTTCATTATCCCTTACCTGCACCCAAAACTCGAACAGGCTGTGGATCTCAAAATCTACCATTGCACTGTCACTGACGGTCAGAACACCTGTTGCCGGGTCCAGTGCGAAAGGCAACTCTTCTCCTTCCGCCAAAACAAAAGAATAAGAAGTAGCATTAACCGCTTCTATTGTCCCTATAACGGTCCCTTTTGGACTGTTTTCCTGAATATGGAAGGTTTGGTTTTCTATTTCCGGCTGTATATCTGCAGCCTGTACAGACTGGATGACCAGCAACAGGCCCAGCATTAAAGCAAATAAGGGGAAGTACCGGTCTTTTGGTAAACTGTAGTAGAAATTCCTCATCAACAACTAATTTAATTTAACCCTCTGTTTCCGTGCGTGGATGAATTCAGATAAAATTCACTTTTCGAGGCAAAGTACCACAAATGTAATATTTGCTCCTGAATTTTGCTTACGTGATTGCAAAAATTTTATAAAATATTACTTTTATACTAAATTGTTATTCCCGACGCCTGTACTGTAATCATCATTAAAATCACGCTCAGCCCATAAATACCTAACTTTCAGGCTATATGGAGCAAGTACTCTAAAGAAGACGTAAGAAAAATTCTTTGAAAAAGCATAATCGGGAAAATGTATATAAAAAGGGTACAATGCAATCTTTTGAAAGAAAGCATTTAATAAACTGAAAAAAAGCAGCAAAGGTTACAGGAAGCAGAGGGAATTTTAGCCAAAAACAGCCATCAGGCCACGAGAAGCCGAAAAAAAGCCTTAAAAATAATTGTTCAGGGAAGGATTTTACACCTTCATTCCCTTCTTTTTGTAAAAAGCAATAGCCAGTCGTATTTTATGGTAAGGGTATTTACCATGCAAACTATCGAATAACTGCTTTAACTGACTGTCTATACCATGGACATAAATAGCATTTCCTATTGCCTCCAGCTCCCGCTCACTCACATAAGAATTGAGTGACTGTAAGCGATTCTGCTCATACAGGGTGGCTACATGAGAGTAAATGGTGGTTGGGTGCATACCCCGCTGCCTGGCAATCTGCTCGACAGATAAGCCCTGCTGCAGCAATTCCAGGCTCACTAAATGCGTTGCTCCCTGTGCTTTTTCGCCTTTCCCTTTTTGAGCCTTCTGAAAAGCCATAATTTCTGTAATAAAATCATGCCCATAGGTGCTCATCTTCTGGCGGCCCACCCCATTTACCTGCAGCATACTATCCTCCGTTACCGGCTGGTCGGCAGCCATTTCCTGCAGCGTTTTATCGCTGAAGATCACATATGGAGGCACCCCCTGCTCATCTGCCAGCTGCTTGCGCAATTTTCGCAGGCGGTTAAACAATTCACCACCAATGGCCTCAGCTTTTGGTTTAGGTTTCCCCAGCCCAGCCACTGCCGGAGATTCTACTTTATACAGCTCTACCTTTTTGCCATTGAACAGCACTTCCCTGCTGTTTTCGTTAAGCCGAAGGTGCTGCCGCTGTTCGTACGCGATTTCCAGCAGACCGGTATTAATAAGCTGCTGAATATAGTTGCGCCAGTCCAGTGGGTGCACATCGCGGCCGGAGCCGTAGGTTTTTATCTTGAAAAGACCCTTTCGCCTTACCTCTTCCGTATCGCCACCACGGAGCACGTCGATGAGCAGCGAAATAGGTAAGGTTTCCTTTGCCCGCACGATGGCAGAGAGTGCTTTTTGCGCCAACACAGTTCCATCGAAGGACTGGTGCGGATTACGGCATACATCGCAGTTACCACAGTTTTCATCCTGCACTTCGCCAAAATAGGCCAGCAGCACCTTCCGGCGACAGATATGAGCTTCAGCATACTGCTGCAGGCGTTCCAGCTTTGCTTCCTGCAGCTCACGGCGCTGGTCGGGCAGCTCCTCCAGCATGCTGCGCTGCTTCATTACATCGGCAAAGGAGTAAAACAGCAGGGTATCGGCAGCCAGTCCGTCGCGCCCGGCACGGCCAATTTCCTGGTAATAGCTTTCTATATTTTTAGGCAGGTTATAATGAATAACCCAGCGTACATTCGATTTATCGATTCCCATTCCAAAGGCCACAGTAGCACACACAATCTGTATATCATCCTTTAGAAAAGCATCCTGCGTATGGCTGCGTTGCTGATGCGACAGGGCTGCATGGTAATAACCGGCCTTGTAACCCGCTGCGGTAAGCCGGGCAGCTACCTGCTCGCAGGCCTTTCTGCTCAGGCAGTAAATAATACCCGCCTCGAAGGGATGATCTTCCAGAAATTCCAGAATACGTTTTATTCGTTCCTGTGCCGGGTGTACCGTTAAGCTAAGGTTAGGCCGATCGAAAGAAGCCACAAAAACCTCCGGCTGTTCCAACCGGAGCTGTTGTAGTATATCCTGACGGGTTAGCTTATCGGCCGTGGCGGTGAGGGCCATCAGCGGCACATGAGGGAAGAGCTCCTTAATTTTCCCCAGCTGGGTATACTCCAGGCGAAAATCGTGCCCCCAGAAACTAATACAGTGCGCCTCGTCTATCGCGAAAAGCGATATCTGCGCCTTGCTGAGAATGTACTGAAAATTATCGGTCAGGAGTTTTTCGGGAGATACGTAAATTAACTTTAGCTCTCCATTTAGGCACTGCCGCTCAATAGCAGCCTGCTCCTGCCAGTCCTGGCTGCTGTTTAAAAAAGCAGCCGAAATACCGTTGCGCTTCAGCGCCTCTACCTGGTCCTGCATCAGGGCAATGAGAGGCGATACCACCACTGTTAAGCCGGGAAGACACAGCGCCGGCACCTGGTAGCAGATCGATTTTCCGCCCCCTGTTGGCATTAACACCAGCACATCGCGCCCGCTTACCGCTGCCTGCACGACATCCTGCTGCATGGGCCGGAACTGCTCATAACCGAAAAACCTTTTTAATATTTTTTGTGGTTCAGAAAGCACGCAACAGTAACATTTTTCTTTTCAAAACAGTAGAATAAAATTACCTGCTTTAAAGGCAGGTACAGTAACCTTAAACGGTACAAAATTTCCAGCAGATTAATTCAACGAAGTTAGGGAAGAATGCCCTGTTAATCAAAACTTTAAAAAGCTAATTCTGTTGATCATACAAAACCGAATTTTAAATTTTTTAAACGAAATGGTAGATATTATACTTTTCGGTGTTGCCTATGTGGTCATGGTTTATTGCATGGTAGTGCTGATGAAAAAGAGAACCGGCCCCATCAATGGCGAAGACGATGACGACGGCGGTAGTACTGTATTAAACCTCCCCGATTTGGATGACCTTCCTCCGGGCATAAGCTTACCAGGCGGCGGTCCCGCCCGGAAAAAGAAAACAGAGGAACCGGATGAGGTACTGGTGTAGGAGAGGAGACGATGGATGATAGACGTAGGGCATAAGATGTAAGAACCAAGAGTCAGGAAACAGGACAGAAAACGCTCATAGCTCGCTGCCACTGGATATCCTTTCTTAATACTTTTTACTGACAACTTAATACCAGAAATCATTAGCCACTAAGCAGCCGGCACTAATAAAAAGCATCTTCGAAATGGCTTATCAGGGTGGTTATTCCCAACTGAACAGAAACAATATCGAAGCGGATCTCTCCATGCCAGTCAGTTTCAAAAATGTAAGCATTGGCAGTAGCCACTATCAGTCGGGCCTTTTTAGCATCGACTGCCTCCTCCGGGTACCCCCAGGCAGGCCCGCCCTTTCTTGTTTTCACCTCGACAAAAATTAGCACCCCCTCGTGCTGAGCAATAAGGTCAATTTCACCCCGCCTATGCCGGTAATTGCTAGCTATAATCTCATAACCCTTTTGCTGCAGGTATTCTGCTGCCAGCTTTTCACCCAATTTTCCGGTGGCTTGTTTATCATCCATCGATTTTTATTCTAAATTTGGATATATTTTTCTGTTACCGTTATAAACGTTTTTGAATATATGGACAAAATGAGACCCCTGATTGAAGGTTTTACTCACCAGCTTCGCGATGCGCTAAAAATAGGGCAGGCCGCAAAGGTAAAACCTGCCGGCAAAGAAATCCGGAATATCGTAATCGCCGGCATGGGCGGCTCCGGAATTGGCGGCACTTTAGTTGCCTCTCTTACCCAGGACGAAATAAAGGTGCCTGTCACCATCTCTAAAAGTTACAATATTCCGGCTTTTGTAAATGAGCATACGCTCTTTATCGCCTCCTCGTTTAGCGGTAATACCGAAGAAACACTCGAAGCCCTGGGGCAGGCCCTACAGGCCGGCGCTCAGTGTGCCGTCATTACCAGTGGTGGAAAAATAGGAAAGCTGGCCAGAGAAAATGAGCTGGATGTAATAAATATTCCCGGCGATTCCGACAGCCCCAGGGCCAACATGGGATACTCCGTTATACAGCTGCTGTTTATGCTGCACTATAAAGGACTGACCGGCTCCGCCTTTGTTCAGCAGACAGAAAGCCTCATTCAGCTGCTGGATGAAGAGAAAGACCAACTTCCTGAGCGTGCAGAGAAGTTAGCCAATGGTATTAAAGGCTACCTGCCTGTTTTTTATGCCGATACCCGCATTTACCCCGTAGCCGTACGCATTCAGCAGCAAATTAACGAAAACGGTAAGCACCTTTGCCACACCAATGCCTTCCCGGAAATGAACCATAACGAACTGGTGGGCTGGGAACATCCGGAGCAGGTACTGGTAGACAGCAAGGTATACTTCCTGAAAACTACCTACGACCACCCACGGGTACGGGAACGATACCGCATAAGCCGTGAAATTTTCAGTAAAAAAGCTGCCAACATACACGATATTGAGGCAAAAGGTAAAAGCCTGCTGGAGCAGTGCTTTTACCTCATTCACCTAACAGACTGGGTTTCGTACTTCCTGGCAGCAGCCAACGATACGGATGCTTTTGAAATTAAAGCCATTGACCACCTGAAAAGCGAACTGGCTAAAGGATAAACCGTGAATGCAATTATAGAGAAGACGGTAACATTCCAGCACCTGGGCCTGATTGATTATCAGCAGGCCTGGGACTATCAGGAAAAGTTGTTTGCCGAAGTTATTGAGCTGAAAATCAATAATCGCAAGCAGGCTGAGCACCTGCAGCAGCCTACGCCTAACTACCTGCTCTTCTGCCAGCATCCCCATGTATATACCCTCGGCAAAAGTGGCGATGAGGCTCACCTGCTGCTCGATGAGCAGGGACTGGAACAGGCACATGCCAGCTATTATAAAATAAACAGGGGTGGCGATATTACCTATCATGGCCCGGGGCAACTGGTGGGTTATCCTATACTGGACCTCGATAATTTCTTTACCGATATCCACAAGTACCTGCGCCTCCTCGAAGAGGCGGTTATCCTCACTTTGAAAGAGTACGACCTGGAAAGCGGGAGAATTCAGGGGCTTACCGGTGTTTGGCTCGACCATGAGGAACAGCGCAACCCGCGGAAAATCTGTGCCCTGGGGGTAAAAAGCAGCCGATGGGTAACGATGCACGGCTTTGCTTTTAACATTAATACTGACCTGAACTATTTTGGCAATATTGTCCCCTGCGGAATAGATGACAAAGCGGTTACCTCACTGGCACACGAACTGGGGCAAGAGGTACCAATGGAGGAAGTGGAAGAAAAAATGCTCCGGCACCTGAGCCAACTATTTGGAATGGAATTAGCAAAAAAGCAGCCGCAACTATAAAGCATTAATAAAGCGAAAGCCGGAAGAGCAATCTCCCGGCTTTTACATTTCTTTAGAACTGTTGCTCCTCCTGTTATTCTTTAAGCTCTGCTATGATGGTTCGCCCGCCTTTGGTTTTATCGCCAACAGCTACTTTTACTTCGGCATCTAAAGGCAACAGCACATCCACTCTGGAGCCAAACTTGATAAAGCCGAATTCAGCACCCTGCTCTACCTCCATTCCTTCTTCCACATACCATTTTATCCGGCGGGCAAGAGCTCCGGCAATCTGCCGGAACAGCACCTCCACCCCTGAAGCCGATTCAATTACAATGGTAGTACGCTCATTATCGGTACTGGATTTAGGGTGCCAGGCTACCAGATACTGACCTGCATGATACTTAAAATATTTTATTACCCCGCTCACCGGGTTACGATTCACATGCACGTTTACCGGCGACATAAAGATAGAGATCTGCCGGCGCGGACTGTTAAAATATTCCTTCTCCACCACCTCTTCAATTACCACCACCTTACCATCGGCCGGGGCCAGCACATGCCGGTCATTTGGCGTAGCCACCAGGCGGGGGTTCCGAAAGAACTGAAGAATGAGTATGTAAAAAAGGATGCTAATCCCGATGAAGATATACTGGATCGGCTCCTGCCCCGGATTAAAATAAATAATGGCAAGATTGATGGCTACCAGCACCACCAGCAATATCAGCAACAGCCGGCGTCCTTCTTTATGAATGGTCATTATGCGTAAAATTAATTTCAGAGGTGCCCTTATTATAAAGGCCCCGCAAAAATAAAAACATCTTGCAGAATAAGAACATAATTCTAAAAAAAAGGCTGACCGGAATAATGCCCGACCAGCCTTTTATATTTTAACCGTTTAACACCAGGATGGTTTAGAATCCACCACGGAATTTATAGGTTTTAGATACTTTATCGATGGCCACAATATAGGCACCAATACGCATAGACACGTCATACTCCTGCGTAGCACGGTACACCTTATCAAAGGCATCTTTCATAATCCTGTCGGAGCGGCGGTTTACACGCTCACCGGTCCACTTATAACCCAAACGGTTTTGTACCCACTCGAAATACGAAACGGTTACACCGCCTGCATTGGCCAGAATATCGGGAACTACCAGTATACCCTTGTCATTGATAATGGGGTCGGCTTTGGCAGAAGTAGGGCCATTGGCTCCTTCTACAATCAGCTTCGCCTTAATATTATGGGCATTTTTAATGGTAATTACATCTTCCATCGCTGCAGGCACCAGCACATCTACCTCCAGCTCCAGCAGTTCTTCGCCGCTGCCCAGCTTTTCACCACCAGGAAAGCCTTCGAGACTGCCTTTATTTTTATTTCTGTAATTAATGGCCTCGTTAATATCGATACCATTCTCGTTGTGGTAAGCACCTGACAGGTCCGAAATAGAAACTATTTTCACACCACGTTCTTCCAGCAGAAGGGCAGCAAAAGAACCTACGTTACCGAATCCCTGTACGGCACAGGTTGCCTGATAAGGGTTAATTTTAAGCTTTTCCATGGCAGCCAGGGCGGTTACCATTACCCCACGGCCGGTAGCTTCGGTACGACCTAAGGAACCACCAAGTACCAGTGGCTTACCGGTTACCACGGCGGTGGTGGTTTTACCGATGGCTCTCGAGTATTCGTCCATCATCCAGGCCATTTCCTGAGGGCCCGTTCCCATATCCGGAGCAGGAATATCGCGGTCGGGGCCAAATACCTCCATCATCGACAGGGTGTAGGCACGGGTAAGGCGCTCTATTTCGCCGGCCGACATCTGGCGCGGATTACAGCAGATGCCACCTTTGGCACCTCCGTAGGGGATATCCACCACAGCGCATTTCCAGGTCATCCAGGCAGCAAGGGCTTTTACTTCGTCGATATTCACATGGATATCATAACGAACCCCTCCTTTCGAAGGACCTAAAATATTGGAGTGGATTACCCGGTAACCTTCAAACACCTTAATGGAACCATCGTCCATTGTTACAGGCAAGGATACAGTTACCTGTTTGGTGGGTGCTTTCAGCACATTATAAACTTCATCTTCAAGACCCAACGCCTGTGCAGCGATGTGGAACCTCGACATCATCGATTCGAAAGGGTTCTCTCTGTCCTTAATGGGAGCAGGTTCTATATATGCCATAATCTGTTAACTTAAAAATTCCTGAAGCAAAAAAATGTAAATCAGTAACTTATATACACCCTTCGGCCCCCGGTTGTTTTATGTGTTTAGGTGAGTAAAATTAGAAAGAAGTCTATTATTAAAAAAACATTTGATTCAAAGGATTTTATTTAAAGATGAAAAAATTATTACAGTATTAAATGTTTAAACATTTAAAATAATCTGCAGACTCCACCTGTTTCAATCGTTTGCAACGGAATTCAGGCGCAGGGGTTTTCAAAACAGGATTAAATAGGCCAGAATAAAGGGAACAGAGAGCAAAAGACCATCAAAGCGGTCCAGAAATCCGCCATGTCCTGGGATAGAAGTACCGGAATCTTTAATGGCAATACTCCGCTTGAAGAGCGACTCCACCAGGTCGCCATAGGTGGCGGTAACCACGGCAATCAGGGCCAGGATCAGCCATTCGAAAGGTAGCAGGTCACGGTAAAAGTAGGAGATTACAAACGCCATAGCCAGGGCCGTAACGGTACCACCTATACTCCCTTCCCAGGATTTTTTAGGAGAAACCCGCTCGAAAAGCTTGGTCTTGCCAAATTTTGTTCCGGCAAAATAAGCACCGGTATCACTGGCCCAGATGATAAACAGCAGGCCCAGCACAATCTCGTGGCTGTAGTAACCGTCGATAAACACACACACATGGAGGAGCGAAAAGGGAATGGCCACATAGCAGATGCCTAAAAAAGTATAGGCAATACTGGTAAAGGGCTTTGTATCTGCTTTTCTGTACAATTTTATGAAAAAGGTACCCGCTGCTATGGGAAAAATCAGGACATAGTAATGATAAGTAATCAGTTCCTTTTCAATCAGAAAAGTAAGGGTAAACAGGCTCATACCCGAAAAAGTACCCCAGAATTTAAGCGGCAGCATCCCATCAAGGCCGGTAAGCTTATAAAACTCCAGCAGGGTAAGCATACAAATTACAAAAAATACCGCGAAGTAGGTCCATGGGCTATACCAGGAGGAGAAAATAATAACCGCCCCTCCTATCAGTGCTGCAATGACCCGCTGCCGCAGATTACTATAACTATTCAAACGTGATATCATCCGAGATAATTTTTAACGCCTTCCACACATCATCGGGGCTTACATGCACTTCATAATAGCCTAGATGGTAAATTCGGTCTTTTTTGTTAACCAGCACTGCAGGCAAATCGTTATCCTCCAGCACGGCCTTTACAATTTCGGCCCGGTACTGGTTATCTGATTTATACACATTAATCCATTTTTTCATTCGACTGCACTCTCTGCAAAAGCCCTCCTGAAGTACCAGTAAAAAGCCCAGAAGGCAACCAGCCCTAAAAGTAAAAATACAAGAATACTACTGGTTGGCAAGGCCGATGTTTCCGCCACATCATACTCAACCGCTCCCTGCTGGTATAAATAATACATCAGCAGGCTAAAGCCGTTATTAATAAAGTGAGCCACAATCGGCAATAAAAGGCTGCCCGACCAGTAAAATATATAACCAAAAATAGCTCCTAAAAATAAGCGGGGAACCAGCCCGTAAAACTGAAAGTGAATAGCCCCGAAGATAAAAGCCGTCAGCCAGATGGCAACATGAGGATTCCCCAAAGCTTTCTGCAGTTTTGACTGGATAAGCCCCCGGAAGAGCAGCTCCTCGCCCACCGCAGGCAATACAGCAATCACCAGCAGGGCAATAATAAAATCCCAGGCCGAATCGAAAGTAGTAAGAAATTCCGTTAAAAGTCGAAGATCTTCTTCCTGCTCCTGTAAAATTCGCTCAAAGGACTCCATGGAAGGAGGAAAGTCGACCGTTGCATTCCACTCAATAAGGGCAGAATTCACCACCATAAAAGAGAGCGTAATGAAAACGGTAAGTACTATAGGAATTGTTTTGGCCGCCTTGCTGTTAAAAAGGGCTGAAACAGGTTTTTGTTCAAGGCGATAAAGGTAAAAAAGCGGTGCAATAATAAAAGCACCAAGAGCCGAACCGAACTGCAGGCAGTATAAAACATATTTGGCGTTAGGAGAATTCTGGTAGTTGGTGCCCACCAGTAGTACCTCGGTAAAACCGAGGTCAAACAGGAGCATAGCCAGTAAAGCACCGAAGAACTGCCCCACGAACATACCTATAAAGAAACAAAGGATAATGATAAACAGCGCACGCCAGGGTTTGGACGTAAAAGAATCTTGCAGTTCGGTTCCGTTATTTCTCATAATAAAGCGTAAATTTACGCTAAAAATAATAATTGCAAATTGGTTAAAATAGGAAACTTAGAAGTCGGCGAGTTCCCACTCCTGCTGGCACCCATGGAAGATGTGAGCGACCCGCCTTTCCGGGCCGTGTGTAAAGTCAATGGCGCCGACCTGATGTATACTGAATTTATTTCGGCAGAAGGGCTCATCCGCGATGCCGCCAAAAGCCTGCAGAAGCTGGATATTTACGATTATGAGCGCCCTATTGGCATACAAATTTTCGGCGATAAAATAGAGAGCATGCGCGAAGCTGCGGCCATTGCCGAGGAGGCTAATCCGGAGCTGGTCGATATTAATTATGGCTGCCCGGTAAAAAAGGTGGCCTGTAAAGGAGCCGGCGCAGGTATTTTGCTCGACCTCCCGAAAATGCAGACCATGACGGCCGAAATTGTAAAGCGGGTAAACAAACCGGTAACGGTGAAAACACGCTTAGGCTGGGACCATAGCACCATTAAAATTATAGAGGTCGCCAAACGCCTGCAGGATGTGGGCATACAGGCCCTTACCATCCACGGCCGCACCCGCCAGCAAATGTATAAAGGCGAGGCCGACTGGAGCTATATAGCCGAAGTTAAAAACCACCCCGATATTCATATTCCTATTTTCGGTAATGGGGATATTGACTCACCGGAAAAAGCGCTGGAATATAAAAACCGGTATGGCGTCGACGGCATCATGATTGGCAGGGCCGCCATCGGTTATCCCTGGATTTTTAACGAGATTAAACACTTCCTCAAAACCGGCGAACACCTGCCCGGCCCCAGCCTGGCAGAACGGGTAGCCGTGGCAAAGGAGCATTTGAGATTTTCCATAGAATGGAAAGAAGAAAAACAGGGAATTTTTGAGATGCGCAGGCACTACACCAATTATTTCCGCGGAATTCCTAATTTTAAGCCCTACCGCACCCGCCTGGTAGAATCTGATAATTACGAGGAGGTGCTCGCCACCCTCAATGAAGTGGCCGAAGTGTTTGCTAATGCCTACAGTGTTGTTGAAAACTAAAAAAGTCCTTGAGGGTGCGGGAGCACTTTCGTGGGGCCTGCTTATTCTTTTGTCCCTGATTTGGGGCAGCTCATTTATTCTGATCAAAAAATCGCTCATTGCCTTTTCTGCCGGAGAGGTGGGGGCCCTGCGCATCGCCACAGCGGCTTTGTTCCTCATTCCCATTGCCCTCCGGAATTTCGGGAAGGTTGGAAAGCAGGACCGCTGGTTTTTGCTGATGGTAGGGTTTGTAGGCTCTTTTCTGCCCGCTTTTCTGTTCGCCAAAGCCCAGACACAGCTGGCCTCCGGCGTTACAGGTGTACTCAATGCGCTCACCCCGCTCTTTGTGGTGATGATAGGCGCTCTCTTTTTCAGCCAGACCTTTACCCGCCGAAATAGTATTGGCTTAATTATTAGCCTGGTGGGTACGGTGGTACTGATACTGGCCACCAGCCGTGGAAATCTCGGCGATATTAACTTTTATGCTTTTTATGTGGTGCTGGCTACCCTTTGCTACGGGCTCAACCTGAATATTATCAAGTACAGGTTAAGTGCCCTTAAACCTGTAGCCATTACAGCAATTTCACTGGTTTTTGTTGTTCCCATTGCCATTATATTCCTATTCGGCTTTACAGATTTTACCACTAAAATAGTAGAAGTAGAAGGGGCCTGGCTTTCCCTGATGTATGTGAGTATCCTGGGAGTAGTGGGCACGGCGGCGGCTCTTATTATTTTTAACAGGCTGGTGCAGCTTACCACTCCCATGTTTGCCTCCTTTGTTACCTATCTTATTCCGATAATTGCGGTAATATGGGGTGTAATTGACGGGGAACCACTGTTTGCAGGGCATTATGTAGGCATGGCAGGCATTATTGTAGGCGTGTTTATTGCCAATCATAAAAAGAAGGCAGCTCAGCCTGCTCCGCAAAGGAGCTAAACTTACAACATCAGCAAAAGGTTGTGGCTCAAACATTTAATAAATGTCATGAGTAACAGCAGCCTTTTAAATATTGCCGTTTTCGATCTGAACCAAACGGTTTACAACAAGTCCTCCAAGGAAGAATTTTTTAAGTTCATTATCCACAAGGAAAAACCTAAGGCATTCCATCTATTAAGCATGGGGGTATATTCTCTGGGGAAGAAGATGGGATTACTGAATAAAACCACTTTTAAAGAAAATTTCTTCCATTACCTCGACAACATACCACCACAAAAACTCAAGGCCTATGCGTACGAATACTGGGCAGGCGAATGGCCGCTGCATTTTAACCCGGAGCTACTAAGCCGGATAGAGGAGCTCCGAAGCCGCAATGTCGCCATTTGCTTTGCTACGGGTGCACTCGATTGCTATGCACAACCCCTGTTCGAGCATTTCCTACAACCCGATTACTGGCTGGCTACCCGCACCCAATATGTACAGGGCCGATACAAAATAGAAGGCAGGGCCTGTAAAGACTGGGAAAAAATCAGACGTATTAACCAGCTGATTCACCCCACTCCCTACCAGATTGTAGAGGCTTATTCCGATGAAAATGAAGCTATTCTGCAGCTTGCCCAAAAAGGCTTTTTGAGCAAAGATGGAAAAATAGTGCCCCGGCACCCTTAAGCAGCTTAGATATTTCGAAAGAAAATTTAGCCAATGTTTGCATCCAAAGATTATGAATGATAGTTTTGCGACATCAATTTATAATCAATCTAAATAAAAATAACCTTCTAAACCGATGAAAAGAAACTTTTTGGCTACCCCTACCAAAGCGCTCAGTGTACTGGGCTTTGCCGCATTATTTACATTTTCTGCCTGTACTGAAGAGGATCCGATAGTGCCTGAGCTGGAAGAGGTGCCTGCTACCTACAACTTCGAGAATGTAGACTACTCAGGACAGACTGCCCGCATTCAGATGATGAGCATGCTGGAAGCAGCAGCAAAGTCGGCCAACGATGGCGAAACCGTTGTTACTGCCGACCAACTCGATGCTATATTTGAAAACACCAATAATCTTTTCGACACTGACAAAAACATCAAGAGCAAAACCGCTGCTGAAGCGGTCGCAGAAATTGAAGGTTATTTTGCTTCCATTGATACCCTGAGCGGAACCAACGAGTACATTATTGGCGGCAGATTATATGACCAGTATGGTGTGGAGCCTGCGCAAATGATTGCCAAAGGACTTATGGGTGCCCTGCTCTACTACCAGGCCACAGCCGTTTACCTGGGCGAGGACAAAATGAATGTCGACAATACCGAAGTAGTGGAAGGTGAAGGCACCGCCATGCAGCACCACTGGGACGAAGCATTCGGCTATTTTGGTGCCCCGGATGATTACCTGACTGCCGAAGTACCTGAAGGAACAGAAGATCCGACAGAAAAGGCATGGTACTGGGCTCATTATGCCAATGGCCGCTCCGAAGTGATTGACCTGCGCGACGAAATTTTTAATGCATTCCTGGCTGGCCGTACTGCCATTAATAATAACGATATGGAGGCGCGCGATGCAGCTATTGAAACCATTCGCACTAACTGGGAAAAACTGGCCGCTACCAATGCTGTACACTATGTTAACAGCGCCCTTAAAGATCTGGAGGCAGGCGAAGCAGGAAACTTCTACCACCACTGGTCTGAAGGAAAAGCTTTCCTCAACGCACTTTACTACAATCCTGCTAAAAGCATTACCAATGAGCAGCTGGAGGCCCTGAACGAGCTTTTCGGCAATAATCCTAAAGCCGCTTTTGAAAACCCAGAAGCTACTGAAGAAGCGCTTCAGTCTATCAATGTTGAACTACAGGAAATCTTTGGCTTCAGCGATGCTGAAATCATCAACCTGTAATCTGCCTAAGTACTTAACCCTATCCGCCGGTTGTTGCAGCCGGCGGATTTGTTCGTTTATAAAATTGCCCCACATGAACCTTTACAAACCATATACGCTCGCTTTACTGCTGCTTGCATTGCTCGGTTTTTCCTCCTGTACCGAAGAGGGTCCCGGAGAAACCGATGAAGTAAACTTCGACCAGCAGGCCATGCTTACCAATATCGGGCAAAATATTATTTTCCCTGCCTACGCAAATTTCAGCACCACTACCAGTCTGCTCGAAGAGGCGATACATGAATTTACCGAGCAGCCCACTGCCGCCAGCCTCGCGGCTGCACAAGATGCGCTTAAGGCCACCTATCATTCATGGATAAGAGTAGAGCCATTTGAGTTTGGCCCTGCCATGGAAGTAAACCTCCGGATGAACATCAACCACTTTCCAACTGACTTTAGCGAGGTGGAAGAAAGTATTGCCGCAGGAAGCTGGGACCTTAACGGACTCTACAGCTCAAATAAAAAAGGCCTGCCCGCGCTCGACTACCTCCTGTTTAGCGGCGCCAGCCAGGAAGAAATTCTGGCAGCCTATACCACGGCCGAAAATGCCGAAGCACGCAGGCAGTACCTGCACGAGGTAACCGATCAGGTAACAACACTGGCCAACGAGGTATATACCGCCTGGTCGGATAACGGCGAGAATTACCTGGGCGATTTTATTTCCAATACCGGAACTGAAGCCGGCACCTCCCTCAGCAACCTGGTTAACCAGTTTAACCAGGGCTATGAAATAACGAAAAATAAAAGGTTGGGCATTCCTATTGGTGTAAACTCCATGAAGGGCGATGTTTTTCCACGGGCCACTGAAGCGTTTTACAGCGGCATTTCCCTCCCCCTCATGCAGGCACACCTGCTAAATATGGAAGCTCTTTTTAAAGGAGAAGCCAATGGCACCGACGGGCTAGGGCTGGACGATTACATTGATGCCATTTACGAAGCCGGTAATATTCAGGATGATCTTTCCGCCACTATTCTCAGCCAGTTTCAGAATATTCATTCGGCTGTAGCCGCCATTCCTGAGCCTTTACCAGAGGCCATCGTCAACAACCCGGATAAAACCCGGGCTGCGTACGACGAAATTGTAGCGCTGATGCAGTATATCAAAACAGATATGCCTTCGGCCCTGAGCGTAAATATTTCTTACGTGGACAACGACGGAGACTAAAAAGTAATGAGCGGGCTGAGCAGGCATATAACACGGCAGGTGCACATTGCACCCCTGGCCGTATTCCGGATTATATTTGGCGGTATGATGCTGGCCAGTGTAATCCGGTTTATGGCAAAAGGGTGGGTTAGCCAGCTTTACCTGGAACCCGGCTTCTTCTTTACTTACTATGGCTTCAGCTGGGTAAAGCCGTTGGGCACCCTGGGCATGTACCTTGTTTTTGCTACCATGGCAGTGGCTGCCACCGGTATCATGCTCGGGCTTTTCTACCGCCTGGTGGCACCGCTCTTCTTCCTGCTCTTTACCTATGTAGAGCTGATTGATGTAACCAATTACCTGAACCACTACTATTTTGTAAGCCTGGTAAGTCTCCTGCTTTGTGTGGTGCCTGCCCATCGCTACTTTTCGCTCGATGTACGCCGGAAACCAAGCCTCCGCTGTACCCATGTGCCTGCCTGGACCATCAACATTTTTAAGCTGCAGCTGGGCATTGTTTACTTCTATGCCGGCCTTGCCAAACTCAACCCCGACTGGCTGCTGGAGGCCCAGCCACTCCGCCTGTGGTTATCGGCCAAAACCGGGCTTCCTCTGTTAGGTCCTTACCTCGATAAGGTTTGGGTAGCCTACTTCTTCAGCTGGAGTGGTGCACTTTACGACCTGAGCATTCCTTTTCTCCTGCTGTATAAGAGAACACGATTACCGGCTTATGCAGCAGTAATCGGCTTCCATATTGTTACGGCTGTGCTGTTCCCGATTGGCATGTTCCCCTACATCATGATCCTCAGCACGCTCCTCTTTTTTTCAGAAGGCTTTCACCAGCGTCTGCTTAGCCTCCTCCGGAGAATTGGCCGCTCTGCTGCTGTACCTCAAAACATTCCACAGAGGGTGTTTAAGCCTGCCGCCCCACGCCTGCTGGCTCCACTCCTTGGTCTTTATTTTCTGTTTCAGCTGCTCTTTCCATTCCGCTTCGCTGCTTACCCCGACAAGCTCTTCTGGACCGAGCAGGGCTACCGCTTTTCCTGGCGGGTAATGCTGATGGAGAAAGCAGGTCACATTACCTTTTTTGTGCAAGACCCTGCCACCGGCCGGCAGGTAGAGGTAATGAATCATCATTACCTGACGCCTCAGCAGGAAAAAATGATGGCCACTCAGCCTGACTTAATTCTGCAGTTCGCCCATTTCCTGGCGGCAGAGTATGAAGCGAAAGGAATTGAAGCCCCGGAAGTACGTGCCCGAAGCTATGTGAGCCTCAATGGCAGGCCAAGCCGTCTGTATGTAAATCCGGAAGTGGATTTGAGCAAAATAACTGATAATTTCGCGCACAAAAACTGGCTGCTCCCCTATGAGCAACAGCCCCGGCATGCCGGAAACTTTTAGAGAAAGAATATGAGGAGAGTAAGCGTTCTGTTCATCTGGTGTAGCATTTTCAGCTTAACTGTACTTACGGCAGCAGGCCAGTCGGTTGTTATTACCGGCCAGGTTAGCAGGGCCAACACCGGAAAGCCTGTTGCAGGGGCCGATATTTTCATCCAGGGAACGCCTGTTAATACCACCACCAACGGGCAGGGAAAATATACCCTACCCCTAAGCAAGGGCGGCACCTATACACTGGCAGTATTTTCCCATGGCCTCCGGAGCCAGGTTCGGCAGGTAGAAATAGCAGACAATACCCGCATTGAAATCAACTTTAGTCTTGAGGAGCTGGAAGAGGTTCTGGAAGAGGTAACCATATCGGAACAACGAAACTATACCGGAGGTATTACCCGCCTGAATGCCGTGGAAGGCACGGCCATTTACGAAGGGAAGAAGAATGAGGTAATTGTGCTGGAGGATATTACCGCCAACCTGGCCACTAATAACAGCCGACAGATTTACGCTAAAGTGCCGGGCCTGAACATCTGGGAAAGCGATGGTGCCGGCCTGCAGCTTGGTATTGGCGGCCGTGGCCTCAGCCCTAACCGCACCTCCAATTTTAATACCCGCCAGAATGGCTACGACATTAGTGCCGATGCGCTCGGCTACCCCGAAAGCTACTATACTCCGCCTGCCGAAGCCCTTGAACGTATCCAGATTGTGCGGGGCGCAGCCTCCCTGCAATATGGAACCCAGTTTGGCGGCATGCTCAACTTCATTCTGAAAGACGGCCCCTCCGATACACCTTTAGAGTTTACCACCCGCCAAACCATTGGCTCCTTCGGCCTCTTCAATTCCTTCAACAGCCTGGGCGGAACGGTAGGCAGTTTCAACTATTACACCTTTTACCAGCACAAGCAGGGCGATGGCTGGCGCCCCAACTCCGGATTTGAGGTCGATAATTTCTTTGGTGATTTTCAGTTTTCCATCAGCGACAAATTTAGTCTTGGGCTGGAATATACCCATATGAACTACCTGGCGCAGCAGCCGGGGGGCCTTACCGATGAGCAGTTTCTGGCCAATCCGCAGCTCTCCTTCCGCGATCGCAACTGGTTTAAGGTAAACTGGAATTTAGGGGCCGTATTAATGGAGTACCGTTTCAGCGATAAAACCCGTCTCGAAAGCAGAACCTTTGGCCTGTATGCAGGCAGAGATGCACTCGGCGATTTGGATCCACTGCACCGTCCCACTGGTGAATACCGAACACTTATACAGGATACCTTCCGCAACTTTGGCAACGAAACCCGCCTTATGCAGCACTACAGCCTAAAAGGTCGACCTGCCGTATTGCTGCTCGGTACACGTTACTACCAGGGACTTACCCATAAAATGCAGGGAGTGGCCAATAGTGGATCTGAGCCTGCTTTCCAGTACCTGAACCCAGACAGTCTGGTGTCGGACCACCTGTTCCCAAACCGCAACCTTGCCTTTTTCGCCGAAAATATCTTCCCGATAAACGACCAGTGGAGTATCACACCCGGCATCCGCTACGAATGGATCGACACCCGCACCGACGGCTATTACCAGGAAGTGATGTACATTGCCGATGAGAACGGACTACCCGTAGAAACTACCCGTACGCAGCTCGATAAAAAGAAGCGGCAGCGGCCGGTATGGCTGGCAGGGGTGGGCATTAGCTATAAGCCCCATTTGCAGACAGAGTTTTACGGGAATATCTCGCGAAATTACCGCGCCATTAATTTTACCGATCTCCGGATGTTAAATCCGAATATGTATGTCGACCCGAACCTGACAGATGAAAGTGGCTACAGCGCAGACCTGGGCTGGAGAGGGCGCAACAGCTGGCTGAACTACGACATGAGCCTTTTCTATTTAAAATATAAGGACAAGATCAGTACCATTAACGAAAACAGGAAGGGCATTCCGGTAAGGGCAAGACGCAATATTTCAGATGCATTTATCGCCGGCATGGAAAGCTTTGTGCAGGCAGATATAATGCAGTTACTACAGCCAAAGCCAGCCTTTCACCTGAACCTGTACCTGAACCTGGCACTTATCGAAGGCAGGTATTATAACTCAGAACAAACTGCCTTTCGCAATAAAAAAGTAGAGCTCGTACCTCCTGTCAATATCAAGTCGGGTCTGAGCTTCCGGAAAAATACTTTTGCGGCAAGCCTGCAATATTCCTATGTTGCCACCCAGTTTACCGATGCTGACAATACCAACCCAGTCACCCCCCTGCCGGGTGCAGTTATTGGTCCTATTCCGGCTTTTTATGTGATGGATCTGTCGCTGCAGTATGGCTTTAAGCAGTTTACCTTTGAAAGCGGTATAAACAACCTTACCGACAATCGCTACTTTACCCGTCGCGCCGATGGCTATCCCGGCCCGGGCATTATTCCTTCCGATGCCCGCAGCTTTTACCTTACACTCGGATTTAATTTCAGAAAAAAGTGAATTTATTAAACCTTCTTTTTTGTTAGCAACCTAACACGAATGTAGAGAATATCAACATTCCTGCTATATTTGCCCGTAATATATACTGCTTAAAAATAGTAATTAAAGTGCCTGAACCGATAAATATCGATAAAACCATTGTCATGTACCAGCCCATGCTGGTATCTATTGCCTACAAAATGGTCAATAACCTCATGGATGCCGAAGACATTGTGCAGGATACTTTACTGAAATTTCTGAGCAGCAAGCGGGAGCATATCCAGAATGTTAAGGCTTACCTGATAAAAGCCGTAACCAATAACTGCATTAACCACCTGAAAAAGATCAGGCAAAATGCCGAAGAGCTCATTGACCCTATTCTCCATGCCGAGTGGCTGGGTTCATTTGATTTCGACCTGCACAAGATAGACCTGGAGGTAGAGCTGTCGCAGGCTATGAAAGTGCTCATGCAAAAGCTGGAACCCAGCGAACGAGCGGTATACCTGTTTCGCGAAGTCTTTAGTTTCGATTATTCCGAGATTGCCGAAATTGTTGAAAAGAAAAAAGATAACTGCCGTCAGCTGTTTTGCCGCGCCCAGGGGAAGCTGCAGCAGGAAAAAGAGCGCTTTAACCTTAATATGGACCAGCACAAGCAAACATTCAACAGCTTTTTAGAAGGATGCCGCGAAGGCAGCTTTAAAAACCTGATGGAAACGCTCAAAGCCGATATTGGCGAAAAACTCCAGAACAAGTAGTTTCCCCGTTCATTCTCTTTCATACCCATAAATCCATTTTGAGAAAGCACTCCATTTATGGGAATTCGAATTAGCAGTATTTATTCCCAAAACCCCACTTCAGCCTTTTAAAGCCCATTCTTCGGAATCGGTACAGTTTTTATACACTGCAGGAAGCAGAAGATATTTTCATTTATTTACGCTTCCTTTCATGATATTCCTTACCAGCAGGTTTCCCTTTGAAGCCGTTCAGCTACTGAATCAACTCAGAATTACTACACAGGAGTGTATAAATATTTTCCCCACCGTGGAAGAAGCTGAAGCTAACCTTTATAAGATTCCTGATATCGTTCTCCTCGACGACAACCTGGGACTCACGAACCTCCTGTACCTTACCCAGAGTATCAAAATTTACGATAGCAAAATTGAAGTTGTATGGTTTTGTGCGGAGGAGTATAAAGAACTGCATAGTCTACACGAGAGCTATGGTGTTTACCAGTGCTTCCATAAAGAACAAACTTCCCTGGAACTGCTCAGCTTCACCATAATGGAGATCTGCAAGCGGGAGAAAGAAGGCCAGAAGCAAAAGCGAAAAGAATACCTGAGGAAGAACCTTTTAAGTTGCCTGATGTAGGCTTAAACTGAGAAGGATTGGTTTCATAAATCCTGTTAATCTTTACAACTGGCTACTCCCTTTTTCACCACACAATAAGTTCCTCCTATTTAGCTGAAAAAACGCACCCCTGGTTTTGAATAATCGACAAGCACTTTTTTACTACCTTTGTGGTAAAATTTTTTCGATGCGAATTTTAGCTTTACTTTTTACTTTTTTATTTCTTTCTCTTTCCGCAGCCGCACAGGCGCAACTTAAAGTAGCCGATGCGGAAAATGGGGAGCCACTCGAAAATGTGCTCATCCGGCACCAGCAGAGCGGGCAACAGCAGTATACCGATAGTTTAGGCCTGGCCCCTGTTCCCTGGAAACTGCCGGCAGAAGTAATTATTTACCTCCCCAACTATAGCAGCAGGCAGCTTCTCCTGCCGGATTCCGGCCACTTACCGACCATTTTGCTATACCCGCTCAGCGGCCAACTACCCGAGGTAGTTGTTCAGGCATATGAGCAGCACCGGAGCATACTCGAAGTGCCAGGTAGCATTCAGCACCTCGCTCCGCGCGAAATTGGCCGCTTCGACCAAACCAGCCTTTTGGCTTCGGTTAATGTGGTGCCGGGGGTACGGCTGGAGCAGCGTTCGCCCGGCAGCTACCGGGTATCTATCCGCGGAAGCTCTATTCGCGCACCCTTTGGCGTACGCAATGTAAAAATCTACTGGAACGGTATTCCTTTTACCGAACCCGGTGGCGATACCCAGCTCAATTTCCTCGACCTGGTGAATATCGACCAGATAGAAATTATTAAAGGCCCCGCCGGAAGTTTGTATGGAGCTGGCACCGGCGGAGCGCTCCTGCTCGATACCGAAACTGACGCTGCCAGGACAGAGGCAGGCTACTTGGGCGGCAGCTATGGATTGCAACGGGTGTATGCAAAAGTGCAGACAGGTGAGCCAGCTAACCGCTACGGCGTACGCGTTGCCCACCAGCAAACCGATGGCTACCGCAACCACAGCGCCTTTTCCCGCACCGTAGCCCAGCTTAATACAGAACATCAACTCGATGAGCACCGGCAACTGGAGCTAAACCTGCTCTACACCAACTTATTCTACCAGATTCCGGGAGGGCTAAACCCGGAGCAATACCAGGAAGATCCCCGCCAGGCCCGCCCCGGCAGTGCAGAAAAAAATGCTTCCATCAATTACGATGTGCTTATCAGTGGCCTGAGCCATGAGTGGGAATATGGAGACTGGCGTAACCAAACCACCCTTTATTCTTATCTGCACTACTTCGACCATCCATTTAATACCGACTACAAAAAGGAAAATACCCTTGCCGGCGGGGGCCGCACCATTTTCCAGTATGGCTTTGACTGGGGCCGTAGCAGCACTACCCTCACCGCTGGCGCGGAGTACCAGCTACAACAACGGTCTGCCCTTAACTTTGATAATGAAGAAGGACTACCCGATACCCTCAACTTTAGCGATGAAATACTGAGCAGCCAGTACCTCTTTTTTGCACAGGCCGAAGTCGAGCTGCCGCAGCAATGGCTGCTAACGGCGGGACTTAGCTACAACCGCCTTCGCTACGAAATTGACCGGCTGTACAGCCGCAATGGATTTGGGGCCGATGATGGACCTATTGTCTTCGAACCAGCTCTTGCCGCCCGTATAGGAGCCTCGAAAGTATTCCGGCCGGAGGTGAGCCTGCACGGCAGCATCAGCCAGGGCTTTTCGCCACCCGGACTGGACGAGGTACGAACCAATGAAGGCAGCCTCAACACCACTTTAGCGCCGGAGCAGGGGTGGAATTATGAGTTGGGCATTCGCGGCCATTTGCTTAACCACCGCCTTTACTACGACCTTATCACCTTCTGGTTCAACCTTAACCAAACCATTGTCAGCTACCAGGATGCCTCCGGGGTGGTGCTGTTCCGGAACACAGGTTCAACCCTGCAGCAGGGAGTGGAACTGTGGCTCGACTACCTCCTCCTGCAGCCAGAATCCGGCTTCCTGGAAGAGCTTCGCTTTCGCCAGAGCTATACTTATCACCGTTTCCTTTACCAGGAATATGCCCGGAATGGCCAAAGCTTTGAAGGAAAATATATTCCCGGCGTGGCTCCTCATACCCTTGCAAGCTCCATCAGCCTGAACAGCAGGGTAGGGCTAAACCTGCAGGCCGACTGGCAATATGTAGCAGATATTCCCCTTAATGATGCCAATATCGTTTTCGCAGAATCTTACCACCTCCTCAAAATGAAACTGGGCTACCAGCTCCCGCTAAAGGAGTTTTCGGCAGAAGTATTTGCCGGAGCGGACAACCTGCTTAATGAGGTTTACAGCCTGGGCAATGACACTAACCCACAGTATGGAGAGCGTTATTTTCAGCCTGCGGCTGCAAGAAGTTTTTTTGCAGGAATCCGGCTACAGTTTTGACAGTTCGTTGAAAATTATTTATTTGTAAAAGGTCAAAGTACAAACTTTTTCACCTTAGCTTAACAGGTATGAACACCACTTTTAATACAGAAGAAATTAACCGCCTGATGCGGCAGCGCCGCTCCATTTATCCCAATATGTTTTCCGGAGAACAGGTAGAGGATACCATCATTCAGCAAATGCTCGAAAATGCCAACTGGGCCCCTACGCATTCCCTTACCGAACCCTGGCGCTTCAGGGTTTTTACCGGAAAAGGACTGCAGCAGCTGGCCGATTTTCAGTCGGGCCTTTACCGCCGCAAAACAGAAGGCGAAGGGAATTTTGATGAAAATAAGTTCAGAAAATTACAGGAGAAGCCACTCCAGTGTTCGCACATTATCAGTATAGGAATGCAGCGCGACCCAAAAGAAAAATTACCAGAAATTGAAGAAGTGGAAGCCGTTGCCTGCGCCGTACAAAATATGTACTTAACTGCCGCTGCCTATCGTATTGGCTGCTACTGGGGCTCCGGAGGGGTTACCTACTGGCCCGAGGCAAGAGAATTTTTTGGCCTGGGTGAAAAAGACCGGCTCCTGGGTTTCCTCTATATTGGCATGCTCCGTACCAAATGGCCCGAAGGCCGCAGAAAGCCCATAGAAGATAAGGTAGAATGGGTCCGCTAAAAACCAGCAATGGCATAAATGGTACACCAGCCCTCCATCCGCGCTTTTTGATTTAAACCACCTTCCTTGTAAATTACACATTAATAATAGTTTAGTCAGCCCTTATGCACCAGACAAACAGCGCTTCAGGTGGTAAAAAAACGCCCGTTAGCCCACTACCCTTCCCGGGCTGGTGGCTCAGCGGCAGCGATGGGCTGATATACCCAAACCTGGCTTTCCAGGAGTATACAGGTGCAGATGCTCCCTTAACAGCTTCCCAGCTGCTTTCCTGTATCCACCCTGCTGATGCAGCTGAAGCAGCGCAACTATTCCAGCAAAGGCCTGAAAAACAGCAGACGGTTAATTATCGGCTAAAGAACCACAAAGGGCAGTACCGCTGGCACTCCCAAAGCTGGTCTGTCTCTCTCGCATCAGAGGGTGCCCCTGGAACAAATTACCTTGCTGTTTACCAGGACATACACGACCTATACAGCCGCGAGGCTTATTTTAAAAGCCGGTTTGAAGAGATATTCAATGAGTCCTTCCAGTTTACAGGCTTACTCGATACCGAAGGGCGCATGCTGGAAGCCAATAAATCGGCGCTTAATTTTTGTGGTTTTGAGTGGAAGGATGTGAAAGGACGTTTCTTTTGGGAAGCGGGCTGGTGGAAGAGCACTGAAGCCAATAACCGGCGCCTTCGCAAAGCGGTAATGCAGGCAGCCCGCGGTAACTTTGTCCGCTCCGAAGAAATTATTACCGACCGCAATGGAGAAGAGCTCTTTATTGATTTTTCCCTTAAACCCCTCTTCAACGAAAATGAGGAGGTCATGTTCCTGATTGCCGAAGGGCGCGATATCTCCGAGCTCCATCATACCCGAAATCAGCTCAAAGCTTCCGAAAGCAAGTGGCGCACCCTGGTAGAGAATACCCCCGATATTATTGTCAGGCACAGCCCCTCCCTTCATTACCTGTTTATTAACCAGGCTATTGAAAGCCACACAGGCCTTTCGCCTGGCCATTTTATCGGTAAAAAGCCCGAAGAGGTTGCCCTCCCACAGGCCCAAAACCAGCGTTATGTGCAGGCCCTGCATAAAGCACTTGCAGAAAAAGAGCAGGTGGAGTATGCCGCTGATGTACAGACCAGCAATGGCATAAAAGCCTTGTTTACGACCATTACGCCCGAACTAAATGAAGAGGATGAGGTAAAAAGCCTGCTGGTTGTTACCCGCGATATTTCTGAGCTAAAAGAAAAAGAAAAACAGCTGGCAGCCATAAACCAGGAGCTGAAGCTCAGCAATGTTAAATTGCGCAACATCCTGGATAGCACCAAAGATGCCATCTGCTCGCGTGACAGAGATTTTCGCCTGCTGGCCTTTAATAAATCCTTCGCAAAGGAATATCAGCGAATATATGGTATACAGCCAGAACCGGGCCAGGACCTGAAGGCAACGCTCTCTCACCTCCCGAATGAGCTGGAAAGCCTTCAGCAACTCTGGCATAGGGCTTTTAAAGGAGAAGCCTTCACTATTCTGCAGGAGCTGGGCGACCCCGGCATAAACCGCAATTATTATGAAATAACTTTCAACCCGATTTTTGATGAGCAGGGTCAGCAGATTGGTGCCACCATTGCATCAAGAGATGTAAGCCGCGAAAGAAGGATAGAAAAGGAGCTGAAAGATGCCAGGGAATTTCTCATTTTAGCTGAAAACATCCCGCAGATTATCTTTACCACCGATCCGAATGGAGTGCCCGATTATCTCAACCAGGCTTTTTACGAGTATACCGGCTTATCCGGCCTTGAAATGGGCGGTCAGTTCGCTAGTCTCTTTATCCAGCCAGCAGACTTGGGACCCTTCCGCGCGCTGTGGGCCGATGCCGTAAAAAATACCGAAGGACTCCAGCAGGAAATCAGGATCCGCCACCACAGCGGAGAATACCGCTGGAATATCGTTCGCTTTATTCCCCTCATCAATGCCGAAGAGCAGGTATTTAAATGGATAGGCTCTGCCACGGATATCCATGAGGCCAAAATCAGTGAAGAACGCCAGCGAATGGCTGCCCAGGAGTTCCGCCAGCTGGCCAACTCTCTCCCCCAGATAATCTGGACGGCCACTGCCGAAGGAAAACCCGATTACCTGAACCATAAGTGGTACGAGTATACAGGGCTGCCACAGAACCAGGAGGACGATTTTGACTGGCACCACAGAATCCATCCCGACGACCTGGAGCAGGCAGTGCAGGGATGGAAACATTCTGTCGAAACACAGGAAGAGTACCGCACAGAATATCGCATTCGTAACAAGGAAGGCGAATACCGCTGGTTCCTTGCCAAGGGCATTCCTTTATACAATGCAGAAGGAGAAATTATGAAATGGTTTGGCTCCTGTACCGATATTCATGACCAGAAACTGCAAAATAAGCGCCTCTGGCAGCAAAACCTGCAGCTGAACCAGATTAACCAGTACCTCGATAACTTCGTGCATACAGCTGCTCACGACCTGCGGGCTCCCATTGCCAATATGAAAGGCCTGCTAAGCCTGCTCGACCTTTCCATACCCGAAAAAGCAGAGAGAATCGTGGAGAACCTTAATATTTCGGCCGAGCGTATGGATACAACACTTCAGGGAATGATTCAGCTCATCGAGGCCCAGAACCAGCAGGGCGATATTATGCGCGATATCGATATCGAAGAAGAATTCCTTTCCACCCTTAAAGATTTTAAGCCGGAGCTTTCAGCCGTCGATCATGCCATACATACTTCCTTCGAAGGCTGCCGGCATATTACCTTTGTTCGCCCCTACCTGCACAGCATTTTCCGCAATCTGCTTAGCAACTCCATTAAATACCGAAAGGCAGAAGAACCCCTCCATATTCGCATGGAATGCACAAAAGAAGAAGGTTTTGTAGTAGTTACTTACCAGGATAATGGAATAGGCATTGATTTGGAGCGCTATGGCAAAAATCTGTTCCGCCCCTTCCGCCGCTTTACCAGCCAGGCCAGTGGAAAGGGAATTGGTATGCACATTGTAAAAAACATGCTGGTAAAAACAGGGGGAAAAATAAAGGTAGAAAGTAAGCCAGGCCAGGGCACTACCTTTTTGCTGTACCTCAAAAACCTTCCTGAAGCACCCGAGATAGAAGAAGAAGTAGCCGGGGAAGACTTTTAGTGCCCCACCAGCAACATCCAGCGGAAGGCCCATTTCCAGCGAAGCTGATAGCTCCTCAGCCCGGCCCGTGCAAGAATCTGTTGCCAGTCTTTTCGGGAGAAGGCCCGTAGTACCGATACCGGCGCATCGTGTTTTACCATGTAAGAGCGGCTGGCAAGTTGCGTAATGAGTTTAATGGAATGATAAGCGATCGGGTGCCGGTGTAAATCATTTACCACCAGCCCCAGACGTGCCTGCCCATGGAGGCTCTTCATCATTTTTACCAGCTGTTCGTCTGTAAAAT
This sequence comes from Nafulsella turpanensis ZLM-10, assembly GCF_000346615.1. Classification (GTDB taxonomy): domain Bacteria; phylum Bacteroidota; class Bacteroidia; order Cytophagales; family Cyclobacteriaceae; genus Nafulsella; species Nafulsella turpanensis. The sequence goes on from NZ_ANNU01000006.1 coordinate 92,512, forward strand.
GGTGAGTGAATAAAGTGCTGGTTACAATGTCGAACTTTCTGGCAGCAAAAGAATCCGAAAAAATATCGGCGACCAGATATTCAATTTCCGGCCAGGCGGCGGTATTCTTCCTGGCATATTCAATAATATTCGGATTCGCATCTACGCCGGTCAGGCGCACCGGAATTCCTTTCACCTTTGCCCACTTGGCCATCAGCAACAGCATATCCCCTCCGCCGCAACCAATGTCGGCGATTTCCAGCGGTTTATCGAACGTCTTTCCTTTTATCAGGCGCTCCAGTCCCTGCAGCGTTACGCTGTTGCCACCCAAGTACTGGTTAATTATTTTCAGCTCGCGCAGAGCCTGGTTCCAGTCGGGTCCTGTACCGCTAAGGTCGTCCATAATTTCGATACGTTTGCTACGTTCAGCAAAAGAGGGAGCCCCAGGAATGAGAGAAAAGGACATTCGTTTAAGAGTTTAGATTAAGCTTTAATGCGCAGCAACATGCTTTCGAGCGTAAGGCCGGGACCAAAGGCAAAGCTCACCACCGACTTACCATTATCGCTCCTCTTCATATCGCCCATCAGCGCTTTTAGCACAAAAAGTACCGTGGAGGAAGACATATTTCCATAGTTTTCAAGCACTTCGTAAGCATAGCGGTTGTCTTCTTTTTGCAGGCCCAGCGCCTGTTCAATGGAGCTTAAAATTCTTTTTCCTCCAGGGTGTACGGCGTAGTATACCTTGCCGCTCAACTGATTTTTAAAGGTATCCAGCAGCCGGTCGCTCAGCTTTTTAATTCCTCCCTTTATAAAATCAGGGATGTAGGACGACAGGCGCATTTCAAAGCCCTGGTTACCGATGCGCCAGGCCATATCGTTGATACCTTCATAGGCAAGGTCGCAGTAAAAATTTTCGAAGCTGAGCTGCAGGCAGTCCCGCTGCTCTGTTTCAACCAGGAGAGCTGCCGCTCCATCGCCAAAAATAGCGTTGGAGAGCAGGTTATCTTCATCGGCTTTATTCTGGAAATGCAGCGTACAGAGCTCCACGCAAACGACCAGCACCTTACTTTTCGGCTCGGCCCGGCAAATATCATTGGCTACCTTAAGGGCGTTAAAGGCCGCATAGCAGCCCATAAAATTGATGGCCGTGCGGCGCACATTGCCGGGCAGCCCCAGCTGGCGTACAATTTCGATATCGATACCAGGGGCGTGCATACCTGTACAGCTTACCGTAACCAGGTGTGTAACCTCCTGTACATCAAATCCAGGCAGCTGACTAAGGCTGTTTTGTATCGCCTCCAGGCTTAGCTTAGTAGCCTCTTCGCCATACACCTGCATGCGGTCTTCGGTAGAGGGAAAAGGCTCCAGGTTCTCCGAATTAGGAAAAAAACTATAATTACCGTAGGACTTTGAATAGTCTTTCAACACCGAGTAGCGGCTCCGGATACCCGATAGCCGATAGAGGGCTTTTAGTTTTCGCCGTTCTTCATTACTGAGTGCCAGAGACTCCTCCATAAAACGAGCAGCATCCTGTTGGTCAACTTTATGAGGCGGGTTAGCCGTGCCTATGGCAGATATATAGGTTTTCATATCAAAATAAATGGTAAAAAAGTTAATATCTTGTTCAAACAAAAGGTTTAGGCTATGCTCAAAAAATCGACCTTACTGCACCTGCGGCTTCCCTTTTCTTTTTACCTGATGCCGGTTTACTTTTTTGCCCTCAGTGTGGCTGACCAGGTATCTATTATACCTGCATTGCTGATATTTGTTGCCTTGCACCTTTTCCTGTACCCGGCCAGTAATGCCTATAACAGCTACTTCGACAAAGATGAGGAAAGTATAGGTGGCTTAAAGCATCCGCCTCCGGTGAGCCGGCAGCTATTGTATGCGGCTTTTCTGCTCGATGGCCTCGCCTGGCTTACGGGCTTGTTCATCAGCCTTCCCTTTGCGGTAATGGCAATTATGTACAGCCTGGTTTCACGTGCCTACAGTCATCCTTCCATCCGGCTTAAAAAATATCCGCTGGCCAGCTGGCTCGTTGCAGGCTTTTTCCAGGGCTTTTTTACTTTTATGATGGTGTGCGTAGGCCTGGGGAGCGGAGGAATTGAGGAAAGCCTGAAGACTCCTGTACTTATCCCTGCCTTTTTAAGCTCTATGCTGCTGTGGGGTTCTTATCCAATGACGCAGGTGTACCAGCACCGCGAGGATAGCCGCCGGGGCGATCGCACCCTTAGCCTTGTGTTAGGTATAAGGGGTACTTTTTATTTTACCGCCGCCTTTTTTACCCTGGCTATTGCCGGTTTTACCTTCTATTATATTACCTATTATTCCCTGCGTCAGGCGCTGCTTTTTCAACTGTTCCTGCTGCCTATGCCGGGCTATTTTATTTACTGGCTGATAAAGGTGCAGAAGAATATTTCCCTGGCCGACTTTAGCCATAGTATGCGGCTGAATACCATTTCTGCCTTTTGCCTGAACCTGTTCTTTTTGCTGTTCAGGTTCCTGGGGAAACTCCCCTGATACTGGCGTTTAGAGGGACGGCAAGTGTATGCGAATGGTAGTTCCCGCTCCTAGTTTACTTTCTATTTCCATATGACCCTGCAACCTTTCTATCGCCTGTTTTACTATGTACATGCCCAAACCCGAACCTTCAGACTTCTCTGTTGCTCAAAAAAACATCTTGCCAATGTCCTGCATAAACTGCTGGTCTATTCCAATGCCATTATCTTCTATACAAATGGTAGCCTTATCGGGAAAAGTTTTAACCGTAACATGGATGTATGGCTGCTTTTTGGAAAAATCGGAATACTTGATGGCATTACCAATTAAGTTATTAAAGATAATGCGGAGCCGCAGTAAGTCGCTCTTGCATGGATATTCTTCACAATGACAATCAACCTTTATGGCTATCTTACTGTAGTTGCTCAGGTAGTTAAGATTACTCAGGCTTTCCTCAATAATTGATTCCCAGTCTACCTTTTCAGCCTTTAACTCTCCCCTGCTGGTTTTTGCATAAGTGAGCATTGATTTTACAAAGTTATCCAGCTTTTCCACCCGGTTTTCCATATAGCCCAGGTATTCCGGTATCATCCGGGGATCTTTCTCTAACTTAGCCAGCGACAAAAGCCCCAGAATGGACGTAAGGGGGGAACGCAAATCGTGAGATGTTTTGTACATAATCTGGTCCAGCTCAAAGTTTCGGTCCGAAAGTTCGCTTAGCGTTTTGCGGAGTTCCTGCTTTTGATGCTTCAGGCGTTTATTGGTTGCTGCTACTTTTTCGCGCTCTTCCGCCAGTTCTTCATTCTGGGCTTCCAGCTCATGATTCAGTTTAATGGTTTCTTCTAATAAACCCTGAATAATTTCCTGCTGCTCTATTTCCTTTGTCAGGTCCAGCGCATAGCCCCCAATGGCATCAACCACCCCGTCTGCATTCCAGATGGGAAAGCGGGTAACAAAAAAGTGAAGCTTCCGGCCCTCCAGCAGGTGTACCTCATGAGAAAGATCGGCCTCGGCAGATTCTATCACCTTCCGGATTACCTCCTTTTGCTTTTTACAGGCCGCCGGGCTAAACACATTGTCGAGCGGTAAGCCCATTGTTTTTTGCCTGCCTACATAGCTGTTAAAGGAGTCGTTGGATAATTGTACAACAAAATTTTTATCAATGATAAAAACCGGCATGGGAGCATACCTGAGAAAGGAGCGCAAGGAGCGAATAGTCGTCTTATATCGTTCTGTATCAGCCGCATCCGGGAGAGTAGTGGCTTCAAAAACCAGAACTGCCACACCCTTTACCCTACTTTCCTCACCCAGCAGGGGTAAAAAGTGAAGGTCGAAACGGTTTCCGGAAACTTTTCCTTCTTTGGTGAGAATGGGCTTTTCCTCCAGCATAAAAGAGTCGCCACTCAGGGCTTTTCGAAAGTACTCTTCTGCCTGCACCTCCTCCTCTAAAGGAAAGAAGTTAACCACCGGCTGGCCAATACAATCGCTGTTGCGAATACCTGTTATACTTTCCATACACAGGTTCCATTCGCGGATTAACAGGTCGTCGTCGAACACACATAGCCCTACTGCCTTGTTTGTGGAGAGGCTTTGGGCCAGGGCATGGCCACTGATAGTTAAGGCTTGCATAGGGTCGTGGAATAGGATTAGGTTGAAAAAAGTTAACTGGAAACAGATATCCTACCCTGATAAGGCAAACAGCTTTTACTGCCACCTTCATTGCTAAATCACTGCTTATTACTCCCTTTCCTTCTCTGCTTTCCCTGAAGCATAATCCCTTTTATCTGCAGAAAGAAAATAAAATAATTGAATCTATTCCTTGTATAATTCAACGGCATTTATAGTTTTATGTTCAAATTCAGTCAATAAAAAGCCCTGCCAACCAATCAGGCTGCAGGGCTCAGACGCGAAAAATTAAAGATTAATTACTGTTTTCGAAGATAGATGTTGCTGCTGATGGTTTCCAGTTCCAGCAGCGGGCCTCCATCGCCTTTTTTGCCTTTAAGCTCGTAGCCAACCATTGGAGGTGTTTTTTCCTGGTTCAGGATGTCAAAATCCAGATTAGTATAGAGCTCGCCGGTAACCGACTGCAGATAAATATCGGCCTCCTGCTGTTGTGGCCAGCTAAAGTCGATAAAGCCGCTGATGGATTTAATCTGGTTATCGCCCTGCAGGCCTTCAGCCTCAACATTGGCACTAATGGTTTCCAGCTTCAGGTCTGCCCTCCGTGGTACTTTTAGCTCATATACAATGTCGGTGCAAGTAGTATAACCTTCCCCATCATCCTCTCTGTAGCTGGTTTGGGCGCCGGGGCAATCGGCTGCCCTGCCCTTTTTCAGCATCTCTTCGTTAAAGCTCGCCTCCAGCTGGATGGCGGCCTCACTTTCTTCCACCTCCAGCACCAGCGCCTCGTTGAGGGTATTGTTGTTGATGTTAACCGTCGCCACCAGGGCTACTTCATTCCTGTCCCAGCCACTTAGCTTGATGGTTTCTGCTATGGGCAGGTCCAGCTGAATTTGCTGCCCTTGCTGGTAAGGGATATTCTTCTTGATTACTTTTTGTTGTGCCTGTAGTCCTGCGCTCGTAAGCAGGAAGCACAGGAGCAAAAGCAATTTATTTACTGCTGTCTTTTTCATGGCTTATTCTGCTTTTCTGAGGTAAATATTGCTGCTGATGGTTTTAATCCCGACTTCCGGACCACCGCCATTGGTGCTTCCTTCGATGGTTTGCCCGCCGCCCACCAGCCGCATTTCACCGTCTTCTTTTTCTCTTTTCAGCTTGATATCCATATCGGTATAAATTTCACCTGTAACGGATTGCAGCACAAAATCGGCTTTGGCACCTTTGGGCATGGTTACATCCACATCGCTGGCAACAGTAGAAATCATGTTTACCGAATTAGGGGCTAAAGCGCTATAGATGATTTCAATTTCGCCGCTGGTGCTGTTGGCAATAATGGGCCCCTGCACACCGGTCAGGCGGATATCGGCATTTTTTGCCTGAACTTCCACCTCATTCTTCATGTCCTGCACATTTATTTCCAGTCCATTCCAGTTGAGCTGCTCAACGCTGAGCCTGGCATTTTTAGGAAGCTTCAGAATATACTCCCCTCCCTGGTTAGAGGCTTCGCGAATCACTACATCACCCTTTTCTTCTGTAACCGATATACCAATTCCGGTATTATCCTGTGCGCTGTTATAGAGGGGGCGTAAACCGGCCGCTCTTTCCGGCGGTTTTTCATAGTCGAGGGCCGTAATTTTAATTTCTTTGCCGTCATAGCCTTCTACTTTTACTTCGCTTTTGTTTAGTAAAAGAATAATTCGCTGGTTATTGCCTAGAGCTTTGCTGTATTCCTGTGCATAGGCCGGCAGAAGAACCGCAAGTAAGCAACTTAAAATGAGTAATCGTTTCATATGGTTTCGATAAAATTTTAGAACAAAGTATATAGTAGAACAGCTGTTTCTATTTCATTAAATGAGGACGCCTATACCCTGCTGCAGGCGGTGCTTCACCACTTCCTGCAGCTCTTTTTCCTGCAGCATTTCCTGCATCTGAGGCACGGCTTCCTTATTTTTCATTTTAATGAGCCCGTCGATAAGCTGAAGCTGCACGTTTGGGTCATTTTGTATTTGCAGCGACTGTACAAAGGCCTGCCGTACCTGCGGCCGGTCGCGGAAGTGGAGAAGCGCTTTTATGGCCGCCATGCGGACATTCACGTTTTCATCGAAATGCATGGTTTCAATGAGTACCTGCACCAGCTCGTCGTCGGCTACTTCATTTTGCTGCACATAGCTCACCGCCTTTATTCGCTGGCTGGGCGAGCTTTGCGACAACATGCTTTTCATTTCCTGCACCTCCTGCTGTATCTGGGCAAGCTGCTGGTTTTGCCGGCTATCTTCAACCAAAGCGGTAGCCGGAGGGGCTGAATCGGCATTTAAAGTTCCGAACCAGTAGCCAATCGCCAGCAGCGCTATGGCAGCTGCTATTTGCCAGAGACGGTTTACCGGCAGCTGAATGGTTTTGGCTTCCGGCTTTTGCGCCTGCAAAGAGGCATCGAGGCGGGCAAACAATTCATCATCGCCCAGGCTGCTTTCTTCCCCGCCGGCTGCCTTCATATGCCCCAACAGGCTGGCTTCCTGCTGCAGGTGAGGGGGTACATCGGAACGGGAAAGTAAGGCCTTCAGCGCCATTTCTTCTTCGGCACTGCTGAGGCCGGCATAATACCGCTCCAGTAATTCTTCGGCTCTATTCCAGTTCATAATTGTTAATTTTCGTAAAGTTTTCCCGTACCGCTTTCCGGGCTCTCGACAGGTTTACCCGAATGGTATTGACCGAAAGGCCGGTTACTTCTTCTATTTCTTCATAGCTAAGCTCCTCCACATCGCGCAGGCGAATAAGGGTTTGCTGTTGTTCGGGCAGTACAGCGAAGAGACGCTTCATTAGCTGCTCGCTGTCCATCAGCTCCAGCTTCCGGTAGGGCGTGGCTTCGGCACTGCCCCAGTCGGGCATTTCGGCCTGGCCCGCGCGGTTTTTATAGCCCTTCGACTTTATCCTGTCCAGACAAAGGTTGCGGGTAATGCGCAGCGCAAAGGCTTCGGCACTCTGGCATTCGGCAAGCTTCTGCCGGTGCGTCCAGAGCCGCAACATAGTCTCCTGCAGCATATCGTTCGCTTCTTCGCTATCCTTTAGCAGCGAGAGCGCCATCCGGTACAGGCGGTTTTTAGTCGGGAGAATCAGTTGTTTAAACGCTTGTGCATCCATTCTACAATCAAGACGAGCCCTGGAACTTTTCATTACAAGCTACTGAAAAATTTTACTTTTTAGCCCTGCTCTAATACCAGATTAGGTAATTCATTCTTTTGGAGGTAGTGTGGTAGATGATAGCAAATCCCCTCCTGCGGCTAAACTTGTAGAAGAGACTTCTAATGGCAGACATAGGCTGCCTTGTCCTGCCCTCGGGGCATCTCGGGAAGAGTGAATCGTTGAAATGGGTGTGCTATTCTCCATTTTGGCTCTTCTTTACAAGTGTTGCTTCATCAGATTCCCTGCGGGAATAACAAAGGGAGCCTTTCTTCAAGTAGCAACTTTTCCCTGAAGGTTAGCTCCAGTGGAGAGGCTAATGGAACCCGCTTAGGAAGCTCGGCGAAGAATGGGACTTCCTGAGAAGTAGAGTGAACCTCATTTACTAAAGGAGCTTCATGCTAATTTGCTCCAAATACAAAAGAGCCTGCAGGGACATCCCACAGGCTCTTTTTATTCTGTATTATTTTCTTTACTTCTTCCGAATAAGTATATCGCCATTCAGACTTTTGAAGAGGTATTCAGGGCCGCCGCCATTTACATCGCCCTGCACCCAATCTTCGATTTTAACCTTATACACGCCTTTGCTGTCGGAGGTTTTTACCCGCTCCTTATCCTGACGGAGCTTCATATCAAAGTCTGTGTACACCTCGCCGTGCTCGGTTTTGGCTTTTACCGTAAAGGCAGTTGAGGCTGGCAGTGCTACCTCTACATCACCATTCAGGTTGGTAAAGGCCATCGGGGCATTCGGGCTCACCTTGTCGAAGCTTACGCCAATGTCACCATTTACCGTATTGAGCACCGCAGAACCCTGTACATCTTTCAGCATGATACCACCATTTACATTATCGACTACAATTTCGCCGTTTACATCCTCCACTTTTACCATTTCGCCATTTACGGTATGCAGATTGAGAGAGAAGTTCCGTGGTACCAGCACTTCTATATTTCCTTCGCCATTGTGCGACATGCTTTCGATATATACCACATTATTCTGCTCCCGGGCTTCGAGGCCTATACCGTTGGTGCTGATTTTCCGCAGACCATTTTTTGCCTGGCTGATACTGGTTTTTACTTCCGGCATTTCTACCCGCAGCACTACTTCTTTGCCATCGTAGCCCTTGACAAGTAAATCGCCCTGCATCATGCTCACTTTTAAAGTGCCGGGCTTTGCCGGGTTGCTCAGTGGAATAGCAATTTGTTCCTGCACCGTTTGTGCCTGCAGGAATGTTTGCGCCAGCATGAGCTGCCCCACTACCAGGAGACTTGTTATCCATTTTATCTTATTCATCATCTTATTTCTTTTTTTGCAGATATACATCGCCATTGAGGGTTTTGAAATTTAAGGGAGCACCGCCGCCATTTACACTCAGCTCTGCGCCTTTATCGATACGGTAAACCACCGCTTTGCCTTTTCCGGCCTTTTCTACTTCGTGCGGTCGGCGGCTTACCTCTTCAAAATCGGTATAGAAGTCACCATTGAGGGTTTCGAAGCTTACGTTGGCGGCCAGTTTTGCTGGATAAAACACCTTGATGTCGCCATTAACCGTTTCGTATGCCACCGCCTCTTCGGGGAGGCTGCTGAGTTGCGCTTCAATAGGACCGTTAACCGTTCTGGCACTGCTGCTGCCCGATACATTGGAGAGCGATACACCTCCGTTGACGTTGTGTGCCTCCACATCACCTCTAAAATTTTCCACACTTACTGCACCACCATTTACAGAGGAAGCTTCCAGCTTTATATTTTCCGGCACCCGCAGTTTCATGTCGAAGGTATACTCGTAGCCGAGATTGTTGTGGTTTACATTATAGTGCCAGCGGCCGCTATTACCTTGTTTTAGCGTAGCAAAAGGGGCATCGAAATATACTACCACGGTATTGCCGTCTTCTTTGATACCCAGCTGCACATCGGCCAGCCCTTCCTGCAGGCGTTCTTTATTTTTGGCGCTGATGGTTCGCTCCACGACCAGTTGAATGGTGTTGCCGTCGTAGCCTTCCACTTCTACGGAGCCATTGATGTTTTTTACCAGCAGCGTATTGGCTGCGGTATTACCTAATTCGATGGTTCTTTCGATGGTATTGCTTTGTTCCTGGGCATAGAGGTTCCCTGCTAATAAGCTTAGAGCCATTAGCAGCAGCATTTTTAGTTTTTTCATGAGGATTAGATTAAATGAGTACGTGTATACTTTTCTGTAATTTTTCCTTTACCGCTTCGTTTACCGAAGGCTCTTCGAGCAGCTGCTTCATTGGCTCCACAGCTTCTTTTTCCTGCAGCTCCACCATCAGGTCGGCCAGGGCAATTTGTACCATGGGCGAATTCTGCTGGTTGATCGATTGAATTAAGCCCTGCCGTACCGCCGATTGGGCGGCATGTTGCCGAAGTGCTTCCACCGCTGCCAGGCGTACGTTTACATTAGGGTCGTTATTGAGTGTATGCAGCAGGGCATCGATAACCCTGGCATCGGCCTGGGGCAAATCATAGCCCATATTAACGGCTTTCAGTCTTTCTGTAGGGGACTGCTGCTCAAGCATGCTGAGGATAACCACCTCGCGCATCTGCTGCACTTCCTGCGATAAGCTGCTCAGCTGCTCTTTATAAGGCTCCACCGGCCTCAGCTGGTAGCCAATGCCTATACCCAGCAGAAGCAGGATGACTGCATAAGCCCATTGCGGGTTCGGCTGAAAAGACTGCACCTGCCACCACCGGGAGAGCTGTTTCCAGATACCCGGACGGGCTGCTTTTACCTGTTTTGCCTGCTCCGCTGCCAAAGTGGTGTAGAAACGATTGCGCATTTTTTCTGAAGGAACCTCCACGAGCTCTTCCGGCAGCTTTCCGTAAAAGAGGGCCAGCTCATCAAGCTCCCTCTGGTCTATCGCTCCGGCTGCTATCAAGCCTGCCAGCTCTTCCTTCTCCTGCTCACTCAGGCGCCCTTCTATATAATCCAGCGCCAGTGGCATGTATTTTTCATCCATCATAACCAACCTCCTTTTCTAACTGGTGGTAAACAGACTTTAGCTCCTGCACCGCCCTGAATACTTTTACTTTTACATTTCCCTCGCTGCACCCTAAAATATCGCCTATGGTACGGTAGGGCAGTTCCTGAAATTTGCTCATTTCGAGCAGCTCCCGCTTTTCAGGGCTCAGGTGCCGCATGGCCTTTTCCAGCAGCTGCAGTTCCTCTTCCCGGTCGTCAGGCACCTCGCTCAGCGCCATATTGTTTTCGGCTTTCTCCAGCTCATCCCTATAGCCCTGCTTTTTCTGCTTCCGATACTCATCGGCCAGCACGTTACGGGCCATGTGGTACATCCATGAAGCAAATTTGCCCTTGCCCTCAAAGGTATGGCGGTAGTGCAGCATCCGCATAAAAACGGTCTGCACCAGGTCTTCGCTCAGCTCCTGCTGTCCGCTGGTAAGCCGGTAAAAGAAGCCGTACAGCGCTTTATGGTAACGCTCGAAGAGGAGGCCCAGGAGGGAGAGCTCCCCGGCCTTTACTTTTAGCATCAATGCATTGTCTTCCAGCGCCTGTGGTAATTCTTTTTCCAAATTTTGCGTGCTTTTCGTCCATGGACACTCCCATTTTCGTATTTGGTTACAGCACTTCTTTAATTTTTTTGAAAAAACTGCTGAATTCCTCAATTTAAGCGAAATAAACAGTTCTATTGCGCTACAGAAAATAATAAAATAATGGCAGAAGATAAAATGAAGGCCATTCTGGTGGAGGGTGGCCAAATGCAGCCGGGCTCATACCCTATGCCCATCCGTTGCCCCAACGATATACTCGTAGAAGTAAAAGCCGCCGGCGTGAATCGTGCCGATACCCTCCAGCGGCAAGGGAAATATCCGCCTCCGCAGGGAGCGAGTCCGCTGCTGGGCTTAGAAGTAGCCGGCATCGTCGCCGAAGCAGGAAGCAAGGTAAGCCAGTGGCAAAAAGGCGATAAGGTATTCGGACTGCTACCCGGAGGGGGCTATGCCCAGTATGCCTGTATGCACCAGAATATGGCCATGCCCATACCCGAGGAGTTAAACTTTACAGAAGCCGCTGCCCTGCCGGAAGTGTTCTTAACGGCCTACCAGGCGCTGGTATGGCTGGCAAAGGTACAGAAGGGGGAGCGAGTGCTCATCCATGCCGGAGCCAGTGGAGTCGGTACGGCGGCTATCCAGATTGCCCGCGAAATGGAGGCTGAGGTATTGGTGACCGCCTCAGCAGAAAAACACCCGATTTGCCTCGAACTGGGTGCCCGCCATGCCATTGACTACAAAAAAGGTTCTTTTAAAGATGAAGTATATCGGCTTACAGATGGAGAAGGAGTAGATGTCATCATCGACTTCGTCGCCGCACCCTATTTTCAGGATAACCTTTCCGCGCTCCGAAAAGATGGCAGATTGGTAATGCTGGCGCTGCTTGGAGGAGTAAAGTTACCGGAAGCTAACCTGCTGCCCATTCTGCAAAAGCGACTCAGCATTATGGGCTCCACCCTCCGCTCCCGCAGTCCGGAGTACCAGGCGCGCCTTACCCGGGAGCTGGCCGACTTTATGCTACCCCGCCTCCGCGATGGCCGCATCCGCCCTGTTATTGACAAGGTATATCCCTGGGAAAAAGTAAATGAAGCCCATGCGTATATGGAGGAGAACAAGAGTAAGGGAAAGATTATTCTGAGTGTGGAGTAGGTCGTTATTCGTTGTTCGTTGATAGTTGCTCGGGAAGAAAGGGAATCCTTCAGGCCAGTTTTGGGATTAGCTTTTCCCTGGATGAAAAGAGCAGTCCAGTAGGAGCAGCAAGCATTTTCTTCCTGTTCAAAACTTTCTCTGCAAAGGATGCTTACCAGATACCCTGCGGGTATGACAAAAGAGGCGATTTCTGTAGACTTAGTCTAAAAGGGCTGTCCGTGCGTTTGCTGCATGAGGTAGCGGCCGGCGGGCTTTACATTCCGGAGAAACTTTACAGCGAGCCCGGAGGCTGCTGCATTGCCAAACAGCTTTTGGGTCTGGCGCCCTACCCATAGCCTGTTTCCAAACAGGCGCTGCCATTCTCTTGCATAGGAACGCTCCAGCACGTCACGACTTCCTTTACGGAGGGGCCAGTGGAGTTTAATATGGTCGGAAAGTAACTTCCCCCCATGGATGGCCATGGCCATGCCGTTTCCGCAGAGGGGGGTAATAAGCCCTGCAGCATCGCCGGCCATAAGCACCCCATTTTCCACCACTGGCTTTGGTCTGAAGCTGATTTCATTGATGACTTCCGGCTTATCGTGAATATATTCCGCTTCCTGCAGAATCCGCTTCAGGAGGGGATTTTTCGCCAATGTATTTTGCTCCATCTCCTCTATGCCGCCATAATGCCGCAGCTGCTCCTTACTGCCCAGGTAGCACATATTCCAGCAATCGCCCTCTATTTTTACGACTCCGCAATAGCCGCCGGGATAATTATGCAGGGCTACCTCATCGTGCGGAAGGCTGGCTTTAATGTGGTATTTCACTCCTATATAATCGCTTCGCTTCTCTATGAACTCCCGCTCCAGCGCCTTATCGGTCGTACTTCTTTTACCCCATGCGCCTAACACCAGGCGCGCCTCCATCCTTTTACCGCCACTCAGCTCCAGTTGAAAACCCTCAGCGGATGGCTCTATGGCTCTTACCTTTGTTCGCTCCATACCTTCCGCTCCTCGCCCCAGCCCCTGCTGATATAGATAGTTGTCGAGCTGATAACGGCTCAGGCCGAAGCCTCCAAGGTCGAGAGGCATCCGAACTTCCTGACCCTTTACATCGCTCAGTCGAAAATGGCTGATAGGCACAGGGTTCAGATGCTCAGGATAACAATTGATGGATTTCAGAAAAGGCACGACTTCATTGGAGATATACTCGCCGCATACCTTGTGGAAAGGGTACTCCTTTTGCTCAATAACAACCACCTCCAGTCCTGCATCGGCAAGTTGAATGGCAGAAATCAATCCTGCCAGCCCACCACCCACAATTGCTACATCTTTCAAAATTACTGTCTTTTATTTTTCAATGATACAACCGGCCCAGAGGCCAATAGTTAAGCTAATGCACTGCATTGACTTCAGGAACCACTTTAAAATGAATGGGCTATTTGCTCCACCTACCACATAAATGATGGAATTAATAAGTTTTTCCCTTATTAAAATAGGCTATAGCAAGGTTTCTTAAACAGAATGAAGTAAATTACATCTTCGAATAATGTTTTAACATCAAACTATAACCCCTTATTTTATTTTGCACATGTATTCTTTCACAACGAAAGGGCTCCGTCCATTGCTAAGCCTCCTGCTGGCTGGTAGCTTAATGGCCAGCTGTTCTGTATTCCAGCAACAGCCTGCTGTTACTGCCGCCGCCCCAGCCAAAGAAGGTAGCAAGGAAAAAGGTAAGATGAAGCCCTACAAAAAGCTCATTACAGAAGAGGCCAAAACCGACGAAGGCCTTTTTAAGGTACACCAGCTGGATGACAAGTACTACTACGAAATTCCAGACTCGCTGCTTCGCCGCGAAATGCTGCTGGTAACCCGTATTGCCAAAACTGCCAATAATCTTGGCTATGGTGGCGAAAAATTAAACTCCCAGGTAATTCGCTGGCAGAAGAAGAACGACAAGATTCTACTCCGCCTTGTTAGCTACGATAATGTGGCCAATGATTCTTTACCGGTGTATCAGTCCGTTCGCAATTCGAACTTCGAGCCTATTCTTTATTCTTTCAATATTGAAGCAATTGGTCCCGATTCCTCTTCCCATGTTATTAATGCCAGCCCCTTCTTCACTGAAGATGTCCCTTCCATAGGATTGGATGCCGACAGTCGCAAAGAATACAAAGTAAGCAAGCTTGATGGCGACCGCTCCTTTATCGAAAGCATCAAGAGCTTCCCTATTAATATCGAGGCCCGCAATGTAATGACTTACAATGCCTCTGAAGCACCTTCTAATGATGAGTCAGGCACTATTTCGCTGGAAATTAATAATTCCATGCTGCTCCTGCCGGCAGTGCCCATGATGCCTCGCCTTGCCGATAACCGCATGGGCTTTTTCACGACCACCCAGGTAGATTACGGCCTCGATGAGCAGAAAGCCACTGAGCGTACTTATATTGTTCGCTGGGAGCTGAAGCCAAAGCCGGAGGATATGGAGGCTTACCTGAACGGTGAGCTGGTAGAACCGGCAGAGCCTATTGTTTATTATATTGACCCTGCTACTCCTGAAAAATGGCGTAAATACCTGAAGCAGGGAGTTGAAGACTGGCAGGTAGCTTTTGAGGAAGCCGGCTTTAAAAATGCCATTATTGCCAAGGATCCACCAAGTCCTGAAGAAGACCCGGACTGGAGCCCTGAGGATGCACGTTATTCTGTTATCCGCTACTTTGCTTCGGATGTACAAAATGCTTACGGCCCCAACACCCATGACCCACGCTCAGGGCAGATCCTGGAGAGCGACATCGGCTGGTACCATAATGTAATGAACCTGCTCCGTAACTGGTACTTCATCCAAACTGCTGCCGTTAATCCCGAGGCCCAGAAAGTAAAGTTTGATGATGAAGTGATGGGCCGACTCATTCGTTTTGTATCTGCCCATGAAGTTGGCCATACTATTGGCCTTGCCCATAATATGGGTTCCAGCTTTGCCTATCCGGTGGACTCACTTCGTTCGGCTGAGTTTACCAAAAAAATGGGTACGGCCCCTTCTATTATGGACTATGCGCGTTTTAATTATATAGCACAGCCTGAAGACACAGGTGTAGCGCTTTACCCTGAAATTGGCCCCTACGATAAATGGGCGGTAAAGTGGGGCTATACCTTCTTCCCCGAAGCTCGTACTCCCGATGAGGAAAGCGCCACCCTTAATAAGTGGATCGTAGAGCGTGCCGACAACCCTATTTACGATTTTGGCCGCCAGACTCGTAACCCTATCGACCCCCGTGCACAAACAGAAGATTTGGGCAACAACGCTATGAAAGCCAGTACCTACGGCATCCAGAACCTGCAGCGGATTGTGCCAAACCTGGTGGAATGGACCAGCGCAGAAGGTAAAAATTACGAAGACCTTGAAGAGCTGTACATGCAGGTAATAGGCCAGTGGAATCGTTATATGGGCCATGTTACCAGTAACATCGGCGGTGTGTATGAAAACTACAAAACCTACGATCAGGATGGTTCAGTGTATGAGCCTGTACCAGCCGAAATACAGGAAGAAGCCGTTTATTTCCTGAATGAGCAGGCTTTTGAAACCCCTGAATGGATGCTGAATAAAGAGGTTCTGCGTCGAATCGAAGGTACAGGAAGCGTAAAACGGATAAAAGACCTCCAGGAGAATATTCTGGAAAATGTACTTGATCCGGGCCGTCTTGCCAGACTCATCGAAGCACAGGCAATTGATGAGAGTAATTACGGCCTTACGAACCTGCTGAACGACCTTCGCGGTGGCATCTGGACAGAGCTTGAAAACGGGCAGGCGACAGATACCTACCGTCGTAACCTGCAGCGTACTTATGTAGCACAGCTCGGTTCGCTTATGACAGAAGAGCAGCAGCAGATACCAGGCCGTGCCCGCTCATTCTATGGCTTTACGCCTGTAGATGTAGAGCTTTCGGACATCCGTCCGGTAGTAAGAGCCGAGTTAGAGCGCCTGCAGCGTGAATTAAGCCGGGCCGAAAACCGCAGCCGCGATACCTTAACCCGCTACCATTATCAGGACCTCGTTGAAAGAATCGACGAAATCCTGGACCCGGAAGAAGCTTAATTGCTTTCGTGCCCTAACTTAAACAGCCTGTCGCTCAGTGAGCGACAGGCTGTTTTTTTTCTCATAAATTTTATATAACTACTCTACCAGAATTGTGTAAATTTCTTTTTCCTCATTTAGCCTAAACTCAGCTCCTTCTATTTTAACCTCATGGTAGCGGGTAAAAGCACAGCAGTCTTCTGAAAGCCTTTCTGCATCGACAAAGAGGGTGAAAACTTCTTCACCGGCCAGTTGAATGGAAGAAAGAACAGTTTCGGTTTGCCAGCCAATACTGTGGATACGGAGTAAATTGAGTCCGTTTTCTTCCACAAAAGTAAACTCAAGCTCGCCTCCATCTGCGGTATTTACCACCTCTATCTGGTCGGGGCTGTAGGTGCCTTTCGCAAATACATTTTCGCCCGTGGCTTTATCCACTATATTGAACCGAAAGAGGCCGGGAGGTGTGTTACAAAGGTAATCTTCACAATCATCCGTCTGGCAGCCCTGCACGGCAAGGAGAGCAAAAAGGAAAAGCAGCTTTTTCATAGTTTCAAAAGGTTTCATCATGTTAACTTTTATAATTCAGGAACGGGTCCCACAGGTTAAAGCACAAAAATTGCAAGAGAGGCGGCGGTAGTTTCTACCGGTTAGCCGACCTTCACAACAATATATATATATATGCTACACAAATTAGAAAAAAAAGTATTTTTCCTTTCTAAATCGCCTGCAGCTAAACCACAACAATGAGGTGCAGTTTATTAAGCAGAAATGGCTTTCAGTTCATCCTATCTTTAATTTATGAAACCAATGAAAATGACCTTCAGACAAAAGATATTAAAGGCACTCTATCCGCTCGTAATGAAATTCAGCGGGGGCAGCAGCAAAGGAAAGATTATCCGGAATAGCCAGAAGGCTAAACCCTCACGGCCTTTTCATCAGCTTAAAACCAGTCTTAATAATGGAGAAGAGCTGGACTTTAGTCAGCTGAAAGGAAAAAAGGTACTGGTGGTGAACACTGCCTCCAACTGTGGGTATACCGGGCAGTACAGCGAATTACAAAAGTTGCAAGAGCAATACGGTAAGCAGCTGCAGGTAATAGGTTTTCCGGCGAATGATTTTAAAGAGCAGGAAAAGGCTGATGATGCAAGCATTGCCGAATTTTGCCAGCTCAACTATGGTGTTAGTTTTCCGCTCTCAAAAAAGAGTCAGGTAGTAAAAGGAAAAGGGCAGCACCCTGTATTTGAATGGCTGAGTAATCCGGCTGAAAATGGGTGGAACAGGCAGCCCCCGGAGTGGAACTTCAGTAAGTACCTGATCAATGAAGATGGGGTTTTAACTCATTACTTCGGTCCGGCAGTTTCGCCCCTGAGCAAGGAGGTGCAAAGGCAGCTTAGCTGATACTCCTGTTAAGTACCGCCGATAATTAAAGGTAAAAATCTATCTCCAGGCCCATCTGCAATCCTGTTTTTTCGTACTACTTAACAGCACAAAATAAAGAAGGTATGATAAATGAGGAATTGCAAAAAAAAATGGCCAAAACTTACCCACCTTCTTCCCTGCAGCGCATACGCTATAAGGGAAAAGATGTGGCGTTTAAAACTGATGCCGACGGAAACCCCATACTCCTTTTTATTGGCAAAGAAAATGAAGAAGGAAATGTGAAAGGGGAACGTTATGCCCGCACATTAAAATATGACCGGGAAGGAAAGCGAATTAAAGACCACTGGGAGCTGAAAGGAAAGGCAACCTAAAATTCATCTTTTGAAAAGCCTAGCCTTATAAATAACAATTACTCCCTTCTTCTGTCCCTTTTCTGGTTCACAGCCATAGTCATTTCTACTACTTTTACTTTTTTCCAAACCTTCGGCCCTGCTTTGGATTTATGTAAAGTAAAATGGGAAAGCTATGGAGAGAAGGAAGACGCCGATAGTGGTAGGGCACCGGGGCGCCAGAGGACTGGAACCCGAGAATACACTAAAGGCTTTTGAGGAGGCCCTTGAGCTGGGGGCCAAAGGACTGGAAATGGACCTTTATATGACCAGGGATGGGCAGGTAGTGGTTACCCACGATGCCACCATTTCGCCTGCTTTGTGCCTGTCACCTGATGGTAAACCACTGGAGGAGCAGGAGAGCGAACGCCTGCAAATTTATCAGCTCAACTATAGTCAAATCAAACCTTTCGACTGCGGCTCTGCAGATAATGAAGATTTTCCTGCCCAGGAAAATACAGAGGCTCATATCCCGCTGCTGGCAGATGTACTTGCCACCGCAGGACGCTATTCCTCGCCCCATACTCCCCTCACTTACCTGATGGAAATAAAATCAGGGCCGGAAACGGATGGCCGGCAGCATCCGGCGCCACGCTTTTTTGTACAGCAGGTAATGGAAATTATTTCCGGGCAAAAAGCGGAAAAGGAAGCTGTTATGATAGGATTTGACAAGAGGGTGCTGCGGGAGGCCAGGGAGCAGAATCCGGGAGTTCGCACAGGCCTATCAATTGTAGAGCTATCGGGGCTGGAGCGGGAGCTGGAAGAGTTAGGCTTTGTTCCGGATTTTATATGCCCCCTCCACACAGAACTTAACCAGGACTTTCTGGAAAAAGCCTGGAAAAGAGGATTGCAGGTAATTGCCTGGACTGTAAATGAGGTAGAGGACCAGCAAAGAATGATTCAGCTGCAGGTCGATGGCATTATCACGGATTACCCAGACAGGGCTTTGAAACTGATACAGGAGCAGATATGACTCTACTTTTTCAACAGCTAAGCACTACTTTTGGAGGATACTTCAGCAGCTTTCAGGCCAGCCTTCACTCCTCATCTCTGGCCGATGGAACCACAGGGCTCTGGCTAAAGCTTGCCTATACCGTTTTTGTGCTGGCGCTTATTCCAGTTTACTGGAAATACTGGGGACCGGCAAACTTTTTATGGCTTCCTGATTTTGCCCTTTTTCTGGGGATAGGAGCCCTTTGGCTGGAGAGCAGCCTGCTCACCAGTATTTTAGCGGTAGGCGTGCTGTTTCCGGCGCTGTACTGGACTTTTGAGCTGGTCGTTAGGCTCCTGAGCGGGAAGCGGCTTTCCGGCCAGACAGATTACCTGTGGAACCAGAAGCACCCGCTGCACCTGCGGCTGCTTTCTCTCTTCCATGTTTTCCTTCCGGCTGTTCTCCTCCTCATGCTTACCCGTCTTGGTTATGACCCCCGGGCACCTTATTTCATGACCCTTCTGGGCTGGATCGTCCTTTTTTTATGCTATAAGCTTACGCCTCCTTCTGCCAACATCAATTGGGTATTCGGTTTTGGAAGCTCCCCACAGTACAAAATTTCTTCCCGTTATTTTGTGCTTTTGATGATGACGCTCTATCCAATCCTTCTCTTTTTTCCCACCCATTTTTTACTGGCAGTTATTTTCTGGTAGGTTTTCAAAATGAACCTGCCAGGTCAGGTACTTCTGTTAATATGGAATGATGATAAAAGCTCTTTCTATTTCTACCATCGGCAGGAGCTCCTGCACCCTTAAATGATGTTTCGCAACCTTAAAGTAGTTTTATATTCTTTGTCATCCCGCTTAAGGCGAAGGCGAATTTTTTTACCATCCCGCCTCCTGAACTTTTCACTGATATCCATTAAGCTAAGATACTTTGTCCGGGTGAAATTAATTTTCATCAGCTCATCTCCCTTTTCTATACCTGCCTCCGCAGCAGGCGAACCTTCTCTTACCTCAACTACTATAAACTGGTTTAGCTCCGGCCCTTCGGCTACTAGTATAAGTCCTGTTTTACTGAAAACAAAAGGATCTTTATACTCCCGATTCTTCTTCAAGTATAAACGACCATTCGGGTAGTCGAAAATGACAGTAAAACGTTTCAGCAACTCTCCCCCAATGGTACCATCACGGATACTTTCTTCGGCTATGGCATAAGAGGAGTCATTGGGGTAAGAGGTTAGCACATCTTCAAAGATAAATTCCTGCATGCTTAACTGGTGAATCCTACCCATGTAGCCGGAAATATCGCCCACCAGCCCACGCCCTAACAAGCCAAAGATGGTTTTCTCCGGCAGTGGAAAGCGAGCTGTACTATCCTTTTTCTGGTGCAGCAGTAATGCATGGCTTGCTCCTGTATCCAGAAAAAGCCGCACCTCCTCCTTTTCTCCTCCCGCCCGGCTGCTCAGCGCACAGCTAATAATTGGTTTTGTATCTGTTATTTCCATGGCATATGCGGTATACCTTCTGGATGGCCGGAAAACCTCCGGCTCATAAAGAGTCAGGAGAGATTTCTCATAATCGATTTTCACCACATAGCGGCGGAAGAGTTCATAACCAATAATTCCCTGTACCTCCACTCCCATCTGGCTGGAGAGCTGCAGGTAATCTTCTTCCAGCACCAGCATCGACTGGCCATACGCACTCACCTCCGGCAACATAAAAGAAACATTGGAAGCCACGTAAGCATCGACCTGCTGTATATTACCTGCACCCTTTAAAGTAATTTTTCTATTATAAGGAATCTGCAATAAATCACTGTAAAGACGATCTGTAAGAATGGCCGTTTTTACACCAGTATCGAGCATAAAACTAAGCGGAATAAAGCCATTGAGTAGAACGGGTACAATAATGAGATTATTAATTTTTTTAAAAGGCACCTCTGCCACCTTTCGGTTATTCTCTAACTGGAAGCCCAATTGTTGTCCAACAACTGAAAAGTGACCTGCTGATATACAAAAAATGAATACAGGAAGTGCTCTCTTCCAATCCAGAAGAAGCAGTCTCCACCTGTACAGGCTTCCTTCCCCAAAATATTTGGGCTTATATATACACCTCCTCAGCATGCCCTTATATTTGTAAGCTGCAAAAACTACAAAGCACCGTGCATAGCCTATTTTATACTATAAAATTTTGCTATTCATCATAATAAAGATACATAATTTTGCTTTTATCCTTACTATCATACGCTTGTTTCATTCCTTTCCTTTTCTACCATGCCTTTTTCCACTTGATGTGACTAATGCAGACATCAATGGCAGGAAGAGTAAAACCTCACTCATACCCATCCCGGCTCAATTCTTCACGCAAAAGGTGGAATACCTTTTTATCTTTTCCTGTTGTTCGACCCCTGCAGTTAAAAGTCTTTATTTTTTCTGCCCTTCGAGCGGCACATTAATTATTGTGCAAAATTTTAGTCTTATATTAAAATAAAAGTTGCTTTAATGACATAAAGTATTTAATTATGCAGTAATTATTACATCATATATTTTACCATGGAGCTGCTAACAGATCAACCTTCCATTAATAAACTCAGAAAGAGTTTTTATAATGTCTTTGCCTATTTTCTTTCTACAGAGGCTGATAAGGGAGTTATGAACTGCCTGTTTAAATGGGGGCTGCAGCTTAACATCTATAAAATAGAGCTCCTCCGGATTAGGGCCATGCCAGCTTTGCTTTCTTTTGAAAAGCCTACCAGAGAAAATGAAGCCCTTGAACAGGTTTACGACCTGGTATATATGACGTACATGGATGGAATTGTAGAAGATGTAGAGCTAGAAGTAATTAACTCTTTTGTGAAAGCTATAGGCATGGAGCCTCATGTCGTAAATAATATGCTTAAAGCACTGGTAAGTGCTTCTTTCGACGGGGTTGACGATGCATCGCTTAGAAAGGATATTTTACTTCATCCGGAGGTGTATACATAGACTTATTCCTTACTAGAATCAGGCAGCTATTAACTTTATCCATCCTTTTGTCAGGAGAATAATAGCCAAACCCCAAAGGCACTTTGTTAAGACAGCCAAAGAGCTTCTCCACTTCATCTACAATACTTTAGTAGCAGGATAGAGCACATAAAGAGTGATTAAGCACCCGAAATATAAAAAGTCAGGGCTTTACAGCCCTTTATCATCGAAGCAAGTATGGGGCAGCAAACGATGCCAAACGGGGAAGCGGGAGAGGGTTTTACGAAAGTAGACTTCCGGTACCTGAGTGCCGCCAGCAGTACCACTTTTTACCGTACTGGAGGAAAAAAAAAAACTGATAACACTAAAGTGCTATCAGTCCTTCTATATGCTGGGCCTTTTCATACACTTCGATAATCGAATCGCTTGAATTGGCCATTAGCTGAGCGGTTACACTTACATATTTTCCACCACTCGACTCCTTCGTCCGTACATTTACTTTCGGAAAAAGCTCCACTACAGCGTCCTCCTGTTTCCGCGGCACAATAAATTTAAAAGTATAGAGGCTGGGCCATTCATATTCATACTCCAGCTTTTCTCTAAAAGAATCAAAGTTCAGCTCTTTATTATTCATGCAGATTTTCTCCTTTCTTGTCAATACTAAAGCTTATAACACCTGACCATCTGTTAAAATTCCGGCCTTTTCGCCGGACTTAAAAGCAAAAGGCCGAAAATGAATTTCCGGCCTTTTGCATCAAATATTAATTTTTGTATTAAAAAAACTTGTAACGCTCGTCCTCTATCTCGGCAGCTTCTCTCACCGCCTCGGTAATCAGGTACGGAATTCGGTTAGAGCGGCTCTGCTGTAGCTGCTCCCGGTAAGCATTGTAATCGGCAATTTCCGGCGCCATTGTTTTAGCGAGTGTCTTAACCACAGCCACACCATTTTGCGTTTCGAGCGGCTCAGATACCTCTCCTGGCTCTAAAGCAAAGGCTGTTCCTACTACTTTAGGAGCAAAGCCAATGGTTGGCAGCGAAAAGTCACCCAGCTTAAGGTCGCTGGCGGTGTATACTTTGGCATCAGGGCCAAAAGCGGCAGCCATTTCTTCGAGTGTACCAGCATCAATAGACGCGAGTTTTTCTTTTATTATCGCTGCTTTCTCTTCATTCTTTACTTTAGCTATCAGCTCGTCTCTAACATCGCTTAAGGAGGCAACACCTTTTTCCGTCGCATCTGTGAGCACTGCCACTACATAGCGATCTTCCAGCTCATACACTTCCGATACCTCACCAACAGAAGTATTCTCGTTGTATGCCCACATTACTATCGGACGGGCCTCATACATATCATTGATGCGGCGCTCATTCTGGCCAAGGTTTCTGGCAGTAAAGACATTTAAAGAATCCTCTTTCACCTGAGCTTCGAAAGATTCCTGATCTTCCACTGAAGAAGCAAACATTTCTGCCTGGCGATACGCCTGGTTACGGGTGGCCTGGCTTGGCGCAAGCTCTGTTTCTACCTTTGCTACTTTATAAACCGTGTTTGTTTCAGGCTCGGTTACGTTAATCAGGTGATAGCCATAGCTGGTTTCTACTACACGATTTACGAGTCCCGGTTCATCCTGTCCGAAAACTGCATCGTTAAAAGACTCTACCATTCGGCCTTCGGTAAACCAGCCAAGGTCTCCTCCACGTGAAGCAGAAGGATCATCGCTAAATTCTCTTGCCAGAGTTGCAAAGTCTTCGCCATTACGCAATCTCTTTAAAAGGGCCTCTGCTTCTTCGCGGGCTGCCGCTCTTTCTTCTTCAGGGGCGGCTTCAGGCGCAGAAATAAGGATATGGCTGGCTTTCGCGCGGGCAAGTGTATCTTCAGCAATTTCACTCACCTTGTACAACACATAATTGTTTCCATTCTGGAATGGACCGTATACTTCTCCTTCCTGCAGGTTGTTTATGTTAGAACGCAGCTCTTCCGGGAGCTGGTCAGGGGCATAGCTGCCAAAAGCCTGCGTACCCTCAGTATTGTTGAGGGCAAACAGAGAGTCATTCTGTGCGGCCGCAAAGTCTCTCTTCAGCTCGCTTAGTTCTCGGGTAAAGAGTTCTCTGTCCTCTGCTGAAGGCTGAATTGGAATGGTCACATATTTAATGGAACGTCCCGCTTCGGTCTCATACTCATCCTGATGAGCCTGCAGGTAAGCCTCTAGTTCAGCTTCTGTTACTTCTACAGCCGAATCGCTTACAGCATAGTAAGGTACATACAAATATTCAACCTCTGCCACGCTGTTCTGCTTCATGTATTCTCTTTTAGCCTCTGCGGTAGTTACATAATCGCTGTTAATGAGCATATACTCATACTTAAGGCGCTTACGGCTGGGGCGCAGGTTCGATTCATATGCATACCACATAGCCTGCTGCTGCGGAGGCATGTTCTGCACATTTTGCAGATAGTTGATGAGCATATTGCGGTCGAACTCTCCGGTTTCCGGATTCACGAATGACTGCTTCAGTTCCGGGCTGATATTATTACCCTGTACCATGTCCACCACTTCTTCGTCTGTTACAGCCAGTCCTAATGCTTCATATTGCTTGGCAAAGGCTTTTTCAGCTATCAGTGCTTCCCAGGCCTGCGAACGAATGGCCGAACGCTGGTCTTCAGTAAGGTTTCTGCCTCCATTCTGGAGCACAAACTGAGCTTCCAGCTCATCCATTTTCGCCTGAAACTCCTCGAGGGTCACTTCCTCCCCTGCAATCTCGCCTACCGTTCTGTCCACATCATTAAATAAAGTAGACTGCGGGCCCAGCAGGTCGGCAATAACGAAAGCAAGTATCGATACTCCCACCGCTATCACCACAAGGGTGCCCATTTTCTCTCTGATTGTGTTTATCAATGCCATTTTTTTCTTTTTAAAAGAGGCGCAAAATAATTAGAATAAGTCGTAATGTCAAAATTTAGAAGCACTTAGAATGTACTTTAGAAGGCTATTTTTTATTTGATTTTTCTACATTTAATAACTTTCGGAAAACGGCTTACTTTTTAACTGTTATCGCCCGAAATTATTTCCATATTTACCGTATCAATACGGTTGCCCTGAATACTAAGTACTGTAAATTTATACTCTTTTATGGTAATCTCTTCCTGCACTTCGGGTATATCTTCCTTCACCGACAGCAGGAGCCCCCCTACTGTGTCGTAATCGCCGGTAGGAAGATTCCAGCCCCATTTATCGTTCAGGTAATCAATTTCCTGCCGGGCACTCAGGCGGAAGGTAGAAGGGCCTATCTGCTGCTCAATCAGCTCTTCCACATCGTGCTCGTCCTGTATTTCTCCGAATATTTCTTCGATAATATCTTCAATACTTACAATACCCGAAGTTCCTCCAAACTCATCTACCACCAGCGCAAGACTTTTATGCTCGGTAATAAACTGGATCATCAGCTCATTGGCCAGCATTG
Source organism: Nafulsella turpanensis ZLM-10 (assembly GCF_000346615.1). Classification (GTDB taxonomy): domain Bacteria; phylum Bacteroidota; class Bacteroidia; order Cytophagales; family Cyclobacteriaceae; genus Nafulsella; species Nafulsella turpanensis. Next base: position 117,630 of record NZ_ANNU01000006.1, read on the forward strand.
TTTCCGGTACAATAATAATAGGGGTAAGAATAGAGGCAATATCCTTGGGTTTTTTAAACAGCTCCAGCGAATGGCAGTAACCAATAATATCGTCGATGGAGTCGCGGTATACTAATATTTTGGAATGCCCGCTTTCCACAAAGGTTTCCTTTAAGGTTTCGATATCTTCTTCTACATCTACCGCCTCAATATCGGTACGCGGAATCATACAGTCGCGCACCCGAATGGTTTTAAACTCAAGGGCATTGTTAAATATCTTGGTATCTACCAGCTCGCCGTCTCCCCTCCTGTCATCCTGTGAAACGACATTTCGCTGGATAAAATTGTTAAGATCCGTTAATTCGAATACCGGCTTATCTTCGGAATACGGAAGGCCAAATACTTTCCGGATAATAAATTCTGACAGGCTGATAATAATCCACACCACCGGGTACATGATAATCCAGATGAGGGTAATAGGAATGGCAAAAACGTTTAGCAGCCAGTTAGGATTGAGCAGAAAAACGCTTTTGGGCGTAAACTCAGCCGTAATCAACACCACTAAAGTTGATACGATGGTTTGAAGGAGCAGCACCAGTATATCGGCCAGCTCGGGATTAAGATTATGCGGCAGCATACGAGCAATAGGCGGCTCCAGTAGCAGCGCCATAAAGTAGCCATACACCACCAGCGAAATGGTGTTACCAATAAGAGTGGTACCAATAAAACTGGAGGGCCGTAGTACAAAACGGCTCAGGATTCTTCCCGCCAGGTCCCCCTGTTTGCGCTGTAGCTCGATCTGCAGCTTATCTGCAGACACAAAGGCAATTTCTATACCTGAAAAAAAGGCAGAGAATATAATAGAAGCCAGAATAATGTATAAAATCTGTAATTCCATAAGTTGTTAGCGCCCTTACTTCTTCCGCTTTCCTGGTTTTTTACCTGGTGTTTTCTCCTGTTCCTCTTCCTGCCTGCGCCGCCGGTAGTTGTAATAAAGCAGAAAGCCCACGCTTATCATAAACCACAAATAGGAGGGCCCAAGACCATAATTCATGATCTCGTATATCCCAATCACCAAAAACCCAACGCAAAGCGAAAGAATAATGATATCAGTTCTGCCCATCTTCTCCTCCTTCCTCTTCTTCCCCTGCACTCTCCTCCTCTTCATCTTCCAGCACTGTACTACCGATAGGTTTAAGAATGGTATAGGAGGAGAAATCCTGCGCAGCTTCCAGTCCCTGGCCTTTCAGGGTGTCCATGCCTTCGATAATGGTAACATGTGAGCGGGTATACACTTTTTCTTCAGGCTGTGACCAGTGGAGGGTATCGGTAAAGAGCTTTCTGTTACCTTCTACCCCTACCACCTGCACATTGCCTATACCGGTATAGCGGTCTTCCTCACTAAACAGGAAACCATAATCGGCCTGCAGGGTGGAGGAGACACTACCATCACTCTCATAAAACTCCAGGTAAAGACCCTCCGGAAATTCCCGGTCGCCGTTTTCATACTCAAATTGCTTGGGCGCCTCCACCATAATTCTTACGATGGCCGAATCGCTGTAGAGCGTACGGACACTATCGGCTTCGATGAGTGGCCCTTCATAATCAGCAGCAACTTCCTCTTCGGCCTCCTCACCACAGGCAGCAGCACCCAGCAGGGCCCATGCGGCCAGCAACACAAGCAGATTTTTTAACTTTTGCATAAACAGAAAAAGCGGCTAATAAAAACTAGCCGCTTTATACTTCAAATATAAGAATTATCTTTTTCTTAATGTCACTGTCTCGTTAATCCAGCAGCCTACAGTAACCTGATCGCCTACTGCTTTATTTTCAGTAAAAATCTCTTCGGCAGAAGGGAACTGCTTTGCCGCAACCGCCATCGCAGAGCTATTTCCTGCTTTCTCATACATTTCGTATGCAGCAATAAAGATGGCGCGGTCCTGTACAAGGCTTTTCTGCTCATAGCACTCCTGGCTGTTCAGGTACAGGTTACCAATATGGGTATAAGCTTTAGAGGCAATGTTAGGATCTGCTTCCATTGCTTTATAGGCCATAGCGCGGGAATCTGACTTACGGCCAAGCTTGGCAAAAGTCTGGGCAAGTTCGAAGTAAATTTCGCCTTTTTCCACATTACTTTTAGCCATTTTTGCTGCTTCCTCGAAATACTTTTCTGCAGCAGCATAATCTTTCTCCTCCAGTTTTTTCTGGGCAAGATGCTTGGCAAGCCCAAGGGTAGGCTCATTATTGTAAATAGTGGTCAGAGCAGTCATGTACAACTCTCCATCTGAGCAACCGCCTGCTTTGAGCAGTTTAAAGGTCTTCTTGGCAATCTCTAAATTCTGAGGATCTGCTTTTAGTTTAGGACCAAAGTTGCTCTCTACAAACTGGCAGTCGATGGTAACAGTTTTCACCAGCAGGTCGTCTACAATGGCCTTATACTTCTCAATACGCTCCACGTCTTTCCCTTTGGCTATATAGTTATCCAGAATAGCAATTACCTGGTCGTAATGGTCAAGAACCTGCTCGTCGGTTAATGCCTTATCATCGGAAGCTTTATAGCGACGTACCACATCCATAAGCGCAACGGCATTGGCATAAGAAGTTTTATCTCCATTCAGCTCCACTACCTTCTTTAAAAGAGAGTAAAGCTCCGGCAATTCTTCTTTATCGTCTTTATTGTACTTATAAGCATAAAAAGCTTTATTATCGATTACATTTGCTTCATCGCCAAAGTATTTTACGCGCAGGTCGTAAAGTACAAGTACAGAATCCTCATATACTTCTTTTTTTGCCGGGTCTTTCTCAGCATCAGCAAGCTCACTGTAAATTTCTGAGCCGTTAATATAGATAGAAGGATTTAGGTCTGGCGCATTTACCAGTAACCAGTACAGCGCATCTGCAGCTTCGCGGTACCTGCCCATTGTTTTGCTATCGGTATAGAGGGCATTTTTCGCAGATGCCGTCTTTTTATCTTCAGGCCAATTCCATCCGGACTGCTGCGCCTGTGCCAGGCCGAAGCTTCCTAATAAGAATGTCAGTAGTAAAATTGCTTTCGTTTTCATATTTGTTCTGCTTAGTCGTATTTAACTTTTGTAAACCATCTGTCATTGAAGGTGATTCCCAGGCCAAGCCTGAAGTACCGCTCCCTCACTAAATCATTGTCTGTTGTTCCTCTCTGGCCAAATAGGAAGGTGGTATGAATGCTGGAAGCATTGCTAACCGGTAAGCTTATTCCAAAATTTATGCCAAAGTCATTTATATTTTCTCTATTTACGACAAATGGTGTTTTTTCATACTGTAACCCCATTCTATACGTCATCCTTTTATAATAGGTTCCGGCTTTTGCCGAAGCATAGTCAGGGGTCCACTCGCCGCCTACGGCTACCCGGTAGCTCTTTCCTAAGTTTTCCTCCGGATTGCCTTCAAAACCGCGATAATCCTCCCAGTTTTGCCATTTAAAATCGGCACCTATACTATAATGGTATAACTTTTCGTAGGCAAGACCGGTGCCAATACTGGCCGGCAGAAAATACCTGCCTTCCGTTGTTTCAAGAAGACTGTCAGCAGGAGCAGGCATATCTACCGACCCTGCACGCTCAATCCTGCCGGAGCGGGTAGCACTTAAATCAGCTTCTAAATCATAAGTAAAGCCAGCCGTTAGAAAGTGGTTTTCTTTTCCACTTATGGGTTGCCGGTACGCAAGGCCACCGGCAAACAGCACATCTGAAAAGCTTGTAAGGCTATAATACCTTGCCACATAAGCAGGCACACCCGGATTTCGGTTTATGATGGAGGAGGTAATTTCTTCATTAATAGCGCCAAAAATATAAGAAGCCCGCAGACCGGCCGAAAGTCCTTTATATATTTTAAAACCAGTAGCTGCATAAGCCTGGCTGGTACCCCCGGAGCCGGTAAATGCAATTAGTGAAAGAGCCTCACTGCCCTCAATAGGTCGTTCAGTAATCATATTATAATTTACAGTACTGTATGGAGCGAGGCCGGCGCTAAAGGTGATTTTCTCGTACAGTATGGGAAAGGCAATGGCAACATAATCGAGTCCGCCGCTACTGGTTCGGTCCTGCTCTTCAAGGGTGGTTAACTCCCGCGACTCCAGGCTCAGCCCAGCCTCAAAAGAGGTGTAATAGCTATTACGAACCAGCAGGGCCGGGTTCATATTATTCAGGTACAGGTAATGGCTGTTCGCTATTCCAACCCCTCCCATTCCCACATTGCGGGCCGTAGCCAGAGAGTTCAAAGAACCTAAACCAATTACAGTATAGGGCGACTGCCCTACCTGGGCAAAGGCTGTATGTAAAGAACAAAACAGAACTAAAAATAACAGGCTATATTTCCGGTGCATTATATCGTAATATCTCATTTAACCCAATCAGGACCAATTCGGGGACTACAAAGATGGGCCGATTTATTTTACTTTCAAAGAATTTGGCATCCCCGCCACAAATTAATACATCGGCTTTTCCGGCATCCGCCTCGAACTGCCGAATCATTCCTTCTATTTCGGCACTTAATCCGTTCACTACACCACTTAACATAGACCCGCCCGTGCTTTGCCCCAAAAGTGGGTTTTGCTCGGGCACATGGTCTATTAACGGTAAGCGGGCTGTAAAATTATGCAGCGCCTTTAACCGCATATGCAAACCGGGCGAAATGGCCCCGCCCCTGTAGGTGGCCTCTGCATCTACAAAATCGTAAGTAATACAGGTTCCGGCATCAATTACCAGCACTGGATGTTTTTTCCGGTATACCCAGCCTCCCACAGAAGCCGCCAGCCGGTCCGCCCCCAGTGTTTCCGGCGTCTCGTACTTTTTCTGCAAAGGTACCGGCAGGGAAGGGTTGAGCACCAGGCAGGGGCATATTTTCTCTATTTTGGCCTGCAGGGCTTCGGCTGCAGCACTCACTGAGCCGATAATTGCGGCCTTGGCTCCTCTTTCCGACGCCCATTGGGGCAGGGCCTCTAGTGGCAGCCCCTCTTCCATCTCAAGCAAATGGGTTCCATTGAACAAGGCAGCTTTGGTTCGGGTATTTCCTAAATCGATGGCAACATTCATAGGCAGGAATTTATTATTATCTTTATGGCGGTGCCCGAAAGGCTCCTTTTAGCCACCTAAATCTATAAAAATAAAATTGAATTTATGGCAGAAACGACTGCAAGCTATACCGTTCTGGGGGTTATGTCGGGCACTTCGCTTGATGGACTGGACCTTGCCTGCTGCCATTTAGAGAAGCAGGGCAATGGTTACCAATTTCATATTCAGCAGGCGACAACGATTCCTTACTCCGCTGCATGGCAGCATACCCTGGGCACGCTCGTCCACTCTTCTGCCCTGGAACTTCAGGAAGCTCATATAAACCTTGGCAGGTACATTGGGCAGGAGGTTCGCAAATTTATGGAGCAGCATCAGCTAAAGCCGGAGTTAGTGAGCAGCCACGGGCATACTATTTTTCACCAGCCGCAAAAGGGCTTTAGCCTGCAAATTGGAGACGGATACCATATTATGGTCGAAAGTGGCTGCCCCGTTGCCAATGATTTCCGTAGCCTCGACATTGCCCTGGGAGGACAGGGGGCGCCCCTTGTACCTGTTGGAGATGAGCTGCTGTTTGGCACCTACGACTTTTGCCTCAACCTGGGCGGTATTGCCAATGTATCGGCCCGCCGGCAGGGAAAGCGTGTGGCTTTTGATATATGCCCGGTGAATATGGTGCTCAATTACCTGGCTAAAAGAGAAGGACAGGCCTATGATGCCGGTGGCGAAATGGCTGCGAAGGGCAAAAAAGACGATGCGCTGCTACAAAAGCTTAATTCCCTGGACTTTTACCGCCAGGAGGGCCCGAAATCTCTGGGATATGAGTGGGTAAATGCAGCGGTTTTTCCGATGCTGGAGTCTGCCACTCTTTCCACAAACGACCTTCTCCACACCTTCTGCCTGCATATTGCGGAACAGCTTTACCTTGCACTGCTGCCGCTGGCACCTGTGGTACAGAAACAAAAACTGTTACTTACAGGCGGTGGAGCTTTTAATACTTTTCTCATCGACTTGCTAAAAGAAAAACTTGAGCCGCTCAACATAATGGTAGTTGTTCCGGAAAGGCAGATAATTGAATACAAGGAAGCGCTTATTTTTGCTTTGCTGGGTGTGCTCCGGCTCCGCGGCGAAATAAACTGCCTTGCCTCGGTAACGGGCGCCCGCCGGAATAGCTGCGGAGGCCAGCTGTACGGGAAAATATAATATTTTTTTTAGTTTTGCCCTGAATCCAATCATCATGAGAATGAAAGCACTGCTTGAGAAGTTTGAAAATAAAAGACCTGAAATTGTTTTTGAATGGAAAGATCCTGAAACAGAAGCCGAAGGCTGGGTAGTCATCAATTCCCTCCGTAATGGTGCTGCCGGCGGCGGCACCCGTATGCGCCAGGGCCTGGACCGGCACGAGGTGGAATCTCTGGCCAAAACCATGGAGGTAAAGTTTACGGTATCGGGTCCGGCCATTGGTGGCGCCAAGTCAGGTATTAATTTTAATCCGGCCGACCCTCGCAAGCAGGGTGTTCTTGAACGCTGGTACAAAGCGGTTATTCCGCTCCTCAAAAACTATTATGGTACCGGCGGCGACCTCAATGTAGATGAGATTCATGAAGTAATTCCTATTACCGAAGATTACGGGCTCTGGCACCCTCAGGAAGGTGTGGTTAACGGCCATTTTCAAGCAAGTGAGCCACAGAAGATTCAAAAAATAGGCCAGCTGCGCCAGGGAGTGAGCAAAGTTATTGAAGATGCAAAATACAGCCCTGCCGTAGAAGAAAAATATACGGTAGCTGATATGATTACCGGTTTTGGTGTAGCGGAGTCGGTAAAACATTATTACCATTTATGGGGAGGTGAGCTACAGCAGAAAAGAGCCATTATCCAGGGATGGGGCAATGTTGGCGCCTCTGCAGCCTATTATCTGGCCAAAATGGGGGTTAAAATTGTAGGTATTATCGACCGCGATGGGGGCCTTATTCGCCCCGAAGGAATTCCTTACGAGGAGGTGCGCTCGCTGTTTCTTAACCGGGAAAGAAATACGTTAAGGGCGGAAGGACTTATTCCGTTTGAAGAAATCGATGCCCGCATCTGGGATGTGGAGGCCGAAATATTTATTCCGGCAGCTGCCTCGCGCCTGGTAAGCCAGCAGCAGATTGAACGTATGATAAAAGGAAAGCTGGAGGTGGTAAGCAGCGGGGCTAACGTACCTTTTAAAGATCAGGAAATCTTTTTTGGCCAAACCATGGAGTATACCGATGAAAGGGTAAGTATTATTCCTGACTTTATTGCTAATTGTGGCATGGCCCGGGTTTTTGCTTACCTCATGAGCGATGAGGTGGAGGTAACCGATGAAGCCATTTTCACCGACACCTCCGATATTATCCGTCAGGCCCTGGAGCAGGTTCATGAAATCAACTCCGATCGAAGGGGCCTGGCACAATCAGCCTTTGAAATTGCCTTAAAGGAACTTGTATAAGGACAATGTTATCATTTTAAAAGGGCTGTGTTAAGCCTGTATTAAATTTTTCCTGTTGTAGGGATTACCACATAATTCCGGTGGTGTGGAACTGCCGTTGAAATAAAATTTCGATTAGTTTTACTAAAAAATTAATCTAATTCTTATTTTTAGGCCCATAGTTCCACTCTGCCACCAGTAAAAGGTGTTTAAACATTAAAAGCCTTGTGGGTATCACCATCCTACATGGACTTTTTTTTTGATGGGACCGCATTTATGGTCAGGTGTAGAAAGCAATTGCCGATGAAAAAATTTATTTCCTATATCAAACTGTTACTCATTACTCTTACCCTGCTCTCTGCAGGTAGTCTAAGTTCCTCTCCGGCATATGCCGGAAACAACCCGACAGCCCTTGCTGTACAGGAAGCTCCCCAACACCCTGCCGAAGAGGAGGAGGAAGTGCATGCGGAGGAGGTGCATCCGGAAGAAGAAGCCCATGAGGATGGCGAACACTCCATAGCCCAGGCACCCATCTGGATGGTAATTCCTTTTGTGCTTTTACTACTGATGATAGCCACCGGGCCTCTATTCTACGAGCACTTCTGGCATAAAAATTATCCACTGATTGCAGTGGCCCTGGCAGCCATTGTGGTGCTTTACTATATCTTTTACCTCCTCAATGTAGCCAGCGTAATTCACGCGCTCTTCGAGTACATTCAGTTTATTGCCCTACTGGCCTCTCTCTATATTGCCTCCGGAGGTATACTCATTAATGTTGACAAAAAAGCGGCCCCCGCCACCAACGTTGGTTTGCTGTTGATCGGTTCGGTACTGGCAAACCTTATTGGTACCACCGGTGCCTCTATGCTCCTGATTCGTCCTTTCATCCGGCTGAACCGGGGCCGCATAAAAGCTTACCACATTGTCTTTTTCATCTTTATGGTGAGCAATGTAGGTGGTTCTTTAACGCCAATCGGAGACCCGCCACTCTTCCTGGGCTTTCTTAAAGGCATTCCATTCTTCTGGACCTTGGAGCATAACTTTTTGCCATGGCTACTCGCGCTGGCCATACTGGCAGTAATGTTTTACTTTGTCGATAAGCGGAACAAGGAAGGTCTTGATGAGGCGGAAAGCGAACAACCGGAGCATTCAAATAAAATCACCATTATCGGGACCCGAAATTTCGGGTGGCTGGCCATTATTATTGTGGCGGTGTTTATCGACCCCAACGTTTTTCCTGAGTATGTGCCCGGCATCCATTATCATGGGCAGGTCTTTTCCTACATTCGCGAAATAATAATGTTTTCGGTGGCTTACCTTTCCTACCGCTTTGCAAGCAAGGAAGCACTTTCCTCCAATGACTTTAACTTTGAGCCCATCCGGGAAGTAGCGTTTATCTTCATCGGTATTTTTGGTACCATGATGCCCGCCCTGGAGCTGGTAGGAAATTTCGCCCAATCGGAAGAGGGTGCTGCTCTTATAGGCCCCAATACCCTCTACTGGGGAACGGGAACGCTCTCTGCTTTTCTTGATAACGCCCCTACTTACCTGAACTTCCTGGCCGCGGCCATGGCCTCTAAAGGCGCCGAACTTACCAATATGCAGGAGGTTATTGCCTTTGCCCGTGGCGCCTATCCTGATTCGGTGCTGGAACTGAAAGCTATTTCCGTTGCCGCAGTGTTCTTCGGTGCCATGACTTATATTGGTAACGGACCAAACTTTATGGTGAAGTCTATTGCGGAGCAGATTGGTATTAAAATGCCTTCTTTCTTTGGGTATCTAATCCGCTATTCTGTTCCTTTCCTGCTCCCGATTCTTGTAATTACCTGGCTGGTCTTTTTTGCCTTTGTAAATTAAAAAGCTTCCGGCAGAAGGCTCTTCCTTCTGCCGGATTTATACCTTCTATAGCCCATCTCCAGCAGTTAGCGAACTTTAATCAAAAACATGTCGTTACAATAAGTGTATATACAAGTAAATACTTATGCGACTGGAAGAAGAAATTCAGCAGGAAAGCTTTGAGTCGGAACATCATAAACTGATGGTCAATCTTCTTTATACCGGTAACTGGGTAGCGGCCCTGAATAAGAAGTTCCTGAAGCCATTCGGACTATCGCCGGAGCAATATAACCTGCTCAGAATTTTAAGAGGAATGAAGGGAGCCCCTGTAACCGTTGCTACCTTAAATGAGCGAATGCTCGATAAAATGTCGAATGTGAGCCGCCTGGTAGAGAAACTTCGTCTCAAAAAGCTGGTCGAAAGGCAGGAAAGCAGCGAAGATCGCCGGCAGGTTCATGTTTCTATCACCGAAACAGGGCTGGCGCTACTAAAAAAGACCGACCAGATGATGCCAGATTTAATTCGCCGCTTTCAATCGCTCGATGAGCAGCAGGCAAAGGAATTAAACGCTCTCCTGGATCAGTGCAGAAACAACAACCGAAAAATTTAAAATACGATACATGAAGACCACATTCCATAAAGCCGACAGCCGTGGCTTCGCCAATCATGGCTGGCTTAAATCGCACCACACTTTTAGCTTCGCAGGTTACTATGATCCTGAAAGAATCAATTTCGGGATGTTAAGAGTATTAAATGATGACTGGGTGGCACCCGGCAGAGGTTTTGGCGAACATCCGCACGATAACATGGAAATTGTGTCCATTCCGCTTCAGGGAACCCTTGCTCATTCCGATAGTGAAGGTAATGCGCATCCTATCAAAACCAACGATGTACAAATTATGTCGGCAGGTACGGGCCTTACTCATTCGGAATTTAACCATTCGAAGGAGGAACCGGTGAGCTTTCTGCAGATATGGGTATTTCCGAAGGAGCGAAACATCAAGCCCCGCTACGATCAGAAAACCTTCGACCCCGCCAGCCGACTGAATAACTGGCAAACAGTTGTTTCGCCGGAGAAAGACAGTAAGGAAGCGCTATGGATTAACCAGGATGCCTGGTTCTCTCTTAGTACACTGGAGGCAGGAAAAGAGCTTCCGTATCAGCTCCACGGCCAGCAGCAGGGGGTTTACTTATTCGTGCTCAGTGGTACAGTAGAGGTGGCAAACCAACGCCTTGGGCAGCGTGACGCCATTGGCATTAGCGAAACCGATGCGATTACCGTAAAAGCAACCGAAAACAGTGAGCTACTCCTGATAGAAGTGCCTATGCACAGTCGCTAAGCCATAGTGATAAGAGCTGCTAAACAGTTGGAGTAAAAGAATATAAAAAAAGCCTGTTTCTCACGAAACAGGCTTTTCTTCTGGAAGGGTTGAAGAGAGAGAGGGTATGTCTTTATATTGCCTTACCAATTAATCCACACCCGGTAACCCTTTTACTATTGCCATACTTTACACATTAATACGCGCCAGCGCAAAAAGGTAAGCGGTCTAATCTGTTTTTTATCAAAAACCTCCTTTTAAAGCTCATGGAACAGGATAAAGTAAGCTCCAGTATCCGGGTCATAGAATCCTGTACCATGCCAGCAGGCGAGTCCTCTTACACTAAAGGAACCGCTTTAGCTCTGATATACAAAAGCCTGCTTTTTTTTATTCCTTTCAGTAGAAAGCAGCACTTCCTACTCCTCAAAACATGGTGCAAAAAGCACTTATTGCTGGTCGCCGAATAAATTATCATGCAGGCTATTAAGGGCCTCGTTTTTAAATTGCGCATCAATGAGGATAGAAACATTATGCTTGCTTCCTCCATAACTAATCATGCGCAGGGGAACGTGGTGCAGTGATTCGAGGGCCCTGGTAACAATCCCTCTCTGCTCGGCCAGCTGATAGCCAACCAGGCAAATAATAGCCTGGTTCTTATCTACCTCCACCTGGCCCAATTCACTCAGGTCTGATACAATCTGGCCCAGGTGAGAATTATCGTCGATGGTAAGCGACACGGCCACTTCGGAGGTGGTAATCATATCAATGGGTGTGCGATAGCGCTCAAACACTTCAAAAACATTCCTCAGGAAGCCATAAGCCATAAGCATACGACCGCTCTTTATTTTGATAGCCGTAATACCATCCTTCGCGGCAATAGCTCTTACCCCGGAGCTTTCTGTTTCAGTCCCGATGAGGGTACCTTCCGCTTCGGGCTCCATGGTATTGAGCAAACGAACCGGGACATTGTATTTTTGCGCAGGCAAAATACTGGAAGGGTGCAGGATTTTAGCACCAAAGTAAGCCAGCTCCGCGGCCTCATCGAACGACAGTCTGGCAATAGGATGGGTATTTTTAACAATCCGCGGATCATTATTATGCATACCGCTGATGTCGGTCCAGATTTGCACCTCTTCTGCATGCAGCACACCGCCAATCAGGGAAGCGGAATAGTCGCTCCCACCGCGTCTGAGGTTATCGACATGCCCCAGGTGATTTCGGCAAATAAAGCCCTGCGTAATAAATACCTTTTTATCCTTAAAACTGCTCAACTGCTCACGCAGGCCTTCCTGTATTTTATCTAATACCGGCTCTTTATGGTCGTCTATCACCATAAAATCGAGGGCGGGTAAAAAAACAGCATTGATTTGCTGCTCCTGCAAGTACAGGTGAAACAGCCTGGTGGAGAGCAGTTCGCCCTGGGCCAGGACTTCCTTCTCCTCCAGGGTGGTAAAGCCTACTTTGCGCAGGTTCTTCAGGAAGTTGAAGTGCTCCTCCAGTACCTCCTCAGCCTGCTTTCGCTCCTCTGCCTGCGTCAGAAGGTTACGTACAAATTCTTTGTACTGTCCATACAGGTCATCTATGGCAATAGCAGCTTTCTGCTCTTCTCCGGCACGTAAATGCTCGCTAATGCGCACGAGGGTGTTGGTGGTGCCGGATACAGCAGAGAGCACCACGATTTTTGTCCCGGCTTCCCGGCTTATCAGCCTTGCCACATGCTGCATTCGTTCGGGAGTACCTACAGAGGTTCCTCCAAATTTGAGGACTTTCATATGTTTTTAGTCTTTAGTCTTGGGAAGAAACTGAAAATCAGGTTTCTTTTTAGTCTGCTCCTTTTCCCTTCTGAATAAAACGAGGAAGGGGATTCTTCTACAACATTTAGAAACTAGCGGTTACTGTCTTATTTTTTGCTGCATTCCCAGCATTTTAATGGCTGTAATGGCTGCTTCATCTCCTTTATTGCCATGCTTGCCACCTGCCCGGTCGAGTGCCTGCTGGAGGGTATTAGGAGTAAGCACGCCAAAAATTACTGGCTTGTTAAAGTCGAGGCTTACACGGGTTAAGCCATGCGCTACCGCATTGCAAATAAAATCGAAGTGCTTGGTTTCTCCCTGTATAACACACCCCAGGCATATAACCGCATCAATTTCCGGCTGTTGCGCCATCCATTGTGCTCCCAGGCTTAGCTCATAGCTGCCGGGAACTGTTTCGCTGATAATATTTTCTTCGCGGGCTCCATGTTCTTTCAGCGTTTCTACAACGCCGTTATATAAGGACTCGGTTACCTGCTCATTCCATTCCGATACGACTATGGCAAATTTCTTATGAGCAATGTTAATAAGGTTTTTATTGCTGTGGTCGCTCAGGTTTTTAATTGTGCTGGCCATATGATTGTGTTAATGGGTTTATACGCTATTGTTCTCACCTGCTTTCGGCAGATGTATTAGAAGCATTTCTTTAGGTATATCAATATATACTTCGCCTCCATAAGTGGTGGAGATTTACCTCCTGCTGCTCCTTTTACGCTTATCGCAGCGTCCCCTGAGGGTAAAGCCCACTGCTTCAAAGGCATAAAATAAAAAAGGGATAAAGCATCTCAACTTTATCCCTTTATACATTCGTATTCCTTTCAGGTATTAGTTTGATGCCATTGCTTCCAGCCTTGCCTTCTGTTTTCGGGCATTCTCGTACTCATTGGCACCTACGTATTTTTCTGTTATTTCTGTATAACGGCTCAATGCAGCCTCCAAATTACCGGCAAGCTCATAGGCAAAGCCTGCCTGTGAGAGGTAAAGTGGTGTAAAGAACTCGTTTGGCTTGTAATTAGCCGCTTTATCGTAGAACTCGGCAGCAGTGGCATAATCCTCCAGCTCCATATAAGCATCGCCGATAAGGGCATAAGCACGGGCCTGCACCAATAGGTCATCGGAGCTGAACTCCTGCAAATGCTCAATGGCTTCATTAAACTCACCCTGTTTCAGGTAAGCAACACCGGCATAGTAATGCGCCAGGTTGGCGGCATCTGTCCCGCTGTAGTCATCGATAATTTCCAGAAAGCCGGGATAATTACCGTCGCCATTGAGGGCCTGGTTAAGGCTGTCGGCTTCAAAGTAATAGATAGCCTGGAACATATTTGTCTGGGCCTCCTGGTTCTGGTTGTTCATATAGGTTTTATAGGCAAAGAAACCTGCCACGATTAAAACCAATACTCCGCCAATACCAAATACCAGCTTCTTATTCTTTTCCAGAAAATCTTCTGTTCTGCTTAAACGCTCCGCCAGTGCCTCCGGATTTTCCAACAGCTCGTTACCGCCTTTAGCGTTTTGAGTCTTCTTTTGTTTTACTGCCATTATACAATATTTAAGGCTGCAAATCTATGCAATTATTGAAATAAATAATAGCCTTTCTCAGATTAATCCTCTAGGTATGGGTAATCTTCCTGTGCATATACATCGCGATAAGCTTCTGATGGATCCGGGTAGTCAGATTCTTCGGCAAATTTCACGCATTCGGCCACCTGCTCTTTTACTTTATCCGAAATCTTTGCCAGCTCATCTTCATTTGCAAAGCCTTTTTCGAGTATGGCTTTCCGCACCTGCTCGATTGGGTCTTTTCCTTTGTACTCGGCCAGCTCTTCTTTAGTACGGTACTTGGCCGGGTCGGACATAGAGTGTCCTTTGTAACGGTAAGTGCGTAGCTCGAGCAGTGTTGGCCCTTCTCCCTTGCGAGCACGCTCTGCTGCCGCTTCAAAAGCATTATGGACTTCCTCCACACTCATGGCGTCTACCGGCTCGCTTGGCATGTCGTAAGCCGACCCCAGCTTGTACAGTTCCGTTACATTAGAGGTTCTTTTTACAGAGGTACCCATGGCATAGCCATTATTTTCAATGGCAAATATAATAGGCAGCTTGTAATGCATGGCCAGGTTAAGCGCCTCATGAAATGCACCCTGCCGCACGGCACCATCGCCCATATAGCACACACAAAGGTTATCTGTTTTATTGAATTTTTCGGCAAAGGCAATTCCTGCACCCAGCGGCACCTGCCCGCCTACTATACCATGGCCTCCAAAAAAGTTATTCTCTTTATCGAACATGTGCATAGAACCACCTTTCCCCTTCGAGATACCGGTTTCTTTTCCATACAATTCGGCCATAATAGTCCTGGGGTCGCTGCCAAGGCCAATCGGGTGGGCATGGTCGCGGTACGCTGTAATATATTTATCTCCTTTTTTTAAAGCAGATACTGCTCCTGCCACACAGGCTTCCTGGCCAATGTAGAGGTGGCAAAAGCCTCGGATTTTCTGCTGGCCATAAAGCTGCCCCGCTTTTTCCTCGAACTTCCGCATCAGCAGCATGCTCTCAAACCAGGTCATGTAGGTCTCTTTCGAAAACTTATCTTTCTTTGCTCCCGATGGTGCACTGTTACCCTTCTGCTCTTTGCTCTTTGCTGTCGCCATATTAAAATTTAATTACCTTTAAATATACATCACTTTAGTATCATACTCATATACAGAGCATTAAGCATCTCCTCTTTCTGCAAAGAACCTATAAAAAGTAAACATTATTAAAGAGAATAGTTTTACTTTTGAGCAGCCCTTTTCAAAGCAGCCCGGCACTTTTGCACGAATCCCGGTTTAAATACCTGGAAACGCCACTGTATATAGTTGAACTTTGCGAAATTAAGTAAAAACCTCTTACAAAGAAAAAATTAATGCACCTTGAATCGCTGGAGTTGCTAAATTTTAAGAACTACGAAGAAATAAACCTGCAATTTTCGCCGGAAATCAACTGTCTGGTAGGAAGTAACGGAAGCGGCAAAACCAATATGCTGGATGCTATCCATTACCTGAGCCTTACAAAAAGTGCTTTTAACCCCATAGATGTGCAGAATATCCGGCACGAAAGCGATTTTATGGTTATCCGGGGCATGTTCCGGAAAGAAGACAGGCAGGAAACCATCCAGTGCAGCCTGCAGCAGGGGCAGCGAAAGGTGCTCCGGCGCAATAAAAAAGATTACGATAAAATGAGTGAGCATATTGGCCGGTACCCGGTGGTGCTCATTGCCCCTAACGATACCGATGTAATCCGGGAAGGAAGCGAAACAAGACGAAAGTTCTTCGACAGCATCCTCTCACAAATCGACCAGCAATACCTGCTGTGGCTCCTCCAGTACAACCATGTACTCAAGCAGCGAAACAGCCTGCTGAAGCAATTCTCCGAAAATAATACCTTCGACCGCGACCTGCTCGAGCCTTACGACCGGCACCTGCTCGAATTTGGGCAGCTGCTCCTGAAGGCCCGCAGGGACTTTCTGCAGGACTACCTTCCCTATTTCCTGAGCCACTATCAGAACCTGTCGGAAGGCAAAGAAGCAGTGAGCATCCGCTACGAATCCAATATGGATGTAGCTAACCCGGAAGCTGAGCTCAGGAATAACCTTCGGCGCGACCTGGCCCTGCAGCGCAGCAATATCGGCATCCATAAAGATGATTTTGTTTTTGAAATTGACGGGCACCCGCTGAAGAAGTTTGGCTCACAGGGTCAGCAAAAAAGCTTTCTCATTTCCTTAAAACTCGCTCATTTCGACAGCATACGCCAGCACAAGGGCTACAAACCCATTTTGCTGCTCGACGATATTTTCGACAAGCTAGACGACCACCGCATTGCCAAATTAATGGAGCTGGTAAGCGGCCACGCCTTTGGGCAGCTGTTCGTTACCGATGCCCGCCCCGAAAGAACCGAGCGAATTTTTCAACAATTAAGCGATACTGAAGTTAGGGTATACAGAATAGAGGCCGGGGAGGCCAGGAGAATAATGGCTGAATAGCCAGAAGGATTGGTATGCCCACACCGTTAGCAAATAACTACAGGGTATTGTGGATAAGTGGAAAACTTTAATGCCCTGACGGTAGCATTTCTTAGCAGGCGGCTTATTACCTTCGTTATTCTCAGTAACCAAAACGCGCACCTCATGCATAAAAAGTATAGCTCCCGAAAAGCAGAAGTATTTACCATGAAAGAAGCCGTGCAGGACCTGCTGAATACCTACCGACTAAAAGATCGTTTCGACGAAGCCCAGCTGATTAGCTCCTGGGAAAAGATTATGGGTGCACCCATTGCCCGCCGCACTAATAAAATTTTCATCAAAAATAAGGTGATGTTCATCGAACTCAAGTCGGCTCCTCTAAAACACGAGCTCAATGGAAGCAAGAGCAAAGTACTTGCCCTTTTCCGCGCCGAATTTGGGCATGATATTGTAAATGAGGTGATATTTATTTAGCAGCCGGCTTTTCTCCGCTGCTTTACGATCTTTAAAAAGAGACGAGGCTTTAATTTTATTCTCAGCTACCTTCTTGTTCTCTTTGAACCCCTTCCACATTTCGGAGAGAAGAACCTTCTCCCTCTCCTGCCGCGGAAGATTTTGGAATAACTGACCATTTACCCGCAGGCTCAAGCACTATAGCCTCTACCTCTTCCATTGAACCAATTCCCTTTTGCCTGATTACTCCCAATAATTCTTTCCTTGTTACCCGATTCTGGTGGAGGTTACCATCCAGGAACTTCCCCCGGTAAAAGAGCAGGGAAGGATCTGACTTGAGTACCTTTGAGAAGGAGGGCCACTTTACATCCAGATAAGCCATGATATACTGTAAAAAGATGAGCAGGACAAAGGCGGCGGCGCTTTCTGCCAGCGATACCCCTTTTGCGGTTATGAGGCGACCAAAAGTAGAGCCAATGGCAATGGTGATGACAAAATCGAATCCGCTCATCTGGGCCAGTGTACGCTTCCCCGAAATTCTAAGCAGGATAATGAGTATGATGTAGGCCAGAGTTCCAACCACAAAAATCCGGAGAATAGGCTCCCATCCGCTAAAGAAAAAGTTTACTTTATCCATGTCTATCAATTAATTCTGCTGAAAAGGGCTTTTGCCACTCCCGGGCCAGCGAAAGCCGTTGGCAGTCACCTGGCCTTTTAATAATTTTCGTCTTTTCTCCTCTCCTTCCAGCGCCTTTTTAAACTCCTCTTCACTTACAACAGGCAGCCCTGCCTGTTTCAACTTTTCTAAATCGGGTGGCGAAGGAACATCTGCTGAGGGCTGGATAGCGGCCATTTTAAGCGTTTCTAAATAGCTGTCTACTGAAGAACGAGCCGATTTCAACAGCGCTTTTGGTGGCCGGTATTCCTCTTTTATGCCAAAGCGAATGAGCGTAAGTGCTTCATCAAAAATGGCAATAGTGGGAGCACTGTCCCGCTCCGGAATAGCCCCATGGTAGCGGTGCAGAATAGGATAAGCTAACTGCTGAGTCGTGAGCTGTCCGATTTGCTGCAGAATGGACATAATCTGCGGATTCAGTCCACGAAGGGTCCCATCCTCCCATGCATTTAAAACAATTTCTTCTGATGTCTTCCCTAAACCGGCAATCTGGCCGGCCAGGGACCTTTTCTGCGTTACCCCCTGAACCACCGACATTAAAAAGCTCACCACCAGGGTAAACATAAAAATACCGCTCACCGTGGTAAAAGAAGCCGCCACTTCCCATCCATCAGTCGCAGGATAATAGTCTCCATTCCCCATGGAGGAAAGAGTGTAAGCTACAAAATAAATTATCCCTGACAGATCAGTAGAACCATGAGGCCGTGAATATTTCAGTGAATCATAGTCAGAGGCAAAAACCATGACCCAACCACCCCAGAGCATCAGCACCCATGCTACAACGGTAATAGTATGAATACCTGGTCCGGCTAAGCTGAGAGTCCGATGGTTGTAATCTTTTACCACTTTTTGAGTAACAGACCATAAGCCCTGGCTCATCCTGCGGGCAAAAGGACCCGCGCCACCATCTACCCAAAGAGAGGTCCAGAGTGCATCAACAAGAGTAAAAACAACAAGAAGGACACCGAGAGAAAAAAGCAGCCAGTTCATATTTTTCTTTTAGGAACAGGCAAAAGTCTAATTTGTTGGCACATGAAAGGAAGCCTTCTGTTCGGGAGAATACAGGCTTATTACCCTTCTTACAACCCGGTAATCCCGGTCAAAAAGCTGGTACATGTCATCCAAAAAATAAGAAACCGTATTACCTACTCAGCAGCAATTAAGTTACTTATCCTCTCCATGGGTTATTGACGAAACAGAGAGAAAGAAGGTAATTATTCCTTATTTTTCCGAAACTACTCTTGCAAAAAAGTCACTAATCTGTAAAAAACTGAAACTTCTCCAGCCGAAGGCAGTTAGCACCCGGATCAGCGTTAGCCAAAGCAGCTTTTTTTTAAATAAATATTTCACAAATAATAAGGTACAAAAATAAAAGCTAGCGACCACACAGGCCATTGCACCCTAATAACATATGTGCCTATTTTACAATCAGTTACAGTAAATTATTCTATACTATAATTAGTATTTTACGATTTTTTATTTTTACTTTGCTAACACACTTCGGGTATTATCCGGAGAATGTTTTTCTTCTTAATTATTGGTTTAACCAATTAATTTTTTGAGCCTGTGGAAACAGATTTTTACACCCCAAATTTGGTAGTCTTTCCCTCAGTCGCTCAGGAAATGCGCCTGGAAAATTCTTTAGCCGCCCCAGCAAAACAAAGATCCTTTATTAATAGGAGACATCAATGTTTTTTCCTGTTTTATGCGTGTGTAGCTGTTTTGGAGTGCTTTTTCTCATGAATTATTAAAACAGTAAGATTAAATAACTAAAAAGTTTCTGTTCCCATTTTAGCATTTTCACTCAAAGCACCCCATTCGGGCAGGGCTACCCCTTTGCCTACTCCCAAAGCAGTTAATCTGCCTGCATCTGTTCATCGAGGTACTTTCGTGTATCTCCCCCTTATTTTTTAAAACTCCATACCTTTTTTATTATGAAAGATTCTTACAACCGGACCGGGAAAAATCCCTGTCCTAACACACCCCACACATTTTTTCATTGCTTCTTCAGGAGGCATTTAAAAGCAGAATTTACACTACTTACCGCATTTTTATTGTTGTTGGGAATGGCTGTTCCTCTTGCATCTACAGGACAGAGCATTACAGTCGATGGTAATCCTGGTGACTGGGCCTCAATTTATGACCCAGGCAGCACTGTAACTGTAAAATCTTTAAAAAGAGACGCTAACAACACTGGTGATGATCAATTTACTATGGGCTCCCAAGATAGAGATCCGCTACAGGAATGGACATGGAACATTGGTAACACCAACGACAAAGGAGACATTTCCAATGCTGGAGCAGCCTTAATTGGATGTAACTTGTATTTTTTCGGAGACCGAACTGCCATTAATGGAGATGCACAAATTGGCTTTTGGTTCTTTAAAGATGAGGTTGCTCCAATTGGAACCCCACCTAGTGGCTTTAGTGGTGAGCACCAAATAGGGGATCTCTTAATTCTTACCCACTTTACCAATGGAGGTGGTGAACCTTTGATTTCAATTTATGAGTGGGTAGGTTCTGGAGGATCACATGGTGAACTAAATGAGATTACAGGCAAAACTAGCAGCGAAGACGCCATGGTTAACAATCAATTATATCCTGTGCCTTCTGTAACATTTGAGGGCCAAACCTGGAGCTATGCTCCAAAGAGTGGTGGACCTGGCTATGTTACCGGTTCATTTTTTGAAGGAAGTGTAAACTTATGCGATCTCTTTGGAAGCGTTCCCTGCTTTTCAAGCTTTTTACTGGAAACAAGGAATGCTCCTTCGCTTAATTCATTACAGGCCTCTTTACAGGACTTAGCATGGGGTAACTTTGATGTAACTCCAAGTGTAACTGTGGATGATCAAGTAGTATGCGAGGGCGGAACAGCAGAGTTTACCGCGACACCACATGGCGGTGTTGGAACGCTTGAATATTCCTGGAAGATTGGAGACGGAGCTTACAGCACCTATTCTACAAGCAATACCTTAAGCATACCAAATGCCACAGAAGGAACCGCTGTATATGTTAAAGTAAGAGGTAGTAATGGTTGCGAATCAGATCCGGATGAGGGTGAGCTGACTGTAAACCCCCTCCCTGCGCTACAAAATGCAACTGCTGATTTCTGTGCAGATGAGCAGAGCAATACTACCTTAGCTGATTTCAATGATGAGATTGGAGCTCTTTCTACTGATGATGTTGTTTGGTACAGCGATGCGGCACGAACTACTATGGTTACATCAACAGGCGATTTAGCTGCAGGCCCTCATACCTTCTATGCTACTGTTAGCCGCTCTTACGCAGATACAGATAGCGAAAGCTGCCACAGCGAAGCAGAACTAGCTATTGAAATTCTTGAAGCGCCTGCGCTACAAAATGCAACTGCTGATTTCTGCGAAGGAGAAATGGTAGGAGTTGCTTTAAGTAGCTACAATGATGAGATTGGAGCTCTTTCTACCGATAATGTTGTTTGGTACAGCGATGCAGCACGGGCTACCGTTATTGAAGACATGCAAGATTTAGCTGTAGGCTCTCATACTTTCTATGCTACTGTATCTCGCGAATACCCTGAAGAGAGCTGCGATAGCGAAGCAAGCCTGACAGTTAATGTGGAAGCCTGCAGCAAAATTAAGCTGAGAAAGCTTACTGATGGAGTAGTCGATCCAACAATGCAGTGGTCATTTACCATTTCTGGTGGGGATTTACCACAGCCAATAACTGAAACAGTAGCAAACGATGCAGATGGTATGTTGTTTGAAAGCTTAGTCCTAAGCAAAGACCAGACTTATACCATTTGTGAGACAAATGTTGGCGCAGCATTTACAGTCTCCATCAAATACAGAGATGCTAATGGTGTTCTTCAGGATGTTTCCTGGTACGATCCGCAGGTAATAAACGGCGGTGGCGACTTTAACCAGGGAGAAGCTATTGGCAACTACTGCTTTGAGATCGGCGCAGGCACCAGCATTCCACTCCCGCTAAATACCTATGGAAGCGATGAACTAGATTTAATCTTCCTTGAATTTGAGATTAACAATATACCACCTCCAGGCGGCAATGCCCGTACCCCAGGCTACTGGAAGAACTGGAGCTCCTGCTCAGGTGGCAACCAATATGATAAAGTAATGGAAGCCAGAGAAAATGGTGGCGAAAAAGCAGACTTTTGGCTACTGGATGATCATTTACCTCATACTTTATGGACAAGCGGCACATCCAGTTTCACCCTTACTACATGTAATTTAGCAGTACTAATCTTAGATGAGCGACAGAATGATGGAAGGAAATATGCAAAAATGGCTAGTGATGCTGCTTACAAGCTGGCAAAACATTTAATGACGTATCAACTAAATAAAAATTCTGATACCTATGAATGCGCAAGCGCAGCATTGGCTGCGGAACAGGCAGAGGCCCTTCTGGCCCAGTATGGTTTTGATGGCACTAAAAGCAGTTATATTTCCAATAAGGGCAAAGGTGGCGGAGATCCAAATTATGCAATAGCGCTTGACCTTGCCAAAATACTGGATGCATACAATAACAACCTGCTCTGCGGCTCTCAAACTTCTTCGGCAGCAGCTCGCATCTCTGATGGCGAATTTAAGGCACCTTCCGACCTTGATAACTCCCTGTCGTTGATAGCCTTTCCAAATCCTGCAAGAGAGGTAACCACTATCCGGTTCAGTTCACCAACCGCGACCCAGGCCGTACTGCAGGTATACTCTATGGATGGCAGACAGCACAGCATCCTGTTTAATGGAGAAATGGAAGCCGGAAAGGTATACGAAGAGCAGCTACAGCTGAATAAAGATTCCGGCAGCATGCTCTTCTACATTCTGCAGACAGAATTTGGCAGCCAGACTGGTAAGATTGTAACCATTAGGGAATGATGAGCTTCCTTTGAACAAAGGAATTATCCCTGGCATACGCCAGGAGAGAACTAACCAAAAGCGGTCCGATACCTTCGGGCCGCTTTTTTCTTGGCTAAGAAAAGCCCCGGACAATTAGATGGAAACGCTCCTACACTCCCGAAAGGGCTTCTATATAAAAAGAAGGAAGCTGTTATCTTTCCCCTCTAAAGTATCAGTTTGTCCCCTCCTCTTATGAAAAGAAAAAAGCCCCACCTCATTACAAGGCAGGGCTTCTTAGAAGGAAATGTTCTGGGTTTTATACGCTTATTTTTACCCGTAGTTTAAGTTCATCCATTTCCAGCTCAGTGGCATCGGCTACTTCTTCCTGCAGCTCCAGTGAAAGAGCCTGTGTTTCGGCGCAAATGTAGTCATGGTTGGCTTCCAGGGCAGCCTCAACCAGCTCATCGCCTCGCTCTACGGCTATCTTTATCTTATCCTGCACCTCTAGTCCCATATCCTTTCTCAGGTTCTGGATACGGTTTACCAGGTCGCGGGCAATACCCTCCTGCCGAAGCTCATCTGTAAGGGTTACATCCAGGGCTACAGTCAGGCCGTTTTCACTGGCAACCGACCAGCCCGGAATATCCTCTGAAGTGATATCCACATCTTCACGGGTCAGGATAACCTGTCCGTCGCTGAGTTCTATGGTCTTCTGGCCCTGACGCTCGATTTCGGCAATATCTTCCTGTCCGAACTGCGCCACGGCCTTACTGATCTCCTTCATCTTAGGGCCGTACTGCTTGCCCAGGCGAGGGAAATTCGGCTTTATCTTCTTCACCAGAATGCCGCTGGTATCGTCGATATATTCGATGGCCTTAATGTTTACCTCACTCAGAATAAGATCTTCCACGGCCTCTATCTGCTCGCGGGTTTCCGGATTAAGGATTGGGATCAGGATGCGGCTCAGCGGCTGGCGCACCTTCAGCATATCTTTCTTGCGCAGGGAGTGTACCAGCGATGACACCAGCTGTGCTTTATCCATTTTAGCCTCCAGCTGCGCATCAATGCGGCCTTCATCAGCCACCGGAAACTGGCCAAGGTGTACTGAATCTGCCTCTTCCTTACCGCTTACACCATTCAGGTCGCGGTAGAGGTGGTCCATATAAAAAGGTGCAATAGGACTACCCAGCTTAGCGATAGTTAATAAGCAGGTGTAGAGCGTCTGGTAAGCAGCCTGCTTATCGGCATTATACTCACCTCTCCAGAAACGTTTACGATTGAGGCGAACATACCAGTTGCTTAGGTCGTCGGTAGTAAAGTCCATGATGGCACGGGCGGCACGGGTAGGCTCGTACTCGTCATACGCCCGCTCCACTTCCACCACCAGGCTGTTCAGTTTGCTAATAATCCAGCGATCACTCTCCGTACGCTCCGCCATTGGAATTTCTTCTTCGGAAAAAGTAAAACCATCGAGGTTGGCATAAAGCGCGAAGAAGTTATAGGTATTCTGGAGCGTACCAAAGAAACGGCGCTGCACCTCCTGTACTCCCTCGATGTTGAATTTGAGGTTATCCCATGGATTTGCATTGCTGATCATATACCAGCGGGTGGCATCAGGACCATATTCCGCAAGGGTTTTGAAGGGATCGACCGCATTGCCCAGGCGCTTGCTCATTTTATTGCCATTCTTGTCGAGCACAAGGCCGTTGGCAATTACATTTTTGTAGGCCACGTTATCGAACAGCAGACCGGCGATGGCGTGGAGCGTAAAGAACCAGCCACGGGTTTGATCTACACCTTCGGCAATAAAATCGGCCGGAAAGTTATTTTTGAATACATCCTGATTCTCGAACGGATAGTGCCACTGCGCATAAGGCATGGCGCCGCTGTCGAACCATACATCAATAAGGTCGCTTTCGCGACGCATGGGCTGTCCGCTGTCGCTTACCAGAATTACATCGTCTACGAACGGGCGATGCAGGTCGAAATCGGCATCGATGGGCTTCTGCTCAAAACCGGCGGCAATGGCTTTTTCTACTTCTGCTTTTAACTCAGCTACGGAGCCGATGCACTTTTCCTCCTTCTTATCTTCGCTGCGCCAGATGGGCAGGGGCGTACCCCAGTAGCGGCTGCGGCTCAGGTTCCAGTCGACCAGGTTTTCGAGCCAGTTGCCAAAGCGGCCTTCGCCGGTCGATTTTGGTTTCCAGTTAATGGTTTTATTCAGCTCCACCAACCGATCCTTCATTGCCGTGGTTTTAATAAACCAGCTTTCGAGCGGATAGTAGAGGATAGGCATATCGGTACGCCAGCAGTGCGGATAGCTGTGCTCGTACTTTTCTACCTTAAAGGCCCTGTTTTCTTCCTTCAGCTTAATGGCGATTTTTACGTCGGTCGAGCGGTATTCTGCATCGCTTTCGTCTTCACCGGCATAATTCTTCACCGGCATACCGGCAAAGTCGGTAATTTCCTGTACGAAACGGCCCTGCTTATTGACAATCGGGGCCTGGTTACCTTCTTCGTCCGTAACGAAAACGCCCGGCACATGGTGTTTTACCGATACACGATAGTCATCGGCGCCAAAGGTTTGCGCCAGGTGCACAATCCCGGTACCATCTTCAGTCGTTACAAAGTCGCCTTCCAACACGGTAAAAGCCGGCTTTTCAAGCGGAATGTAAGGCATCAGCTGCTCATAGTCGAGCCCTACCAGTTCGCTGCCTCTAAACTCACCGGCTATTTCAAAAGGAATCAGTTTATCGCCGGGCTTATAATCGCTCAGTGCAATGCCTTCGGCTTTTTTATTGAAGTAGCCACTTACGCGATCTTTCGCCAGCACTACGGTAATAGGCTCGAATGTATACTGGTTGAAACTTTTTACGGCTACATAGTTAATGTTTTTGCCTACGGCCAGGGAGTTATTGGCCGGGAGCGTCCATGGAGTGGTGGTCCAGGCAATAAAGAACACATCGCCCTGGGCATTGGCAAAAAGAGGCTCTGAGCGCTCGTTGCGAACCACCTTAAACTGGGCAGTAATGGACGTATCTTTTACATCGCGGTAGCAGCCCGGCTGGTTCAGCTCGTGCGAGCTCAGGCCGGTACCGGCAGCCGGTGAGTAAGGTTGAATGGTATAGCCTTTGTAGAGCAGTCCTTTGTCGTACAGCTGCTTAAGCAGGTACCAGAGGCTCTCCATATAATCGCGCTCGAAGGTAATGTAGGGGTTATCCAGGTCGACCCAGTAGCCCATTTTCTCGGTAAGATCATCCCACTGGTCTTTGAACTTCATTACCGCCTCGCGGCACTTCCGGTTGTACTCCTCAACCGAAATTTTAGTACCGATATCTTCTTTGGTAATACCCAGCTCCTTTTCTACCTGCAGTTCTACAGGCAGGCCGTGTGTATCCCAGCCACCCTTACGCTTTACCTGAAAGCCCTGGAGTGTTTTGTAGCGGCAAAAAATATCCTTTACCGCGCGGGCCATTACGTGGTGAATACCCGGCGTACCATTGGCCGACGGAGGTCCTTCGAAAAAGGTAAAGCTGGGGTTTCCTTCCCGGCTATCTACCGACTTTTCAAAGATTTTATTGTCTTTCCAGTACTGCAGAATATCATCTGCCAGCGCTGCGTAACTGATACCTTTATACTCGCGATACTTCACAAAAAGTAGATTTTACTTGTTCAAATCAATAATCTGCAAATATAGGGGAATCCGCTTTAATATGATAAAAGTCAGCTGGTTTTGATAAGACTGAAGTAAGCAATGAGCATGTAATTTTCCTAGAAAGCGCGCAGGAGACTAATGTTACAACATTTTAATTTAATCGCTTAAAAGTTGTATTTTATATCTAATCATTGCTCTTTTAGCCGGTGAAACTTTAAATAGATAAAGAAAAACCCTTTTCTGATACCAGGGGTTTAAAAACTTAATCATGAAAAATTTAATAATCCTTTTACTAATCCCGCTATTTTTCATCTCCTGCTCAAAGCCAGGGCCAAGTTTTGATGTTCCTTCCCCAATACGATTCGTGCTGGAAGACGAGGGAGGCGAACTGATTATAGGTGAAGTTACTGTGTGGTATTTGGAGAAAGGGGAAAAAAAGGTAATTGAAGACTTGGAGGTAGAGGCGTTTGTTCCAGATATTCAAAAGGACACTTTCGCAACTCATTGGGTAAGTAATGGAATGAGCTATTTTGCTTCCTATGGACACACACAAACTTATTTTCTGGAGTATAAAGGTTTCACCGATACTCTTACTCTCATTTATGAAAAAGAAAGAGACAATGACTTTAAGAGTTTTCAACACAACGGGAAAAAGGTAGAGCAGGATATGTCTAAATTATGGCCCTTCAGGTATATTACCATTAACAAGAAGTAGCGGAAAATGAAATATTCCGAAGTCCCACGAGTCCGAAAACGAAGATCTGTGGGACTTCTTTTTTTCTGCTTTCTGCAGGCAGATACTTGCTCCTACCCAGCTCTTCCATGACACTTCTTCGCTTTCGATCAATTTTGTAGCAAGAGAAGGGAATAAGCAAGTTCTTTTCCTTTCTCTCCTCAAACCAACTATTCGTACTGATTAATGAAGTGGTAGCTCTACTGTAAAAGTAGTGCCCTGCTGCACCTGGCTCTTTACATGTATCTTTCCGCCATGGAGCTGCACAATCTGCTGACTGATGGCAAGGCCAAGACCGGTGGATTTTTCGCCTTTCAGGCCTTTGCGCCTTATTTTAGAAAATTCCTTGAACAGGTCGGGAATATGATCTTCCGGAATACCAATCCCGTTATCCTGTACTTCTATCTGAACTTCTTTGTCTTCCTGCCGGATGTGAACTCCAATTTCCCCTCCAGCGGGGGTAAATTTGAGGGCATTGGATACCAGATTGCTGATGGCCTGCTCCAGGAGAATTTTATCTACCTCGGCTACAACAGCAAAATCGGGAGCTTTAATGGTACTGACGATACTCTTTTCATTAAAATTAATCCGGAAGTTTTCCATGACCCCATCCACAAGCTTGCGGAGGTCGTGCTTTTTAAGGTCCAGCGTGAGCGTACCCTCCTGCAGCGAAACCAGGCGAAGCAGGTTATCGAGCAGCACCAGGGAGCGGTTTCCCAGGTTCTGGAGCATGCCTATATAAGAACCATAACGATCCTTTTCCTCATCGCTCATCATCCGCATCAGGATATCGGCAATCATATACACCTGGGAAAAAGGGGCCCGGAGGTCATGAGCCAGGATTTTGAGAACACTATCGAGCTTTTCGTGCTCTTCCTTCAGCACCGACATTTTCTCCTTTTTGTCGGTAATATCAATTATGTGCCCGACCACTTGTCGAACTTTATTTTTTTCATCATCGACGGGGAAGGTAAACAGCTCTACCCATTTAATACTTCCCATATCTTCGCCCGTTTGTAGCTCTACCCGCCCGGCATAATCATTTTCAGAGGAAAGGTCATCAAAAAAACGGTCAAACTCCTGCTGGCTCTCAGGGTGGATGTAGGAACGGAGCCGTTCATTATGGTCGGACCCTTCGTGTCCGTCTGCCAGCTCATAAAACTGCGGGCTCACGAACATAATTTTCTTTTCTTCCAGGTGGTAGACAAAGAAAAATTCCGGAACCGTTTCAGTTATTAGTTTATATACATCCACACTACTCCTATTTCCAGTTTCTGCACGATATTCGCCTCTTACTCCACTTTCGGTAACATGCGCCAAAAGCTGCCCTGCTTAAAAACAACCGGGGCAAAAGGAAAAAGTTATAGGGACGACTCCTTTTCCTGAGATAGTTTAGCCTGCTGTTTGCTCTACTTCCAGCTGGCTCCGATCAATTTCTTCATCTTCGCTTTCAGTATAGAATTCCTCGTAATGTTCGATCAATGCATACTCATCTTTCGGATATTTACCGCTATCGAAAGCCAGCAATAGCGAAGGGAGCAGGATAAGGTTGGTAAACATGGCAAAAAGCAGCGTAGTGGAGGTAAGGATACCCAGAGCCACTGTTCCGCCAAAATCAGAGAAAGCGAAAATGATAAACCCACAGAACAGTACGATAGAGGTGTAAATCATACTCGCCCCTGTTTCCCGCAAACTGGCACTTACGGCCTTTGCTACAAAGAATTTATTGTAAAAGAGCTCCTGCCGGTATTTGGCCAGGAAGTGAATAGAATCGTCTACCGATATACCAAAGGCAATACTGAAAATTAAGGCTGTACTGGGCTTCAGTGGTATACCGAAATAACCCATAAGGCCGGCGGTAACACAAAGCGGCACCAGGTTTGGAATAATGGAGATAATGATCATCCGGACATTCCGGAAGAGCAGCGCCATTACAATAGAAATAACGCCAAAAGCAATCAGGAGGCTGGAGCGGAGGTTCTGGATCAGGAACTGGTTTCCTTTGATAAACAAAAGGGTAGTACCTGTTATCTTTACCGACACCTGCTCATCTTCACCAAAAGCAGCTTTTATTTCGGGCTGAATTACCTGCGTAATCAGCGAATCCATTTTAATGGAACCAATATCGGCCACTTTCATGGAAATACGCATCAGCTGGCCTGTGGAGTCGACAAAAGACTGGCTCAGCTTTTCACTCTCCTGGCTGTTGCGGAGGTAGGGCAGAATAAAAGCCCGCTCGCGGTTACCGGGCAATTCGTAAAACTGGGGCTGTCCGTTATAAAAGGCCTGGCGGGTGGCTTTTAAGAAACTTACCAGGGAAACAGGCGGAGTAATGTGCTCCTGAGCGGCAAAAAACGTTTCAAGCTTTTCTATTTTCTCCAGCGTCTGCAGGTTCATGACCCCACGTGGCCGTCCGGTATCGACCACCACTTCCAGCGGCATTACTCCCCCGAAGTTCTGCTCGAAAAATGCCAGGTCTCTTTTTACCTGACTATCTTCCGGTATATCGTCCACCATATAGGCGTTGGAGCGAATTTTGAACATCCCCACAATTGAAATCAGCAGTATTACGGCCGTAACGGCAAACACACTGTATTTGTGGCGGTGTACCACCAGATCAAATCCGGTAATTACCTTTTCGAGCGGCCTGGAGTCGAGGTGGCGGAGATGGCGCGGAGAGGGCGCTTTCAGGTAGGAGAAGATGGCCGGAATAAGGATAATGCTGACCACAAAAGTTGCCAGAATGTTAATACCGGCGACTATACCAAATTCCTTCAGAATGGTAATATCGGCAAACATCAGCACCAGAAAGCCTACGGCCGTAGTAAAATTAGTAATGAGGGTAACAAAACCAATGCGATGGATAATGTGTGCCAGGGCAGGTATTTGCTGCCCGTGCTTGGCATACTCCTGATGGTATTTATTGAGCAGGTATATACAGTTTGGAATACCAATAACCACAATAATGGGCGGAATAAGCCCCGTAAGCAGAGTAATTTTATAGCCAAGCAGCACCAGGCTGCCCAGCGACCAGACGATCATGACCCCAATAACAATTACCGGGAAAATAACGGCATTGAACGAACGGAAAAAGAACAGCAAAATAAGAGCGGTTACCACCACCGAAAGCACCAGAAACATTTTCAACTCGGCCTGCACCTTGGTAGTCATGACGGAGCGCACGAAAGGGATACCGGCGTAATGAAGCTGAATACCAGTCTTCTCCTCGAACTGACGCCCTGCCAGCAGAATATCGTCCATCATGGAAGAGCGTTTGCCCGAGTTCAGGATTGAGGTATCGATGGTCAGCAGCATAAGAGTAGCCCCGTTCGAAGGGTTTATCAGCTGACTACTGTAAATTTTCTGATCGAGGGCGAGCTGCAATAAGCTGTCGACTGCCTGCTGATCTTCAGGAACATCGTCGAAAATAGGTTCCAGCACAAATTTGCGATTTTCCTGATCATTAACCGCCCGCTGCAGCAGCGGGAGCGAGAGCACGCCTTCAACCCCTTTAATGCGCGACATTTCTTCGCTCATATACTTGTAGCGCCTGAGGTTTTGAGCCTGGTATACGCTGCTGTCCTTCATGCCAATTACCAGCACGTTACCGTCCTCCCCAAAGCGATCTTTAAACTCCTTCAGGAACACCATATCCGGGTCGTCCGAAGGAACCACATTGGCATATTCGTACGAAAGCTCCAGTTGGGGTATTTTAGTGGCAAAGAAAGCCGTAACCAACCCTATGGCCAGAATTAAAGGAAGCCTGAATTTTAATATAAAAGATGCCAGTAAATTCCACATGCTGCTACAGATAAGCTGCAAAGGTATAAAATAGCTTTCTTTGTTTTACAAAAAAAGCCCCTTACTTATTACACTGATTTCCAGCACCTCCCCTGGTTTCCCGTTGCACTTTAGTTATATTATTTAAGAATAATTAAACTCCTTCGCTTCCTATAGCACTGGCAGGGCGGTTCCTTTTATCTTCCTGAAAAGGGCCACTGCATGGCTGTCGGTGAGGCCCGATACATAATCGAGGCAGCTCATGGCCAGTTCATATACCGTTTCCTGCCCGGCCGGATCGTACTCTTCCGGCAGGAGACGCAGGGTAGAGCGGTGGCGGGGCGAAAAAGCCTGCGGATCCACCTTTTTAAAATAAGCAGCACTGATAAAAGCATCGAGCAGACCTCCCAGTACCTCAAAACCTGCAATTTCGGTTTCGAGCACTACCTGCGAGCGGTATATTTTTTCTACAGAAATCCGCTTAACATCACTCATTACTTTCGCCGCCGGCACAAGGTCTACCAGGCTCTCTTCAAACCTGCCCTGCAAAATGTCTTCTTCATTTTCCAGAAAAACAGCAGAAGCCTGTTCAATCAGTTCTCCTATTGCCATGGCCCGCAGCACACTTATTTTTTCATTCTTTCCTCGAATGCGCTCCAGCTTTTCGGGCTTGTACCTGCTCCCCAGCAGCGCTCCCAGCAGG
The DNA here is from genome assembly GCF_000346615.1 of Nafulsella turpanensis ZLM-10. Lineage (GTDB taxonomy): Bacteria > Bacteroidota > Bacteroidia > Cytophagales > Cyclobacteriaceae > Nafulsella > Nafulsella turpanensis. The sequence goes on from NZ_ANNU01000006.1 coordinate 148,895, forward strand.
TCGCGGGTTTGCTCAAAGCTGATGAGCCCCATACGGCATCCATCTTCCAGGTCAATCACATGGTAGCAGATATCGTCGGCGGCCTCCACCAGAAAGGCAAGCGGATGTCGGCACCAGCTGGCATCTTCGCCCCTGCCCAACCTAAGCATGCCAGTGGCTTCGGCCACCTGCTCGAAAACCCTCCTCTCACTCTGGAAAAAGCCGTACTTCTTTTGACTGATGCGAGAGGAATCTTTCTCTTTCAGATATGACTCGCAGGGGTATTTACTGAAAGCCGCCAGCGTGGCCGAAGTAAGCTTAAGCCCCTGGTAATTTTCTTTATTCAGCAGCCTGAAGCCCTGGGCGTTACCCTCGAAACGGGTAAGGTCTTCCCACTCCTTTCCGTTGCAGTGCGGACGAATCAGCTGAGCGGTGGATGAATTCCGGAAGAAATCGGAAATAGCCGCCTCGCCACAATGGCCAAAGGGAGGGTTACCCAAATCGTGTGTAAGGGAAGCAGCGGCCACGATAGCGCCAAAGTCGTACTGGCTTATTTCGGCTTCGGCCAGTTCTTTGTGCCGCTGCACCAGGGCCTCACCCACTCTTTTGCCCAAGGAACGGCCCACGCTGCTTACTTCCAGACTATGCGTAAGGCGGGTATGTACAAAATCCTCTTTCGGAAGCGGAAAAACCTGGGTTTTATCCTGCAGGCGGCGAAAGGGATAGGAGAAGATAATACGGTCGTAGTCCTGCTCAAAGGCGCTGCGGGTGGCATGTGAAGCCGGGTGTTTTTTATCGATACGTTGTGCCGAAAGTAATTGCTTCCAGTGCATCATGAAGTAGTAGATTTGAGATGTTAGACTTGAGATGTTAGACTTGAGATGTTAGACTATGAGTGTAAGACATTAAGCGTAAAAATTAAAGCTTAGTCTGTCCGTACCATTGCCCGACTTCCACCATTGAAAATCCACCTCAAATAAAGGCTTTATTTATCAGCCGGCAAAAGAAATCTTTGTTTCTTATCCCCGCTCCATCATCTCCTATCTCATGTTTCGCTTCTATTGTCCATTGTCTCAAATCTAAGGTCTTAATTTCAGGAAGCTTTCCTGTACCCGTACAGCACCAGGGGGTCCTGCTTCAGGATTTGACAGAGGACGCGGTAGAGCTCGGGCATATGGCTCCAGAACTCCATAGGTCGCTCAAAGAAATTCTCCACGGCAATGGCAAAGAACTCCTCTTCATTTACACCTGCATACTCACGAAAGAAGTGGCTCTCCCCCTTCCGTAATTTGTATAGTTCCCGCAGGCTCATGACCTCCCACTGATCCATCCATTCCTCATTCAGGAAGCCATACTCCGCATTGCGAATTACATTTTCGAGCCGCAGAGCATGGGCCATTTCATGCAGACCCAGATTGATGCTATCGCCAGGGTTAACATAGCCCTCCACGAAATTGCGCCACGAGAGCACAATAATACCCCAGGCCGGATTAACCTCACCCTTGTGGTATTTCCGGGAAATAGTGGAATAGTAGGTATCGGGATAAATGAGGATAGTCTTGAAGTGGCGGAGGTAAATGTGTGGCAGCCCGAAAGTAAGCTGCACGGCGGCAGCGGCAATAAGTACCTTCATTTCGGCGGTTACCTGCACAAGCTGGCGCGGCACAAAGCGCTTAAGCATAATAAAATGTTGTACCTTCCGCTCAAAGGAAGGTCTTTTGGCAGCAGGAAGGCGCTGGTAGTAAAGGCAGCTCTGCTGAAGTATTTTCCGGTAACCAGGATTAATAGGCACAATGGCTGCACCTCTCCGACTGCTCACATACCAGTAGGCGATCCCAAACCCAAAAAGGAACAAAAATAAAACACCGAGGCCTGTATGCATACTCTTTCTCTCCTAATAAAGATATAAGTTGCAACAGGCCCCGGTGTTTTACAAACCGGTGTAATATTTTAGAGGCTCTTATAAATATTTGTAACCGATACCTCACGACCTATTTCTTCGCGCAGCTGGCTTACCGGCACCCGCTTCTGCTCGGTGGTATCTCGGTAGCGAATGGTTACGGTATCGTCTTCCAGCGTCTGGTGGTCAACCGCTATACAGAAAGGGGTACCAATTAAATCCTGGCGGGTATAACGCTTACCAATGGCAGCACTGTCGTCATACACCACGTTAAAATCGTACTTGAGCGACTCGTAAATTTCCCTTCCTTTTTCGGCCAGGCCATCCTTCTTTACCAGCGGCAGAATAGCGGCTTTTACAGGGGCCAGAGCCGGGTGAAACTTCAGGTAAATACGGGTCTTCTCATTTCCTTTGGCATCCACACCCACATCTTCTTTATAAGCATTGCAGAGGAGCATCAGGAAGAGGCGGTCGGCACCGATAGAGGTTTCCACCACATATGGTATATAGTTACCATAAGGCTTACCCTCTTCATTAAGGTCATTATCGAAGTACTGCTGCTTCTTTTTGCTTAGCTCCTGGTGGTTCTTCAAATCGAAATCGGTACGGCTGTGTATACCCTCCACTTCTTTAAAGCCGAAGGGGAAGCGGTACTCAATGTCGAGGGCCGCATTGGCATAATGGGCCAGCTTCTCGTGATCGTGCAGGCGCAGATCCTCTTCAGGTATACCCAGGGCTTTGTGCCACCTGAGGCGGGTTTCGCGCCACTGCTGGTACCACTCCATTTCGGTGCCTGGGCGAACGAAGAACTGCATCTCCATTTGCTCAAACTCACGCATCCTGAAAATAAACTGACGGGCCACAATCTCGTTCCGGAAGGCTTTACCAATCTGGGCGATACCGAAAGGCACCTTCATACGGGCCGTTTTCTGTACATTCAGGAAGTTGACGAAAATCCCCTGCGCCGTTTCCGGGCGGAGGTATATCTTATTAGCCTCATCAGCTACAGAACCTACTTCGGTCGAAAACATAAGGTTGAACTGCCGCACCTCTGTCCAGTTAGCTGTTCCGCTGACAGGGCATTTAATCCCTTCGCTGATAATAAGCTCGCGCACACCTTCTAAATCTTCGGCTTCCAGCAGCCTGCCGGTTTTCTTCAGCAGCTCCTGTGCCCGCTCCTTGTCACCTGCATCTTCATATTCAGCGGCTTTCTCTTCGAGCAGCACATCGGCACGATAACGCTTCTTGGAATCTTTATTATCGATCATCGGGTCGCTGAAGCTGTCGATGTGGCCGGAGGCTTTCCAGGTAAGCGGGTGCATAAAAATGGCGGAGTCGAGGCCTACTACATTTTCGTTGAGGCGCGTCATGGCCTGCCACCATAGTTCCTTCAGGTTTTTCTTCAGCTCGGCACCATAGGGGCCATAGTCGTATACGGCCTGCAGGCCATCATATATTTCGCTTGAAGGGTACACAAAGCCATACTCCTTGGCATGTGCTACTATTTTCTTAAACAGGTTGTTTTCTTCGTTTTTAGCCATAGCGACAAAGGTAGAAAAATTTGTGTTTCAGCACCAGTGGCCTGATGGGTTAATGTGCGGGGCGTACTAATGCCATTATCTTATACCAGGCCTTTGCAGGGCGGCCTAATGGGTGGACGCATTTCCGGGGATTTACGCTAAACGGCCCCGAATCCCAACCTAATTTCCAGGTCCTCTCGAAAAACATTAGCGGTACTGCTCGGGGTATACCATCAGCACGTTGTGGCCTTCGAAGTATTTCGAAAGTTGGCGGGGCAGTTTGTCGAACAGCTTATTGTAGGAAAGCGTATCTTTCCGGGCATTCAGCACCACCAGCAGGTCGTCCTGCCGGAGGTCGCGCGAAATAATTAAGAAGTCCTCCCACTCTTCAAGGGCATGAAAATGAAGGGGTAAGTTATGCTGCACCGCTTCCATACCTTTTTTTATCTTGTCGCGGGTAAGCGGATTGGTATAAATGAGCATGGGCGCGCTCAGTTCTTTGCTCAGCAGGTGCAGCCGATTTAGCACTTTGGAGAAACCTGGCTCGTACTCTGCCTTTTCCGGCACTACCACCACCATTTTTTTTATGGTATTTATCGGCTGCACCGGCTTATAAATAAAAAGGGTATTTCCGGTGCCATTAATCACATTTTCGAGCAGCTGTCCAAAGTGTGTGTCGGTAAAGCTGCCTTTCTGGTGCATACCCAGCACCACATCGGTAATACGGTTTTCCTTTATAGAATTAAGAATTCCGCTGGCAATGTTAATATCGAAACGCGAAATTGCCCGCACGGTGGTATCGGCGGCGGCCCCGGCTTTCTGCGCTTTCTCCAGCAGCTTTTTGCCCTTGCTGCTGTTTTCTTCTTCTGTTTGGATATTTAGGGCAAAAAAGTCTGTAGGTGCTTTCTTTTGCTTGAATAAAGCAGTAAAGCTTATGAGGTGCTCAATGGTTTCGGCATTCGATACAGGAATAAGAAAGCGGTTATTTACTTTAAAGCGAGGGCCGGTTTCATGTTCTTCTTCGCCTTCCACCAGGGCAATTTCCCGGGCGGCCTTGTTCACCACCAGCGAACTAATGGTACAGGTGATCAGGATCATGACGATAGTACCGTTCAACACATCCTCGTTCAGCAGGCGTATCGGCTCCCCTTCAGGACTAACACCTGTAATTACATTGTAGGCAATGAGCACCGCTGCCAGGGTGGCTGCCGCCTGTGCATTGCTCAGGCCAAACATCATCAGGAACTCTGAACGGGAAAAGCGAAAGCTCAGCTTGGAGAGGTAAGCCGCCAAAAATTTGGCCAGGGTGGCCGTAAGCGTCATCAGCCCGGCAATGAGCAGTGCATCTGATCCTGATATAAAAATTTCGAAATCAATCAGCATACCTACCCCTATCAGAAAAAAAGGAATAAAAAGAGCATTTCCTACAAACTCTATGCGGTTCATAAGAGCCGAGGTATGCGGAATGATCCGGTTGAGGGCCAGGCCGGCAAGGAAGGCTCCGATAATGGCCTCTACACCAGCCAGCTCAGCCATAAAAGCCGAAAAGAACACAACGCCCAGCACATAAATATACTGCGCCACGGCATCCTGCTGTTTCTTAAAAAACCACCTCGAAACCAGCGGAATACCTACCAGCACAATGCTCCCGAACACGAGGAGAGAGCCCGAAAGCCGCAGCCAGAATTCCTGCCCTACCTCCCCCCGCTCCATGCCAATAATTACGGCCAGCACCAGCAGGGCCAGGGTATCGGTAATAACCGTTCCGCCTACGGTTATATTAACCGCCTTATTTTTAATTACACCAAAACGACTTACAATCGGGTAGGCCAGCAGGGTGTGGGAGGCAAACATACTGGCCAGCAAAATGGCAGAATTAAGAGAAAGCTCCATAAGGTAATAGCCCACCAGCCACCCCAGCAGCATGGGAATACTAAAAGTAAAAAAGCCGAACAGCATGCTCTTGTACTTATTCTTTTTAAAATCGGCCATGTCTATTTCCAGGCCGGCCAAAAACATAATGTAAAGCAGCCCTACGGTGCCAAACAGCACAATGCTGGAATCGCGTTGCAGCAGGTTAAGGCCATTTGGACCAATGACAGCCCCTGCAATAATGAGCCCGATAATTGGTGGAATTCGGAGCTTGCTTAAAAGAATAGGCGCAAAAAGAATGATAAAGAGTACAATCGAAAAAATAAGTACCGGATTTTGAAGAGGTAAAGAAAAATCGATGTGGTTCATTCTTTTATATGATTCAAAAAATTAGCTACCTGAAGTATCTGGTACCTTCGACTTGCTCAGCTCTGTTTAATACCTACAGCGAAATGTAAAGTTTTTATTTTAACGTGAATTATGGCTTAGGCAATAAGGGGTTGTTGCATTTCGGGTAGAAAATGCGTTTTGAAAGTTGTATCTTTCATTTCAGAACTACAGCCGGGCAAGAGAAGGCTCCTTAGTAGCCACTCAAATCCAGATCGTCGGTTTCTACCAGCGAAACTTTTTTACCGGCCTTCTTCTGGATTACTTTAAAATGATGAAGGTCTTCCGCACTGACCAGTGAAATAGCTTCACCCTCGGCCTCTGCACGGCCGGTCCTTCCAATCCGGTGGATATAGTCTTTGGGTGAGCGGGGAAGGTCGTAGTTGATGACATGGGGCAGAAACTGAATGTCAATTCCTCTCGAGGCCAGATCGGTGGCTACCAGCACCCTGAGCTTGCCTGCCTTAAATTTTGTAAGAGCATCTGTTCGGGCGCCCTGGCTCTTTTTACTGTGCAGGGCCATGGCCTGCAGACCATTCTTCAGCAGTTTCCCCACCAGGTTATCGGCCGTTCGGGTAGAGGAGACGAATACCAGCACCTGCTTCATATTTTCCTGCCGGATGAGATACCTTAGGAAGGGCCCTTTCCTTTCCGGCTCTACCAGGTAAGCAAGCTGCTTGATTAAATCCGGATTTTGCTTTTCCACCTCCATTTCTATTCTTAGCGGATCACTCAGCAGACGGGTAGTGATATCCTGCACCTCCTCATCCATGGTGGCGGTAAACAAAATATTCTGGCGATTCCGTGGCAGAAGAGCAAGGATTCGGTTCATTTCCTCTTCAAAGCCCATGTTCAGCATTTTATCTGCTTCATCGAGCACCAATACTTCTACTTCTGAAAGGTGCACGGCATTAGACGAAACCAGGTCGAGCAGTCGGCCCGGTGTCGCCACCAGCACTTCTACACTTCCTATCTGCATCATTTGCGGATTAATGGAGACCCCGCCATACACGGCAAAGGTTTTTATTTTCTGCGGAAGACTGCCCGCGAAGGTTTTAAAAACATCTCCTACCTGCACCGCCAGCTCCCGCGTAGGCACCAATACCAGCACTTTTACAAAGCGATTCCGGGATGCTCTTGTACCCTGAAGTTTTTCCAGAACAGGCAAAACAAAGCTGGCGGTTTTGCCGGAGCCTGTTTGGGCGATGCCCAGCACATCTTTTCCCTGGAGAATAGCCGGAATTGCTTCCTGCTGAATGGGGTAGGGTGCTGTATAATTCTGTGCAGCAACTGCTTTTACTAAAGAGGCCGATAAACCAAGAGATGAAAATGACATAGGGGTGCGAAATGCTTAATAACTTAAATGGGAACGAAGGAAAAGACCTGCTACCAGGCTTCAAATATACAACATTTTGGCTCCGGGACTCCAGCAATCTTTTACAGAGCAGCTAAGCTTTGGCCGGGTTCAAGAAAATCTTCATCAGCGGACCGCTCATCACACTTGTTATAATAGCCATAATAACGAGTGCCACAAAAAACTGCTCCCCGATAATTCCATTCTCAAGGGCCACCAGGCCAAGAATAATTTCCATGGCACCCCGGGCATTCATACCGAAACCTACCGCCACAGACTCCCGCTTTTCCAACCCTCCCCAGCGGGCACCAAGGCCACTGCCTACCACCTTTCCAACAAAGGCTATAATCAGCACAGCCAATACCAGCCATAAGTTGAAATTCTGGATAAAGTTTACCTTCAGCCCAATAGACACAAAGAAGATAGGGGCAAAAATGTTATTAATAAACTGATGCACAATTTCCTTTGCCCGTTCCGGCATATGGGCCGAGTCGCCAAGGGCTACGCCCAGAATAAAGGCCCCGAAAATGGCATGGATTCCAATATACTCTGTAAAAGCCGAAGCCAGAAAGCAGGCACTCAGCGAAAGAGAAAGCACCCCTCCCGGCCATGCAAACCGGCGATTGATAACCGGAAGCACACGGTTTATCAGTTTTTTTCCAATGGTTAACATAAAAACGGTAAACGCAAGCGTAAGGAGAATGGTCGCCTCAAGACTCATATGACTCCCGCTCGTTCCCATCATACTAATGATGACTGAAAAGATGAGCCAGCCCAGCAGGTCATTAATCATGGCGGCTGAAATAACGAGCATCCCTACCTTACTTCTGAAAATGCCCAGATCCATTAAAATACGGGCAATAACAGGCAGAGCAGAAATAGACATGGCAGTACCTACAAAAAGGGCAAAAGTGAATGTTTCTGCCTCCGCTCCCTGGTCGAAAAACTCAGAAAAGTAAAAAGGAAATACAAAGCCAATAGCCAGCGGAAAAATAAGGCCCATAATACTGGTGCTGAGTGCCTGCTTGCCCTGCGCCCATACCAGTTGCAGCTCCACCTCCAGGCCGGCAATAAAAAGCAGCAGGATAACCGACACCTGTATAACCCCTTCAAAAACAAGGAAAGAAGCGCCTCCTGCCTGGAAAAATGCATTGAAAGTATCCGGGGCAAGCATTCCAAACACAGTAGGACCTAACAGAATTCCGGCGAAAATTTCGCCCACCACGGCAGGCTGATTGAAGCGACGTGCCAGCTCAGCCATCAAACGACCCGCAAGCAGAATGATACTTAACTGAAGCAGCAGTTTAATGACTTCATCATGCCCTAAGCTTTCCATCCTAAAAAAATAATGTTTGAAAACTTAATTTAAACTACTGATTTGCAGCGCATTAACGCCCACCACAACACATCAGACTCAGCTATAAAAAATTAATGTATAATCAGCAGGTTGGTTGGAATATCTGCCAGCAGGTACTCTAAATCGTGCGTCATGATCCGGTCTAAAATCCCAAGCTTTTTTTGAGGACCGGCAGTAACAATCAGGTCAGCCTCCACTTTTCGGGCAAACTTACTGATTTCAAAGCCCATTTTGCCGCTAATAATCTTAATGTTTAGCGGTAAGCCTTCGGTATTTACCTGCTGAAGGTACTTCCGTACATGCTCCACTTCGGCCTGTATCAGGTTTCTTCTTTGTTCGGCATAGATACCTTCAGAATCCTCAGCAGCCATGGCCATGGTTAAACCATAAAGTTTTATATCTTTTAAGATATGTACATGGCTTGCCTGCTGCTTTTGCCCCATCAGGCAGGCGGCTTCCACTGCTTTAAGAGTAAGCGGATGCTCACTCCCATCAACTACAATTTCACGAAAAGGGTTGGGCTGCTCCGATGGATCTACCAGAATAAGAATAGAGCAGTTGGCTGCCCGAATAATTTTGCGACCAATAGAGCCCAGGTACGTGCGGAAAATATTTTCTTTCTTGAGGGCTCCGGCTACCAGCAGGTCAACTTTTTGCTTCTTACAGAAGTCCAGAATGGTTTCTGCAGGATCTCCATTTTCAAAGAACAATTGAGTTTTTTCAGGGCTAAACCTGCTGTTGTTTACCGCCTCCCTCAAAAACTCTTCTTCTTCCTGCTCACTGTCTCTCCTAACATGCAGCAAAAGAATTTCAGATCCTAGAAGATCCTGCAGGCGCTTTGACTCTGCCAGTAAAGCCTCCAGCGTAGGAGAAGCTGCAATGGCTACCGCTACTTTAGCAAACATACCGAAAACTCCTCCAGTGAAAATTCTGTACTGATTCCATTATTTAAATATCCGAATATTTAATGATACCCGCCATGCTTTTCCTGTAAATTATTACACCCCTGCTTTTATGACTTTTATTGACAGGGTATGTCCTGTTAAAAAGACAACGGCATCATCCTTCTTCAGGATTTATTTCAATTCCTTAATTATTTCATTATTTTTAGAGGAAGTACAATGCAAGTACTGTTTTCATACCCTTGTTTAGGTAAAAATAACGAAACCTGTTGCCTCTCCAAATAACTTAGGGCAGGGTTGTCGATCAAAAATTTTATCCGGAGGCTCCGGATAAGCCGGAAAACTTACTGCCTGAAAGCCAGGAAACTTTTGGCCGATGCAGATTAGCTTTTATTAATGGATAAACTTGCCCACCATGAAGTAATTAACCTGCTCATTCAGCTAAGCGTAATGCTGATCGCCGGCCGGGTATTGGCTGAAGTGGCAAGGCAACTCAAGCAACCTTCGGTGATAGGGGAAATTTTTGCCGGTATATTGCTCGGTCCGACCATTTTAGGCACCATTGATCCTGACGCTTTTTCCTTTCTTTTTCCGGAAACAGGCCCCTCTGCCCTGGTGCTGGATGGCATCATTCAGGTAGCCGTAGTGCTGCTGCTTTTTATTGCCGGCCTTGAGGTCGACCTGCACATTGTTAAACAGCAGGGCAAGCAGGCTATTTTTACCAGCCTGTGCTCCCTAGCCCTTCCCTTTGCACTTGGCTTTATCTTTCCCTACTTGTGGCCTGAGTTTTTTGGCTTTTACCATGAGGATAAAGTATTAGTGTTCGCCCTTTTTATTGGCACTACCATGGCCATTACAGCCCTGCCGGTTGTAGCCCGTATACTGATGGACCTGAACGTTTTCAAGTCCTCTATCGGCATGCTCATTATTGCCTCGGCCATGGTAAACGATATCCTGGGCTGGCTCATTTTTTCGGTCATCCTGAGCATGATGGGGACTAATGATGGAGGCATGAGCATTGGCTCCACCATCGCCCTTACTATTGGCTTTACACTTGTAATGCTGACGGTTGGCAGGGGCCTTATTAATCGATCCCTCCCCTGGATTAACCGAAAACTGGCCTGGCCTGGAGGCCTGCTCTCCCTTTCGCTGGCCCTTTGTTTTCTGGCAGCCGCCTTTACTGAATCTATTGGTATTCATGCTATCTTTGGTTCTTTTATTTTAGGCGTGGCCCTCGGCGACTCGGAGCACCTGACGGAGCGGGCAAAAGAAATTCTGCACCAGTTTATCAACAATATTTTTGCCCCGCTTTTTTTCGTTTCAATCGGCCTCTACATCAATTTCATTGAAAGTTTTAACCCTTTACTGGTGCTGGCAATTACTGTTATTGCCTTTTCGGGTAAGATTACCGGTGCCACCATTGGAGCTCGCCTGGGTGGGTTTAGCCAATACCGGGCACTGGCGGTTGGCTTTGGCATGAACACTCATGGTACTCTTGAAGTTATATTAGGGGCCATTGCTTTACATGAGGGCTTTATTACCAATGAAATTTTTGTAGCCATCATTTCCATGGTCATAATTTCCATTGTAAGCTCTGCCCCTCTGATGAAGTACAGCCTTAAAATTGATCGAGAGAAAAACCCAGACACTCCTCCTCTATTTTAATGAAAAGGAAATTTAACCACATCCTCTTCAGCATATTACTTTTCAGCCTCCAGGCCTGCAGCATCCCCTCCTGCGGAAGTATTGGTCTGCCTGCCTCGCTGGCAGAGGAACCGCCCGGCCACGAATCCTGGACATTGCTCCTGCAAAAGCATGTAGATGAAAAAGGCATGGTCGATTATAAAGGGTTTATGCAGGACCGGGAGCAGCTTACAAACTATCTGCGGCTGCTGGAAGAAAACCCGCCGGGAGAAAAATGGAGCGAGGCAGAAAAGCTTGCCTACTGGATTAATGCCTACAATGCCTATACCATCGACCTGGTACTGGAACATTACCCGCTAAAAAGCATCAAAGATATCGGTACAGTCATCCAGATTCCATTTGTGAATTCCCCCTGGGACATAGAATTTATAGAGATAGGCGGAAAAGAATACGACCTCAACAATATTGAACATAATATTATCCGGGAAGAGTTTGAGGAGCCGCGTATTCATTTTGCACTGGTTTGCGCAGCTGTTTCCTGCCCGAAGCTCCGCAGAGAGGCCTACACAGCCGAAAAGCTCCATGCACAGCTAAGGGAGCAGACAAAAACTTTCCTCGCCAACCCGGAGAGAAACCAAATAGGCGCCAAAAAGGTAAAACTCTCTAAACTGTTCGACTGGTACAAGGGAGATTTTACCAAAGAAGGAAGCCTCATCGACTTTCTGAACCAGTATACCCCTGTTCAGATTGAGGAGGACGCCAAAATTGATTATCTGGAGTACGACTGGAGTCTGAATGAACAGCATTAAACAGGCTGCTTTCACTCCTCTTTTTTGAGCTCCTGAGAATAAATGCGGATGTTTCCCAGCAGTGTCTTATGCACCGGACATTTATCAGCTATTTCCATCAGGCGACGGCGTTGTTCATCAGTAAGCTTACCTACCAGCTCTATTTCGCGATCAATCCGGTCCAGTTTGCCTCCCCCTTTCTCGTCACAGGCAGCACAGTCTTCTTCATAGGTTTTATCATGCTTCAGGTGGACAACAGCCTCTTCAAGGGGCCACTTTTTCCGGTCGGCATACATACGGAGAGTCATGCTGGTACAGGCACCAAGGGCAGCATTAAGGAGGTCGTAAGGGTTAGGACCCAGGTCAGCTCCACCATAGGAAAGCGGCTCATCGGCCAGCAGACTGTGCTTTCCGGCTCGTATTTCGGTAGTAAAGCCTCCCATCGCAGTACGGGTTACCACTTCCATATGGGTCCGCAGCTCATCAGCCTGCTCCAGCTGGAGGTAGCGCTGCATCCAGGCCGCAATCATATTACCGGCATAGAGCGAATCCTCTGCTTTGCTCAAAAAATGGTCGGCTCCGTCGAGGGTAATAAAACTTTTAGGATGGCGCGCCAAGGTGTACAGCTCTGCCGCACTATCGACAGAGATGTGCCTGTCCTGTGGAGAGTGCATGATTAGCAGTGCCTTATTGAGCTCCGGAATTTGTTTCTGCATCCTCTTTTCGTCAAAAGCATCCAGCAGCTCAAGGTCGAGGTTAAAGTGGTGGGTTTCGCTGTAAACGACTTCTGCATATTCGTCGTCGTGCACATCTTCATCCAAAACCGGCTGTAGGTACTTTTCATGCGCCGGTGCGCCAATGGTAACCATGGCCTTTACTGACGGAAGCTGACTTGAAAGCGCAAGCATTGCCGCGCCAGCAACAGAATGCCCTATCATCAATACAGGAGCCTTTTTCTCCTTCGCCAGGTACTCTACCGCCGCCAGCAGGTCTTCGGCCTGGGCAATACCATGGCCGCCCTTGCTCTGATAGCCACTAAAGTCGAGCCGGAGCAATGCCAGCCGGTTTTGGGTAAGGGCAAGGCTAATATTTTCGACCGCCGATTGCTGCCTGCCGGAAAAGCAGTAGGTAAAAACAGCAAACCCCAGCGGCTGCCCTCCCGCAGGCCAGTCAATCTGGGCGAGCAGCTGGTTTCCGGAAAATGTTGATAGGGTAAGGTCGGTGGTTCTCATAATGTCAATTAAAAATGATAAGGCAATGCATGGAGTGCAGGCTGATTATTTTTTATGCCATTCCCATGCCGGGTGTATTTATACAGCCCTTCTTTAGCTATAAGCCAACAATACATGGAAAAGTTAGCAGATGCCGAAAATACTGCAGAACCTCCATCACTTTTACATCAGGGAATGGACAAACTTCTTTCTCCAATTTTGATTAGTTTTGTATGAAAGCAAATTTTACTGCCTGAAGTGGTTGCATGAAAGTACAAAATACATTTAAAACGGGAGTGCTGCTGGTAAACCTTGGCACCCCCGATAGCACCAAAGTTCCTGATGTCCGGAAGTACCTGCGGGAGTTCTTAATGGATGGCCGTGTGATTGATATACCTTACCCTCAGCGCTTTGCACTGGTAAATGGTATTATCGCTCCTTTTCGTGCTCCCAAATCGGCCAGAGAGTATGAAAAGCTATGGGTGGAGCGAGGCTCTCCACTCAAATTCTACGGCTATGACGTGCGCGACCTGCTGCAAAAAGAGCTGGGCGAGGAGTTTGTGGTGGAGCTGGCCATGCGATACCAAAGTCCGAGTATAGCAAGTGGCCTTGAAAAGCTGAAAAGCTGCCCTGTCGGAAATATTATCGTGATTCCGCTCTTTCCCCAATATGCCTCCGCCACCACCGGCTCTGTTATCGATAAGGTAATGGAAATTGTGCGTACCTGGCAAACCATTCCTTCCATCCAGTTCGTCAGCCAGTTTGTCGACGATAAACTTTACCTCCAGACCATTGAGCAGCAGGCCCGAAAGCATATGGAAAAGGAAGACTGGGACCATTTTCTTTTCAGCTACCATGGAGTGCCGGAGCGGCAAATCTTTAAAGGCTCCTGCGGCGATTACTGCCAGCTAAACGAGCAGTGCTGCGGAAGCTATACTCCGCAAAACCAGCTTTGCTACCGGGCCCAATGCTTTTACAACACCCGCTTACTTGCAGAAAGGTTAGGCCTTAAAGAAGGACAATACTCCACCTGTTTCCAGTCGCGCCTTGGAAAAGACCCATGGATCCAGCCTTATGCCGATGATGTAATACCCGCCCTGGCAAAACAGGGTATAAAAAAAGTGCTGGCATTTTCGCCTGCTTTCGTAGCCGACTGCCTGGAAACGACTGTAGAAGTAGGGCATCAGTTTAAAGAAAACTTTATTGAGGCAGGGGGAGAAAAATGGCAGCTCGTCGAAAGCCTGAATGACCACCCCAGCTGGGTGCAGTGCCTTAAGGAAATGGTGCTAAAGCGAGTGGTTTAATCCATCGAAATTTGAACATGAGATATTGAGGAAATACTTTCAATTGTGATAAAGGTCACAAAGTGTTTCTTCTTTACTGACTATTTTTGCACATGAAAAAGGGCAGGAGTGGCTTCAATAATAAGAAGCTGCAAGTTACCCCTGAACATTTTTAAATATTAAAACGAATTTTATGAACAACCCGGTCCTCAATACTGAAATCCTGCAGAAAGGCATTTCTTTCCAGGAGTATATACAACTCACCGAACAGCTGCTGGCTGAGAATAAGACCACTGGCACCGATCATTCTGAGTTTATGGTGGAATACACCCGCCTGAATATGCAGCGGATGCGCAGGCTCATTAAAACCACTCTCCTCATCAACGAACTTCGCGAAGTACTGGATACACTCGACAAAAAGATGGTGTGGGTAGTGCTAACGGAAGCCTGGTGCGGCGATGCAGCACAAATTGTCCCTGTTATTGCTGAGGCGGCTAAGTATGCAGGTGAAAAAATAGAGCTGCAACTATTACTGCGCGATGAGCACCCGGAGGTAATGGACCAGTACCTGACCAATGGTGGCCGTTCTATCCCGAAATTGATTGCTCTGGAGGCCGGTAGTCTTCAGGAACTGGGCAGCTGGGGACCAAGACCTGTGGCAGCACAACAAATGGTAATGGAAGCCAAAGCCGCTAACCTGAGCAAGGAAGACTTTATTCAGCGGGTACATAAATGGTACGCCGATAATAAAACGCTGGACACCCAGAAAGAGCTGCTGGAGAAGATAAGGGAGTGGAGCAGGGGATAATGCACAATGATGAATGTTCAATGAAAATAGGCAGCTGAGGAGTATACCCTTCAGCTGCCTCTATTTTTTTCCCTGCTTCTTCTCTTCCCGCTGCCTTACAATTGCCTCACCGCCAATCCCAAGAACGACCCCTGCAGCAACCCCAGAGGCTAAGCTTCCCAGCACAAGCCCCGCGGCTATTCCAATGACCAGGCCGGAGCCTATGCTTATTCCTTTTAAACGTTTCATTTTCATATAGTTAAAATAATAAAAAAGCCCGCAAATTGCGAGCTTCCATTTGATTTTATAAGGGGGAGAAAGGCTTCTCCCCTTACTTTAATTCCTAATTTTTAACTCCCCCTCACGCTTCGACCCCGTACAGCTCGGCCAGCTTTTCTACGGTATAGTCAATCTCTTCGGGTGTATTGCATTTGCTGAAGGAGAAGCGAACGGCTCCACGGTTGGCATCTGCCTTAATGGCTGCCAGTACGTGGGAGCCAATAGAAGTACCACTGCTGCAGGCACTCCCGCCGGAGGCGGATATCTTCTGGATATCGAGGTTAAAGAGCAGCATATCGTTGTCTTCGTTCGGTGGAAGGCTTACATTGAGCACGGTATAAAGGCTTCGCTCTGAATTGCCCGACTCTCCGTTAAAGTATACACCCGGAATCTTCTCCTGCAATCCCGCGATCATCCGATCCTTCAGGCCCTGGATATACCGCTGGTGCTCTTCCATATCGCGATAACCAATTTCAAGTGCCTTTGCCAGCCCCACAATGCCATAAACATTTTCGGTACCACCGCGCATATTCCGCTCCTGCGCTCCACCATGAATGAATGGGGTGATTTTATGATCGGCCGCAACATACAGGAAACCGACTCCTTTAGGTCCATGGAATTTGTGGGCGGCACCTACAATATTTTTCACCTTCAGTTTCGACAGGTCATGACGGTAATGCGCCATGGTTTGCACGGTATCGGAATGGAAAATAGCTTTATGCTCTTCGCACAATTCACCTACTGCGCTTAATTCGAGCAGGTTGCCAATTTCATTATTGCCGTGCATCAGCGATACAAAGCTGTTCGGATGTGCTTTCAGTAACTCTTCCAGGTGGTCGAGCTTTACATTTCCCTTTTCATCCAGCTCCACAAAGCTTAGTTGAATATTTCCGCTTTTCTGCAAATGCTCCAGCGTATGGAGTACGGCATGGTGCTCAGTTGCGGAGGTAATGGCATGCTTAATACCGTAGGTTTCAATACTACAGCGAATAGCAGTATTATCGGCTTCGGTACCACCGGAGGTGAAGAATATTTCAGAAGGAGCCGCATTGAGCAGGTCAGCTACTTTCTTTCTCGCCTTTTCAATGGCAGACCGGACTTCGCGCCCATGGGTGTGGATAGAGGAAGGGTTACCATGCATTTCCAGCATATAAGGCGTCATGGCCTCAAAAACTTCTTTATCCAGCGGAGTAGTGGCCGCATTGTCCAGGTATACCCTCATGGCTTTATTCTTCTATTTTGGTGGAAATAACTTCCTTTATATCAGAGATAATCTTATTTGCCAGGTGTTCGGCCGTTGCTTTTGAAGCCGACTCAGAATAAATGCGGATAATAGGTTCGGTATTGGATTTCCGCAGGTGTACCCACTCCTCATCAAACTCAATTTTTACACCATCGATGGTATTGACCGGCTGCTTGGCATAACGCTGGCGTATTTCGTCCAGCACCCTGTCCACGTCAATTTCCGGCGTCAGCTCAATCTTGTTTTTTGAGATATAGTAGTTCGGATAAGTAGAACGCAGCATGGCAGCCGATTTTCCGAATTTGGCCAGGTGCGTCAGGAACAGGGCAATACCTACCAATGCATCGCGTCCATAGTGGAGCTCAGGGTAAATAATACCGCCATTGCCTTCACCACCGATAATGGCATTGGTTTCCTTCATTTTGTCCACCACATTAACCTCGCCAACTGCTGCAGCTTCGTAAGTACCGCCTCTCTTTACCGTAACATCTTTTAGTGCGCGGGAAGAGGAAAGATTGGAAACAGTATTGCCGCCACCATTTTGTTTTAAAACATAATCAGCTACAGCCACAAGGGTATACTCTTCGCCGAAGGGCTCTCCATTATCGCTGATGAGTGCCAGGCGGTCAACATCGGGGTCAACAACAATGCCCAGGTCGAAACGACCATTTGAAATTTCGTTGCAGATGTGGGTAAGGTGCTCCGGTAGCGGCTCCGGATTGTGAGGGAAAAGTCCGTTCGGTTCACAGAAGAACTTCTCTACGTTTTTCACCCCAAGGGCGTTCAGCAGCTGAGGAACGGCAATGCCTCCGGTAGAGTTTACCGCATCAACGGCAATGGTAAAATTGCGCTTTTTAATGGCCTCCACATCTACCAGGGGCAGGGCCAGTATTTTTTCTATATGCTTTTCAATAGCGTCTTCTCTCTGGCTGTATTCACCCAGCTTCTTTACTTCCGCAAACTGAAAAGATTCTTCTTCGGCAATCTTGAGTACTTCTGCTCCCTCATCGCCCGAAATAAATTCGCCTTTATCGTTCAGCAGTTTCAGGGCATTCCACTGTACCGGGTTATGAGAAGCAGTAATGATAATACCACCACCGGCCTGCTCTTCTGTAACGGTCATTTCCACAGTAGGTGTAGTCGACAGGCCAAGGTCAATAACATCGATACCAAGCCCCTGCAGGGTAGCCGCTACCAGGCGGGATACCATATCGCCGGATGGGCGGGCATCGTGGCCAATTACAATGCTTGTCTTGCCTGTTTTCGCCTTCATCCAGCTGCCATAGGCGGCTGAAAATTTCACTACATCAAGGGGGGTAAGGGCTTCTCCGCTTTGTCCGCCAATTGTTCCTCTTATTCCGGATATTGATTTAATTAATGCCACAGATGGTTTCTCCTGATTTTTGGTGAGCAAAGGTATTAAAAAAAATTACACTAAAAGAATACCTCTAAGCCTCATATTGTTTTAATTAGCCGAAAAACAGATACCCTTTTAGTGCCGCTGAAAACTGGAAGCTTGCACCGCAAAAGAGCGGCTGCACAACAGAACTAAAACTTAGATAAAACTTTATTAACCTCGTTCTCTTCCACCTCCTCTTTACCGCAGGCTTCTCCTGCTTCCACATTTTTACCGCAGAATCCGCAGGTGCCACCTTCCTTGTTCAGGAAAGGACTTTGCGATGCGCAGGTTCCTTTAAACTGACCGTCTTTTACCAGTATCAGGCGTACCGACATCAGGATAAAAAAGAGGCCTATAAATGCTATTCCTAATAATAAAGTAGTCATTGTTCTGTTATTTGTGCAAATTTACGATATACTAGCAAAACGCATAAGCGAAAGGCAAAGTTTCTAAAGCAAAAAGAGATGCAAGCACCCAAAGCCCCACAGGACCCGAAAAGGAAAGAAAAGCTCGAGGCATTTGACCGCCTCCTCACGATTATGGATGAGCTGCGACTCAATTGCCCCTGGGACCAGAAACAGACCATTAGCAGTCTGCGCCACTTAACCATAGAGGAAACCTTTGAACTCTCCGATGCCATACTGGACAATGATATGGAGGAAGTGAAAAAGGAGCTGGGCGACCTGATGCTCCACATGGTCTTTTACAGCCGGATTGCTTCTGAGGAAGGGGACTTTGATGTATCGGATGTGCTCCACAGTATTAGTGATAAACTGGTTCACCGCCACCCGCATATTTACGGCGATGTGGAAGCCAATGATGCGGAAGCAGTAAAGGCGAACTGGGAAAAAATAAAGCTGAAGGAAAAAGGCCGCAAAAAGTCTGTGCTCGGTGGGGTGCCACGCTCCTTGCCCGCACTCATTAAGGCCATGCGGATTCAGGAAAAAGCCCGGGGTGTAGGCTTCGACTGGGAACATAAAGAACAGGTGTGGGAAAAAGTAGAAGAAGAAATGCAGGAATTTAAGGAGGAGTTTAATGTAGCGGCAGATAAGGAAATTGATAAGAACAAAGCAACGGCCGAATTTGGCGACCTGCTCTTCTCCCTCATTAATTATGCCCGCTTTGTTGATATAAATCCTGAAGAGGCCCTTGAGCTGACCAATAAAAAATTTATCCGCCGCTTCCAATACCTGGAGGAGGAAAGTACCAAAGCAGGCAAACAGCTGGGCGACATGACACTGGCTGAAATGGATGAATACTGGAATAAGGCAAAGAAGCTGAAATAGTAGTTGTTAGTTGTTTGTAATAACTTTTTTGGGGAAAGAGGATAAAAAGCCGCCTGAGGTTTGGAAAAAAGGAGTATAGCGTCTTCTCTGGGCTTATTACTGAATTAGACATTCTGATCCCCTTAATATCATTCTACTACTCAGGAACCTGAAAGTTAGGATAGAGAAAGGTAGGCAGCCAGCGGATCGTTACCATTCCAGCTGCCCGTGGCCTGCAGGGGAATAAAACGGGCAAAAAGCTCTTCGCTATACCAGTTCCGGCTGCGGGTTTTATGAATTACCTCCTGGTGCCGCCGCATTCCGTAAGCAAAAGCTTTTAGCTTCTCCTGACTTTGCCAGAGACTGACGGTACCCTGCTGTATCACCGGCCACTCACCAATGCCCACCTGCGCCAGCAGTCCTTCTGCCTGCTGGGTTTCTGCACTTACTCCGGGTACATGCCGCCAAAAATCATACAAACGGCTGAAGCGGATACTTGCCCTGGTTAACGCTACCAGCGGACCTTTATAGTCTGTAGTAAGGGAGTGGAGCGGCAAGAAGGGATTGCTCCCCTGCCAGTAGCCTTTAGCTGAAACGGGAAGCATTTTCAGGGTGTACACTTCCTGGCAGCGCTGCCGAATGGAGCGAACGAAAGGAGAGGTCTGTATAAAATTTTCTGCCGCTTTTTCAGTTTGCCAGCTGGAAAAAACAGCGTAGCGGCCAAAATCGGGCTTTATACTAAAGCCAGCGCCGGCCCCTGTTCCCATCATGGCACCGAATTTCAAACCTTGCAGGCCGCTGAGGTACTGCCGCGAAAGTCCCATTTGCCGAAAGCCCCACCACTTCCTGCCTTCCTGAAGGCGAAAAAGCATAAATACAGCCACTGGTGTAGCAGGGGATTGATATTTTTCTTCTACATGCGGCATTGTTTTGCAGGAATTTTTGTTAGTGCTAAGAATAAACGAGCACTTATGCGCCCTAACCTCCTGAGAAGGCTTATTGTTCAATAGCCTTAATTTCAATGCCTGCTTTTCTTAGGAAGCCAAGCGATTTTAAATAAAGCCGCACGTTATTTGCTGGAAAATTAATAGTATTACAGCTGTAATTATCAATTTGTATGAAACTCTTACCCTATATGCTCATTCTTGTGTTGGTAGGCTTTTTTGCTCCGGCAAAGGCTCAAATACAGGATGACCTCTGGTTCGATGGCCAGGTAATTTTAACCGATGGTCAGGTTGTTGACGGAAAACTCAGCTATTATTCCGACCGAAAAACCGGTTTGCTTCAAATAAATACAGGCAACAAAATTCTGTCATTCGATGCGAATCAGATTGTTTCCTTTCGCTTCTATGACCATGAGCTGCAAAGGCACCGCCGCTTTTACTCGCTCCCATACCCGCTGGCAGGCCAGAACTATGACATCATGCTGTTTTTTGAAGCGAATTATGAGGGACCGCACATCTCCCTTCTCTCCAAAACGGAGTTTAAAACCGAAATCAGAAATGCGAACCCTCACTCATACCGCTACAGAGGCTATTATATTCCACGCTGGTATAACGATCCGTATTCGCCCCGTACCTATAACATAATGGTCCCCTACGAAACCTTATATCTGGTTACTCCGGAGAGCAGTATTGAGGATTACTCAGATGCCACCCCTGTGGTTGAACAACGCATCCGCTACCGCAAAGCAGATTATGATTTACTGCTGGAGATGATGAAGGATAAAAGAAAGGCCGTAGAAAAGTTTATTGAAACCAATAAGTTAAACCACAGGGAGAAAACTGATCTAATTAAAATTATGCACTACTACAATCAGCTAAAAAGTGATGAAAGCTGATTGTAAAATGGTAAAGTAAAAAAGCTAACTGAAAAGGAAGCCAGAATTTTTAAGGTGAAGAAGAAATAGTTACGCACCCCATCAGCCTGAAGTAAGTAAAACCTTTACTCCAAAACACTACCTAAGCAGGTAAATGTATATCCACAGGAAAGTAAAGAAAGCCATCTTTACCTGCTCTGCTGCCTGCTTACGCTTAAAATAGGAGCCCTGAGCAGGGAAAATTCTTTTTACTTTAAAGCGGCAGTTACGAATACAGAGGAATTCAGACCTCCACTTCAATAAGAGTGTCCTCTACCGCGTAAAGCTCCGGATTTTTAAACGGAATAAGGGCCATGGCCACCGCACCGGCATAGTATTCGGCACGGTCAATCAGCCCGTGGGTAAGTATACCGATGGCTCCGCTGCTAAGCTTGCTGTTTGTTTTTCCGAAGATGATATCATCAGCCTCTCCGAGTTCTTTTCCGTCCCTGACTAATTCCGCTACCTCCAGCGGTAACACGAATGTCCCTGTCCTGGACTTCCCCTGCATTCCTTTCGGACCTATCAGCACAATCCATGCAAAGGCATAGAAATCATCTCCCTCTTCCTGCAGGCCACCTTCCAGACCAATCCAGTAATCAGCCTCAGGCTGCTCCTGTTGTGCTGTGAGGGCCCTGTGCAGGGCACCCATAAAAGTTTCATCGTCCGTCATCGGCTGGTCGGCTACGCCGGAAGCTACAGAGATGCCATCGAAGACAAACTCCTGGTCCGGGAACATACGGCTAAAACCCAGCTCGGCTGCTTTAATTTTGGCCGGATTTCGGGAGGCTACCACTACATGGTTTCCCCGTTTTGCCTCCTGTTTTACTACCTCCATGCCTTTATCAGCACCTCCTGATGGTTCAGGAGCCTCCGCAGCATTTCTTCCCCCTTTAGCCTTAGATCCTTTTTTTGCACTTCTCCTGGCTTTTGGTTTTGGCTTCGCTGCTGGTTTTTCAGCTGCTTGCTGAGCTTCCGAATTCCTTGCTTCTGCCCTTTGTCCGGCCTCCTGCTTTACTAGTTCTCCCTTAGGCGCTGCCTTTTTTTTCTTTGCCCGTTTTGGCTTTGCTTCTGCTGGCTCTGGTTTATTCTCCTGTTTTGCCATTGCCGCCCCTTCCTGCTTCTGTTCCTTTTCAGCAAGCGGTTCTCCTCCGGTCTTCGGCTTTTGAGCAGATTTCTTTTTGCTGGTTCTCCCTTTTCTTTTTGCTTTAGGCTTTAGCTCCGCTTTATCGGCGGTTTCCTGTTTTTTATCTTCTTCTACTACTTTAACCGCAACCCGGTCTATTTCTTTGGCATTCGTATCCTGTTCCTGGCTGGCTGTTTTCTTCGAAGCTGTTTTCTTTGTCATAAGCTGAAAAAATATTGCTCTTTACTATTATTCGTAAGTTTTAGCATAACGGTTTCCTTATCTGGCATCAATTATACTGCACATAGTGCTCCCATTTTTCCAGAACGGTTGTAAAATCTTCCGGTAAATCGGTATTAAACTGTAACCAGTCGCCGCTGCGTGGATGTTTAAACCCGAGCGATTTTGCATGAAGTGCCTGGCGAGGCAGCAGCTTAAAGCAGTTCTCTACAAAAGACTTATATTTGCTAAACCTGGTGCCTTTCAACACCTTATCGCCTCCGTAGGTAGCATCATTAAACAAGGGGTGGCCGATGTAACTCATGTGGGCTCTAATCTGGTGCGTACGTCCTGTCTCCAGATTACACTGGATAAGCGAAACATAACGCAGATTCTTTAATACCTTATAGTGGGTAACGGCGCGCCTGCCCATATCGCCTTCCGGAAAAGGAGCGGTTACCCGCCGGTCTTTTAAGGAACGGCCTAAATTTACATTAATTGTGCCTGTTTCGGCCTGGGGCTCTCCCCAGGCCAGGGCATAGTAGGTTCTTTCGATGCTATGGTCAAAAAACTGTTTGGCTAAGCCCTGCATGGCCAGTTCTGTTTTGGCCACTACCAGCAAGCCCGAGGTATCTTTATCTATTCGGTGTACGAGACCGGGTCGCCCTTCATTTTCAGGCATGGTGGGCAAATTTTGAAAGTGATGTACCAGTGCATTAACCAGTGTACCTGTCCAGTTGTTATAAGCAGGGTGTACGACCATACCAGCAGGCTTGTTCACAATCAGCAGGTCATCATCTTCAAATAAAATATCCAGCGGTATATCTTCTGGCTGAATATCTGTATCGCGCGGAGGTTCCGGCAGGGCAATGGTAATTACATCGCCAGGGCGTACCTTATAGTTACTTTTAACCGGTCGTTCATTTACCTTAATAAATTCGTCGTCAATGGCCTTTTGTACCCGGTTGCGGGTTACATTGGGCAGCCGGTCCATTAAAAACTTATCAATACGCAGCAGCTGCTGTTTTGGGTCTACGACCATACGATGATGCTCAAAAAGCTCGTCGTCCTCCTGTTCTTCCTGGTAATTCTTCATACTGCTGCAAAGATAGGGAAATTATAGGTTGATATGCTAAGCTACCGAAAGACAGGTGCTTATTCAAAGGATACAGGAGGAGCGGGTAAAGATAACTTTGCCCGTAACCACAGGTGTTTATACAAAATGAAGATTTGAAGCCCATCGTTTTCTTATATTTGTAAGGATCAGGCATTGAGACGATTTATCGAAATGGATATCCTTCCTTTTTCCTCACCAATCACGACTCCTCCTATTCAGTTAGTTGAGGATCCTGTGCTGAGCAAGCACAAGGTGCAGCTTTGGATAAAACGGGAAGATCTCCTGCACCCACACATCAGCGGAAATAAATGGCGAAAGCTCAAATATAACTTACAGGCCGCCCGCCAGCAGGGACAGAAGGTGTTACTTACCTTTGGAGGAGCTTTTAGCAATCACATTGCTGCTGTTGCGGCCGCAGGCAAAACGTTTGGCTTTCGAACGATTGGCATCATCAGGGGAGAAGAACACCTTCCGCTCAATGCTACGCTGGCTTTTGCGCAGGAGCAGGGCATGGAGCTTCGCTACATGAGCCGGTCCACCTATAAAGAAAAGGAACAGCCGGAGGTGATGCTACAGCTAAGGGAACAATTTGGAAAGTTTTACCTGATACCGGAAGGAGGCTCAAACGCATTGGCCGTACAAGGCTGTGCCGAAATTATACATGACCTTGAAACCAGCGCCTATGATTATATCTGCACCGCCTGTGGCACAGGTGCCACTTTAGCTGGTTTAGTAGCGGGCATGAACCGGAAAAAGCAGCTGCTGGGCTTTCCGGTACTGAAGGGCGGCAGTTTCCTGAAAGCGGAGGTGGACAGGCTAACAAAGGAGTACAACGGGCAACTCTACCATAATTACCAGCTCATGACAGATTACCACTTTGGCGGCTACGCCAAATGGAAACCGGAGCTGCTCAACTTCATGAATATTTTCAGGGAGGTAACCGGCATTCCGCTCGACCCCATCTACACAGGTAAAATGCTCTTTGGCCTGTACAATCTGGTACAAAAAGGCTTTTTTAAGCCGGGCACAAGCCTGCTGGCTATCCATACCGGAGGGCTCCAGGGAGTTAAAGGCTTTAGGGAGCGTTTTGGCGATCTGATTTAGCGGGAAGCGGTTAAACCCTCCGTTTGGCTGAACTTCTTCAGAAAATCTCTGATATCCACTTTACTCGTTGCCTTTGGCTCCATTCGAAGAATATGTCCTTCTTCAACGGTAAAGGGCTGGTGGGCCAGAAAGTAATCTCCTTTTTCATAATAGATAACAATAAGCTCTCCTTTCCGACCAAGAGGCACCTGCTCATAAATGTGCTCCCTGTCAATATTCTTTTATGGCCTTCTACCTCAACTATACCGCCCCCTTTTGCCTTCTCGAAGCAATTCCAGCATTTGCTGCAGGCGGCGCAGGCGGGTATCGGCCCGCTTCGCATTGGTTATCCACTGCACATACTCCTTCCGGTGGGTATAGGCGAGGCTGTTAAAAAACTCCTCTTCCTTTGGATGAGCCCCAAGGGCCACCCGGATGTACTCGGGCATTTCCAGTATCCGTTCAGAAGCGGATTTTTCTGAACTCCCTACCATAGAGCCTTCCTTACGACTTACTTTGCTTTCGTGCCGGAAACGTAATGCCGACCATGTTTCGTCGATAGAAACAGCCGCTACTCCTCCGTAGCCGGCCTTATATACCACCTCCCAGCCTTTATCGCGATGGAGGTCGGTATGAAGGGCGGAGCTTTTTTTAGGATAACAGAACCATAGCTTCCCATCTTCTTTTATCGCTTTTAATGCTTTGGGAGCCTGTGCATTCAGCTCTTCAATATTTCTGACGAAAAGCTGCACATAATCATAGTTATTTCCTTCTGGCGAATCATCAAAGGGTATAGGTTTAATGGCCTGCAAAAAAGATTCCGGCGCCTGCAGGATGAGGTTTTTCTCCCCGGGCTGTAATTTGAGTTTTTTAGCTAATGCGTTTTCCATAGATCTCCATAAAAAAGGCTGTCGTTCCTGAATATACGGAAGACAGCCTTTTACTGCAAAATTTTCAAAATTATTATAAAAGCTTCATAAACACCTCTTCCAGCTTACTGACTGGTTTAACATCTATAGTGTACTGGCTAAAGTCCAGCCCCTTCTTATTGTACTTCGAGATATAGATTTCCTGAAATCCAAGCTTCTCTGCTTCGCTGATGCGGTTCTCAATTCGGTTAACAGCCCTAATTTCCCCACCTAGCCCTACCTCACCGGCAAAAGCAATGCGACTGGAAATGGAAACATCTTTGAGAGAAGATACGATGGAGGCGCATACCGCAAGGTCAATGGCCGGATCTTCTACCTTTAAGCCACCGGCAATATTGAGGAATACATCGTGGATGCCTAAGCGGAAGCCTCCTCTTTTCTCCAGCACCGCCAGCAGCATGTTCAGGCGTTTTGCATCATAACCCGTGCTGCTCCTCTGGGGAGTACCATAGGTGGCGGGGCTTACCAGGCTCTGGATTTCTATCAGAAGCGGACGATTCCCCTCCAGGGTTGCGCCAATCGTCACGCCACTCAACTCTTCCTCCCGCTGCGAGATTAAGATTTCCGACGGATTGCTTACCTCTCTTAGCCCGGTTCCCAGCATTTCATATATACCCAGTTCCGAAGTGGAGCCAAAGCGGTTTTTAGTAGTGCGGAGCAGGCGGTAGCTCAGGTGCCGATCTCCTTCGAACTGCAGCACGGTATCGACCATATGCTCGAGCACTTTAGGGCCTGCCAGTGAGCCTTCTTTGGTTATGTGGCCAATGAGGAATACCGGCACATTGCTTTCCTTGGCATACTTCATCAGTTCTGAGGTCGATTCGCGCACCTGCGATACACTGCCTGCAGCTGATTCGACATAACTGGTATGGAGCGTTTGAATGGAGTCGACAATCAGCATCTGGGGCTGCAGCTGCTCAATCTGCTTAAAAATATTCTGCACATTGGTTTCGGTGAGGATATAGCAGTTTTCGCTAACGCCCTGCATACGATCGGCTCTCATCTTTATTTGCTGCTCGCTTTCCTCCCCGCTCACATAAAGTACCTTAAAATTTTTCATGGCAGTGGCGATCTGCAGCATCAGGGTTGATTTACCGATGCCCGGCTCTCCACCAATCAATACCAGGGAACCCGGTACAATGCCTCCTCCCAATACACGATTCAGCTCCCCGTCGGCCGTATTAAACCGTGACTGGTGCTCATAGGCAATGCCGGTTATGGGCTGGGGCTTATTGACTCTCTTAAAGCTGCCTCCTCCTGTCTCTGGTTCGGAGCGCCAGCTTTTGGTGTTTTTATCTTCTTTCTGCACTACTTCTTCCACATAGGTATTCCACTCGCCGCAGGAGGGGCATTTGCCGATCCACTTCGGAGACTGGGCACCGCAATTCTGGCAGAAATAGGTTGTTTTAAGTTTTGCCACTGGTTATTTACTAATGAGTTGACAGGCTATACTGATAGAGCAGGAGTTGCTATGCCTCCGGCCACTCTCAGTTCCTCTTATTCTTTTGGTGGTCTTTACCTTTTCTAAAGGTAAGGATGTTCTGTAAAACAACAAAAAAAGAGCCCTGCAGGTGCCTGCAGGGCTCAAAAAGATGGTAAATATGTATTAATTACCGGCCTTCGGTTCCGTACTTGCAAGAGCCTCTTTGAAAGTACCCATTTGGGTACGGTCGTGCCCGTAAATATCTTCCCTGAAATGTACACGCCCCTCCTGCCCCATCCAGGCGGTCCGGTATTCGATGAAGACCGGAACTTCTTCCGGCAGGGTAACATTTTCCGGCTCCGGGAGATTCATCATTTCCATCACCTCTTCGCGCCCGAAGCCTTTTTCCTGCAGGAGGTAGGTTGCCAGTTCTACCGGCTTCTCCACCCTGATACAGCCATGGCTAAAATCCCTTTCAGCCTGATCAAACAAATAATCTGAAGGGGTATCGTGCAAATATATGCTTAAGCGGTTCGGGAACATGAATTTCACTCGACCCAAAGCATTCGAAGGACCTGGCTGCTGCACAATCCGATAGGGAAATTCATCGGGCTCCACCTTATTCCAGTTTATTTTAAAAGGATTTACTTCAGGGGCATCTTCCTGCCAGCTTTCATATAATTTAAAATTACGGCTGCCCAGGTAGCCTGGGTTCTTCCGAAGGCGGGGCAGCATTTCTTCTGTAGCAATACTCATCGGCACCGTCCAGGTAGGACTAAAGGAAATATACTCCATGGTATCATTAAAGATTGGGGTGGTGGAATTATAGGCCTCCCCCACAATCACACGCATTTGTAAGGTACTGTCGGCCCCTTCGAACACATAGAGCATATATTCCGGCACATTTACCACCACATAACGGCCGTCTGGTCTTTCCGGCATCCAGCGGAGGCGTTCCAGGTTCAGCTTTATCTGGTCAATTCTTTCACTGATGGGCACGTTGAGCATTGCCAGTGTGTTTTCTGCCACAACACCATCTTCTTTTATCCCATGGCGCTCCTGGAAAGAAGCCACTGCAGCGGCTAATTCCGGAGTATAGACACCTCTTGTTTCTAATTGCTCCTCTGTATCGCCCAGGCTATAGAGCTTTCGAGCCAGTTGAGCAGCATATTCCGTCGAGTCTCCCGGCCTTAAAACCAGGCTTCCCGGTAGCTTTATCCATTTTTCGTTCCGCTTTTCCAGCTCCCTGTAATGTGCAAGCGCATGCTTTAAGCCCTCATAGGTGGCAAAAGAAGGCTCCAGTCTTTCTAATGACTCCACAATTTCTTCCTCCTCCAAAGCTTCTGCCAGGTAGGGAGCCAGGTCTTTTTTTCTGCTACTGGTTTCCCACATCGCATCCAGCTTTTCGGGCTCCAGGCCACCCGCCAGTAAATGGCTGGCCAGCTTTAAATAAGAAAGGGTATAAGTTTTATCGAATAGCTGGTAATCTTCCATTTCAGCATTATCTGCTTCCACTTCCCGGCGAAGGCTGTCGAGTACCTGCAGGCGGTAGTTCTCAGGGTCTAAACCGTGTTCATGGCTTTTTTGTACCGCTTTTATCAGATCCTCTGCTTCCCCTGTCATACCATCCTCATCCAGCCAGGCTGGCATATATTCTCTTTCTTTATAAAAGGTAAGAAAGTCTTTCTGCAGTTTGGGCGGGACCTCTTCCTTTTCAAGGTATTGATAGATGCCGGCCGAATCCAATAATTCTTTCTGCATTGCATTACTAAGCTCATCCACATCTACCTTTGAGGAAAAATTAAAGAACCTGCTGAACTCAGAGGCTGTACCTCCACTGTTGCTTTGCTGCTGCTCAGAATTACAGGCAGCCAGAATGCTTACTATTAAGGTTAGTAAAGCTATTTGTTGATATATCTTTGTTTTCAATTGTATGCTTTATATTAATCAATAAAATAACAGGAAGGCATAGTTGAGCCGCCACCTTTTTTAATGAATTGATAATGAGGGGGGATGCTTTCCCCTATTTTATACGGGTAATACTGCCTAGAGTTACCTGAGAGGCTACAACACCAGCATTAAAAGATACTGTAAAAGCAGGAGACTATCCACGCCACCTGTATAATACCAATCGGGGCGTTTTTCAGATGAAAAAGCAATAAGGGCCCCTCCTGTTAAAGCAATAAAAAAGGAAGCTGCCCAATGCTGATAGATGAACCCTATACCTATAGCATACAGGAGCAGCAAAGCGACAGCCACTTTCCGGGTATTCTTTATTCCGATTACGCCAGGCACCGTCAGGAGACTCCGCTTTTTATCACCATAGTAGTCGCGGATATCGAAGGGCAACGTAATTGCCAGAATGAAAAGAAAAAAAAGGACGAATAATATGATAGCTTCCTGGAATGCCTGCTGGTACTCAAGTGCCGGATAAAAAGCCCCAATGGCCGCCCAAACATACGCAATTAAAAAGACCTTTATCAGTGGTACACTTCGGATAGAGCGAAAAGCAGTATTCGCATACCGATCCGGCACATTGTATAAAAGCGATATTATTCCGAGGTGCAAAAAGAACAGACTTTGCTGCCAGCTCCCGTAAGGGAAAGACCAAAGCAGCAGGCCTGTATTTAATAGCAGGAGAATGTATATTACATGCCGGTTACGAAAAAACCAGTCCATCTTTCTTCCTGAAACTCGCTTTTTCCTGAGTTGGTAAACGAGAAATATATTCAGGTTGTAAATCAGAAAGGTGGCACTAAAAATTAAAGCCAGGGGCTTAACTTCCTTCACCTCCACCTGAAGCAACTCCTTTCCGGTTAGCAGAAAGGCAACTGCACAGCAGCTAATTAGCAGATTACTGTAGATAAAGAACTTTAAGAGCTTCCGGATTTGGTGCATTTTAGAGATAAAAAAAGCCCGTTTGGAAAACGGGCTTATCAATTATTTGTTCAGTACCTTCTTAGCGACTGCTGGAGAGGGCCTCTGCGCCTGCTACAATCTCCAGGATTTCTGTTGTAATAGCTGCCTGGCGTGTACGGTTGTAAACGAGTTTAAGCTCCTTCAGCAACTCACCGGCATTATCCGTTGCCTTATCCATGGCTGTCATACGAGCCCCATGCTCCGAGGCATTCGAATCGAGCAGCGCTTTGTAAAACTGGATTTTGATAGACTTAGGAATTAGCTCCTGTACAATTTCTTCTCTTGAAGGCTCATAAATATAATCTACTGTAGCTGCTGATTCTTCTTCTTCATTTTCGGCTGGAAGAATAGGCAACAGCTGCTCTGCACGGATGATTTGTGTGGCTACATTTTTAAACTCGTTGTATACCACAATTACTTTATCGAAAGTGCCGTTCACGAAATTCTCCATTGCAAACTCCGCTGCACTTCTTGCCTCATCGAAGCTAAGGTTACTGAAGAGCCCAGAAAACTGGGTATGGAGCTTTACATCTCCTTTTTTGTAATAATCAAGAGCTTTCTTTCCGATAGGCAGGATCTCCACATTCCCCTGCTGATGCTGTTCGCGGAAATCATTTTCCAGCAATACCCTTATCCGGCGCATCACGTTTGTATTGAATGCGCCGGCAAGGCCTTTATCAGAAGTAACTGCCACGATCAGTACCCTGTTTACCGGCCGCTGCTCTCCATACACATTATCGGTTCCTTCCTTATTGGCAGAGGACAGATTCTGCAATATTTCTGTTAACTTCTCGGCATAAGGCCGCAATTGGGTAATTGCATCCTGTGCCCTACGCAACTTTGCCGCAGCCACCATTTTCATGGCTTTGGTTATTTGCTGGGTAGAAGTAACTGAACCGATTCTACTTTTTACTTCTTTTAGGTTTGCCATGGTTGAGCAATATAGAAAATGAGCATCCGGCTTAACAACCGGATGCTTCATAAATGCTTACTTATTTGGTTTCGTATCTTTTTGCCAGGTCTTTCGCTACCGTGGTAAGGGTATCGGTAAGCTCATCGCTGTACTCTCCTTTTCTAAGCCTGTCCAGTACCGTTTGGTGCTGGGCGCGCAGTAGAGAGATATACTCTTTTTCGAACTCTTTTACTCTTGTTACCGGCACGCGGTCCATAAAGCCTTTTGTTGAGGCAAAAATAATTGCTACCTGCTCTTCTACTGCAACCGGCGAATATTGAGCCTGCTTCAGGATTTCAAGGTTTCTGCGACCACGGTCAATGGTACGCTTAGTAGCTGGGTCGAGGTCGGAACCGAACTTGGCAAATGCTTCCAGTTCGCGGAACTGGGCCTGGTCAAGCTTTAGCGTACCGGCCACTTTTTTCATTGGCTTAATCTGGGCATTACCACCCACACGCGATACTGAAATACCTACGTTAATCGCCGGACGGATACCTGAGTTAAAGAGGTTGGTTTCAAGGAATATCTGGCCGTCGGTAATAGAAATTACGTTTGTTGGGATATAAGCTGAAACGTCGCCCGCCTGTGTTTCGATGATTGGAAGGGCTGTTAAAGAACCACCACCTTTTACTCTTCCTTCCAGTGAAGGAGGAAGGTCGTTCATCTGCTGTGCAATATTATCGTTGGCGTTGATTTTCGCCGCACGCTCCAATAAGCGGGAGTGCAGGTAGAATACGTCACCAGGATAGGCTTCGCGGCCCGGAGGACGACGAAGAAGCAGTGATACTTCGCGATAAGCTACCGCCTGCTTTGAAAGGTCATCATATACCACAAGGGCAGGACGACCTGTATCGCGGAAGAATTCGCCAATGGCCGCACCTGTAAATGGCGCAAAGAACTGCATTGGCGCAGGGTCAGCCGCAGAAGCCGATACTACTACCGTATAATCCATGGCGCCACCTTTTTCAAGGGCAGCCACAATGTTAGCCACCGTAGAGGCTTTTTGTCCGCAGGCTACATAAATACAGAAAACAGGCTCGCCTTTTTCGTAGAACTCTCGCTGGTTAATAATGGCATCAATCGCTACAGCGGTTTTACCTGTCTGGCGGTCACCAATAATTAATTCACGCTGGCCACGGCCAATCGGAATCATAGAGTCAATCGCCTTTATACCTGTCTGCAGCGGTTCGTTTACCGGCTGGCGGTAAATTACACCTGGTGCTTTACGCTCCAAGGGCATCTCAAATAACTCGCCGCTGATAGGGCCTTTACCATCGATAGGTAAACCAAGGGTATCTACCACGCGACCTACCATACCATCGCCTACTCTAATAGAGGCAATACGGCCGGTGCGTTTTACAGTATCTCCTTCTTTTACGTGGCTGTAGTCTCCTAATAATACCGCACCCACATTATCTTCTTCCAGGTTTAGCACCATGCCTGTCAGCTCGCCCGGAAAATCCAGCAGCTCACCTGACTGTGCTTTAGACAACCCATAAATGCGGGCAACACCATCGCCTAACTGCAAAATGGTGCCCACTTCTTCGAGTTCAGCTTCTGTACGAAAATTCGACAGCTGTTCTCTCAAAATAGCTGACACCTCGTCTGGTCTTACTTCTGCCATTATATATGCGTTCTGTTTTTTATACTATATCAAAAATGTGCAACTGCACACCTGCTATTAAAATTCCTTTATATAAGGATTGTGGCTAAACTTCGATTTCAGATCCACTAATCGGCTTTGGATGCTCTCATCGATCTGGCGGTCTCCTACCTTCAGCACATATCCGCCAATAAGGCTTTTATCCACTTTCTCTGACAATTCCGCTTTTTTACCACTTATTTTCTCTACTATAGCCCTGAACTCTTTCCTCATCTCGTCTGTCAGGGGGAAGGTAGTGGTTACTTCCGCTGCAACAATTCCTTTTTCAATATTGTAGCGGGCATGAAATTCCTTTGCTACAGCCGGCAGATTTTCTTCCCGGTTTTTGCGGCTAACAATTTTAAAAAAAGCATTGGTCATTTCCGTTACTTTATCTCCGAAAATGGCCTTTAGCACTGCATACTTTTTATCGTTACCCATTATTGGGTTTTTCAGCATTAAGTAAAGGTCCCGGTTGCTTTCTACCGTTTGGCTGAACAACTGCATGTCATTATGCACTTCTTCCAGTACTCCTTTTTCTTTGGCCAGTTCGATTAATGACTTGGCATATCTGGAAGCAACTCTTATCTCTGACATTGGATCTCCTTCTTAAGCTCTTAGTTTACGTTCAGGTCTTTAATATAATCCTGCACCAGTGCCTTTTGCGAAGCTTCGCTGCTCAGCTCGTGGCGCATTAATTTTTCAGCAACTTTAACTGAAAGCTCTGCCACCTGGGTTTTTACTTCGGCGAGGGCTGCCTGTTTTTCTGTATTGATAGCCACTCGTGCCTCTTCAATTCTTTTCTGTGCTTCTTTCGATGCATCTGCATTGGCCTCTTCCACGATTCTTTTCGCGGCGGCATTTGCTTCTTTGATAATCTTGTCTCGCTCCACCTTAGCCTCATCGATCAATCGCTCGTTCTCGGCCTTCAGGTTCGCCATTTCCTTTTTAGCATTCTCAGCGGCACTTAACGAATCTTCAATAAAAGACTCGCGCTGCTTCAGCGCATCCACTATCGGCGCCCATGCGAACTTCCGAAGCAGAAAAAGCACTATTAAGAAGGTGATCAGCGTCCAGAGAACTAAACCGGTACCGGGGTTTACTAATTCCATTTGCTTTATATTACTTAAGTATAATGATTTTATTTACCTGACTATTCGAAGTAAAAAGAACCGGCCGCCCTAATGGCTAAGCCGGTTCTTTTAATTCTTAAAGAGCTGCTGCAGCCGCTGCAAGACCGGCAACGTCCAGTGCAATAAGCAGACATACTACCACACCAAAGAGAGATACACCCTCGATAAGTGCAGCGGCAATAATCATCGCTGTCTGGATTTTGCCACCAGCTTCTGGCTGACGGGCAATTGACTCCATCGCCTGGCCACCAATACGACCGATACCGAAACCTGCGCCTAATGCAACAAGACCAGCACCAATAGCGGCACCAAATACGGCTAAGCCAACGTTTAACAAGATAGTTAGTAACATAATTGAAATTATGATTTATAAATAAACAAATGGTTTCTCAACTTAAACAAGCGCCTTCTCCGTTTCAGGATCTACATGCTCCTCGTCGTGATGGTGCTCTTCTACCGCACCACCAAAGTACATGGCCGCCAGAAGGGTAAAGATGTAAGCCTGCAGCAGGGCTACAAAAAGCTCCAGGAAGTACATAAAGGTAGCGAAAGCAACACTTACAGGACCAATCGCCACACTTTCGAAGATAAATATTAAGCTAAACAAGCTCAGGATAATGATGTGACCCGCCGTGATGTTGGCAAACAAACGGACCATCAGGGAGAACGGCTTTGTAAAGATACCGATAAACTCCACCAGTGGCATAATTGGCAGCACAGTCTTTAGCCACCACGGCACACCCGGGGTATTAAAAATATGGCCCCAGTAGGTTTTAGTACCGCTGGCAAGGGTAATAACCAATACAATGGCCGCTAATACCAGGGTTACTGCAATATTACCGGTAACGTTTGCTGCACCAGGCAATAAACCGAGCAGGTTGTTAATCCAGATAAAGAAAAACAGGGTAAGCAGGAAGGGCAGAAAGCGGGCATACTTCGGGCCAATATTCGGGATGGCGATTTCGTCGCGCACAAACATAATAATAGGCTCCAGGAAGGACTGCAGGCCTTTTGGTGCCTCCATGGTTTTTTTCTTGTAGCGATTGGCTATACTAACAAACACTATTAGCATAATAATCGCACTCAGAAACATGGAAGCCACATTCTTGGTAATGGAAAGGTCCAACAGCTCAGCCCCATCTTCAGCAACAATATGCCCGTGGTCCATTATATAGCCATTGTACGGCACCAGCTCGTGTGCTTCATTGTAAAAGTTTGAAGAAGAGAATATATCCAGCCCGTGTTCCTCCGAGTATACTATAACCGGGAGATAAAGAGTCCCGTAGGCTCCATCAAAAAAATGCCACTCATGCGCATCCGCAATGTGGTGCAAAATCATGTCCCCGGCACTAAAGCCTTCATCTTCACCACCATCGGCAGCAAAAGATGGAGCGCCCACAGCCAGTAAGACCAATAATGCAAAAATGCTGATTTTTAATTGTTTAGGGAAGGATCTCGCCTTTTCAATTATCTTCATTGCCTCGTTTTTCCAAATGCGAGCGCAAGTTAGTCATTAACGAAGTAATTTCAAACACCTGGAAAAACAAATACAGGACAAAAAAGTCCAGCACGAAGAATAAAATATGCTCCACTCCCATTAGCACCACTATTACTATATAAATGATACTGGCAAATAGGCGGAAGATAATGGCAGGAAAGAAGAAAGCATTAAACTGCTCGCGGTGATTCCGCACTCCATACAAAACAAATACGGAGCTTGCCAGCGTCAACAAATACATAAACAGCAGCAGGGTCATGTAGCTGTCATGGACCAGCGGAGTGGCTGTAAAATGCTTTAGCAAAAACAGTAAAAGGGCGATACCCAGGGTAAAGCCCGTTAGCTTGAGGGCATGCCACACAATTTTGTTCATCTATTCCTTTGGTAAACTTTTTATAGTAAGTACAATGGAGGCGGTAACTGACATTAAGGTAAAAACTATCAGGAAAGCAGGAAAGCGCAGGCCGAGGTACTGATCCAGCTCCCAACCTGCCCACACCGCCAGGCCTATGGCTCCCAGCATCTGGAAAGCAAGGCCTGAATACTTCATATATTCATTAAGCGGACTTTGCTTCCGGTTCTTCTGATTTTCTAACCTTTCGGGCTTCTTCTCTTCCTGGGGCATGATCAAAATCGGTAATTTTTATTTCTTTTGCATCTGCACCCATCTGGCAGGATCCGTTGAATACAGCACCGGCCTCCACTACCATTTTATTCGTAATGATATCGCCTTTTATTCTGGCAGATGGCTTCAAAATCAATAATTCTGTTACTTCCACACGGCCTGTAACTTCTCCTTCTATTTCGGCATTTTGCGCCAGCACGTTTCCATCTATAAAAGAAGAATCGCCCAGCACAAGTTTCGATTTACTGGTTATATTTCCTTTAACCTTTCCATCAATCCGGATGTTCCCGAAAGTTTCAATATCCCCTACAAGGCTTGTTCCTTTTCCGATGGTATTGCTACTGGTGGTAAGCTGCTCCTCTACTGCTTTCTTTTCGTGCTTGTTAAACATAATACTATTGGGTTAATATGCTGATTAATTTTGAATGATAGAAGGAGTGAATGATAGAATAAGCTAAACTTTTCCTTCTCCTTTACCTCATCTTGCCACTTATATCTTATTATCTTACGTCTATTATCTTTTGTCCTATGTCTCCCGGCTCCTGATACCTCATACCCGATACCTGCCCCCACTAAAAAGAAACAAATTCTTCCGGATCGATGGGATTGCCATTGTACCACAGTTCAAAGTGCAGATGCGGCCCGGAAGTTAACTCTCCTGTATTACCAATGATCGATACGACTTCACCCGCCCGAACAAATTCTCCGGCTTTTCTTAGCAGGGCCGAATTATGCTTGTAAACCGATACCAGGTCAGTCCGGTGCTGAATAGCCACCACATAACCTTCCTTTTGTGTCCACACCGAAAGCAGTACTGTTCCATCGGCCACTGCTTTTACAGGCTCATTTGGCTTTGAAACGATATCGGCCCCGTAATGCTCAATTTTCGTATCGAACGGAGCAGACACCATACCGGAAATTGGTGAGAAAAAGAATATTTCCTGCAGCTCACTGTTGCTGCTGCTCAGGCTTTTATCGTACAGGAGGCTCCCTTCAAACTCCGACCGCAGGGCTGAGTCAACTGCCGGAAGATCTTCCAGCAACAATTCTTCCTTTTCTACACTACGTATTTCGGCCGAGGCTTTAAGTTCACTCAGGGTATCATGTGCCACCTCTCCACTCGAAAGGCGCTTAAACAATTTAATAAACTCTTCCTTTCTATCCACCTCTAAGGCCAGCGAATCGACGGTAAGCGAAAGCTCGATCAGCTGGCGATTGGCCTCTACCTCGGCATGCCGGGGGTCCAGCCAGGCCGAAAGAATAGTGGTAACCAGGTAAAGACTAATCAAAAGAACAATCAGGAAAATACTTACCAGAAATACTACTAACTTTGCATAGGTAAAACTGATGGTAGTACGTTCTGCAAAGTTCTCTTCATTTCTGAGAATCAGCAGATACCGGTTCGACAACCAGTCCGACAATGTTTTTTTGGACTTCAAGCCTGCTTGGTGTTAATTTTGGTGGTAACTTTTATACTTCGCTTCTATACAAAAGTATGTATTTAAACTAATTACAATAAATAGATGTACTAATTTTTAAGTCTTTGGCGTTTATTCATATTAAAAATACAATTGGCTTGCTAAACGTTCGCTTTCCCCTTTCCCGCGCTTTTGCCTGCTGTTATATCCTGTTATTTCTGGCAGGCTGCGCAGCCGAACGCAAAGGTCCTGTGGCCAACATCTACCACAATATTACCGCCCGCTACAATGCCTATTTTCTTGCCAAAGAAAAAATGGAAGAGGTGGAGGATGCATTGGCCGATGCACAGGAACGCAACTTCAACCAGCTGCTACCTATATTTCCGGAGGTAGATACCTCTGTGATAAGTACTCTGCAGCCTCAGCTTGAGGATATATTAAAGAAAGCTTCCATTGCCATTGATCGCCATAAACACAGCAAGTGGGTCGACGACAGCTATATTCTCGTTGGCAAAACACGCTTTTATAAGGGTGAGTATGAGCACGCCGTCGAAACCTTTAAGTACGTAAATGTTAACAGCGAAGATGATGATGCCCGGCACCGGGCCCTCATTAACCTGATGCGTACTTTTATCGATTATAATGAGCTCAATAACGCGAAAGCAGTATCTGATTACCTGCGTAAGGAAAAATTAAATAAAGAAAATTTAAAAAAGTATTACCAGACACTCGCCTATTTTTACCGGCAGCGGGAGGACTGGCCCTATATGGCTGCCGCCCTTGAGGAGGCCGCTCCACGTACTCCCAAAGATGAAGGGAGAGCCCGCCTCTATTATATACTGGGGCAGCTGTACCAGCAAATGGGGCTCGACCAGCAGGCTTATGAAAGCTTCGAAAAGAGCCTTAAAAGCAACCCCGATTACGAACTGAGCTTTTTTGCCCGTCTGAGCATGGCGCAGGTATTCGACCTGGCGCAGGAAGCGGATGAAAAGGAAATTCGCCGCTATTTCCAAAAACTACTCAAAGACAAGAAAAACCGGGAGTACCGCGATAAAATATATTATGAGCTGGGGAATTTCGAGGCCCGGCAGGGAAACCTGGATGCGGCTATCGAAAATTATAAAAAATCTATCCAGGCAAGTGTCAATAACCCTCGGCAGAAAAGCTATGCCTACCAGGCCCTGGCCGAGCTCTACTACGATACCTTTAATGACTATCGCCTGGCCGAAGCTTATTATGATAGTACACTGCAAAACCTCCCGCCCGACGAGCCCGACTATGCACAGGTACAGCAGCGGCGGGAAGTGTTGGGGGAGCTCCTCACGCAGCTGAATACTGTTCAACTGCAGGACAGCCTCCTACGGCTGGTGCAGCTCGACAGCCTGAGCCTGCGCACTTACCTCGAAGAGATAGTGCGGGAGGAAATGGAAGAAGAGGCCCGACAGGCAAAGCTGATAGATGAGCAGCGGATGAACCAGGTAAATGTCCGCACCGGCTTTAATACCGTTCGCGATAAATTCGGCCTTACCGACAATCTGCAGAACAGAGAGGCCACCTGGTACTTTTACAATCAAAACCTCCTGGGCATTGGGCAGGCAGAGTTTATCAAGAACTGGGGCGACCGCCCGCTGCAGGATAACTGGCGCATCCTCAGTGGCGATCAGCGCGAAAATACTAATGTAATTACCCAGGCCATGGAGCAGGAGAGCGCACTTACCGATACGCCCATTCAGCCCGACGAAGATGAAATTATCGCCTCCCGCACATTGGAGTACTACAACGAACTTCCTTTTGCCGAAGAAGAGCAGGACCTGGCTCTGGCAGCTATAGAAAATGCCTACTATAAGCTTGGGAAAATTTACAACTACGATCTCCAGGAGTATGGCAGGGCCATTGCCGCCTTCGATACGCTGTTACAGCGGTTCCCCGAAAGTGAGCTAAGGCCGGAAGTCCTGTACGAACTCTACCTGCTGCACAAAGGGAAAGACGATGCCTTGGCAGAGCAGTATAAGAATGAGCTGGTACAGCAATATCCTAATACTACTTTTGCTAAAGTAGCGCTTAACCCTAATTACCTGGAAGAAAGCGACCAAATAACCGTCTTTCTGAAGGAAGCCTATGCACAGGCATACGAATGGTATAATTCCGGCGCCTACACCCGAGCCGACAGCCTCCTCCGGGTAAACCTTAAGGAGCATCCTGAAAACTCCTTTAGCGACCACCTCCGCCTGCTCCAGATAATGGTAAAAGGAAAAACCGATGGTGCCGCTCCTTACCAGTACGAACTAAATCAGTTTATTGAGCAAACAACCGATGATCAGCTAAGAGCCTATGCCCAGGAGTTATTGCAGGCCAGCTATAAATTTGCCGAGAATAAAGCTAAAATTGAAGGAACACGCTTTATCGAGGACTTCAATCAGCCGCATTATTTTATTATAAAGTACGAAAATGAAAAAAAACTTGCAGATCCATTAATTGCAGCGGTAGATTCCTTTAATTTGAAGTACGAGCAAACGCCTGACCTTAAAGCCACTAACCTGCGACTGAACGATCAAACCAGCATGGTGTATGTAAACCAGTTCCCCGACAGGAGCTCAGCTGTGCAGTATCTCCGGGCTATTAACAGGAGCAAGGTAATTCCTGAGGAGGCAAAGAACGCAAACGTTCAATCCTTTGTTGTTTCCAGAGATAACTTCCAGATTCTCTACGACTCCAAGGATATCGACAGCTACTTAAAATTCTTTAATAAATTTTATAACTGATAGAATGGCAGCAGAAACGCCAAAAAAGAAAAAAAAGGGAACACCTTCGTCTAAGTCGAAGATTTACCGTTCCGTGGTTATCGGGTTGTGGGTGCTTTTTATTGGAGGCCTCCTGGCCTTTCCGCTGTATGTGTATACAGTTAGCATTAATTTTATGGGCCTCTATGGAGGAGTGCCCGGCTTTAAATTACTGGAAAACCCGGAGAACAACCTTTCTTCCGAGCTTTACTCCGCCGATAATGTACTGCTTGGCAAGTATTTTCGCGAAAACCGTGTGAATGCCACCTTCGACGAGCTATCGCCTAATCTGGTTAACAGCCTGGTGGCTACGGAAGATGTTCGCTTTGAAGAACATGCTGGCATAGACGAAATAGGCATGATGCGGGTGGCAGTAAAATCGATTCTGCTGGGCCAGAATGCCGGTGGTGGCAGCACCCTTTCGCAACAGCTGGCGAAGAACCTCTTTAACCTCCGTACCGATGAGGATTACGAGGGCAAGCTGAATGGCATCAATCCTGCGCTGGACCTCATCATCAGCAAAACCAAAGAATGGATACTGGCTGTACGCCTCGAAAGAGCCTATACCAAAAAGGAAATACTGGCCATGTACCTGAACACGGTCGACTTTGGCAGTAATGCTTTTGGTATTAAGGTAGCTTCCCAAACCTTCTTCAACAAGACCCCCAATGCCCTGGATGTGCACGAAGCAGCCCTCCTTGCGGGCATTGTACAGGCCCCTTCGCGCCTGAGCCCGGTTTACAATCCGGAAAATGCCCTCCACCGCCGCAATGTGGTAATTAACCAGCTGGAAAAGTACGATTTTATCACTACTGCCCAGGCCGACTCTTTCCAGACACTTCCTCTGGATCTCGAATATAATGTCGAGAACCACAACCAGGGACCGGCGCCGTACTTCCGCTCAGTCATCAAGGACTTCTTACATTCCTGGTCACGTGAAAATGGCTATGACCTGTACGAAGACGGACTTAAAATCTATACCACCATCGACAGCCGCATGCAGCGTTATGCCGAAGATGCGGTTAACAGCCACATGGCGAAACTCCAGAAGATTTTTGCCAACGAATGGAAAGGTCAAAATCCCTGGCTCGGTGAAGATAACAAAGAGCTGAAAGGCTTTATCGAGAGTGAAATGAAGCGAACCGAGCGCTATCGCTCTCTTGTAAAGAGGTTTGGCGAAGGGGCTGATTCCATCGACATCATTCTTAAAACGAAAACGCCTATGAGAGTTTTCTCCTACAAGGGAGAAATTGATACTCTCATGTCGCCCATGGATTCCCTGCGCTATTACAAGCGCTTCCTCCATACCGGCTTTATGGCTATGGACCCTTATTCCGGAGCGGTAAAGGCCTGGGTGGGTGGTATCGACCACAAACACTTTAAATTCGACCACGTAAAGCAGGGTAAGCGCCAGCCTGGTTCCACCTTTAAGCCTTTTGTGTATGCCACGGCCATTGAAAACGGCTACTCGCCCTGCTACACCGTTTTTGACGTACCACAAAGCTACCAGACCGGCGGCGACCCGCCTACCTGGAGCCCCGATAACTCCGATGGTAAATTCTCAGGCCAGCCTATGAACCTGCGGGAAGCGATGGCAAAATCCATCAACTCTGTTACGGCCAATATCATGTACAAGGTTGGGCCTGAAAATGTGGTGGCCCTGGCTCAGCGGATGGGCATAAAGAGCCACCTTGAGCCTGTGTTAGCCTTGTCTCTGGGAATCAGTGATGTTTCGGTTTATGAAATGGTTGGCGCCTACAGCACCTTTGTCAATAAAGGCGTTTATACCGAACCTTACTATGTTACCCGCATTGAAGATAAAAACGGAAATGTTCTGTACAACCCTCACCCGAAAACGGTGGAGGCACTGAATGAGGAAACGGCCTATGTAATGCTACACATGCTGCAGGGAGCTACTCAAATTGAAGGAGGTACTGCCATGGGCCTTTCACGCGAGTTACGTCATAATATTGAAATTGGCGGTAAAACGGGTACTACGCAAAACGGCTCCGACGGCTGGTTTATGGGTGTTACCCCTGAGCTTGTGGCCGGTGCCTGGGTAGGCGGCGATAGCCGCAACATCCGGTTTAAAAGTTGGTATTCAGGGCAGGGTGCTCGCACAGCCATGCCTATCTGGCAGGAGTTTATGCTAAAGGTATATAACGACCCCGAGTTGAGTATTGATAAAACTACTTTTGAAACCCCTGCCAAGCCTGTAAGCGTTGAGCTCAACTGCACTGCTTATGCTGAACAGGGCTATGGTGAGGGACTGGAAGGCGAAGCGGCAGATTCTGTTCAAATTCCCGAAAGACCTGCCATTGACCCGAATGAGATTGAATTCTAAGCAGAAACAGCTTTAAACTTTTTTTACATATAATAGTAAAAGTTACAGCAGGCGGAAGCTTTTTCGCCTGCTGTAACAGTTTTATAGCAAATGGAAACTCCTTTTTTCACCCCCGAACAAATCAGCCACCTGCCTGCTGAACCTGGCGTTTATAAGTATTATAATGCTGAGAAGGAGCTTATTTATGTTGGCAAAGCTAAAAACCTCAGGAAAAGAGTTAGCAGTTATTTCACCAAACAAAAAGGAGTTAACCGGAAAACACAAAAGCTGGTTTCTGAGATAGCCTCTATTGAGTTTACCATTGTTAATAATGAATTTGAGGCGCTACTGCTTGAAAACAGCCTTATTAAAAAGAACAAGCCGCGCTATAACATACTCCTGCGAGACGATAAGAGCTATCCTTATATCTGTGTAACGCACGAGCGCTTTCCGCGGATTATTGCCATCCGGAAAATGATTCCCGGTCTTGGTTCTTATTATGGTCCCTTTGCATCGGTAAAAGCGATGAACAATGTCTTTTACCTTCTCCGCAGCCTCTATCATATCCGTACCTGTAAATACAACCTTTCCGAAGAAAATATTGAAAGAGGAAAGTTTAAGGTATGCCTGGAGTACCACATTGGCAATTGCAAAGGGCCCTGCGAAGGCTTTCAGTCCGAAGCCGATTATATGAAGGACATTGAGCAGGCCGTAAACATACTAAAAGGCAACCTCTCCTTACCGCGGGCCTTCTTTAAGGAGCATATGCAGATGGCCGCAGAAAAGCTCGCTTTTGAAGAAGCCCAGCGCTTTAAGGAAAAATTTGATCTGCTGGAGAAGTTTCAGTCGAAGTCCCTGGTAGTAAGCACTTCCATTGCCGACCTTGATGTACTTACGATCGTAACGGACGACAAGTACGCCTTTATCAACTACCTCAAAATCATTAATGGTGCGGTTACGGTTACCAAAACGGTAGAGGTAAAAAAGAGGATGGAAGAGACTGACGAGGACATCCTGGCCCTGGTAATGGTGGAGCTGCGGGAACGTTACAACAGTACCGCCAACGAAGTAATTACCAATGTTCCGCTGGAGATCGAGGCAGACAGACTGCAAATTAACGTTCCGAAAATTGGTGATAAGAAAAAGCTGATTGAAATGTCGCTCAAAAATGCTCTCTACCATAAAAAAGAACGGCTCAGCAATCTTGAAACCAATCGTCTTAAAGAGAACAGGGTAGTGCTGCAGCTTCAGCAGGACCTGCAGCTAAAAGACCCACCAATGCGGATCGAATGCTTCGATAACTCCAATATACAAGGCACTAACCCTGTTGCTGCCATGGTATGCTTTATTAACGGGAAGCCTGCAAAAAAAGAATACCGCCACTTTAATATTAAAACCGTTATCGGTCCTAACGACTTTGCCTCTATGAACGAAGTGGTTGGAAGACGTTATAAGCGGCTGCTGGAGGAGAAAAAGCCCCTCCCTGACCTAATTGTAGTGGACGGGGGCAAAGGACAGCTTAGCGCCTCTGTTGACGCCCTGAAGGCGCTGGATTTGTATGGGAAGGTTCCAATCATTGGCATTGCCAAACGGCTGGAAGAAATTTTTTACCCTGAAGACCCTTACCCGCTGCACATCGATAAGAAGTCGGAATCGCTTAAACTCATCCAGCGTATACGTGATGAAGCCCACCGCTTTGCCATTACCCATCACCGCGATAAGCGCAGTAAGGGAGCTTTTACTACTCAATTAGATGAGATGAAAGGAATTGGTAAAGTTACTGCCGACAAACTGCTGAAGAATTTCCGCTCTGTTCAAAAGATTAAAGAAGCCAGTGAGGAGGAAATTGCCAAAGTGGTAGGGAAGGATAAAGCCCGGCTGTTAAAAGAGCAGCTAAGCTGATTTTTCTCCTGTTGTTATCTTCTTTCCTTTTTATAGATAGACTCCTGTTCCTTAGAAACAAAAAGAGGAGACATTGCTGTCTCCTCTTTTTATAGATGTTTATTTTATAGCTTAGTATTCCCAGAGTTCGTGCTCGAGCTCAAGTAATTCCATTTCTATCCACTGCGAGGCCATCAGCCCTTCTTTCGGGCTTTTGTCATAGATTTCAACAAGGAGGGCATCATCAGGGTTACCTACTTTAATAATGCGCCCATCGAACAGTCGGAGTGCAAAGGCATCAGACAGGTTAAGGTGTGCACCACTATTCTGTGGGTTAAACCAGATTGCCTCGCCCGGCATGCTGCGGAACAGTTCTACCAGATCTTTATATTTAAAGGTTGCTACAGCTTTCTGTAGTCCGGTTTCATAACGTGTTCCCGGAATGATGAGGGTAACCGCCTGAATATCCCAGTAGAGGCGGCTGCGCTTCTTATCAAAGATCATGTCTTCCATCAGCTCCAGAATGTTCATATCCCGAGGAAGGAACTCATCAAACGCATCTTCCACTACGGTTGTCTTAGCAGTATCAGTTGCCGGTTCATCTCCCCAGCCGGCGCCGGTATCCCAGCCAGAAGCT
This sequence comes from Nafulsella turpanensis ZLM-10, assembly GCF_000346615.1. Lineage (GTDB taxonomy): Bacteria > Bacteroidota > Bacteroidia > Cytophagales > Cyclobacteriaceae > Nafulsella > Nafulsella turpanensis. The sequence continues at coordinate 193,628 of NZ_ANNU01000006.1, forward strand.
TCCTCCTGTCCAAAACCCATTGCCTTTTCTTCTTCCGTTAAACCTCCGGCCACTTCAGGTAACTTTATTCTTTCCAGGAACTCCTCCCGTGGCATACGGGTAGTTAAGGAGTCGTTCATATAAGGAGTGAGTACACCGGCTTTCACCGCCTCAACCATTATCTTGCTTATTTCATTATTGAAAGCAAAGAAAGGTTTATTCTGCTTCTCCTCCAGGTCAATTCTCCTCCAGATTCTTTTTTTGAGAAGGATATCTGAATCACGAATCGGGTGAACTGAGTTCGGGTTATATTCCAGGACTGTTTCCTGAGCCTGGGAGGTTTCGACACCTGCCATAGTCATAAAAGCTCCCAGAACCAATACATAACATAATTTCTTCATAACCTCTAAAAATTTACTAATTCAACTGTACCGTAAAGATAGGCGTACCCATTGGCACATCAATAATCTCTTTTCTAAAGTTCAGACGCTGAACTTTAGTCACTTCAATTACCAAACGGTCGCCTGGTTTAGCCTTTGCAGCAAAGCGGCGAAGGTCAATTTCCGGTCCGCTTGCCTTGGCATTATCAACAGGACGGTTACCTCTTGCCAGGTACACAGTATACTCCGCTACTCTAAAGTTTGCATCCTTCGGAAGGAACTCTGCAAAGCTTTCGTCAGCAATGGCACGCATTGTCAATTCACGAAGACGAGTGGCAGGTACTCCGGTTTTAAGGTCGAGTGGCTGGTTTCCGCTATAAGGAACCAGCTCAGGCTTAGGTACACGACGTACACCAAACTTTTCAGCACCTAATACAGTCCCATCATTTTTAACAGTAAGTACCACATCGGCTGCATTTGGTACAACGGTTACAAGTCCTCTTTTATTTCCTTCATAAACGGTAGCACCCGTTGCACTAAAGTCAGGATTGTAGTTAGTTCCTAAGGCAGGCACCTGTACATTCAGCTCATTTCCACACTGCAGGTAAAGTGCCTGAACTGCGGCTGACTGTATTTGGATAACCGGCTTGGCTACAAAGTACTCCTGCACTGCTGTAAAGGTAGTATCATTACCACCCGGGGCAGAAACAGTAATCTTCGACTCGTATGTTTTACGGGCAAGTCCTTCTTCATTATAATCTCCGGCAGAAGCTATAAATTCCACTTTACCCATACCGCCTACCACATCAATTTCTTTTCCATTCACATACATTTCCGGGTCTACACCTGAAGAAGATGCTGCTACGAAAAGGTCAGCTTTATATTTTGTACCTGCAGCCACTATTTTTGCTTCAGGGGTTACCATAGGAACAATTACGTCGAATTTAATATCCTGGGCACCCACATCGCGGGCCAGTTTATCGAGTGCCGCCGCTTCACGGAGCAGTACTTCTGTTTCGAACTGGGTAATGGTCGCTAAACCGGCTACAAGGGGAGTGTTGGCAAAATTCAGCTCCGCAAAGTTCTTGTTTCTCTGATTTGGATCATTGGCAAAAACCGGATTGTCTTTTGCATCGAGTGCGATAGGGGTGGTTTCAATACCGGATGCTTCTTCAAGAAAAGCAGCATACTCATTCAACACCCTTTGCAGTTCCTCTCCGTTCTTCTGGTTAATCATGTAGTTCGCCATGGTCTCCTCATCGGCTACGTTCTGCGGAACTTCAGGATTCTCAGGGTCATAACCTCCGGTTATTTCCACCAGCTTTTCTTTCAGGTCATTCAGGTTATCGAGTACCTCCTTGGTACGTTCACGTACTGTCTGGGCACTTTTCAGCACCTTGACGTCGGCCGCACGGTTACCTGCATCCGTTACCTGAGTCTGGATCCGGCTTACTGTATTGGCATTGCCGACATTCGTTTCCTCTACGGTTGTTTCAAGGCTTCGGTTGATGAAGATGAACTTCTCCAGTACGGTGTTACTCACCTGCAGTGCAAGGAGCGCCAGCAGTACCAGGTACATCATCCCGATCATCTTCTGCCTTGGGGTTTCTTTTCCTCCAGCCATATTTATTTATTGCTTATGGGGTTCTTAAACATTTAAATTAGCGCGCACTTCCATTACCGCGCATGGCTGTTAGCATATTGCCATACACATTATTAAGTGAGCTAAGGTTGCTGGTAAGAGAGGATAGTTCTTTTTTAAACTGCTCAGACTCTTTGCTGGCCTGCGACATGCTTTCCATTGCAGCAGAAATGCTGCCGTAGAATTTGTTCATCGCTTTTACGTGGCTGTTAGCATCCTGCAGTTCCATTTCATAGACTGCATTAAGAGCACCCAGATTTTTGGTTACCACCTGCACCTGGTTATGATATTCTTTGGCATCTTTCGAAGCATTGGCCATTTCGGACATTGCATTAACGGTTGCGCCATAAGATTTATTCATATCAATCAGTGACTTGGAAGCCTGGCGTACATTGTTAGCATACTCTTCAGTTGCTACAGCAGCATTTGATAAAGAACCCATTTGTTTGGCTGAGTTGGCAAGGCTTTGCATGCCCTGGCCCAGGCTCTGAATCAATTCCGGTCCAATTTTATTACTTTCCAGCATCTGGTCGAGCTTTCTTGTTACTGATCCGCTATCGGAGGTAGCAGCTACAGCCGTACGGCTTACCGGTGCACCTGTATAGTCATCTGCCAGTTCAGGATATACTTTTGACCAGTCCGGATCGGCATGAGGCGGTTCAAAGGCACTTAAGAAGAAGATAAGGGCTTCAGTACCTAAACCAACGATCAACATGAAGTTTGCACCTGGCCAGTGCAGAATCTTAAATAAAGCACCTACAATTACTACCGCTCCACCAATGCCATATATTTTAGGCATAATCGTGCTGAAAAGCATCGCCTGGAATCCACCTTTCTTTCTACTCATTATTGTCACTATTTAGTTTATGATGATTTTTTCTATTTTGTTGAAGCTTAAAACTCCATACCAGACGAACGGCCCAAGTGAGTCATGGCCAGACGGAAGCCGATATAAGAGCGAGCTGAATCTTTGTATTCAAAATTACGGGTACCTGTTTCGAGGAAGTAGGAAATATCTTTCCAGGAGCCACCGCGTACTACTTTGCGGGGCTGATCTTCGTCGAAGTAGGTTGGGTTAAGGTCCCACACCAAAGGAACTGATGCAGGGTTGTAAGCATCTTCGCACCATTCGGCTACGTTACCTGACATATCGTACAGGCCGAAATCATTGGCGAAATAAGAGGCTACAGGACCAGTATAGGCAAAACCATCATCGTAATAGTTACCACGTCCTGGCTTAAAGTTCGCCAGCATACAGCCTTTTGCATTTCTGATGTAAGGGTTACCCCATGGATAGGTAGCCATGTCGCGGCCGCCACGGGCAGCATATTCCCATTCTGCTTCGGAAGGCAGGCGAAAATCAGGCATCACGAAATCTCCCTGGCTTACGCGGTAAGCATTCAGGTAGTCGGTACGCCAGTCGGCAAAATAACGCGCTGCTTCCCAGTCTACACCTACTACCGGATAATCGTCAAATGCAGGGTGCATGTAGTAGTATTCTACCAGAGGGTCGCCCATGTGGTGGGCAAAGTCGCGTTGCCACACAGAGGTATCAGGATAAAGCTCCTGCATAATAAAGTCTTCGCCCAGCGTACTGGCTGAGTCTTCAAGCATTGCATTGACAAATTGGCGATACTCATTGTTAGTGATTTCCGTATCGTCCATGTAAAAACTGCCAACGGTAATTTGCTTGTTAAAGTTAATTTGGGAGGCAGCGATGTCTTCGTCGGCCTGGCCCATGTGGAAAGTACCGGCAGGAACAACCACCATACCATAAGGCACAGTCATTACCCAACCTTCTCGACCTTGCACACCAACCAGTTCGCCATAGTCTTCACCAGATCCACCACCAAACAGGCTACACCCCTGTAGGGCAGCCGAGGCTAAAAACAACACAAAGAAAATAGCCTTCCTGTGGGACAGCATTTTATTCATAACACCTTTTTTAATAAAACATCTATTTGGTCCAAGCAACAACCTAATACCCCAAAATTATAGGGTTCAGGATTTCTTTCCTTATCAATACCTGACAAAATATATTACCTGTAATATTTTTCAGGATTTACCAGAAAAAACACATAACACTTATTCAACTAATCTTCAACATTATTTTAACGCAAAAGATTATTTTTTATTTACTAATCGTGGCGAAATCTTGGATTTCTGATAATCTTTTTACCCGAAGGGGTTGGCTGTGGCAAAGTATAGGTAAGCGAAATTTCATGCGAAGAGCCAATAGCCGATGGAGATTTTGCCCCCACCCCTTTTACCACGAAGTCGAAAGAATATCCAAAACGTAAAGATTTGTCTTTCAGTACACTGTAACCCGTAATTAAATTAATTGATTCCCCCTGGCGAAAAGATAAGCCCAACCAGTACTTTTCATCCAGGTTTCCCATGGCAGTTAGGGTAAATATGTACTGGTTAAAATCGGTTTGCACCAGAAATGAGGGGGTAAGTGTAATTTTACGACCGTAAATGTAGTCATAACCGAACATTACACTCATATGGTTCGTAAGCGGCTGCCGGTTCAGGTCGCTATCCGAAAACCTGCCTTTTAACAGGTGGCTAAAACCAACACCGCCAAATACTTTCTCCGACTGGAAATAAACCCCTGCCCCCATATCGGGCCGCAGGTCGTAGGGCTGATCTCCCAGCAAAAGCGGATCATCCGCCTGATTAGGGATAAATTCATCTTCGTCAATGGAAAGAGCATTTGCTCCGGCCCGCACACCAAAACTAAGTTTGGTATTGAGCTCCTTCAGGTGCAGGTGGTAGGCATAGGAGGCCTGGAACTGCAGGTTATTCTGCGCCCCCAAACGATCATTTATAAAATGTACCCCAAAGCCACTGCTTAAGCGGAATACCGGTGTGTTAAAGCTAATGATTTGTGTAACCGGATTTCCTCTTAGCCCGGCCCACTGCGTTCGGTGTGCTGCCGTAATGGAAGTTACCCCGTCTACCCCTGCATAAGCCGGGTTATAGTAAAGAGTATTAAACATATACTGCGTAAACTGGGCATCCTGCTGGGCAAAAGCAGAAAACGACCCCAGGACCAGCAAAAAAAATAAGCTCAGGCCAATGGTCTTTCTCATAACATTTTTGTTCGGAGAATAAATATAGTAGATTTTCTACTTTATTATAATGCCCGCAATTTAAAAATGTTGTGGAGACAATTGGTCCGAATGTAATATTTCCTATTTTTTATTATTTTACCTTGTTCGCCTTTTTAATGTATAATTCCAATGCACCCGTCATGGATGGAGCGTTTGGCTGAGGCGCTTCAATGTCAAGTCGAAGTCCTGCATCTCTTACCGCCTGCGCTGTGGTGGGACCAAAAGCCGCAATTCGGGTTTCCTTCTGCTCAAAATCAGGGAAATTAACAAAAAGAGAACTGATACCGGAGGGACTAAAGAAAGCGATAATATCGTAGTTGACATCAGCCAGGTCAGAAAGGTCCGATGCAACAGTTTTATAGATGATCGCCTCCGTATACTTAATGTTCTGCTCTTCCATAAAAACAGGAATATCTTCCTTCCGGATATTAGAGCATGGAAAAATGTACTTCTCGTTTTTGTGCTTTTTCAGTATCTCAATCAAGTCATTGGCCGTACGATAGCCGGTAAAAACCTTTCTTTTTCGCACCACAATATACTTTTGCAGATAATTAGCTGTCTGTTCAGATATGCAGAAGTACTTCATATCGGCAGGCACTTCTATTTTGCTTTCATTGCAGAGTCTGAAAAAATGGTCAACGGCATTGCGGCTGGTAAAGATGACGGCCGTATGCGCAAGAATATCCACCTTTTGTTTTCTGAACTCCTTCAGGGAAACCGGGTCGATTTGGATAAAAGGACGAAAATCTATTTTGAGCTTATATTTTTCCGCAAGAATACCATAAGGTGATTTTTGGTCGCCGGGCTCCGGCTGTGACACCAGAATGCTTTTGACTTCTCTTAGTTTTGGCTCTTTTTCTTTTTTTGTCATACCTTAAAAACAACAGAAACCTTATATTATGAGAAATTTGAGTCCAATTAAAAGGGGTAGTATTTCTGTGGTGCAAAGGTAAGAAAATAAATAGGTTTTTCTAAATGAGGATAGATGTAAAAGCTTAAAAAAGATTAAGAAAAGCCTAATTACCGCGAAAACAGCCACCACTCTAATCAATATTACAGAACCTGTACCAACGTAGGCATCGGCCCCTAAAAACAGGAGCAGCACCAGCACAAAAACAAGGGTGTAGAAGATTTGCGACAACCGCAGAAAATCAAAGAAGTGGATACCTGCAAAATCAGGTACATTAAAAACAGCTGCCACAATTCTGAGCAACCAGTATTTAAACAGCTGGAAAAAGAAAACGATAACCGAAAGCAGGAGCCATGCATATAAGTAGGTACCAAACCCACTTACAATTAGGAAACTAAAAACAGTTTCTATCTCGCCGGCAGTTTGCAGGAGCACCATCAGCAAAAAACCGAACAGCAGGCTGTAAAACACCAGGAAGGCCAGATGGCCCCGGCCGCTCAACTTCATGGTAAAGTTTGCTTCGTCTCTCACGCGCAGAGCTGCGGCTCTTGTTATATCATAGTAACTGCTAAACACTTTCGGAAAAACATTCCGCAGAACAGCCATAACCGCCAGCAAGAGCAGCACTCCAATAATAAAGAAGTTGTTGAAGCTTTTTCCACGCCTTTCGAATACCTCCAGAAAGTCTTCAGAGATGGAACTGCCGGCATCGGCGTAGCTATAAGGCTGCCGGCTTATAATTTTCACTTCCAGCTCCTGAGGATGAAAAGAAGGGTGAAAAATGGATATTACACACGAATCGCCGTACAGGCGGCGCAAACTATCAATAGGGTAAAACTTACTGCCCCCGTTCCTGTAGTAATCAACTATGCTTTTGTTTATCAGCAGCGCAGCCTCCGCCGGAGGCTGTATCAGCAACTGGTAGTCCTGATATTCCTTTAGCGGCAAAACAAATACCGCAGCTGAGGAATTAAAAGGGGTTCCCTGCACATAAGGCACATAGGTATTTTGCGACTTGCTGTACTCTAACAGGTTTTCTTCCAGGTCCTTTACAAGTGAAAAGCTTTGCCCCCCAACCTCTACCTGCGCATGAGCAGACAGCACCCCACCAAGAACAAAACAAAGCAGAAGAAAATAGCGATTAAACTTTTGCATACACACTCTTACGCCTTTGAAACTCAAGAAATACACTGATAAGAACAGCAAAAGCAATCTGGGAAACCAGCAATAAAGTATTGCCTGCACCCGAAAACCAAATGGTAGAAATAACCACCAGCAGGTTAAGCATCAGCATTAATACAACCACCATAATCTGCGGCAGCCCCATAGCCAGAAAACGGTGATGCAGGTGATTTCGGTCCGGTGCAAAAGGAGACTTTCCGTTGCCAATCCTAAGCACAAAAGCCCGAAGCGTATCAAAAACAGGGATAAAGAGTACGGCTACTGCAGTGGCAGGAGCCGAAGGAACGGCATTCATTTCCAGAAACTTTACCGACATAACGGCAATTACAAAGCCTGACACCAGCGAACCGGTATCGCCCATAAAGATTCTCGCTTTATAAATATTATAACGAAGAAACCCCAGCATACCACCTGCCAAACAAAAGGCAACAAAGGCATACTCGATACTGTAAAAGCAAAAGTAGGTACCGAAACAAAGAGAAATAATTAGAATAATGGTTCCCGCAAGCCCATCGAGCCCATCAATAAGATTTATGGCATTGGTGATCCCGACAATAACCAGAAAGGTAAAAGCGTAGCTGATACCAACCTCCAGCTCGTATATGCCTAGAAAACCCTGCAGGCTGCTAATACGCACATCGCCCATAATCATAACAATGCCGGTGGCAACCATCTGCACAAAAAATTTTTTAAAAGCCGATACGCTGATAACATCATCTTTCGCCCCAATAAAGAACAGCAGCACACAACCCGCCAGTAAATGCTGAACTCCTTCCCTAAACTGGCCGAAAATGGTAATCGCCGACATAAAGCCTGCAAATATCGCTAACCCTCCAAGCCGCGGGGTCATAACTGCATGAATGGTCCGGTGATTAGGTTCATCGAGGAGCTTTTTGGTGTGCGAAACATGAATGATGGAAGGCACCGAAAAAAGGCTCACCACCAACGCCCACAAAAATGCAAATAATATATTCAGATACATAGAAGTACGATATGCCGTTGCAAGTTAGCTGTTTACGAAGGCTAATCAAATAATTTAAAAACGATTTATATACCCAAAGTGAACCTGCGAGTGAGCAAAATTTAGTGCCTGCCCCTGCATTTTCCCCAACCCATATATAAAATTAAAGATCCCTGCATTAGTTCCCAAATTTAGTCCCGCCCCGAGACCTAATGGCCAGTCTTTCAGATGTAAGTTTCCGGAAGAATACCGCATCCACGCCTGATCATAGAAACCAAAGAAATAAGTATCGGCTCCTGCCAGCCAGCGTAGCTCTAATCGACTGAGGGCATAGTCTGAAGCAAAGAAACTCATTTCCCGAAATCCTCTCAGGCTGTTAAGCCCTCCAATGCGAAAAAGATCGTTAAGAAACAGCCGCTCATCTGCTACCAGGCCTGCCTGCAGCTGATGAGCCAGCACCCATTGCCGACCCAGCGGCTGGAAATAAGCAAATCGGCCGGAGGCTCTGTACTGCATGTTTACACTTCCTGCCAGCAACGAGTCGTCGGCCACACCCGCCGGAAGACTACGAATTTTCTTTCGCCCGGCCATTGCTTCGGCCGAAAACTCATACCCCCTTCGTGGAACCTGCCAGCTATCCAACCTGCGACGACTAAAGCCCAGCCCATATTCCGCCAGCTTAAAGCCAGCATAATCTTTACCTGCAGCTTCCCCCAGAAGGCGAGCATCCTTCTGCCGCAAAAGCAATTTTAATATATTATAAGTTCCCTGTTGTAGCTGTGCTTCCACCCGAACCTGTCTGTTAACAAAGGCCTCTGCCTCTTTCAGCAGCTCAAAACCCAGTTCAACACTTAGCGGGGAATTAAATACATAAGGGTGAAAGTATGCCACTTCCAGATTTTGTGAAGCCCTGTTAAGCCGCTGCCAGTGCAGGGCTATTCGCTTTCCTCTCCGGAAAGGATTCTGAAGAAGTAAATCGAACTGGCCTGTAAAAATATACTGTCCCGGCTCCTGCGCATCAGGCACAAGACCAATGATGCCATCAATCCGGTTAGCCCGCTGCCTGTCAAGCTCCACATGCAGGGTAGCCTGGTTATTCTGGAAACTTACATAAGGCGCTCCCTTTAATTTTATATATGGCAGCTGCCGCAGCCGATCTCCCACATGCCGGAGCTTTTGCTGGCTGTAGGGTTCGCCGGGTTTTATACCCGCATGGTTTGATAGGAATTTTGAATTAAGCAACTGCTGCCCCTCCTGCTCAAGTGTATCAAACACAATAAAAGGACCTTTATGAATAGCCAGGCTTGCCTGCAGCACATTACCTTCCAGCGCAACAGAATCGAGCCGGATGGCTGCGAAAGGATAGCCGGAGTTTTCGGAAAGACGGAGCAGCTGCTCCAGCAGGCGAGCTACCTGTGCATAATAGAAAGGACGGTTATCGAAAAGCTTTCTCCGGAAAATCGTCTGGCTGAGCAGGTCAGATTCCACGTTCCCCGCCTCCAGCCGCGCCCACCGAAACTGCTCTCCCACGACAAACAGGGCCACTGTACTATCCAGGCCACGGTTTACCGAAATGGTATCAGCCAGTAAATAGCCATCAGCCCTTAAAGCGCCAAGCAGTTCTTTTATTTCAGCATCTGCCACTTCGCTTCCTTCCGGGGTGCTATTGAAAGAATAGCTTTTTAGCACTTGCCGGTCTGCATCTGTACCGGCCTTCACCAGAAGCACATGCTGGCCTGTTGCCTGCAGGATAGCAGCAAAGCAACATAAAACAAACAGGCTGACTTTCAATGGCATGTACAAATTTAAAAAATAAACCCACATGCTTTTAAGCATAAAAATGAATTTTATCACCTCCGGGTAGAGGTGCTGTATATTCTTTATTCTGCCCGGCACTCCGGCCTCTCTAATTTTGTTACCTTTGCTGTACGCCTGCACTGTCTGTTTGCAGTGGGGTCTTTATTTTAACCTATACAGAATCTTTGGCCGGAATTTATTTACACATTCCTTTTTGCAGGCAAGCCTGCCATTACTGCGACTTCCACTTCAGCACCAATTTAAAAAATAAGGATGCTTTGGTAAAGGCGCTTGTTCAGGAAATACGACTGCAAAAAGATTACCTGGAAGGGGAAGAAGTAGAAACGGTTTACTTTGGCGGTGGAACACCTTCTCTGCTGAGCCGGGAGGAAGTAGAAACGCTTTTACTGGCCCTTAAAGATAATTTTTTGATAAGCAATGAGCCGGAAATTACCCTGGAGGCGAATCCGGATGATCTTAAGCCGGAAAAGCTACAGGAGCTGTATGCTGCAGGAATAAACAGACTCAGCATTGGCATACAATCCTTCCATGATGCCCATTTGCAGTCGCTAAACCGGGCCCATTCTGCCCGGGAGGCAAAAAACAGTATTAAGTTTGCCCGTGAAGCTGGCTTTTCAAATATCAGTATTGACCTTATTTATGCCATTCCTTCTCCTGATGATACGCTTTGGCTGGCCGACCTTGAGCAGGCACTCGCCCTCCGGCCGGAGCATATATCTTCCTACTGCCTCACCATCGAACCCCAGACTGCTTTTGGCAACTGGCTAAAGAAGGGAAAGTTAAAACCGATAGACGAGGAATATGCCGCACGGCAGTTCGAAATTCTGCTCCAAAGACTACAGGAGGCCGGGTATGAACAGTATGAAATTTCCAACTTCTGCCTGCCGGGCAACTACTCGCGCCATAACAGCAGCTATTGGCAGCAGAAGAAATACCTTGGGCTGGGTCCGAGCGCACATTCCTTTAACGGCCACAGCCGCCAGCACAATATTGCCAATAATGCCCGTTACCTGAAAGCCCTGGCAAAAAATGAACCGGCATTTGAACGGGAAGAGCTGCAGCGGGCGAATATGATTAATGAGTATATTATGACCGGCCTCCGCACCCGCTGGGGCTGCAGTCTTGCCTACCTGCAGGAGCAGTATGCATTTGATTTAAAGGCAGAAAACGAGCAACTACTTTCTTCTCTTTTCCAGCAGAAGTATATTTATTACGAGGACGGCTCTCTGCTGCTGACTGATTCAGGTAAATTACTGGCCGATGAGATTGCGAGTCGGCTCATGACGGAAGAATGAGGGCTTAATTTCACTAAAAAATAAAAAGTGTCCTTAAATTTTGGGGCAAAATGTTATATTTGCCAAGGAGCAAAAGACTCGCCTGCATGAATAAAGAAGAAAAGAAAGCCTTTCTGCTTTTAAAAAGCATCATTTTTCAGTACCACGGGCTGGACGACAATGAACAGCAGCTCCTGGAAAAAACAGCCGGGGAGCTCGATGCTGAAGAAGAACTGAAATGGGCGCAGAATTTTATTGCAGAAGAGTATCTCGATGCCTTCGATCGTGCACGCGATTATCTTGCCAAGGTTTCCATCGCCAAAGAACAAAAAATAGATTTCCTGCACCGGGTGTGGAAATCGAATAATGAAAAAGGCCACATCACCGAAATGGAAGCAATTGCTATCCTTCGCCTGGCAAAAGACTGGCAGGTAGAGTCGGAGCTTATCAGCAGGGTGAGAGGTTAGCCTTCATACACCTCTTACAGGCTCATCATATCCTTGAACTTCGTCGCCTGCCTACGGCTTACTTCTACCTTTTCTCCTCCCTGCAGTGTAACCATTAATCCGCCATTAAACCAGGGCTCAATATTATCTACCCAGTTCAGGTTAATCATATGCTTCCGGTTGGCACGGAAGAAAACCTTATCGTCTAACCGTTCATCCAGCGCATTCAGCGATTTATGAATCATGGGCTTCTGGTTATCGAAATAAACTTTTATATAGTTGCCATCAGACTCAAACAGCCGAATTTTACTGAGGCGCACAAACCAGCATTTATCCCCGTCTTTTACAAATACCTGGTCGTTTGGTCCCAGCTTAGCGGTTTTATCCCGCTCAACACCTTCCTCCTCCTTTTCCCTAACTGAAGTTAATTTATGGATGCTTTCTTTTAAACGCTCAGGCTGCACAGGCTTTAGCAGGTAATCGAGCGCATTTACTTCAAAGGCTTTTATAGCATACTCATCGTAGGCCGTAGTAAAAATAACCTGAGGTACATCTTCAAGCATCTCCAGGAGGTCGAAGCCGGTTTTTTCCGGCATTTGAATATCCAGGAACAGCAGTTCCGGCTGCAGCTCTTTTATTTTTTGATAGGCATCATCTACATTCACTGCCTCACCCACCACCTCTATCTGGGTATAGTCGGAGAGCAGCGACATTAATTCTTTTCGGGCCAGCCGTTCATCGTCTACAATTAGTGCTTTCATAGGTTTAATGTTCAGGAATAACTAATTCGGTAAGGACAGTATGCTCATTCTCATTTGAAATTTTAAAAGACGCCCGCTCTCCATACAGCAATTTAAGCCGCTCGCGGGTATTTTCAAGCCCCAGACCAGAATCGTTTTTGTGTTTTACTCCGTTTATGTATTGCCCGTTGTTGCGAATACATATATGCAGGTTCCGGTCCTTTACAAAGGCCTCCACACTTACTTCTCCCCCTTCTATCAGGTTACTGATGCCATGCTTAATACTGTTTTCCACCAGCGTTTGTAACATCAGCGGCGGTATGTAAAAATCTCCGGCCTCGGGGTGAATATTAAAGTACGTCTGGAGTCGTTCCTCAAAGCGAATGCCTTCGAGTGCCAGGTAATCTTTTACCGTTTTCAGCTCATCGGCAAAGCTTACCACCTTTCGCTTGTCCATAACCAGAGAGTTCCGTAAAATATTACTCAGCTGGGTAATGGCCACCTTTGCCTTTGAAGGCTCCTCATCGACCAGTGCCCTAATACTATTGAGTGCGTTAAACATAAAATGAGGGTTTAACTGCGATTTAAGCCTGTTGAGCGTCATTTCATTGATAGCCGCCTCATATTTAAGCGAGGAGTTGTATCGCTCTACATAATGGTACATGATGTAAAGCACACTCCAGATAAAGAAAATCGTTACCTGGGAGAGAAACATCAACAGCACTTCAGAAAAATCAAAATAGGAGAGGGACTGCTGCCCCAGTAGCATAAGGGTAACGGCCTGCAGCAGGTATACCAGCATACTCATAATTATAATCGCCAGTATAACCCGCGGTATAAGCTTTCCGGTGGTAAGCTTGAGCCACTGCCGGTTATGCAGGTAATGCCGGAAGGCATGGGTAACCAGCAGCATATATACAACGGAGAGTAACAGGAAAGAGTACTGCTGTACATCCTGCACCCCAAACATGATGTTGAACGAGATGTTAATGATTGCATACAGGGACCAGCCACCAATCTGGCAAATCCAGTAAACCGTTTTCCGAGTCATAAGCGCGCCTCCAAAGCCTAAAGGCCTAAGCCTTTTACAAGCTAGTATACACAAAGTTAAGATTTGCCGGCAACTTGTAAAGAGGATTTGTACAAAAGGTAAAAGCCGCTGGTAAAAGGAAAAAAGCACCCTTACCAGCGGCTATGTTCGCTGTTTCTTCAAACGAAAACTACTGCTCCGATTCCTGCTGTTTAATTTTTTCTTCTTTATCGAAAGGCCGGATGATGAGCCGGATGCCCCGGTCGTAGGTAAAATAATTCCAGACCCAGTTGTTGAATACCACCAGCTTATTCCGGAAGCCGATGAGGTAGAGGAGGTGTACGAACATCCAGGTGGTCCAGGCGGCGAAACCTCCAAAGCTCAGGCCGTTGGGCATATCCACTACGGCCCGGTTTCGGCCTACCGTAGCCATAGAGCCTTTGTTAAAGAAGCGGAAGGGCTGGAGGTTTTTCTCCCCACGGATTATGCGCAGGAGGTTTTCTGCCAGGTTTTCGCCCTGCTGTATTGCTACCGGAGCCAGCATAGGATAGCCCTTAGGGGTTTTCCTGGTCTCCATTAAAGCAACATCTCCTACCGCGAAAACATCTTTTACTCCCTGTACCTGGTTAAATTCATCGACGAGGTACTGGCTCTTTTTAACACATTCTTCCGGCAGGCCGGGAATGGTGTTCCCCTTCACCCCTGCAGCCCATATGAGCGTTTGGGAATTGAGTACCTCTCCGGTACTTAGCTTCACCTCTTTGCCATCATAGGAGTCGACCATGGCATTGAGCTTAATATTCACATCAAAGTCTTTCAGGTATTTATTTGCTTTTTTAGAGGCTGTTTTCGACATGCCGTTTAAAAGGTGCGGCAGCCCTTCTACCAGGTAAATCTTCATTTGCCGGAAATCCAGTTCGGGATAATCCTTGGGCAGCACATGGTTTTTAAGCTCACCCAGCGCACCCGACACTTCTACCCCGGTAGGGCCTCCTCCTACCACCACAACATTCATGAGGCTTTTAAGCTCCTCCGGATCGGAGGTATTAACGGCTTTTTCAAAATTTTGGAGTATATGGGAGCGAAGGTTCAGCGCATGAGGCAGCTGTTTCAGGGGCAGAGCTTCCTTAAACTTATCGTCATTACCGAAATAGTTGGTTTTTGTTCCACAGGCAATAATCAGGTAGTCGTAACTCAGCTCACCCAGGGGAGTGCTTACTGTTTTCTTTTCGTGGTTAATACGGGTTACTTTAGCCATCCGGAAGTGGAAATCCTCCTTCTCTTCCATAACCTGTCGCAGGGGACCGGCAATGGAGCCTGGTTCCAGGCCGGCGGTAGCTACCTGGTACAGGAGCGGCTGAAAGGTGTGGTAATTGTGCCGGTCCAGCATAATCACCTGCAGATTTTCCTTTTCAAGCTTTTTTATAATCCGCAGGCCGGCAAAGCCGCCACCAATGATCACTACCCTTGGTTTATCTGTTTTGGGGATCTGAATTGATATTTCCTGATGTTCTTTGACCGGTGCCATATCACTCTTTTTCTGAATTAAAACTCCCTTAACGGGCACTAATGTAATAGCTAATTTTATAAAGTGATAAGAAATTTATTTGTTTCTGCGATTCCGGGGAGATTAAGAATTAAAAGGAAAATACTTACCCGGGAGTGCCGAAAAGCTAATCTCACATAAGAAGATAGGTAAGAATATACTTTCGGTAATAATTTTTTTAGGATATAAATTTTAAAAGAAGCAGGCAGAGGAAAAACGACAAATATTTAGAAGAAAATGCGCCGAATGGACGCCTATTTTAAGAAGATAAAAATGAACAGATACAAGTAACACTTCATCAAACAACTCACATCTCAATGACTTTCAGCATGTTATGGATGCCGCCTGATATGACAAATAGAAAAGTTTAAATTCTTATGATTATTTTTTTACCTTTGAGGAACCAATTATCGATTAAATTAATTTACTAAATACAATTAGCTTATTCATAGTTGATAGGTTTTAATGTTTTGGTTGAAAGAGGAAAGCTGCCCTTTTATGAGGGCAGCTTTTTCTTTTTTATCCCATCAGTTGTTTGAAACAGCATCGAGCAGCTTGAGTGCGTGCGGCCCCATATGATCTACAATCAGCTTGCGGTATTCAGTACTGCCCACAAAGCCTGAATTCATGAAGCGCGCCATCACCGGAGCCCAGTCACTATTCTTTGGCATAATAATTCCAAACTTTTCAGAATCCTCATCACCAACCGGATGGCGTTTTACAGGCATACGCTTGCTAAGGGCTTCCAGGTAATAAGTAAAGTCAAGCTCCGTAAAAGCTTTTTCGTTGTGGGCAACTTCCTGTAGTGCCTCAGGAATGGAGGCTACATATTTCACATTCACACCTGGGTAGTATTTTTCAGAAAGTGCCAGCAGGCGCCTTTCATTCAGCGTTCCCCGAACTGCCACCAGTGTCATACCACTAAAGCCACTGGCGATATCTTCCAAGCTGTTCAGGTTCGGCACACTTTTGTTGGTCATCAGAATGGCCACATTGGTGATAAAAGGAGGACTAAAATTGTAAGAGTTTTTACGCTCCTCGGTAATAGTGATGTTGCCAAGACCAAATACTCCTCCTGAGGAGCCCTTTATGCTATTCATAAACTTGGCAAAGTCCTTCGAGTCTTTATCGAAGTAAACAGGATTCAAAACAATCCCTTCTTCTTTTTGCAGCCATTTCGCAAACTCATTCATAATCTCCACACAGAAGCCGCTCACCTTCCCTGCCTGGTTCATGGCAAAACCAGGAGTTTCGATATAAGAGAAAGTTACGGTTGCCGAGCCCTTTGCCTTAGCCTCGGCAAAGGAATCGCCACGGAGCTGGGCCTGCACACTCGCAGACAGGAAGAGCAAAATCAGCAGAATACCTGCTCTGAGGCTGCTCAAAACGGTAGACAGTAGTTTCATATGCAAATGTTTATATTGTCAAAATAATAATCCAATATAAACGGTATCCAGCATATAAATTACAGCATGTAATATAAACTACAGAATTAAACAGAGGTTAAGCAGTCGCTAATTCTTCCTTCAGGAATATGGCTGTATAGCTTTGCTTCGCTTTGGCCACTTCTTCGGGCGTGCCCTGGGCAATAATTTGTCCGCCCCCGCTTCCCCCTTCCGGCCCCAGGTCAATCACATAATCGGCCACTTTAATCACATCCATATTATGCTCAATAATCAGCACTGTATTGCCTTTATCGGCCAGTTTGTTAAGCACATCGAGCAGGTGCTGAATGTCCTGGAAGTGCAGGCCGGTAGTGGGTTCGTCGAGGATATAAATGGTTTTGCCTGTATCTTTCTTCGATAGCTCCGTGGCTAATTTTACCCGCTGGGCCTCCCCACCCGATAAGGTAGTGGCATGCTGGCCAAGGGTAATATAGTTAAGCCCCACATCGTTCAGCGTCCTTACCTTGCGCACAATTTTTGGCTGATTTTCAAAGAACTCCACCGCCTGCTCGACGGTCATATCCAGCACATCGGAAATAGATTTGCCCTTAAAGCGGACTTCGAGTGTTTCGCGGTTGTAGCGCTTGCCCTTACACACCTCACACTCTACATGCACATCGGGCAAAAAGTCCATTTCAATCACTTTCAGGCCGGCACCACCACATTCCTCACAGCGCCCTCCTTTAACATTAAAGGAAAAGCGACCTGGCTTATAGCCCCGTATCTTGGCCTCCGGCAGCTCAGCAAAGAGCGAACGGATTTCGGTGAACACACCGGTATAGGTAGCAGGGTTTGAGCGCGGGGTCCGCCCAATGGGCGACTGGTCTACTTCTATTACTTTATCCAGATGCTCCAAACCTTTAATAGACTCATAAGGCATCGGGTCTTTATTGGATTTATAAAAATGTTTATTGAGCAGCGGATAGAGTGTTTCGTGAATGAGCGTAGATTTGCCACTACCACTCACGCCGGTAATACAAATCATCTGCCCCAACGGAAGCTTCAGGTCAATACCCTTTAAGTTGTTACCGCTGGCATTTTTCAGCACTAATGATTTTCCGGACCCTTTGCGGCGCTTTTCCGGCACGGCTATTTTGCGGATTCCCTTGAGGTAATCGGCTGTTTTGCCGCCACTCTCCAGGAATTCATCAGGCGCACCTTTCGCCACCACTACCCCGCCGTGGCGACCCGCACCCGGGCCAATGTCCAGAATATAGTCGGAGGCCAGCATCATGTCTTTATCGTGCTCCACCACCAGCACCGAATTCCCTAAATCGCGCAGGTCCTGCAGGGCTTTTATGAGCTTTACGTTATCGCGCTGATGGAGGCCTATACTTGGCTCGTCGAGTATGTACAATACACCTACCAGCTGGGTACCAATTTGGGTAGCCAGCCTGATACGCTGTGCCTCACCACCGGAAAGCGTTTTAAGCGGGCGATTCAGGTGTAAATAATCGAGACCTACTCCTAAGAGGAAGCGGATTCGCTTACGAATTTCCTTCAGCACCTCGGTCGCAATTACCTGCTGCCGCTCATTTAACCTGCCTTCCAGTCCTTCGAACCAGTCGGCCAGGCTTTGAATATCCAGCATAGCCAGTTCGGCAATATTTTTCCCGTCAATGAGGAAGTGCAGCGATTCTTTCTTCAGACGCGCCCCATTACACTCCGGGCAGGGAACGGCAAGGGTAAAATCTTCCACCCAGCTGGCCATCTTATCGGAGCCTGACTCGCGCTGTTTTTCCAGGAAAGTGATAATGCCCTCGAACTTTGTATTCCAGTTAGATCCGGGATACTTTTTCGATTTTACCTCTACCGGAATATTATCACCATACAGCAGCACGTCCAGCACCTCATCGGGCATATTCTTTACCGGTGTACTCAGGTTTACCTTATAGTGTTTAAGGATGGACTGAATTTTCTTGAATATCCAGATATCGCGGTACTCGCCCAGCGGGGCAATGGCGCCCTGGCTAATACTGAGGTGCTGGTTAGGAATGATAGATTCCCGGGTGATTTCTTCAATCGTACCCAGGCCATTGCAGCTAGGGCAGGCACCGTAAGGGGAATTAAAGGAAAAGGAATTTGGCGCAGGCTCATCGTAGGAGAGGCCTGTTTTAGGGTCCATCAGGAATTTGGAGAAATGATGCAGCTCTCCACTATCGGCATCCTGCACCATTACAAGTCCATTGCCATGTTTAAGTGCTTCGGTAACTGACTGGCTCAGGCGAAAGCGATCTTTCTCCTGCACTTTTATCCGGTCAATTACTATTTCGATGTCGTGGATTTTATAGCGGTCGACCTGCATTTTGGGCTCAATGTCCTGTATCTCCCCGTCGACCCGCACCTTGGTAAAACCTCCCTTTCGAATTTGCTGAAACAGCTCACGGTAATGCCCCTTCCGGCCTTTTACTACGGGAGCCAATATTACCAGCTTTGCTTCATCAAAGCTGTGCAGGAGGTGGTTAATAATCTGGTCTTCCGACTGCCGCACCATTTTCTGGCCACTCAGGTAGGAGAACGCCTCCGACGCCCGGGCATAAAGCAGGCGCATAAAGTCATAAATTTCGGTAGTTGTACCCACGGTGGAGCGGGGGTTGCGGGAGGTGGTTTTCTGCTCAATAGAAATGACCGGGCTTAGTCCGCTGATTTTGTCCACATCGGGCCGTTCCATACCGCCCATAAACGAGCGCGCATAAGCAGAGAAGCTCTCCATATAGCGGCGCTGGCCTTCGGCATATATGGTATCGAAAGCAAGGGATGATTTACCACTGCCACTGATACCGGTAATAACTACCAGCTGGTTACGCGGAATGGCTACATCTACATTTTTGAGGTTGTGTTCCCGGGCACCAAAAATTTCTATATAAGCTTCGCCCGTCGGATCAGGGGCTTTGGTTGGTTCGGGTATATCGATTACCGCTGTGGATTTGGTCTCTTTTTGTTTACGCATATTCAATTACAAATATAACAGGATTCCTCCTTTTCGTCCTGCAGGCTGGGCTTATTGTCCTAAGCAGATGATCCTTAAAATGTTTCACTATGGAGCAGCTGCCACCAAAACACCCAAAGGTGATAACGCAATAGGGGCTAAGATAATTCTCTTTTCCCGGAAGTGAAGGCACATTATCTGATAAGGATAACGGCAAACCCTGTTAAACAGAAAAGAGGCCCCTTGTCGGCAGCCTCTCCTGAAATTATTGTAGCAATAAACTGCTTTCACAGCCCGTGCTGTCAAGGTTAGAAGTTTGGAGAAAGCAAGTACTTACTGTAGAAATCATCTATCACTTTTACGGCTTCGGTAGGCGTATCAACAATGTTAACCAGGTCGAGATCTTCTGCATTTACATTTTTCTCATTCGTGAGCATAACCTCGCGAATCCAGTCAAACAGGCCAGACCAGTACTCGGTTCCTACCAGCACAATAGGGAAGCGCCCGATTTTCTTCGTCTGGATAAGGGTAAGCGCTTCGAAGAGCTCATCCATGGTACCAAAGCCACCGGGCATTACAATAAATCCCTGGGCATACTTTACAAACATTACCTTGCGTACAAAGAAGTGGTCGAAGGTGATGAGCTTATCGCGGTCAATATACTGGTTATCGAACTGCTCGAAGGGCAGAATAATATTAAGACCTACCGACTTGCCTCCTTCATTATAGGCCCCTTTGTTCCCCGCCTCCATAATACCTGGTCCGCCACCGGTAATTACACCATAACCATGACGCACCAGCTTGGCAGCAATTTCTTCGGCCATTTTATAGTAGGGGTGGTCTTCCTTTGTTCTGGCAGAACCAAATATAGATACACATGGACCAATTTTTGCCAGCTTTTCGAAGCCTTCCACAAACTCCGACATTACCTTAAAAATGGCCCAGCTGTTGGAGCTCTTGATCTCGTTCCAGTCCCGGTCAATAAAAGCCTGGCGAATAAGCTGATCTTCTTCTGAAGCCTTTTTCACTACCGGCACCTCTTCTTCCTCGAGTGCACTGGCAGGCATATTGCTCTTGCGCATTTTCTTGGTCTTGGTTTCAGACCGCTCGCTGCTTCCGCTTTTCTCTATTTTACGCTCATGCGCCTCTTCTACTGCCGTTTTTTTCTCCAACGGGTGCTTAGGCTCTTTACCAGCCTCCTCTTTCTTGCTGATTGGGCGGTTATCTACCTGGTTGCTGGCTTTCTTTTCCGGAATTCTCTCTTCTCCGTTCGAAGCAATATCTTTACTGCCGCTAGTACCGGCCGACTGGTTCTTCTTTAAATTTTCTTTGTCGTTTTCCTTCATAAATAAAAAATCTGTTATTTTCAAAAATCTTCAGCCTCGCAAATTAAGGCTTTTTTCCGGTAAAACAAACCTCTTACAACTTTATGTCTTAGTCCAGCAGCTGCCGGAGGGCCGGGCGCAATCCTTCATACTGAAAGGCATATCCTGCGTTTTCAATCTTTTCTGAAGACACCCTCAGGCTTCCCAGCACCATACCCGCCCGCTCGCCCATGGCTAGCTTTATACCAAAGGCAGGCACGGCAGGAACAATAAACGGTTTGTCAAGAACCCCGGCCAGTATCTCCATAAAACGTTCATTGGTTTCCGGTTCCGGCGCCACAGCATTATACACCCCTTTCATGCTACTATCTTCTATGGCTTTTATAATAATGCCGCACAAATCATCGATATGAATCCAGCTCATGTACTGCCGGCCACTTCCCAGCGGTGCAGCCAGCCCAAAGCGACTGGGTTTTAATAACTGCGGCAAGGCTCCTCCTTCTGTACTTAACACTACCCCTATCCGCAATTTTACCAGTCGTATCCCTAAGCTCTCTATTTTATCAGCCTCAGCTTCCCATGTTTTACACACCTGCGCCAGAAACTCCTGCCCGGCCGGACTACTCTCATTTAGCCAGTGAGCGCCGTTTTCATCGCCATAGTAGCCAATTGCCGAGGCCGAAATAAATCCCTTTAACTGATAGCCGGTAGTTTTAAGCTCCTGAAAAAGCAGCTGCGTAGATTCGCTCCGGCTCTTTATAATGGTTTCTTTATACTCCTTACTCCAGGAGTGATCGGCGACCGATGCGCCTGCCAAATGCACCACGTAGTGAGCACTCTCCACCGCACCCGGCTCTATCATTCCCTTTGCCGGATCCCACAGGAAGGCTTTTACTTCACCGTCGGAATTTCGGCTACGGCTGAGGTGAGCTACTTTATAGCCCTTTTCGAGCAGTAGGGCCGTAAGCCTGCTGCCAAGTAAACCGCTTCCTCCGGTAATTAAAACTTTTGTATGCATGTTTATAAGTAAAGATAAACGATTTGACAGCTAATTTGCTCCTACATTTGTAGGATAAGTAACCAACGGTAAAATATTATGTTTTTTGTACGTTGTAAACTTCCTGAAAACCATTACCCTATTTCTATGAGAGCTTTAGCCAGCAGCCTTCTGCTACTCCTGGTCATCCTGCAGCATCTGCCACTCCAGGCACAGGAAACGACTTATCGCAAAGAAAAAATGAACGTTATGGGCCAATCCTATTCCGGCTTTAGTGTGCAGGTACCATACAGTGAACAAAGAAGTAAAAAATACCTGATTAATTATCTTGAAGAAGAAGGGAAGGCCCGGGAAAAAAAGAACTTTATTGAGATAAAGGAAACCTACTGGAAAACCAAGGACGATCCTACCACTGTATATGCCCAGGTAAATGGCGACAGTACCCAAAGCCGTCTGTGGATTGGCTATTCTGCGGAGGCTGATGAAGCTTTGATTGGCGCTATTCAAAGCCAGATGGAAAGCCTGCCCTTTATCCTGCACAAGCAGCACCTGCAACACCAGATCAAGGAAGCCGAAGATGCCGAAAGCTACTTAAGCAAGGAGCTCCGGAATACGCAGCGCGATGGAGAGAGGCTTCAGCGAGACCTGGAACGTAATGCTTATGAAAAGGAGCGACTGGAAAAGGAGCTGAAGCAAAATGCAGCCGACAAAATTGCCCTTGAGCAGGGCATTGCCAACAATAGCGAAGAACAGAAAAAAAAGAGCAAAGCTCTCTCGGAGGTACAAAAACAGCTCGAATACCTGAAGGAAAAGCTTTCCCGGCTGTAGAAAAAAGTCCGGAACAGCACATAAAAAGAGGCGGCCCCACAAACAGGAGCCGCCTCTTTTACTGATCGGCTGACAATTACTGATTACTGTTTCATAAAGCGCATCGTCTTTATCCGTTCTCTGGCCTCATTTTCTATCACCATCAGGTAGGTTCCTCTTACCAGCTGCATTTCCTGCAGGTCGAGGCGAAGATTTTGACCTGTACCTGCCGCCTGGTAACGGTTACTATGAATTCTTCTACCACTCATATCCATAATCGTGAGGGTTACAGCCTCCTCTTCCAAACCATTTAACTGAAGGTTAATAATGTTACGGGCCGGGTTTGGATACAGACTTACAGCCACCGCCTGCGCACTCTTTCCATCGCCCGACAGGCCATCGGTACTTCTCTTACCCGCTCCAGCCATGGCGGCTTTTTTCGCCTGCTCCGGCTGGTGATACAAAGCCGAAGCCGGAATTGCCTGCTTGTCAAAGCCAGGACCTTTCCATTGCACTTCCAGAACTTCCAGCTCTTCATGTTCATAATAGGCTAGTCGAATAGGGTAGTAACCCGCTTCCAACTGCACACTGCCTGCTTTTTCGGCCGAAGCATGCCACCCATCATTATTAATTAACAGCTTATCATTGATAAAGAGCTTGCTGCCGTCGTCGGAGTTCAGGTAAAAAGTGTAGTAACCTGCTTTTTCAATCTGGATCCAACCTTCATATACAAAACCAAAGTGGTTGTCTTTTTCACGAGGCTCAAGACTAAAGTTAGCGATTACGCCACTTTTCGCAGCCTTTAGGCGGCTGAAGTCAGGCAGCTGGAACCATGCATTGTTTTTAGACTCCTTATTCTCGTAATAAGTAAAGGCAAGGCCTGCCGACATTCCGCTCCTGTTGCCGCTTCCCGGCTCCCTATACAGCTTCTCTGCCGGAATTTCCTGCAAGTTTACGCCCGGTCCTTTATAAGACGCAAAGAGCTTTTCATTTCCTGAATTCTCAAAGTACTCTACCCTTATCTTGTGCAGGCCGCTACTAAGTTCAACATCATTATATACCACCTTACTTTTATGTACTCCATCATTATTTACCACGAGGCGGTCGTTGATATAGATCTTACTGCCCTCATCTGAATCGGTATAAAAGAAGTAAGTACCGGCCTCGTCAATATCAATATATCCCTCGAAGGTAAAGGCGTAGAAATCGTCCTGCTCCCGGGGCGAAACAGATATTTCATCCACCGTTCCTGTTTTTACCGGGCTTAAACCAGAGAAATCAGGCAAGCTACTCCAGGGGCGGCTTGGGGCAATTTCATAATAAGCATAATGCAAACCCCGCTCCATACCTTCAATATTACCATCTTCCTCCTCATCATCGCTGCCCTCGGCCACCGCTGCCGGCAATACCCTCAGCTTCATTTCATCTGAGTCGGACTGGCCGGTACTGGCAGTTGCAGTAAACCGGAAGGTATATACCCCTTCCCGAAGATTACTTATCTCCAGATTAGCTGTTTTATTACTTTTAACTGTAAGAGAAGGGCCACTCACCTTTTCCCAACGGTAAGATTTTGCCTGACAGTTAACAAGCGAAACACTGCCATGAATCACCATGTTGCCATTCAGCGGAAGCTCCACCTCATCATCCTCTCCGGCATAGGCGGTAATGCCTGTCTCCTTTTCCGGCGCTGGCTGTACCTTCACCTTCACTTCATCACTACCGCTCGCCCCATCATTATCCTTTACCGTAAAGCGGAATGTATAGTTACCTTCCTGCAAACTACTGAGGGTAAGACTTGCCGTGGAAGCTCCTTTCATGGCAAGGGATGGGCCACTGATTTTCTCCCAGCTGTAAGCAACCAACTCACCATCCTGGTCTTTACCACTGCCTTTCAATACCAGTTTCTCTACCGGGAGTGTAACGGAGTGGTCAGATCCGGCCTTTGCTACGGGTGCCTTATTTTCTTTCTCCTCAGGCCTTACCATCACCTTTACATTATCACTTGCTTCGGCTCCACCATTATCTCTGGCGGTAAGCCTAAAAGTATATGTACCTTCCTCCAGCTCTTTCAGCTGCAGCATCTTACTTTCTTTGTCCTCCATCTTTACAGATGGTCCCTCTATTTTTTCCCACTTATAGCTAACAATATGACCATCCTTATCAGAGGCACTACCTTCCAGGCGGAGGCTGTTATCGGGCAGGGTAGTGGCTTTGTCTTTCCCTGCATCTACCACTGGCGCTACATTTTCTTTTTTCTCAGCCTTTACCACCAGCCTTACCTCATCTGCCCCTTCGGCACCGCCATTATCTTTAGCTGTTAGCTTAAACGTATAGGTGCCTTCTTCCAGATTCGATAGCTTTAGGGTACCGCTCTCTTTACCTTCCATTTTTACCGAAGGACCACTCAACTTCCTCCAGGCATAGCTCACTACTTTTCCATCACTATCAGAAGCGCTGCCTTTCAGCTGTACACTACTTACAGGAAGAGTCACGGACTGGTCATTACCAGCATTTACATCAGGTGCTTTGTTCGGCTTAAATTCTTCCTTATCCAGGTCTCCGTTTTTAGAAAACTGCAGCATCCAGCCATATATATCGCCCAGGCTGCCATCATACACATCATTCCAGCCCCAGTGAGCCTTCCCTTTCATTATCGTTAGCTTTGCCTTTGGTTCAGGCGCTGGCTTACAGTTATTGTAGGCATTAACAATATTTTTTGAACCGTTAATCGACACTACCTGGTCTCTGTCGCCATGGAAGGCCCACAGCGGCACATCACTATAGTTACAGGTTTTACTCGGGTCCCCGCTACCTGCAATAGGCACCACAGCAGCAATCTTATCTGAGTGCTGCTCAAGGTAGTCTACCAATCCCATAGCCCCCATACTGAGCCCCGTCAGGTATACCTGGTCCTCATCAATATTATACTTTTGTGTGGCGAACGCTATAAACTCGTCAAGCTCATGCACACTCCAGTAGTCATCTGTTTGGGGAGAAAGAACTACAAAGGGAAAATCCTTTCCATTATTAATTTCCCTGCCAGGGCCAAACTTTACAGCCTGGTCGAGCTGACTCTGCCCGTCTCCTCTTTCTCCGGCTCCATGCAGAAAGATAAGGAGCGGAAATTCCCGGGAGGAGCTTTTAAAATCATTGGGGAGATACTCATAAAAACCATATGGTGCAGAAGTCGAACCCAGCCGTCTGGCTTCGTGGGAGCCCTGGGCAAAAGCGCTGCCGAAACTACAGGTCAGCAACAGTAAAAAGCTTAAAGAGGTAAAAATTGTCTTTTTCATAGGTCTTAAAAAAATTAACCCGATATTGTACTTTTATTAGTATCACAAAATACCCTGACTCACTTATGAGTAAGGAGGTGCCGTGAATTACCTAATTAAAATCCATTAAGTCAAGTATTTAAGACACTTATTTGAATAAATTACGTTTAAACACCAGTAAGGCCCGTTTAGCTTAAAATATTATTTTTCAAATAACTATACCCTAAATTATTGTGGATTTTTTCCACACCTGCTGAAGATTCACCCTTAGCAGAAGCCTTCCTGAAGAGCATTTCCGAAGCAGAAAGAACTATAATTATAGAGAATGCTATTTTTGATTCTATTATCCAGAAATAAAATACATTTTTGGAATGCACTTTTACATCTTAATTATCGGTAAAAGTGTAGAAATTTTCCACAGTATAGGAAAAACGACTTATTTTCCCATAAAATCACCCCGGGTGCCAACTTCAAAAAGAAGTTAACCAAAGCAACAATGCCAAACCGGCTGATGCAAAAAAAAGGACCGAACACATCCTGCACCTGCCAAACCTGAGAAAAGCCGTAAAATAAAAGAGACCGCCCGAATGAGCAGTCTCTTTTATCAGGATTGAAGCTGGTTTAAAAAATTGCGTACGAAACACCTACACTAATGTCTCTTCCTTTTTTGTACTGCTGGAAAATATACTCCTCTCCTTTAAACTTGTGCACAAACTCCGATGCCGGGTTAAGAATGTTGGAAATGCTTAATTTGGCTTTCCACCTTTCCGCCATTGTACGCGAGATATTAAAGTTTAAAGAAGGCGCAGGCTTTTCATATACATCTTCGCCCGGAGCATACTGCGATACGATAGACAGCCTTTCGCCCTGAACGTTATAAGCCAGGTTTACCTCATAACTTTCGTTCTGATAAGCCATAAAAGCATTGATAATGTAAGGCGACTGTCCGGCCATAGGGCGGGTGGCCTCCATGCCGGGGTCGAAACGCTGCTTAATCGCCAGCTCTGCCGCCGCAATGGACACTGCCGACTGCACCAGTGTAAGATTGGTACCCATGTTTACATTAGCCAGCTTTTCATGGATAAAGCCCATGTTTTTCTTTGCCTCTACTTCCAGCCCATAGACACTGGCTTCGCCAACATTTTTCCAGGTTAAAAGCGGGTTCACCGAAAGAGGCACAAAAGTAGCCTCAATAGGACTGTGGAAATTCTTGTAAAAAACGCTAACAGAAAGGATTTCAGAAGGGCGAGGATACATCTCCCAGCGGACATCCACATTATCTACCAGTGTACGCTCCAGCGTATCGTTACCCACATAGCTATAGCCTCCTACAAAGTCGAATGACTGGTACGGCGCCACCTCCCTAAAGCTCGGGCGGGCAAGGGTTCGGCCATAGGCAGCGCGCAGGTTCATATCTTCGCCCAATTGGTAAGTAAGATTGAGCGATGGCAAAATATCCAGGTTATCGATCAGCTTTTTGTTTTTCAACGCTCCGTACTGGCTCTTCAGCTTTGGATCGTCGGCCGCAAAGCTGGTAAAAAAGATATTGGTTTTTTCTACCCGGGCCCCTGCCACTGCCCGAAGCTGCTCTGTAAGCGGCAGGTCAATCATCACATAGCCGGCGCCTACCGATTCCGTTGCTTCATAATTATTCCGGGCATCATAAGCATCATACACATACACCCCTCCGCTGTTCTCTCTGGTCCAGATATTCTCGTCCGACACATGCTCCTCCGGATCGCCCCCGAACTGCGTGCGGTCCGAGTCGAAGCGATACTGGAATTCGCGGAAGCTCCGGTCTTTGAACACATAGGCTCCTCCAAACTGGAACTTCGCTTCCTGGCTCCACAGCTGAAAAGGAAGGGTTAAGTCCAGTTTATTATCGAAGTTGAACTGATTGAGCGTTCTTGTATAACGGGTAGGAGGCTGGCCAATAGAAGGCTCTATGCGCAGGCCGCGGCTTTGCACGCCGTAGTTGCCATAGGTAAAGAAGCGCAGGTCCGGCTGATCCATTTGCGAAAGCGTGTAAGAAGAAATCCATTCTACCCGCAGTCCTTCACCGCCATTTAAAGCATGCTCGCCTTTAAGCTGAAAGGAGCTTAGCGAACGTTCTTCAAAAAGGAGGGTGTTGGTGTAGTAATCCATCTGCCCGTCGCCGGTTACTTTCAGGCCATTCAGCTGCCGGCCTTCTTTTGCACCGCTTTGGTTATGCAGAGCAGTAAAGCCTATTTTACTGAAATTATTCAGTTTAATGGAAGCGCCCAGCATACCGCTCCACAAAACGTTTTCTACCCCTCTTGCATCGCTCAGGTTAATTTCTTCGACTAAAGAATTAACATTGGCACTAACACCGGACTGGGAAAAACGGCCGTACTTTCCCCCTTCGTAAAAGTCAAAAGATCGGGAATAGCTCAGGCTGGCAAGGTAGCCCACTGGTTTTCCAAAGAGCTCCTTCTGGTTACCTACGGAAAGGGCAAATTTATGGTCGAGTGGTGCTGCGCTCTGGCTAGGCACCCACTCTTTATTAAAGGATTTTGTAAGGGACGTCAGCTCTTCGGCTGCCGCATCGTTGGTATAGCTACGGGCAGGAATGGCCTCCCGGTCTTCCACATCAATAGCCTGAGGAAAACTTCTGGTTCCGTCGTCAAAAGCCAGAAAGTCGAGACTTCCTCCTTCGTATGTTAAAAAATTGTTATTAAAGCTGGCCTGTGTATTATAGCTTGTAGAGGTTGATAACTGGAAAGTAAAGTCATCAGGAAAGTCTTTTGTTTCCACATCAACATAACCACCTGTAAAGTTGCCGGACAGGTTAGGCATAAAGGTTTTATATACTACGATGTTGCTGATGAGATTAGCAGGAAAAAGATCCAGCTGAACAGAGTTGCGGTTCGGGTCAAGCCCCGGTATATCGGCTCCGTTTAAGTTCGTTTTACTGTAGCGGTCGCCAAGGCCCCGGACATACACATACTTGCCTCCTTCAACGGAAACTCCCGTTACGCGCTTCATGGCAGCCCCTACATTACTGTCGCCTGTGCGGCTGAAGGCCTGGGAAGAAATGGCATTGAGCATATTGGCTGACCTTTTCTGTACTGTCAGCAAACCCACATCTGAGTCGCGCAGCACTTCGGCCTCCACTACAACCTCCTGAAGCTGGGTGGTGGCATCGGAAAGTCGGACCACCGGAACAACGGTTATTTCTCCATCCTTTACTGCTACTTCTTTTATTTCCTGAGGATTAAAAGAAATAAAGGATACTTTTAACGTATAAGTGCCGGGCGCTACTTTTATAGTATACTGGCCGTCGAGGTCGGTGGTGGCCCCGGTGGTGCTTCCTTCGACCATTACCGTTGCACCAATCAGCGCCTCGCCGGTAGCCTCTTCTATAACCTGGCCCCTGATAGTTCCGCTTTGTGCCATAGCCGCAAAGGCACACAAGAGCATAAACATTGATAAAACTGACTTTTTCATTCGATCCCGATTTTTTTGTTATGCAAATTTACGGCTCGGGACCGCCGGAGCTTCAAAATGGCCTTTATTGAATTATTATAAATAAAAGCCATTCTTAACACTGAATTAACAAACTTTATTCCCTTAAAAATAAAGAAGGACTAACCTTCCGGCCAGCCCTCCCTCGGGATCCAATAAGGTCAGTCTTACTGGACATGTTGCGACCACTCGGTCCAGCCGGCATGCCAGGGGGTTTCGGCTGCTGGGTCAAAAGCACCTATAAAATCGACTGTGGTAAAGAAGTCTCCTTCTACTACGCCCGCACCGGAAACATCCGCAGCAGGAAGGAAGAGACTGTTAAATTCAGGGTCTAAGGTAATGTTATCGGCAAAACCTGCTTCGGCAGATAAGTCTGTTCCAGCGTTGGCGCCTGTGGAAAGGACGATGTATTTCGTAGCATCGTTACCTGCCACATTGTGGAAAATGTTGTTACGAATAGCCAGCTCGCCCATCACAAAGCGGTTATAGCTATCTTCTCCCGACTCCAAATCTTCTACCTGGATACCTTCGCTATAGTTCGCAAAAATGGAATTTACATAAGTACCGGCCCCATTATCCTGGAATACCAG
The DNA here is from genome assembly GCF_000346615.1 of Nafulsella turpanensis ZLM-10. GTDB lineage: Bacteria > Bacteroidota > Bacteroidia > Cytophagales > Cyclobacteriaceae > Nafulsella > Nafulsella turpanensis. Next base: position 223,503 of record NZ_ANNU01000006.1, read on the forward strand.
CAGGGTGTTGGCTCCGCCGCCTACATAAGTGGCATTGGCAATTACCGGCATGGAGTAGGGCTCGCAGGTTTCGCAGTCCGAACTGCCTCCATCATGCTCCCCGCCTTTATCGCCCTCTGTATCCTGGTACACGAACCAGAACTGGTTTTTCCCTCTCCAGCCCTGGTCATAGTCCATTCCTTCATCGCCATTGTAGGCCGATAGCAGGTATTTGGTATTTACGGTACCGCCAAACCACTCAAAACCATCATCTTTATTAGAGATGACCTCCACATGCTCAACAGTAGTACCGCTGCCTACACCACCCAGGGTAAGGCCATTAATTTCGTTTCCTGCACCAATTTCAGTACCCCCATGGCGAATGGACACATACCTGAGTACACCAGAATTATCTGCATCATTTGTGCCTCCATAAATGCCCCTGGTTTCCTCTACCGGTATACCTTCGATTCCGGCTTCTCCCGCCTGGGTGGTAATGGATGCATTTCCTAAAATCATCAGTCCTCCCCAAAGGCCGCGGGCGGTAAGAGGAAGGGTGCTTTTCACCTCACCGGGTTGAATTTCATCTTCCAGGGCAGTAAAGATAATCGGCTCCTCAGCAGTACCTTCGGCCATTATTTTACCACCACGGGCCACCACAAGAGCACTTGCCCCGGAACCAGTACCGGCAGTGCCTTTAATAATAGTGCCCGGCTCAATGGTAAGTGTCTGCCCTTCGTTTACAAAAACGAGCCCGGAAAGAACGTAGATGTTATTTGAAGTCCAGGTGGTATTTCCTACCCCCTCTTCGCTCGACTCCACCACAATGGTATTAACAGGAGTAGCGGTAGCCGTTACTGTTACATTGGCGGATGCTGTTCTTTCCTGATTATCTGTTACTGTAAACACCAGCTCGTAAGCATCCCCTTCTGCCGCATCTGCGGGCAGGTTAAAGTCATAAGAAACTACCTGGGTATTATCATCTGCTACAAAGTCGACATTTCCTTCCGCATCGCCGGACACTTCTATGGATTTGATGCCAGCTTCAGCATTTACACTCAGGTCAATATTAGCCACTCCTCCCGGCTGCTGTTCCACCGCCGGATTTACCGCCTCAATTTCAGGCGCGGCAAAGGCAGGCTCAGTTCCTTCGTCATCACAAGCTGTGAAAAAGCCAGGCCCCATCATCAGCATTAATAAAAAATACGCATTCAGTTTTTTCATCTGTTTGAGTGTTGGTTTTAAAGGTCTCTTAAACAAGCCTTAAAGCATTTCTCTGCAGGAGAAAAAGTTCTGCCGGCTCGTTTCATGTCTAAAATAAAAGGTTTACTTTGGTTCCTGATTCTGTTACAAAGCTGCAAAAAAACTATTACCTCAAAGCGTAAAGCCTTTTAACTTATGGTTAAAGTAAAGCAGGAGGTGTTACGGAAAAATTAAGTAGCCTTTGCTGGGCCGGAGCCCGATTTAACAATCATTTAATAAACCTTTTGTACGATGTCTTCACCTTCTGATTCCCAGCCCGATAAGCCGGCCCTTCAACTTGCCCGGCAGCGCATTACACCCTATGTTCACCAGACCCCTGTGCTGACCAACCAAAGCATTAACCGAATGGCAGGCGCTCAGCTCTACTTCAAGTGCGAAAACCTGCAAAAGGTAGGCGCTTTTAAAATGCGTGGAGCCGCCAATGCGGTTTTTTCGCTCGAGGAGGCAGAACGGCAAAAAGGAGTGGCCACCCACTCCAGCGGCAACCATGCCCAGGCCCTGGCCCTCGCTGCCCGACAGGCTGGCATTCCGGCTTACATTGTAATGCCCCAAAATGCGCCGAAGGTAAAAGTAGCTGCGGTAAAAGAGTATGGGGCGGAAGTAATTTTTTGCCAGCCGACTTTACAGGCCCGGGAAGATACGCTGGAGGCTGTGGTGGAACGGACCGGTGCTACTTTTATACACCCTTACAATGATTACCGGGTAATTGCCGGCCAGGCTACCGCTGCCATGGAGCTGTTCGAGCAGATAGCCGAGCCACTTGATATACTCATCACTCCTGTGGGTGGCGGAGGATTACTCAGCGGCTCTGCCCTTGCTGCACACTACTTTTCCCCCGGCACCAGGGTGATTGCAGGAGAACCTGCCGGGGCTGACGATGCCTGGCAATCGCTGCAGGCCGGAAAGCTCATTCCCCAGACGGGCCCCAATACGGTGGCAGATGGCCTCCGCACCTCCCTGGGCGAAAAAACTTTTGCCCTCATACAGGAGCATGTGCAGGAAATCATCCGGGTTTCGGAAGAGGAAATTATTGCGGCCATGCGCCTGATTTGGGAGCGCATGAAGGTAATTGTAGAGCCTTCGGCTGCGGTGCCCTTAGCCACTGTTTTACAAAGCAAAGAGCACTGGAAGGGTCAGCACATCGGCCTGATTTTTACCGGCGGAAATGTAGACCTTGAGCAACTGCCCTTTTAGGTGGTTTTAAAATAGTAGCAGCAGTAAGTAACTGTAGACTGGACAGTCAATCCATCGCACCTGGCTTTTAGTAAAAGGGCAATGTTATTACTTTTACCCCAAAATACTCCCTGGCTTTAACCGCTGAAGGGGCAAATCAACTATTTTCCCGATTGCTGCGTTCTTAAATAAAGAAAACAGCATTATGAAACAGTTCCTATATATCCTTTGTCTCCTTAGTCTTGCCGCCTGCTCTCCCGGAGGCATTCCACAAAACGATGCACCAGCCTCCCCTAACCTGGTAAGCCAGCAGGAGGGCGATGGAGAAGAACATGAGCTCATTATCCTTGACCCAGGCTTCCAGACCTGGAAAGCTACCTATGCACGACCTGTAAGTTATTATTCACCCTCTTACTATGAGCGTTGGAATGAACGCTATGTCAGGTCCTGGAACGAAAAAGTTGATCTGCAACCCATGAATGGTTCACTCGATTATCCTTTTCAAAACAGAATTGACTATAGCCCGATGGAAGATTACGGGCTTGAACTCAACTATGAGCTGTTCTGGTACTTCCGCTACATCGAATCTTTATACGGCGACCGCTATAACTTTCCGAACTAAGCCGGCTACTCTCTTAAAATAAGTAAAAGACCCGCACTAGGCTGGCTGAGAAGTTTGTATCTTTGTCGTGCCTAATGGAACAAACCTTTCTGCTTTCCAACACAGCAGCAAATTCCATCGGTTTTTAATCATTGCAGCATGAAATTCGAAGATTACGCCATCTCTCCCCAGATTAAAAAGAGCCTTGACAAAATGGGTTTTAAACGCCCTACTGATATTCAGTACAAGGCCATTCCGCCCATATTAAAGGGAGAAGATGTGCTGGCCATCGCCCAGACCGGTACTGGTAAAACAGCGGCCTTCGCCATACCCGTGCTGCACCTTTTGCACGAGCGAAAGAAATTTCAGCGCAAAGAAGGAATCAAATGCCTGGTTATGGTGCCGACCCGCGAACTGGCCATCCAGATTACGGAGGTATTTGAACAGCTGGGACGTCATACCCGCGTTAATACCATGTGCGTGGTGGGGGGCATGGACCAGGAGCCGCAAATTGCACAGCTCGAAAAGGGCATCGATATACTGGTAGCCACTCCAGGCCGTATGTTCGACCTCGTGAGCCAGGGGTTCATCCGGCTCAACAAAGTAGAAATACTGGTACTCGACGAAGCCGACCATATGCTCGAAAAAGGCTTTCTGATGGATATACGCCAGCTGATCGCCCAGTTACCCCGCCACCGGCAAACTCTCTTCATTTCGGCTACGATTGATGAGAAAATAAAAGAGCTAGCCTATTCTCTTGTTCGCCGCGCTATTCGCATTCAAATATCCCCTAAAGACCGGGTATCAAAAAACGTGGACCACACGGTTGCATTTATTGAAATGGACGATAAGCGCTTTTTCCTGGAGCGCCTGGTAAAGGAAAAGCCCGACAGTAAAATGCTGGTTTTTGTCCGCACCAAAGTAAGGGCCGAAAGAGTAGCGAAGGCAATGGAGCGTGTAGACATTAAAAGCCTCATTATTCATGGCGGAAAGGAACAGCAGGATCGCTTAGAGGTACTAAGGCAGTTTAAGGACAATAAAGAGCAAATGCTGATTGCCACAGACGTAAGCGCCAGAGGCATTGATATACCCAATGTTGAGTATGTTATTAATTATGATATACCCGACCAGCCCGAAAATTATGTACACCGCGTAGGAAGAACAGGCCGCGGCGTTCATAAAGGAACGGCCATTTCGTTCTGCAGCCCTGAGGAAACAGAGATGCTGGAAGCCGTAGAATCCTTCCTGGGCAAGGAAATTCGGGTACTGGAAATTGACAAGGAAGCCTATGTCCAGACCCTCGACTTAAGCGAAGAAAAGAGCACCAACTGGAAAGCCCTGATGAAGGAGGCTGATCAGGAGGTAAAAGGAGGAAAGAAACGTAAGAAGAAGTAGGCTTTTTTTGGTTAGTTGACCGTTGTTGGTTGTTGGCAGATAGTATTCAGTAACCAATTTAAAGATTTAGGAAAAGAGGTGTTTTCCCATTGTTCATGGAAGGGTAGACATGCCCTACTGTCACAAACAACCAGCAACGATCAACAAAAGTTACTCTGCATGCTGCATGCTCAGTACATGTTTGGCTTCGCGCACCATCTGGTTTACATAGCCCCACTCATTATCGTACCAGCTCATTACCTTTACCAGGTCACCGCCAACTACCTGCGTCATGCTCAGGTCTACTACGGAAGGACGGGAATCCTGAATGATGTCTGATGATACCAGTTCATCATCAGAAGCACCTAGTATTCCTTTGTAGCGTTCACTTTCGGCTTCTTCCCGGAAAATATCATTGATTTCCTCCACTGAAGTTTCCCGCTCCATTACCAGGTTTACATCGGCAATAGAACCTACAGGTACCGGCCCACGAATAGCAGCTCCATCGAACCGGCCTTCTATTTCAGGCACTACCTTAGCCGCGGCAATAGCTGCCCCTGTGGTGGTAGGCACAAAGTTGGCTCCGGCGGCACGTCCTCTGCGGGCTTTCTTGTGCGGCCCGTCCACCAGGTTTTGGCTGGAAGTATAGGCATGAATGGTGGTCATGTTGGCTTTCTTTACGCCAATGCGACGATTCAGAATTTCCATTACCGGCGATACGCAGTTAGTAGTGCAACTGGCGGTAGAAATAATATCGTCCTGCTCGTCCCAGGCATTTACGCCATAGACAATCGTGCGTATATCATCTTCTTTTGCCGGGGCCGATAAAATAACTTTGCGGGCGCCTGCTTTCAGGTGCTTCTCCAGGTCGGCACGTTTGGTAAATACTCCTGAACATTCAAACACCAGGTCTACCTCCAGCTCCTTCCATGGAAGCTTAGCCGGATCTTTCTCACTATAAACCGGGTATTCTTTCCCATCAATCAGCAGTTTATTTCCTTCCGCCTCCACTGCTTTCTGGTACCGACCGTAAACGGTATCGTACCGAAGCAGGTAAGCAAGGTTATCGGCCGGCACCAGGTCGTTGACGGCTACCAGATTGAGATCTTCGTTTTCCAGAATAACCTTCAGGGCCGCTCTCCCGATACGGCCCAATCCGTTTATTGCTACATTTGCCATAAAAAATCGTTTAGCTACAAAAAATATTGATTATCAGACGGTTAAAAGCCATCTCTTCTTTGTCAACCAAACACTGGCAGGCATGTTATCCGGATGCTCTAGTTTTTTTATATTTCGGAAAGGACTAAAGTGGATAATGCAGGATGACACTGCTCTCCTTAATCCTTTCCTATAGTCTTCAGCAACTCTTTGTTGGAACTTAACATTTCTTTTTCTGAATAAATGAGGTCGTTCAGCACCCTGAAAACATAGCTCAGCGTGCTTTTAAGCCCCTCGTCACTTGTCAGGTTTTGCTGAAACAATCCCTGCAAAACGACTTGTGTGCCCCGCTCATATCGCGCTACTAAATACTTCTATACAATAAATAAAAAGATGATCGGCTCTGCTCTGGAATGATAAATTCCATTCTGTTTGTCTCTCTGGTTTAAAGGACTTCCTCAATATAAAAGTGGCGGCCATTCAGCTGGACCTCTTCCCCTTTCCGCTTACCCAGCAGCTTTTGCGCCAGGGGAGAAACCGGCGAAATCATCATATATACCTCACCGTCCACTTTTAACTGTCCCAGGCTGGCCGAGAGGTAAAAGTTTCCTTCTGAGGTTCGCAGCAGGCTACCTAACTGTCCTTTTTCGTGGGTAATTTCAGGCTTAAGGCTATCCAGCACCTTCTTCAGCTTTAAATTTTCCATCAGCTGCCAGGCGACTTTATCCTGCTCCTGCCGCATCATTTCCCGGCTGGTTTCGTATTTGTCTCCCGCACTGCTTTTAGTTTCTTCATTCGCAGCTGCTTGGGTTTCCTCCATTGTTCTTGTGGCTTCTTCTATTCGTCCTGCCACCCACTGAAGGCACTGCGCATGTAGTTTTATTTTTATTTCTGACTTCATCTGTTCTTTTGTTCCGGCATGAGGGTATGAGCCTACCTTTTCTCGTCATGTTCCACATTTTAATTCCTAAAGTAAAAATGAGAAGGAAAGGTATCCTGCTACAGGAATACAATTTAGGGCGTACAGTCTGTTTTCACAAAACCAGTGCCCTGCCTTGTTACCTACAAACACCTTTCCAACTCATTTACAATAAAATATGAAAAATTTTTCTGTCTTTATGCAAACAAAACAGAGCCGGCCCGTATAATCCCTCACCAAGTAAAATAAATATTTTACAACTTTTTCTAAACATAATTTTTTCAGATATGAGATTTATATCAACCAAAACACATGGGGTAATGGATTATCTTATGTGTTTACTACTCATCGCCTCTCCCTGGTTATTTAATTTTGATGCCGGCGGCTGGGAAACCTGGATACCTGTAGCAGTTGGTGTGAGTGGCATCCTTTACAGCCTGTTCACCGACTACGAAATGGGGGCCAGCAGAAAATTATCAATGAAAACCCACCTGTGGATTGACGGGATAGTAGGTGGTTTTCTGGCCACCTCGCCATGGTTCTTTGGCTTTGCGGATTATGTATACCTGCCGCACTTATTGTTTGGTTTGGCCGAGATTGCTGCTGCCTTAACCACCCATTTAGTGGCAGACGATGAGGTAGCAACCCGTGGAGATGCTTATCACCAACACAGGGAGAGCCACTTATAGTTTTGGTTCAACAGAGAAAGATAGATTAATAAAGAAAGCCTGCTCGATTGAACAGGCTTTCTTTATTAATTTATTTGTCCCGTCCTGAAATAGCGATACACAAAAAGAAACGTTATGAGACAAGGAGAAGAGCCAGAG
>NZ_ANNU01000007.1 GCF_000346615.1 Nafulsella turpanensis ZLM-10
GTTAGGCTGTATTCAAGCAGTATAGCGGTTAATCTGACCGACCTACAAAGGTTAAAAGCAGGACGGACAACCAGCTTAGCCATACAGAATAATAAAGTGTGACTGGTAAACTGGCTTTTTACGGACTGGGCTGGATTCTTCCGCTGATGTTCACCAGCTCTGTCGGGAGGGCACCAAAATGCTGATTTGGCTTTGAGCAGCTGTAAATGATTTCTCCCTGGCTCCTGTCGGTGGATTTGTCAGCAGGACCTTTAAAAATAGAATGCTCCACTATAGCCGAATACTTCAAAAGGTATAGCATGCTGGCGCAGTAAAGTGTCTAAACGGAGGACGAAATGAAAATAAACACAGCCTAACCCTAGTAGCCGTTGCACAACGCGGTAGTTCTACAGGTTAATTTCTCCTTATTTTATCACCTTTTGCCTGCTTTTAGAATTCCCCTTGCTGGTGATAAAAACCAAAAAGTAAAAACAGCCATTCTGTGGCTTAGGCAGGGCCATAGCAACTGTTTTTCTTCTGTTTTGGGAGAAGTTGAGCCACTTTTTCAGGTTATAGGCACAGGCGGCCATCAGCATCACCTTTTCTGCCTGAACGATGCCCCTGGTATTGATTCTCTTCAGGGCCATGAAGTTGATGAGCGTTCCAAAGACAGGCTCTACCGTACTATGTCGGAGCTTCTTCATTTGCCTGCCTCTTGAGGAATTTACCCTTTCAATGGCCCTTGTGTATTCATCCATAAAGTAGGTGATATCGATTCTTTTTTCCTTGCGTTTTCCAATGCAGCTTTCCCTGAAGGGACAGTCCTTACAGTCACTTCTGCGGGTAAAGTACTGGCGCTGTTTAATCAGACTGGCAGTGAGCACGATTCTTCTAAAGGTAACTTTCTTTCCATTTGGGCACTCCCAATAATCCTCTTCTCTGTGGTAGATAAATCCTTCAGGACCGCCTTTGTAGGTGCCATGAATAGGAATAAAAGCCTCTATTCTTTTTGCTTCCAGCAGGTGAAGGTTCTCTCCTGAACAGTAGCCTGCATCGGCTGCTATAGACTGACAGCTTAAGTTCTGACTCTTCAGCCTTTCTTCTACTTTCTCTATAATGGAAGGTAAACACTGGCTATCTTTTTTGTCTGAGAAATCAGCCTGAGTATGAGTAATGACATGATGAGCGGTATCAACAGATAGCTGGTTAAAGTAGCAGAGCTGGCGGGGCTTTCCAGGCTTTACGGCAATACGAGCATCCGGGTCTACGGGAGAATAATGGGTTTTATTGCTGGTAAACCTGTGCTCCTTACTACCTGCTCCGGGTCTTTTATCCTTGCTCCACTTCTTTTGTCTGCTGGCTATCTCCTGAAGCTCCTCTTTTCTGGCAGAGATGCTTCGTTGCTGCTGAGTGGATTTATTCTCCCTTGCAGGCCTGTGGGCCGTGCTTAGCTGATGCTCTTGCTCCAGTTGTTCTTTGGGTACTTTTAGCTCTAAAGAACTCATGGAAGCATTGGCTTTGATGTAGGCGGAGTCAATAGCCTGGACCTTGCCGGCTACCATGCCAGCATCTACGCAAAGAGAAAGAATATGCGTAAAAAGGGTATCGAAGAGGTCTTTACTCAGCCTTTGCCTGGTTCTGGAAACGGTGGAATGCCAGGGTAAAGCTTCATCTAAGTTGTAGCCAAGGAAGTAGCGCAGGTCCAGCCTAAGGCTGCATATGTCTATAAGTTTCCTGTCAGAGTCGATGTTCTCCAGATGTTTAATCAGGCAGAGCTTGAAAAAGACCTCAGGGTCTATGCTCTTCTGTCCGCAGGAGCCATAGTAGCTTTTCGTGTGCTCAGAAAGGAAATCCAGCTTCAGAACTTCCTTGAGCCGGTAATAGAGGTTGTGTTTTGGAACAGCCTCTGAGAGGGAAAAGCAAAGCTGCTTCCGCTCCCGAAAAATCTTCCTGCCCTGCATCGCTTAAAAAATTTGCTCCTTACCTGCTAAACATTTACTTTCAAGAAGTAGTGCAACAGGCACCACAAAAAATAACAAAGGCCGGTTTACTGGCCTAACAGGCTAAACAGCTCTTTAATGTCTTTCTCAACGGGGGACTATAACGCTGCTCTTTACGTCGGCCTCTGCTATTTTTATCAACGTTAGGGGCTATTAAAACCAGAGAACCTTAAAAAAAAGAATAGCCGTGCCTCAAAAAACTAAATGACAAAAGAATATAAAAAAGGGCTGACGGTAGGATTACTTATCTATTTTATTGGCATTATAGCGACAGTTATTGGCCATGTGATAATAGGAAGGGGATACGTTCATGCTCCTCCGGCAAGTTTCTTTATTTTTGTTTTAACCTTGATAGTCGGATTAGTAAGATTAGTATTAAATCTGGTAAAGGTATTTCTAATAGAAATAATATCTGGGAGAGATAAGCTGAAAGGAGAAATCTTAGTTCACGGGTTTATATTTACTCTTGTTTTTCTATTTATCCTATGGTTGATTTTGAGATAGAAAAGTAAGAATATCATAAATAAACAGCCCCTAACCCCAGTAGCTGTTGCACAACCTGATTGCTTCTAAGCTCAGTTTTTCTTATTTCATCACTCTCTAGTTTATTTTCCTGCTTCTTTTGCCCAAAAGAAAAATCACAGCACAAAAACAGCCATTAGTTGGCTTAGGCAGAGCCAGAGCAGCTGCTTTCCTTCTGTTCTGGGAGAAGTTAAGCCACTTTTTCAGGTTATAGGCACAGGCGGCCATCAACATTACCTTTTCTGCCTGTATGATACCCCTGGTGTTAATTCTCTTCAGGGCCATGAAGTTGATTAAGGTGCCGAAGACAGGCTCTACCGTGCTGTGCCTGAGCTTCTTCATTTGCCTGCCCCTGGGAGAGTTGACCCGTTCCACTGCTCGTATATACTCATCCATAAAGTAGGTAATGTCGATTCTTTTTTCATGCTGCTTTCCGATGCAGCTTTGTCTGAAGGGGCAGTCTTTGCTATCGCTGCTCGAAGAGATTAGCCGTGAGCACT
>NZ_ANNU01000008.1 GCF_000346615.1 Nafulsella turpanensis ZLM-10
GTCTGAAGGGGCAGTCTTTGCTATCGCTGCTCGAAGAGATTAGCCGTGAGCACTATTCTTCTAAAAAGTTAAGCTTACCCATTTTACCAAAAACAATCTTTACATTTAAGGCGGAATCGGGATGAATGTTATCAGGAGCGATAGCAGCTTCCCCTCTCCCGGAACAACATGGGTTGTGCCAGGCAAAAACATTTTTTAAACCCGCTATTATTGCTTAACTAGCGATCCACGTGATAATAATATAAAATGAATTTTAAGACAGAACAGGAAGCATTCTGGGCCGGAGAATTCGGCAACGACTACATCGGCAGAAACAGGAGTGAAGAGTATTTAGCCTCTAACTTAAATTTCTTTTCCCATGCTTTCAGGCAACTCGGCCGACCGGCCTCCTTAGTGGAGTTTGGCGCCAACATTGGCATCAACCTGAAGGCTATTCAGCTGTTGTTCCCAAACATAAGATTATCGGGAATAGAAATTAACCGAAAAGCAGCCAATGAACTGTCCAGGCTTATCGGGAGCGGGAATGTATTTAACGGTTCCATTTTCGATTATGAGCCTGAGCAGGAGTATGAGGTTGCGCTCATAAAAGGAGTATTAATTCACATAAATCCCGAAATGCTCCCGCTTGTGTATGAAAAGCTTTATCGGACAGCTGGTAAATACATTTTGCTTTGCGAGTACTATAACCCTTCGCCAGTTTCTATCAGCTACAGGGGCCATAAGGATCGGCTGTTTAAAAGGGATTTTGCCGGTGAGATGCTGGAGAAATACAGTGATTTAAGTTTAGCAGACTATGGATTCTGCTACAGGAGAGATAAGGCCTTTCCGCAGGATGATATTACCTGGTTTCTTCTTGAGAAACAGTAGGGAGAGTACCGATTAAAGCGGAGCGGCATAAAAAAAGGGGAATTCCCGGATTCCCCTCTGCTTACCATTTCCAGAAAAACATTAAGCAGCTTAATCAACTGCAGAAGCCTCTACCGAAGTTTATTTTTTCTTTTAATTAGTCGCGCTTTAACAGCACAATAACAGCGGCCGTTAGAGCAGTGGTCACGGCCATTCGCTGGAGCAAACCTTTCCGGTTATATTTCCACTCCGCACCCATGCCTCTTTCGGCCCATATGTTAGGTAAATGTCCTTTTCTTAAATCATCCAGGATTCCTTCCACCACATCTACCCTGTCGGCCATTACCAGGGGAAGCCAATGGGCAAAGCTGCCTTCGCCATACCTGAAGGCAAAGCGGCGGATTTTGCCACTAAGCCCGCGGGGAGGCCTGGAGGTTCCGAATACAGCTGTTACATTAGGCCGCTCAATGGAATGGAGCACCTCAATATCTACAGGCTGCTGCGGCGGCCGGTCCCAGCTATATCCTTCATGGTCTTCATTCTCCCGCTTTCGCATGGGGTAGGTTGGGTCATTCTTTGGATCGGCATCAATGCCCCAGCCTTTAATATGTGAATAGTCTTTTGCTTTATTTTCCATAATAATCCTTCTTTAAATGTTGGCTGATGGTGGAACAAGTACTGGTTTAATACAATTGTCGAGCTTATCTGCAAAAATACGATAGCCATCGGCCACTTCTTCCAATGGAATATGGTGGGTAATAATTGCCTTTGGATCCAGAATTCCATCCTGAACATGCTTAACCAGTTTTGGCAGCAAACGCTTTACAGAGGTCTGGCTTCCGCGAATAGTAACCCCTTTGTTTACGGCATTACCAATTGGTACCATATTAACCGTAGGCCCATACACTCCAACAATCGATACAACGCCTCCTTTTTTTACAGAATTAATGGCCCACTGCAATGCGGTAGCAGAACCTGCCTGCATGAGTGTTTTACGGCCTGTTACCGTTTGCAGCTTACTGCCGGAAGCTTCGGCACCCACGGCATCGATACAAACATCGGCCCCGAGTGAGTCAGTTGTTTTCTTCATAAAAACCACCGGGTCGGAGATGGATAAAAAGTTATAAGCTTCGCACTGTGCATATTTGCGTACAAAATCAAGGCGATACTCTTCCTTATCAAACACAATAACACGACCTGCACCAAATAGCCAGGCACTTTTAGCGGCCATAATACCTACAGGACCTGCACCAAAAACAACCACAGTATCGCCCTTCTGAATGCCGCCCATTTCGGCGGCATGGTAACCTGTCGGTACTACATCAGTCAGTAAAACGGCATCATCGGGGTGCATGCCCTCCGGAATTACCATTGGTCCGACATTTGCGTAAGGGACTCTTACGTATTCGGCCTGTCCACCATTGTAACCGCCAGTCATGTGTGAATAGCCAAAAATACCACCTGCCGCTGTCGCCTGGGGGTTTGCCTCGTGGCAGCAGGAATAAAGCTCCTGTTCGCAAAAAGTACATTCGCCACAGGCGATGTTAAAAGGCACAATTACCTGGTCGCCTACTTTTAATTTAGTAACATCTGAGCCAATTTCTTCGACTACTCCAATAAACTCATGTCCAAAAGTTTCTCCCACTCGGGTATCGGGTACATTCCCGTTATAAAGGTGGAGGTCGGAACCACAAATACAGGCACGTGTTACCCGTACAATGGCATCCTGCGGATGGAGAATTTCGGGCATGGGAGTATCGCGGTCAACGCGGATTCTTTGTGGTCCGCGGTAATTCATTGCTATCATAAAAAAATCCCTTCTGCTTAGTGTTAAAAAATCTGTTAAGGCAGGGCTGCTAAACAGCTCTCACCTGTAATTCAAGTAACGGCACTTTCTCTGTAAAGGTTTGACAAATAAGCTGATAGCAGGAAGGTAAGCAGTTGTACAGCCAATCGTTCCTCTTTCAACCAGCTATTTAAACAAGCTGCAGAGTATACAGACGGAGGAAAAAAATAACAGTAAGTAAAAATGTAAACAGGAACAGCTTACTTGGCTGTCAGAAGCACGAAAAATAATCATTTCATATTTTGCACTTTACCAGGGAAAGCGCCCGAGGATGTAGCGCATAAAAAAGCCCGGTGTTCTCACCGGGCTTCCTTTTCTAAAGTATCTATTCTTCCTCTGCCATGTTATGGTACACATGCTGCACATCATCGTCGTCCTCGAGCTTCTCGAGCAGCTTCTCCACATCGGCCCGCTGCTCTTCATTTAAATGCTTTACATCCATAGGAATACGCTCAAAGCCTGAACTGATAACCTCCAGCCCCTTCTCTTCCAGTGCTTTCTGCAGCTTTCCATAATCCTCAAAAGGGGCGTAAATCATGATTCCTTCCTCATCGGCAAATACCTCTTCGGCACCATAGTCGATAAGCTCCAGCTCGAGTTCTTCAATATCCTGCCCGCTGTTTTCGATTTTAAAGTGGCATTTGTGCTCAAACATAAAATCGACTGAGCCCGATACGCTCAGGTTACCATCGCACTTATTAAAATAGCTGCGCAGGTTGGCGACCGTTCGCATGTTGTTGTCGGTTGCTGTTTCAATAAGCACAGCAACACCATGCGGGGCATAACCTTCAAAAGTAGCTTCTTTGTAGTTTTCGGTATCTTTAGAGGTGGCACGTTTAATGGCACGCTCCACATTATCTTTAGGCATGTTGGCCGCCTTGGCATTCTGGATAACAGCCCGGAGCCTGGCATTGGTTTCCGGATCGCCTCCTCCCTCTTTTACAGCCATTACAATATCTTTACCGATACGGGTAAAGGTTTTACTCATGGTCGACCAGCGCTTCATTTTCCTGGCCTTGCGGTATTCAAATGCTCTTCCCATAATACAATGCTAAAGGCGCAAATTTAATACATTTCCCTTGTTTTCAAGGATACAAGCCTTAAAAATTATTCCTGCAAACAATACAGGACTGGCATTATTAAAGCAGAAAGAATAACAGAAGTAATAGAAGACCGGAAGGAAAAGACTGAATTACTAAGAGGATGGAAAGTACGGGGATTATTAAAAGGAAAGCCTGTTGCAGGCGTACCCACAACAGGCTAATTTGCAAGCAAAGAGGTTAATAATTAAATTTAAGTTATTTCAAAAATACTCCGGAAAATTTACTTTTCCAATACTTTCCCGTACGGATAATTAATTTTCAGGGTTTCAACTCTTATTTTTAATCACTGAAACTGAGTACATTAAACCATCACCGCCCGATTGGGGCCTTATAAAAGCCAGTGCATTGATAAGCAGAAAGAAAATCGTTTTTATTCTCAACCCTATTTCGGGTACCCGAAAAAAAAGCCAGGTGCCGGCGCTCCTAAAGCAGCACCTGAACCAGCAGTTGTACAGCTACGAAATTGCAGAAACAGCCCGCCCGTTACATGCTCGTGAACTGGCAAAAGCGGCTGCGGAAGCAGGGGCCGATATTGTGGTGGCCGTAGGCGGTGACGGAACGGTAAATGAGGTAGCCTGCGGGCTCCTTTATTCTTCAAGCGCGCTTGGTATTCTTCCTTTTGGTTCCGGTAACGGGCTGGCACGCCATATGGGCATCCCTGTCGATACAATTAAGGCTATACGCTTATTGAACCACCCCTCCTACACCATTATCGATGCCGGGGAAGCAAATGGAAAGCCATTTTTCTGTACAGCTGGTCTTGGCTTCGATGCTCATATAGGCCGGCTGTTTGCTGTAACCCATACACGAGGATTTGCCAGCTATATTCGTATGGCCATGAAAGAATATTTTCGCTTCAGGCCCCACACCTATCATATCCGCTCCGATGAAGGGACCTTTAAAGGCGAGTATTTTGTGGTAGGTCTGGCAAATGCAGCGCAATATGGGAACAATGCTTATATAGCGCCGGAGGCCAATATACAGGATGGCTGGCTGAATCTCTGCTTATTATCTCCCTTCCCCGCTTATGAGGTACCTCGTTTAGGCTGGCAGCTCTTCCATAAAAGTATTCACCAGAACCCCTACATGAAAATTCTTCGAACGAAAGAGGTGGAAATCAGCAGCCCTCAAACAGAATACATGCATATTGACGGGGAATTTATACCGATAAAAGAAAGTCTACACATCAGGGTTCTTCCCCTCAGCCTAAAGATAGTTGCACCGAAGGTAAAAAAGTGATGGCAGTAGAATGTTCAAGCGTGAGCGGACTGTTTAAGAAGAGAAACTTTGATAATTTTAAAAATGAGCGATTTCCTACCTCTCCCTTCTTCCTCCTCCAGCTATTTAAATTAAAAAATAAGACCTGTTTTAGTTAAATCAGCAGTTTATTTTCTATCTATTTAATTAATATGCTTGCGCAGGCTTTGTAACAGGTTATTCCCCTTCAGCTCTTTATCGAGGTAAGGCTTTTGCAGAGTTTGCCGATTCTGGGAGATACTGTTTTCCAGAATTGTAATATCTTTCCTGATATTTTTAATCAGTCCTGAGAGGGCTGCATTAAGCTCGCGCAGGCTTTGAACGAAATCTTTTGCTTTTTTTGGTTGCATCTTGTATAAAATATTAAAGGGAAGTTCTAAATTTATTTGCAAAACCGCTCATACCAGCTCTCCATAAAAGAATCGAAGAGAAAAATTACAATAAGCGTATTTTCTGAATATGATTACCCGGCTTCTGTTATTATTATATACCATTTATGCAAGCATAGTGTTTCTTATTTTCATGTTTTTATGTGCGCCCCTCATTACCATTCCTCTGCTGTTTAAACTCCATGGAAACCGGCTAAGTTTCCGGGGCCTACACCTGTGGGCACAGGGCTTTCGCCTGTTCTCCGGCATTCGATACCAGATTGAAGGGCAGGAACATCTCAAAGACGGGAGAACATATATTTTCACCCCTACCCACACCTCTTACCTCGATGCCCCTGCCCTGCCGCTGGTAGCGCCGGGCCCTTTTAAAACCCTGGCAAAAAAAGAAATTGCGGCCATCCCTGCTTTTGGCTGGGTAGCCCGGGCCGTTACAGAAATGGTTGATCGCTCTAATGCAGAAAGCCGGCGACAGAGCATAGAACGCCTCACCCACGCCCTTCGGTCCGGCACCAGCCTGCTTGTTTTTCCTGAAGGGACCATTAACAAAACCACTGCCCCGCTGGCCCCATTTTATGATGGTGCTTTCCGTATTGCCCTGGAGACTCAAACGCCCGTGGTACCAATTGTTATTCGGGGAGCATCAAAGCTAATGCCTCCCGGCAGCAGCCTGATGAGACCCGGCAAGATTACAGTAAAAATATTACCACCACTTATGCCTTCAGAAGAAGCAGGTGACACGGTAGAAACATTTAAACGGCAGGTGTACCAGCTTATGGCGGGGGAAATCACTCATGCTGTACCACTTGCCAGCCAAACAAAAAAAGACACCGCCGAGGCAGTGTCTTTATAAGCTTTGGGTTGGCTTAAGCCTTACTGCTCCAGCTCCAGCACCAGATCCTCCTGCTCTACCATGGTACCTCCGGTTAAGTGTACTTTCTTTACCTTTCCACTGAAAGGAGCTGAAATGGTCGTTTCCATTTTCATGGCTTCAATAACGAAGAGCGACTGGTTTTCTTTCACGGTATCGCCTTCTTTTACCAGTACCTGCGCAATACGGCCCTGCAAAGGTGCCCCTACTTCATTTTCAGCCTCGGCCTTACGGTGTAGAGGTTTGGCTGCTTTCAGGCTTTCGTCGCGCACCCAAACGCGGCGGGTCTGGCCATTGAGCTCAAAAGAAACCAGGCGTTGTCCGTTCTCATTCGGTTCCGAAATGAAGAGCAGCTTAATTATAATGCTCTTACCTTCGTCAATTTCTACCAGTATATCCTCATTGTTCTTGAGGCCGTAGAAGAAGGCTGGCGTAGGCAGGTACATAAGGTTACCGTACTCCTGTCGAACTTTGTGGAAGTCGGCAAATACTTTGGGGTACAGCTGGTAAGAGAGGAAGTCGAGGAAGTTCACGTCCTTAAACTTCTTTTGAAACTCCTCGAAATCTTTATCAAAATCTACCGGTTCCAGGTGGGCATTCGGGCGGTCGGTAAACGGCTGCTGGCTTTTTAGCACCACCTTTTGCAGTTCAGTCGGGAAACCACCCGGTGCCTGGCCCAGCTCGCCCTTCATCAGGTTCACAACCGATTCAGGAAAGCTCAGTGTATGTCCGCGCTCATATATATCCTTTTCGGTAAGATTATTGGAAGTCATGAAGATGGCCATATCGCCGACTACTTTCGACGATGGCGTCACTTTTACGATGTGGCCGAACATATCGTTCACCACGGCATAGTTCTTCTTCACCTCCTCAAACTTCTCTTCCAGTCCCAGGGCTGATGCCTGCGGACGCAGATTCGAATACTGTCCGCCTGGTATTTCATGCTCATACACTTCGGCCGTACCGGCTTTAAGTCCCGATTCGAAGGGATAGTAATACTCCCGCACATCTTCGAAATAGGTGCTGTACTCGTTAAGCGAGCGCAGGTTTAACGGCTGCTCCCGCTCGTGCCCCTTCATAAAGGCGGCCACAGAGTTAAAGTTCGGCTGCGAAGTAAGGCCCGACATCGAAGCCAGGGCCACATCCACCACATCTACGCCCGCCTCAATAGCCTTCAGGTAGGTGGCAGGCTGAATAGAAGAAGTATCGTGCGTGTGCAGGTGCACCGGCAGGTCAACGGCATCTTTCAGCGCCGTTACCAGCTCAGCCGCAGCATACGGCTTGAGCAGGCCGGCCATGTCTTTTATGGCAAGGATGTGCGCACCTTCATCTTCCAGTTGGCGGGCCATGTCGACATAGTACTGCAGGGTAAATTTCTTTTCGTTCGGGTCAAGCACATCGCCGGTATAGCAAATGGCGGCCTCGGCAAGGGCACCTGTGCGTTCGCGTATGGCACGTATACTTACCTTCATGGCCTCCACCCAGTTAAGGGAGTCAAATACCCGGAAGATATCGATACCGGTTTCCCAGCTCTTCTCAATAAACTTTTCAATCAGGTTATCAGGATATGCTTTATAGCCCACGCCATTTGAGCCGCGGAGCAGCATTTGCAGCAGTATGTTAGGCATGGCCTCGCGGAAGAGGCGGAGCCGCTGCCATGGGTCTTCGTTAAGGAAGCGCATACACACATCGAAAGTGGCGCCACCCCATACTTCCATACTAAATACTTCCGGGTGAGTTTTGGCATAGCCTTCGGCTACTTTCAGCATGTCGATGGTACGCATGCGGGTAGCCAGCAGGCTCTGGTGCGCATCGCGGAAGGTGGTGTCGGTATACTGGATGGCTTTTTCATTTTTCAGCCACAGGGCAAAACCTTCCCGACCGAGCTCGGTCAGGCGGTCCTTAGTACCCTTTGGATAAGGCCCCAGCTTATCGTATTTCGGCACCTTAGGTACCCTGAATTTTTTAGTACTGTCGATGAACTTGACGCTGGGGTTGCCATTTATGGTGGTATTGGCAATATAGCGCAGCATGCGGGTACCGCGGTCGCGCTTTACCGGAATCTGCATCAGCTCCGGGTGGTTCTTGATAAAGCCTACCGTGGCCCTTCCTTCGTAAAAGGTTGGATTGGTTACCACATTTTCGAGGAAGCCGATATTGGTCTTTACCCCTCGAATCCTGAATTCCCGCAGGGCCCGGTGCAGGCGCTGGGCCGCTCCTTTAAGCGTACGCCCGGAGGCGGAAATCTTCACCAGCATGGAATCAAAGAAAGGGGATACCCGCACTCCCGGATAAGAAGAGCCCTCATCGAGTCGAATGCCAAAGCCACCGGCATTCCGGTAGGCGATAACGGTACCATAGTCGGGCTGGAAATTATTTTCCGGGTCTTCCGTGGTAACACGGCACTGGATGGCAAAACCACTGCACTGGATATCTTCCTGGCGGTTTACCTGCAGGCGGGGGTCCGACAGTTCAAATCCGCGGGCTATGAGAATCTGGGAGCGTACGATATCGATGCCTGTTACCTCTTCGGTAATCGTGTGCTCTACCTGAATGCGCGGGTTAACCTCGATAAAGAAAACGGATCCATCTTCATCGACCAGGAATTCCACCGTACCTACGTTGTTGTAGTTTACATGGCGGGCAATGCGGAGGGCATATTCATAGAGCTGGCCGCGCACCTCATCGGGCAGGGTCGAAGGGGCTACTTCCACCACCTTCTGGAAACGGCGCTGCACGGAGCAGTCGCGTTCGTAGAGGTGGATGATATTTCCATGATTATCGCCCATAATCTGCACTTCAATGTGCTTTGGATTCTGGATAAACTTCTCCAGGAATACCGAATCGTCACCAAAAGCGGTGCGTGCTTCATTACGGGCTTCGCCAAAGGACTTCTCCAGCTCCTTTTCATTCTGCACTACCCGCATGCCACGGCCACCACCACCTGCAGCTGCTTTTACCATAACCGGGTAACCTATACGGGCGGCTTCCTTTTTAGCAATGTCGAGGGAAGTGAGCGGCTCTTTGCTGTCTTCGATAATAGGCACATTGGCGGCAATCGCTACCTCTTTTGCCCGCACCTTATCGCCGAGCTGATCCATTACCTCCGGCTCAGGACCAATAAAAATGATGCCTTCTTCACGGCAGCGGCGGGCAAAATTTACGTTCTCGGAAAGAAAGCCATAGCCCGGGTGAATGGCATCGACTCCTTTTTGCTTGGCCAGGGAGATTATTTCCTCCACATCGAGGTAGGGTTTCAGCGGGTCGTCTTCCGTACCAATTTGGTAGGCTTCGTCTGCTTTATAACGGTGAAGGGAATAACGGTCTTCGTACGTGTATATAGCCACCGTACGAATATGAAGTTCTGACCCTGCCCGTAACACCCGAATAGCAATTTCGCCACGGTTAGCTACAAGCAGTTTCTTGATTTTCTTGATTTTAGATTGGCTCATGAAGGTTGAAGTTTCAAAAAATTATGGATACTTATAATAAGCTCCTTACATTAAAAAACAAAACTGATTTGCGATGCAATCGTTTGAAATTCCATAAAAATAGAAAAAATCTTAAAAATGCCTGAAAGGTTTAGCAAAAAGTCTGCTATTTCCCTTCTACAATAGCCTGGAGACGCAGTACTGTTTGCTCTGCATACCCCTGCTCGCGGGAGGCTTTCAGGCTTATCGTTTCATCATTGGCCAGCGCTGCTTCCAGCTGGTTAATTTGGCCGGCATCAAAAACCACCAGCGGAAGCTCCTTTACCCACTTCCCCGGTTCTACCGGGTGGCTGGCATCCTGGTAAGGTTCTGCTAACTCTAAGGCATAATCGTAAGCCACATCCGGGGCCGGTCGCTCCATTCTTCTCAAATTTCCGCTAAACGTATCTACCATTCCTGTCGACTCAATAGCTGTTCCCTTCCCTTCTATGTCCGGGCAATCTTTGAGATGCAGAACTTGCAATTCCTGTACGGTAAGTGCTGCCCTGCCATAAGTAAACTGCCCGTTTAGTTGCTCCGGCCATTCTTCCCAACCGCTTTTAACCTCCCCATTCACACCTAAACACCGCCCGATATAAAACCGTAAACTGTCGGGCCCGGAAAAGAAAAAGCTCTTCTTCCCGCTAAGCTGATAAACCGGCTGCTCTAACTGCAGCTTTTCTGTTTCAGCAACCGACAATCCGCTTGTATAGAGCCTTCCGGTAAATGCGGGCATTTCAGAAACGGTTTCTTCCTGCCGGGGCGATGCCGGAGACTCCGAAGGCTCCTTACTATTGCAGGCCCCCATCCACAGAACAGCCAGTAAAAGCAAAAGTCTGTAACGGTAGTTGCGGTTCAAGTTTTTTGAAATTTTGTACAGGATGTTAATATACGGGAAAATTATTATTTCCCGTCATACCAGCTTTTCCTTCTCCGCTTCACCAGCAAGGCAAGCGGCTTTATCCTTTCGCCACACCAACAAAAATGCAACCGCTAATTTGCAAACCTCAAAAACAAAAAAGTGTTTGCCGGTTCGGACAAACACTTTTTTGTTTATTTATCTGGTAGCTAACGGCCACTTCGGCCATTTCGCTTTCAATAATCGTCGTAGGTATTCTTCAGACCATCTTCCTCTTCATCATCCTCACCGGCATCATAGTCCTCCATGGTGTAATCGTCGCGAAGGTTGCCCTCATCATCATAATCTTCATCTTCACTGATAATTTGCCGGGCTTCCTTCATCGTCATCCGGATGAGGTAATAGATATCTTCAGTTTCAAAAGGGAGGGCCGATACTTTTTTACCTTCCTTATTTGTAAAAGAAACTAAATGCTCGGCAAACCCTTGCGGATACTCCATCTTTACCCGTGAAACAATCTCTTCGGGAAGATTTTCATAGTCTTTTACAATCCTTTTCTTGCTCATAATTGGAAATGTATTTTTATATGCTGCTGTCCGGGTAATGCTGCTCTTTTTTAGGTTCACTCCCTACAGGAACTTTGTACAGCAATAGTGCGATAAAAAAATTATGCTTGCAAATTTTTCACTAAATTCATCAGCAAGTTTTATTTACGCAATCGCCCGTATCTTGTTTTTTATATCTGAGGAAAGAATAAAATTCCTGGATTTCAGGTAAAAGGAAGAAACACAGAGCGTTCTGTTCAGCTTTCTTTTATAACGACTACCCTGCTTTACTGTTTTCAGCAGCAGGCACTCCTCTGTGTTGCTGGCGGCCCCTGCGCGGAAACAAAGTGCCAAGAACAAGGAATACCAGCAAAGAGGCCAGCATGCCAAATATAATCGGGTCGAGGTTGTAAGGCAGCGTTGTGGCCGCAACAATAAGCCCGAGGGTTACCGAGCCGCCGGCCAGCATGGCCCAGAAAGCAGCCAGCGAGGAAGCTTTTGGCCAGAAGAGTGCTCCCAGAACAGGAATAAACAATCCACTGACCATAAATGCATAGGAGTAAAGCATCATTCCCAGTACGTTCTGCATGGCAGAGGCCAGCAATAATGCCGCAGCACCAATTAAGAGCGTGAGCAGTTGAGAGATACGCAGCACTGCCTGCTCGCTAAAATGCCAGAAACGCGACAGAATATCTGTCAGCACATTTCCGGAAGCCGCCATGAGGCAGGAGTCGGCGGTAGACATAATAGCGGAAAAGTAGGCCGACAGCATCAGTCCCATTAAACCTACCGGCAGTACCTGCCGCAGCAGTATAGGCAGTCCCATTTCCGGGTCGAGCTCAGCGCCTGCCGCATACCCCAGGTCAGTAAACAGTCCCTGCTCAAAACCTACACGTGCAAATAAGCCCAGCAGTACACCCATAAAGGCCATAACCGGGTATTCAAAAAGGCCGGCAATAAACCATGCCTTTTGTGCCTCTTTTGTACTCCTGCTGGCATAAATTCGCTGGTAAAGGGTCATGCCCACAAACCAGATGGGAATAATGGTGACCGCCCAGTTAACAAACTGCTGCCAGCTTACATTCTGCAGCGAGAGCATTTCGGGCGGAAGTGTAGCCGACACCTGCTCCCAGCCTCCGACAGCAAAATAACTAAGTGGAATACCAATAAAAACAAGTCCGCCCATCAGAATGATCCATTGTATGGTATCGGTATAAATAACCGCTTTCATACCTCCCATTACGGTATACACAATTGCTATTATGCCCATTACCAGCAGAGCAGTATCGAGGCTCAGTCCTTCGAAGGAGGCTGCCGCCAGTTTAGCACCGGCCAGTATTTGCGAGGCGGTAAAGCCTAAATAGCCAATGGCCGAAATAATTCCTGCGAGCAGGGCCACCCTCCCATTGTAAAAGTGCTCGAATATCTGCGGGAAGGTAAGCCAGCGAAATTCCCTGCTCAGCCTGCTTATGGTGGGAATCAGCAAAACTGCACTTAACCAGGCGCCAATAAGACCGGTAAACAGCATCCAGGAACCTGAAAGGCCCATGATAAACCCAAGCCCTCCCAGCCCTATGGAAAAGCCACCACCCACATCGGTCGCTACTACCGACAGGCCAATATGCCAGCTTCCCATTTGCCTGCCACCTACATAGTAGTCGTCGGTACTCTTATTTTTATGCAGAAAATAATAGCCCACCCCCAGCATGGCAAGCATATAAGTAATAAAGATACCGAGGTCGACAAGGTGCATACCAGAAAGGTTTTAACAGCAGAATAAAGCAGTCGAGAGCATAGAAGCCCACCCTGCTATAAAGTCAAGAACCTTAAAAGTAAAAAACAGGGACCTGTATTGCAAATTGGCTCCTTAAGCCTATTCACTTCTTAGCCGTACATTACGAACGGCTTTATGCCAGCCCCCTTTCAAATAAACAGAGGCTGTGGAAGGGGCGTCCATCAGGCAAATTTCATAATCAGCCAGGGGGTGTGCTTCGAAAGAAAAAGTGCCCTCTTCATCGGTGAGCAGGTATTCCTGGCTAAGAGTTAAGCTGTTAAAAAGACTGATGACGAAGCTTCCCTTCCGGTTACTGTTTACCTGCCCTTCCACCCGGTAGGGCCGAACAGGCAGGAGGTTTAGGTTCTCGTAGTATGATAGAGAGGCTTTACCAATTTCAGGTGTGCTAAAATCGCTCAGCGACATTTCTTCCTCACAGCTTACCAGGAAGGTGTACTTACTTTTTACATCCAGTTCGAGATCGTAATTTCCACGTTCATCGGCATACACAGTATCGATTCCTTCGCCCAACTGTTCCACTACCAGCATATGGGCTCCGGCTGCCCGCTCTTTATTACTCTTCCGTATCGTACCGAGCACGAACATCTTTACTTTTCGTTCCAGGCCAGTAGACTGCGAGCGAATGCCATACCGGGGGCCATGTACGGTAGAGAGTGTCTCCTGGTGGGCACGATACTCCTCCCGCTCGTATACCAGCTCGTATTCTTCGCCCGGGTATAGCCTGAAAGCATATTCCCCTCTCTGGTCGCTCATCGTCTCATCTATCAGCTGCCTGTTTTGCCAGAGACTGATTCTGGTTCCTTCTATGCCTTTTTCATTAACTGCATCATACACTCTTCCGGCCAGGGTAATTACATGTACATCTACGCGATAGATATCATCCTCTCCTGCTCCTCCTTTGCGGCTGGAACTGAAATAGCCCCAGTTACCACTATGGTGGAAGGACAAACCGAAATCATCGCCTGCTGAATTGAAGGGCACTCCCATGTTGCGTAAATGGATTACAGAGTCTCCGGCGAGTAATGCTTCGTAAATATCCAGTCCTCCCAGGCCAAAACGTCCGTTGGAGGAGAAATAGAGTTTATCATCCCCCAAGAGGGTAGGAAACATTTCATTGCCGCTGGTATTAATGAGGGGTCCTAGGTTTTGGGGCGGGGTCCAGTCATTTCCCTGTTTTTCTACCCGGTAAATATCCGTGCCGCCAAAACCTCCGGGCATGTCCGACACAAAATAAATCACCCGCCCGTTATCGGCTACGGCCGGATGCCCCACTGCGCTGGCTACTTTTAAATTAAGAGGCTTAACCTTTACCCAGCTGGTAGGATTAAAAGTGGTGGTGGCCTCGTAAAGCTGCATCTGATGCTTTTCCCCTGAGCGGGTAAACAGGAGCTTTCGTCCTTTATTATATACAACGCCCGGTCCTTCGGGCATGGCAGTATTGACCGTACTGCTCAGACGGGTGAGGTCACTTATGTCGCCGCCATCGGTAATACGGCCATAAACTAGGTCGAGCCCATAGCTGTCGTCGGCAGTAAAATGCTGCTTAATAAGCCCTGCCCGGGGCTTGTCAGACACAAAAATAACCCCATGGTCCAGCACATAGGGGCTAAACTCAGCACCTTTGGTATTGATACTTACGGGCCTGATGCTGTAGCGAATGGTATCACGATAGAGACTCTCCTCCGAAAGCTTGGTTTCGAGTATGCGGATGCGTTCTACCACCCCTTCATCTTTCAGATACCGGGCCAGAACCCGCTTGCCCTCTTCTATTTTTCCGCTTGCCATAAGCGCATTGGCATAGAGCATCAGGTGTTCATTTTCCAGCGCTACGCCGGCACCGACTATGCGGGTGTATAATTCAGCTGCTGCTTTGGCTGAGCCTGCCTGTGCATAAGCGAAGGCCAGCTTCCTTTGAAGGTCCAGGTCAGCACTTTTTCTGCCAGTCTGCAGGGCCTGTTCTAAATAAGGAATGGCTTCTTTATAGTTTTCTTCCTTAAAAAGGATACGACCTTTCGCAGCGGGCCCTTTAATATCAAATAAAAAGGAGCGGGTTTGTGCCTGCGCAAAGCTCAACTGAATACTCATGAACAGGCACATAAAAAATATGCACCCCAGACGGCTCCATATGGTTCGCGTTCTTCCTTTCATCTTTAAAAGTAGCGAGGCGAAGGAATCCCTGTTCTTACAAAATAAAACCGGTACTGGACAGAAAGCTCATGAGACGGTGCTCCACAGTAAATCCCTGATTTAAGGGGCAGGTCGTAGCTGTACCCAACTGCCAGCTGCGGATTTAACTGTAACTGGGTTAAAAGGGCAACACCCTGCCGAAACCTGTAGGAGGCTCCCATCCATAACACATCCCGCAGGAGCATAAGGGCATTTATATCGGCATAAATACTTCCCTGCTCAGGTACTGCCACCATGAAGTTAGGCTTGATTTTTATTTCAGGATGAACATCAAGCACCCAGCCTGCCTGACCAATATAGGTGCGTACAGAAGACCGGTGGGCACCCTTTTGCAGCCGGGAACTCATTTCCGGGAAAAGGTCAGGCACAGAAAAGCCGGCATAGAAATGCCTGGATCCATAAAAAACTCCTGTGCCAAAGGAGGCTGTATATACGGCAGGCAGACTTTCGAAGGCAGGATCGTCTGGGTCGCGGAGGTGCAGCTTATCATAAATTACTTTTTGTCTGTTAAGGCCTGCCTGTAATCCTGCAGCAATAAACCTTTTGCCTGACAGGCGAATCCGATAGGCAAAAATGGGGCTGATGGTTTGCTGGCTGTACCCGCCAATCTGATCGTTTGTGAGGCGAAGACCGAGGCCAATATTCTGGCTGGCTACAGGTGCGTGGGCAGAGAAACTCTGAAAAGCAGGCGCCCCTTCCACCCCCTGCCACTGGAGCCTGTATTGGGCTGTAAGGCTCAAGGCCTCCTGGCTTCCGGCATAAGCAGGGTTAAGGGAAGTGACATCGTAAATGTATTGGGAGAAAAAGAAAGGTTGCTGTCCATAAGCGGACAAGGCGCAACAGTATAAGCAGAAAACAATGCACAATAACCTCTTCACGAAACTTCTTATCTGTTTAAAATAAAATAACCTGTTATGACCGGCTGCTCACGGTCAAGTACAATACGGTAGAAATAGGTAGCTTCCGGCAGAAGACTTCCTCCTCCAATAGCTCCCTTATTGCTGTAGCCTTCAAAAACTTTCTGATGATTGTTATAACCTACTGCTTCAAATACCAGCACTCCATAGCGGTCGAACACCTGCACGAAATTATCTTCATACTGTTCGATATGCTCAATAATCCAGCTTTCGTTTTTGCCATCTCCATTAGGAGAAAACCCATCATAAACAATAACTTTCCTTTCGCCTGTTACCGGTTTATCTTTCACTACCAGCACAAGTGTTCCAAAGCTACACTGAGAAGCTTCCCCTGCATCATCGCAAATCCGGTATTGATAGGTGTCGGTTCCCCGGAAGGAGGATGATGGTTCAAAATAAATGTTGCCATCCAGCTGGATATCAAGCCTGTTTCCTTCTGTTGTTGAAAGGTGCTGTCCTGCTGTGATTACAAGAGGATCGCCATCGGGATCGTAGTCGTTCTGCAAAAGACTTATGCTGCTGGTGAATTTGGAGGCAGGTTCTACATAGAAGGTATCAGCCATTGCCATCGGCGCCTGGTTCATCCACATCTTTGCCGGTGCAGAATAAACTGGACTACAGTCACCCTGCTGCACCAGCACCCTGAACCAGGTGTCCTGCTTAAGATTTTCAAAGGTGTAAGTCGTACCAGTATGATTCAGTACCTGCACATCTGTAGCAAAAGCATCGGCTGACCACTCCCATTGTACAATGGTACCGAAGTAATCTTCCAGGTGAAGGGTGCCTGTATTTTCACCTGCTTTCACTCGTTTGGCTCCTGCAAGGGTACCGCCTACCGCCGGGGCTTTTACTTCTATAGTCGCTGAAGCAGAGTAGAACTCACCACAACTTTCGTTACCTACTACAGCCCTAAAGCTGGTGGTGGCAGGCAAGTTCTGATAGGTATAGACTGCCTGCTGATAGTTGATAATATCTATCTGGGTGGCAAATCCATCTGTGGAGCTTTCCCATCGGAGGATTTGGCCGCTGTAGCCATTTAAGGTCAGGCTTCCTTCATTACTACCTGCGCAAACAGAAGATGCCGAGGTGGTAATTTCTCCGGCTATCACCTGCTCTTCCACTACCACTTCTGCCACTGTGGAATAAACAGGTGCACAGGCTGTACCTCCTATTACTGCTCTGTAGCGGGTGGTTTGGTTCAGGTTCCCGAAAACAAAGCTATCTGCAGTATGGGCAATATTCTCAGTAGTTGCAAAACCATCGACAGAACGCTCCCAGCGGAGTATCTCTCCTGCATACCCACTCAGGCTGAGGGTGCCGCTATTCTCCCCGGCACAGACTGCCTGGCCTCCGCTAAGCGCTCCGCCGGCAACTGTACTTACTGCAATACTGGCCACTGTAGAATAAGCCACTGCACAGGAGCCGCTTTGTACTACTGCACGAAAAGAGGTGGTGGTGCTGAGGTTCTCGTAGAAATATTCTGCTCCGGTAAAATCAATCGGCTGAAAAGTTGCTCCTCCATCAGTAGAGCTTTCCCAGCGCAGAACAGCACCGGTATAGCCACTCAAAAGGAGGCTGCCGCTATTCTCCCCGGC
Organism: Nafulsella turpanensis ZLM-10; assembly: GCF_000346615.1. GTDB lineage: Bacteria > Bacteroidota > Bacteroidia > Cytophagales > Cyclobacteriaceae > Nafulsella > Nafulsella turpanensis. The sequence continues at coordinate 17,678 of NZ_ANNU01000008.1, forward strand.
ACAAACTGAAGTACTGCCGCTCAATTCCCCTCCCTTGCTCTCCGGGCTCACCTCTACGGTAAATATGGTGGATGAAGCCTCTCCACAGCTGCCATTCTTTACGATGGCCCGAAAGCTCGTGGTCTGGCTTAAGTTACCAAAGCTGTAGCTCTCCCCTCCTGTTGCCACTGTAGCAGCCGTGGCAAAACCATCGGCAGAGCTCTCCCAGCGTAGAACGGAGCCGATAAAATTATTGAGTGAAAGTGTGCCACTGTTTACAGAGCCACACATAGCCGCAGTAGGTCCGCTAATAGCACCTCCTTGAGAAGCCTCCAGCACCACAATAGTGGCACCGGAAGAATATCCATACTGCCCCGGAGAAGTTTCGAGATACACCCGAAAGCTCGTAGTTTCCTGCAGGTTGGAATAGGAATAAGTGCTTTCCCGCGAACTGATTGTAGTAATATCAGATTTAAAGAAATCGATACTGGACTCCCAGCGTACCACACGGCTATATTCACCACTTACCGTCAAGCTTCCGCTGGTGCCTATACAGTCTTCCTTAAGAACTTTTAGGCCTACGAAGTGATAGAGAGATGGGTTTTCTTCCCACAAATCCGTCATACTCTTGTGACCTACACCACCGGAAACAGAACCCTGGCTGTAAATTACTCCAGCATTGTTATAACTTCCTGTTCCGGCCCACTTCCAGCTACCAATGAATACTGCGGTACCCTCATTATAAAAGGTTACACCATCCTTCTGCAGGTAGTTACCGTGGACAATTAATACACCTCCCTGTTTAATATGAAGACCTGCGCCATTAAGAATGCTTAAATCGCCATGGATGCGGAGGGTATCTTCCACTACAAGCATAGACCCTGTTCCACTAAAGGAAGCATTGGAAGGACTTATCTCTGAGCCATGGATGAGGTAGCCTCTAACGGTAACTTTGGTGTCGGTGAGATTTGTAATATTACCGACAGGCATAGGGCCATCCCAGCTAGAGGGCTGGTGAGTCAAACCGCTATGGTTATCTCGTGAGAGGTAAGGTCCGCTCTGTGCCTGCAGGTTAGCAGCGAGGCACATGAGCAGGGGAATAACCCACAGCCGATAAAGATTATGTAAGCGATACCGACCTTTAATCATAGAATGTAAGGGTAAATAAAGAACCGCTACCACTTCGGCTATTCACTTTTATGGTTCCGCCCAACTTCTCTATTGTCACCTTCACTATATGCAAGCCTAAACCAGTTCCATCTGAATTAGGGTTGATTTTATAGAACATATCAAAAATCTTAGGCAGGTGTTCTGCCTCTACGCCTAAGCCGTTATCCCGGAACAGGAAAGTTGTTTTTCCTTCTTCCTGCTGAACAGTTATATGCAGGAAAGGGTCTTCCTTATCAGGGTCGCAATATTTAATGCCGTTTTCCACGAAATTCTGGATAACGGAATACATCATTTTTTCATCGCTCTCGAAATGAATACCTTCCTGGATATCTACCTCTATTCGTACTTTTTCGAAATAGCGAATATTTTTAAAGCTGTGGATAATCTCGCTGACCATAACCGGTAAATTTAATACCTGTTTCTCTACCTCTGCCTGCTTGGCTTTGGTAAGGCGTAAAAGGTCAGCCAGTAAGTTGTCAAGCCTTTGAGTACTCTTGTGGATGTGCCCGAAATACTCCTGGGCGGCAGCATCTTTTACATCCTGTATTCCTATCTGGGTAAGGCCAATAATCGAGCGTAATGGCCCCTTTATGTCGTGGGAGGCTTTATACACAAACAGCTCCAGCTCGTTATTATGCTCTTCTATCTGTGCCTTCCGGAGGTTTAGTTCTCTTAAACTACCGGTAAGCTCGTGTTGCATGGCTTTCAGGCGCTTATTTACTTCCTTGAGCCATTGTTTTTGCCGCCGCAGTTTAGCAGCAAAGAAGTAAATGGTAAGGGCAACTACTATGAGCGCAACAATAATGGATGAGAAAATGGCGATGCGCCGCTGGTAACTCTCTTTGGTAGCGGCCTGCTCTTCCTGCATCTGGATAATTCTGCCCTGGGCTACAAGGTTGAGAGAGTCTTTTTCCAGGATGATCATGCGGAGCTTTGCAATGGCTTCTTTGGTTCTTTCCTCCGACTTTTTGATCACCTCGCTATTCTCCTGCAGCACCTTCTCCATGTTCCCCAGGTAACGCTTCAGCTCTTTTCGCTGCTCGTCGCTTATCTGCTCCTCATGAACAAGATTATCCCTGATTTTGAGAATTTCTTCCTGAATTTCTTCATTCTTTTCCTCATACAACACCCGCTCTTTTTCCATTTCGCGGGTAATTCGCTCGAAATCTGCTTCGTAAGTGAGCATAATGGTATCTGCTGCAAAAGGAACAGCTGCAGGAAGAGTTTTTATACCTAGCTTAAGATGATGCGTAAGAGGATCGAAATGCTTATTCTCTACCTCATAGCCTTTTACCACAAGGTCGGTATCGGTATACCGTAGGGGTGGAGAAAAGGAAATTTTTCCTTTTGCACTGGTTTCGTAGAGCGCGCCCTGGTAGCGGAACTGAAGATTTTCTTTCACCTCCTCATTGTCCTGGCTGAACGTAAAACTAATATAGAGGAGATCTGTAGGACCAAATATTCGCCTGGCTTTTACCTCCAGCCGTCCCTCCTCCTCAAAATAAGCTATCTCTTCAATCTCCAGTTTATCATTTCGGAACTCCGCACGAACCGGCTGTGGGAGTCGTTCCTCCTGTAGTGTAAACTCTCCTTCTGCATTGGTCTGGTAATAGTCACTGTTTAACACAGAAACGGCTTCACCAGCCAAAGGCTTCCCATCCTGGTCGAAAACCTTTACTGTAATTCCAGTCTGGGTCTGCCCTTTTACCGGCAGCACCAAAAGCATGGCTAAACAATAAATTGTAGTATAGAGAATTAACCTTTTCACATCACAATATAAAAAAAATTAAAATCAATGTTTCTTTTGTTAGATTTGGAACAAAAAATGGGGCGTAAGTAAAGTTTATTTTTTAACATCTTTCTATTCTTTTTCATCTAAAAGTGCCTTTCGCGCCAGCTTCAGCAAAAGGCAGAAAGAGCAGCAGAAACAGAGAAGAAAGCAAAAAATAAGCCTAACGGTAAGGGTAAGGCAGCAAACAGTAACAGATGCCAGTAGAAGTATATATGTCCGGAGTCAATGAAAGGTAACCATCCGGGCAGTAAAAATTATTTTAATGCCTGTAATAAAAATAGAAAAATTACTCCTCGCATATTACAGCATAAACAGAAAAAAGCCCTGCAATCATACAGGGCTTTCAAGTATTACCGGATATAACAGCTTCTTAATTATTCATCATTGCCATTAAAATGTCATGCTGCGTAATAATATGAGGCTCATTTTCCTCATCGCGCACCATTACGGCCTGATTCTTATTCTTTAGCACGGAAGACAGCACATCGAGCGTGTTATGAATAGATACAAACTGGAAGGGCGGATCCATTACTTCGGCTACTTTTTTATCGCGCAGAGCGGGCTCTTCAATCAGCTTCGAAAGAATTTTGCTGTCGGTAAGGCTTCCTACAAATTCTTTTCCGTCATTTACCGGAAGCTGAGAAATACCTCTTGTATTCATCAGGCGAATAGCCTCTCCTACATTTGCTTCCTGCGAAATAGTAATGAGCTTACCATTCCCGTTCTGGTTTTTAACAATATCACCGGCAGTAGCAAACTCACGGCTTTCCTCAAAACCGTGGTCACGCATCCAGTCATCGTTATAAACCTTATTTAAGTAACGGGTTCCATGGTCGGGGAGAATAATCACCATGGTGTCTTCCTCCTTCAGATTTTCTTTTGCCCATTCCAGCGCGCCCTGTACGGCCGAGCCGCAAGACCAGCCTACAAACAACCCTTCTTCGCGGGCAAGGCGTCGGGTCATAATGGCACCATCCTTATCGGTTACTTTTACAAAGTGGTCAATTACACTAAAGTCGACGTTCTTGGGCAGAATATCTTCGCCTATCCCTTCAGTTAAGTAAGGGTAAATTTCTTTTTCGTCGAAAATACCGGTTTCCTTATACTTTTTAAATACAGAACCATAGGTATCAATTCCTACGGTTACAATGGCAGCGTTTTGCTCCTTCAGGTATTTTGCCGCACCACACATGGAACCACCTGTACCTACACCAGCGGCATAATGGGTTATTTTTCCTTCCGTCTGCTCCCAGATTTCAGGGCCGGTGGTCTCGTAATGCGCCTGAGCATTGGAGAGGTTATCGTACTGGTTCGGATAAAAAGAATTTTCGATTTCCTTGTTCAGCTTACGGGCAACGGAGTAATAAGAGCGCGGATCCTCCGGAGAAACGTTGGTCGGGCATACAATTACCTCGGCACCCATCGCCCGCAAAATATTAATTTTTTCCTGCGACTGCTTATCGGAAAGGGTAAAAATACATTTATAGCCTTTGGCAATGGCCGCAAGCGCAAGTCCCATACCGGTATTGCCCGATGTCCCTTCAATGATGGTACCTCCCGGTTTTAAAATACCTGCTTTCTCGGCATCTTCAACCATTTTAAGCGCCATGCGGTCCTTCATGGAGTTACCGGGATTAAAATATTCGACTTTTGCCAGCACAGTACCTTTTATGCCTTTGGTTACGCTGTTGAGCTTTACCAGAGGGGTATTGCCAATGGTTTCTATAATGGAATTGTAATACATTTCAAAAATTTTTGTGTAGATACATGCAAAATTAGCAAGATAATTTTATATCGGAAGGATGCCTCTGTCATTTTATCAATAACCGCCCTCTCCAATCCTTATAACCTCTAAACATCGCCTTACTTAAAGTGGTTTCCAATTTTACAAAGCATTTTCAGCAACGAAAACATCCTGCTAAAATGGCCGTATCTATATAGTATAAACGAAAATGAATTATGGAAGATTCTTATTATGAAGGGAAGCATTTTCTTACCCCTATGTCGGAGGTTATAAAAGACCTGAAAGAAAAGGGAGTTAAGCTGGAATTTAAACTTCGGGACGGCGCTCTCCTGGATATGGAAGAAACCCGGTCCTATAAGCCTGATGATTTGCGGATTTCAGACGTTTACCGTTTTGAAGGAACTACCGACCCTGGAAAAATGGATGTGCTGTATGTAATCGAGGATAAACAAAAAGGGGAAAAGGGCTACATCTCCAACGCCTACGGCCCTTATGCTGATACTGATGTTAATGATTTTATTAAGGCTATTGAGAAGAGCAATAATTCCAAAGCCCGGAAAGATATTTCTGACAATAAATAAGAGCAGAGAAACTGTTGTTCCGACAGGCAATATACTTTTCAAAGGCGAGGGGCCGGCTGTAAACCTTTAGCCTTTCTTCCTGCTTTACTAGCACCCGGTATCTTCCTTATTAAAACAGAATTTAAGATTATAAAAATATTAGAGTCATGGACACAAATAAAAAATTAGATAACGATAATACAAATAAAGAAAGAAATGCCCTCACCCCTATGACCGCTGTTATAGAGGACATCAAGGACAGAGGGTACACAAAAGAGTTTATGGTTAAGGATGGCCAGCTCAAAGAAATGGGCACCGACAAAACCTACAAAACCGAATCTCTTCGCCTGGCCGATGAATTTCGATTCGAAGGCACCAGCGATCCGGAATATATGGGCATATTATATGCTATTGAAAGCGAAAACGGAGACAAAGGATACGTTTCAAGCGCATACGGAGGAGCCAATGCAGATACCGAAGTACATGATTTCATTAAGAAAATAGATAGCATTCACCGCAAAGGAGAACACACCGATAAGGACATCAGCGACCGCTAATAAATACAAAAGTGTTTATAAATAGCTCATAAAGCCAGCCATTGCGCTGGCTTTTCTATTTGAAAATGGAAAGCCGGAAAAGTACATCGGCATTCGTTTCGATATAACTGAGCAGGTAGAGCATGAGGCGGAAACTATGTACCTTATGAAAGAGCTGGATATCCATATGTGGAAGATGGAAATGAAGGAAGAAGAGCTGAAAATGAACAATACCACCACCGATCAGGCGGCTCCAAAAGCAGAGAACTAAGGGAGCAGAAACTGATATTCTCTCCAAAAAAGGAAAGGGCTTATACATCATAAGCCCTTTCCTTTATATTCTAAAATAATACGCTTATTTATTGGCTGCCAGCAGGTACAGCACGGCCATTCTTACGGCCACTCCATTTTCTACCTGGTCGAGGATAATAGCATTATCGGCATCGGCCACATCGGAGCTCAGCTCCACCCCCCGGTTAATGGGTCCGGGGTGCATTACTACAATCTGTTTATCGAGCTTTTGCAGCCGCGCTTTATTAATTCCATAGTAGAGGGAGTACTCCCGCAGCGAAGGAAAGAACTTCATCTGCTGGCGCTCAAGCTGAATCCTGAGCACGTTGGCAACATCGCACCACTGCAGGGCCTTATCTACGTCCAGTTCTACCTTTACCCCCAGCTCCCGTACATATTTTGGCAGGAGGGTATTAGGACCACATACCATTACCTCTGCACCCAGCTTTTGCAGCGCGAAAATATTCGACAGGGCCACCCGCGAGTGCAGGATATCGCCAATGATAACGACCTTTTTTCCCTCAACCTCTCCCAGCTTTTCCCGAATAGAGAAAGTATCGAGCAGGGCCTGAGTAGGGTGCTCGTGAGTGCCATCGCCGGCATTGACAATATTGGCTTTAATATGCCTGGAAAGAAAATGAGGTGCTCCGGGGCTGCTATGTCGCATTACCACCATATCTACCTTCATGGCCAGTATATTATTAACCGTATCGAGCAGGGTTTCGCCTTTTTTTACCGAGCTGTTGGAAGAGGAAAAATTAATGACGTCGGCCGACAGTCGCTTCTCGGCCAGCTCAAAGCTAAGCCGGGTGCGGGTAGAGTTTTCGAAGAAAACATTGGCAATGGTAATATCGCGAAGCGAAGGCACCTTTTTAATGGGGCGATTGATAACCTCCTTAAAATTATCGGCCGTATCGAAGATCAGTCGTATATCTTCGGAACTTATATTTTTAATCCCTAATAGGTGCTTTACACTCAGTTGCTGCTGCATGGATTAAGCTTTTTCAATTAGCCAGATTTGATCTTTTTCCGCCCCCTGTTCCTGCCACTCTACCAGCACCCGCTGGCTGTGCAGGGTATTGACACTGCGCCCGATATAGGTGGGTTCTATGGGCAAATCGCGGCTGTACCGCCGGTTAATCAGCACCAGTAACTCTACGGAGCGTGGACGGCCAAAGGCAATCATGGCATCGAGGGCGGCCCTTACGGAACGGGCAGTATATAACACGTCATCGATCAGGATTACGCGCTTATCTTCGATGATGAAAGGAACATTGGTGCTGTTGGCCCTGATGGGGCTTTCGCGCCGGCGGAAGTCGTCGCGGTAAAAGGTGGAATCGAGCTGTCCAAGCGGTATCTGCACTCCGGTCTGCTCCTCAAGGTAGCGGTGAATTCTGTTCGCCAGGTGCACGCCCCTTGGCTGCAGCCCCAGTATAACAGTCTGCCCGAATTGCTGATGATTTTCAATTAACTGCTGCCCCAGCCTCCGGATGGTAACGTCCAGCAGAGAGCCGTCCAATATCAGTCGTTTTTGCATAAAAGCCGTAGGTTAAGCGCTGCAGGCTAAAAGCCACAATGACACCGGACAAATATAGGTAAAAAAATAAGGCAGGGATAAAAAGATTGAACTGAATTATCACCCTACCTGTGAAGATAACTCTTATGGTCTCTCTTATTCTGGAGCAGCTTATCCCTCAGCTGATTCTGCCCAGCCCACCTTTTGCTTTACTCATCCTCCACCTCAACCCTTGCTGCTCCGGGAGCTTTCTGCTGTGGTTCGTAACTGATTTTATTGATATAGAAAACTTTTCGGTTAGCATCAACGGAAGAGTTGGCGGAGTTCTTTATCCGCTGAACGCCATAGGCAAAGAAGTAGGGCCCGTACCACTCTTCCAGTCCTCCTACGTTGTACTCATTATGCTTTACCTCATCCCCTTCGTAAAGGGTAACAATATCTTCTTTGTTTTTCCCTTCCAACACTTCCCCCTGCCTGATTATTTTGGAGCGAAGCACATTTTCAAACATATAAAGTAAGGCAGTGGAGGTATCCTGCGGCAGCACATGAACAAACTTTTCCAGAGTAGGGCTTAAAACATCCTTTATTTCAAAACTATTATCCCACAGCAGCTCTCCCTTATCATCGAAACCAATAAGCACTGCATGGGTATACCGGTAACCTTCGAGGTTTCCTTTGTCTATACCAGAGCGATTCCGACTGGTATTATAGAAAGAGAAGGATGAGCCGTTGTGAAATTTAGGATAAAAAGCTTCCCCTACTAAAATATTCATACTATCCTTCTCGATGATATTATGGACCAGCAAACGATAATTCAGCTTCACTTTCTTACCCTGAATCTTTCTCCGCTCAATCCGCTTCCTTACCCGCTTCTCCCGGCCGGCTCTCATATAATTGAAAAAGTTATCGAGGTCGCCATAATTGTAATAATTGATTTCCTGCTTACCATTAGCATGCTGCTTGGCAATAAATATACCACGGCTGTATTTCGAATTTCCATGAGAATAAGTACCGGCCACATACAGGGCCTCGGGGCCAATGGAGGTAGTACGGCCAAACTGCAGGCTCTTCCCTTTTTCGGGCTTCAGGCTGTACTCGAACAGCAGTTCGCCGTTCCTGCCAAAGGTTTTAGAGCTAATGGTTTGCTGTCGTTTCCCTGCTTTTTCGGTATACAAAACGGTGAAGGTGTTAGTGACTTCATCAGTCTGAATTTCCAGCAAATCACTTTTATTCATGTAAAAGCCCGGCAGCACCCTGTACTTGTCATTTTCAAGATCGAAATAAATAATAGTGGGGCGGAAATTTACATAGCCACCCAGAAGTACTACACCATCTACCGTTGTAAATTCGGTTAGCTCTACAGGTATAGCATTATCGATCGTATAGCCCGATATTTTACCACTCTCCACATCCACACTGTATACCTGATAATTATCGGCCTGATTTTCCTGCTCCCTGAAGAGCAGGTACATCTTTCCTTCTTTGTACTCATGGCCTGTCAATTCAGCATCTTCCACCTCCAGCTTCGTCGACCAGCGCTCTTTCAGGTCTGTATCATAATGAAGAATATCAAACACCTGGTCATTCCCCCTACTTTCCTCTTCGTTGAGGCGGTACAGCAGTATGCCCTGTCCGCCGGCAGAAACAACAGAATAGTAAGGGTCATATTCTTCCAGCTCCAGTTCGAGCCTTTCAGGTTGTACAAGCTGGGCCTGCAGGGGAATGGAGGCTCCCAGCAATAGCACAAAACTGTAAATAAAAATATTCAAGCATCTCATATGTTCGTTCCTTTCCTGCTATCCTCGAGCCCTTCTGCAAAAAATAACCTTCTAGAGTAAATTACATAAAACACCTGCATTTTACAAGTAATTCAGCTATATAATTCAGCTTTAAGATGGGTTAAAATCACTTTATCAAACCCAAATAGTCTGCAATAGTTCGTATCTTTGTAAGCCCGTCCGCTAGTCTTTTCATCTTAAATCAGACATTTTGGAGAATAAGGATATTATACGTTTGCTTCGCCTCACCACCACCCTGCTGGAAGTGCATAACGAAAATGTATTCAAAATAAGAGGTTACCAGAATGCAGTGGCTACCCTGGAGCGACTCAATGAGCCTCTCAAAAACATGCCACAGGAGGAGATAGCAGCCATCAATGGCATCGGAAAAAGCCTTGCTGCCAACATTCGCGAAATGCTCGATACCGGAAGTTTTCCACAGCTACGGGAGCTCGTGGAGCAGACGCCGGAAGGGGTTATCCGGATGCTGGATATTAAAGGACTGGGACCGAAAAAAGTCCGCCAGATATGGCAGGAGATGGAGATTGTAGATACTGAAGCCCTGCTAGAAGCCTGCGAACAGGGTACCCTTGCCAAAGTAAAAGGTTTTGGTGCTAAAACGCAGGAAACCATTCTGGCTTCCCTCCGCTTTACCCAGGCTAACAAAGGCAAAGCCCGCTATGCCGACCTGGAATCTTATGGTGAAGCGCTGGAAAAAGAATTACAACAGGCCTTTAAAGATGCTCCGGCAGCCATAGCAGGAGAATACCGCCGCCGGCTCGAAATTATTGAAAACCTGGTGCTGCTGGTTGCCCATTCTAACCCAAAGGCGGTAATCAATCACCTCAACACACTCGAATATCTTGAACAACACAAGGCAGCCTCAGGACCTTTCGTATGGCGCGGGCTATATACTGAACCCGGTGTAAAAGTTGAACTGCACATTTGCCCGCCGGAGCAATTCTCCTGCATGCTGCTTAAGCTAACAGGCTCGACTACTCACCTGCAGGCAAAACTGAAATCGGGCAAAAGCCTGCTGGAAGTGGCTGCGGAAAAACAGTATGAGTCGGAAGAAGCGATTTACAAGGCTGCCGAACTTTCCTTTGTAGCACCTGAATTGCGCGAAGGCTTTTTTGAACTCCCCCTGGCGGAGGAAGGAAAGCTGCCCACACTTCTGGAAAACAGCGACCTCAAAGGCTCTCTGCACAACCATAGCACCTATAGTGACGGCAAACACAGCCTGCGCGAAATGGCCGAACATTGCCGCGACCTGGGCTATGAATACCTCGGTATTAGCGACCATAGCAAAACAGCCTTTTATGCCGGCGGACTGGAAATTGAGCGGGTACTGGAGCAGCACAAAGAAATTGAGCAGCTTAACCAGGAGCTGGCTCCATTTAAAATCTTTAAAGGAATTGAGTCTGACATACTTCCTGACGGAGCTCTTGATTATCCGGAAGATATACTGAAGCGCTTCGATTTTATTGTGGCGTCTATCCACGGTAATTTAAACATGAGCCTTGAAAAGGCGACCGAACGCTTACTTACTGCCATTGCCAACCCATATACTACCATTCTCGGCCATCCTACCGGCCGCTTGCTGCTCAGGCGCGAGGGCTATCCGATCGACCACAGGGCCGTTATTGATGCCTGTGCCGAACATGGGGTGATTATCGAGATCAATGCCAATCCCTGGCGGCTCGACCTCGACTGGCGCTGGGTGCAATATGCACTGGAGCAGGGCGTTTTAATTAGCATCAATCCCGATGCGCATGAGAAAGATGGTTACCTGCACATGCAGTACGGCGTTTTAGCAGGGCGTAAAGGCGGCCTTACAGCAGAACAAACCTTTAATGCCCGCAGCGCCAAAGAGGTAGAGCAATATTTCCTGCAACGTAAAGAAAGAGCGGAGAAAAAAGCATGAAAGTTCTGATACTAAGATTTTCCTCCATAGGCGATATTGTGTTAACCACTCCTGTTATCCGCTGCCTAAAAACTCAGCTGGAGGATTGCGAACTGCATTTTGCCACAAAAAAAGGCTATGCCTCTATCCTTGAAGCCAACCCGTACATCGACAGCCTGCACCTGCTCGAAGATTCGCTCGACCAGCTCATCGGGCAGCTTAAAAAAGAAAAGTTCGATTACATCATCGACCTGCATAATAACCTCCGTACCCGCATTATCAAGCTTCGCCTGGGCATTAAGGCCAGCAGCTTTTATAAGTTGAATTACGAAAAGTGGCTCATGGTCAATTTCAAGATCAACAGGCTCCCCAACATCCATATCGTAGACCGCTACCTCGATACAGTAGCTCCGCTGGGTGTTAAAAATGATGATAAAGGCCTTGATTATTTTATCCCCGAAAAAGATGAAGTGGAACCTGACTGGCTCCCCGACACTCACCGGGGGGAATATGTAGCCTATGCCCTCGGTGCCCAGCACAATACTAAAAGACTGCCCCTTCACCGCATGATTGAGCTGTGCGACAGAATCAATAAGCCCATTGTGCTGCTGGGCGGCAAAGAAGATGTAGAGAATGCAAATAAAATTGAAGAGTTTTTTCTTCGGCGGGAATCCGGCGAGCAGTATGAAGAAGGACTGGCTGAGCTTAATAAAAAAACACTCATCTATAATGCCTGCGGAAAATTTAACCTTAACCAGAGCGCCTCTTTAGTAAAAGGTGCACGTTATGTCTTTTCGCACGACACCGGCTTAATGCATATTGCAGCCGCTTTTAAGAAACAAATTTTTTCCATTTGGGGGAATACAATTCCTGAATTTGGAATGTATCCCTACCAGACCCGCTTTACTGTGTTGGAGAAAAAAGGCCTCTATTGCCGTCCCTGCTCCAAAATTGGCTACAACAAGTGCCCCCAAACACACTTCATGTGTATGAATGGTATAGTATTTGACTTCTATCTTCCGTAACTGATTTGTTACAACAGTTTATAGCATCAGCGTTAGTGCTCCGGGCTTAGGTATCGTGTCGACAGATTTCTCCTCCGCCCCTCAACCAAATTACCTGATGGCATACATAAGACGGCTCAAGGTCATTTCAAAACCTGGGCCTGTCACTACGGAAATTTTAGTTGGAACTGCTTTTCAACAAGGAGTAACACTCCTACTCTCTCGAGAGCAACCATACACTCACTTAAAAAGGGAAAATCATGTTGTACCGCTTAAAGCTCAAAAATTCAGAAGAATCAGCAATTGTAGATGACAAAACATACGAGTACATCACCAACAATGAGTACTTAAATACCGTAGGTTTTCTAAAACATTTGCGAATGCATTCCAGTGGCTATGCCTTTTTCCAGAAAAACTGGCTAAATAAGGATGGAAGCTACCGCAATGAAACCATTTACCTCCACAAGCTGATTGCTGAAAAGTTTGTAGATAAGCCTGAAACCGATAAGCGTCTCTTCGTAATCCTCAAGAATGGCGACCGCCTCGACTGCAGAATTAAAAACCTCGAATGGACCACTTTCAGTCATGTTACACGAAATACCAGGAAAACAGATAATCCATTAGGCTACCGCGGCATCGTGAAGGACAACCAGAAATACCGGGCTGTTATCTACAAAGACGGACAGCGCTTTAACCTTGGCCTCTACGATACACCTGAAGAAGCAGCACTGGCTTATAACAAGAAGTCTATTGAACTTTTCGGTAAAACCCGTAGCCTGAACGTACTGGACAAAGAAGTAGCAGTGGAAGATAAGTAAAGAAGCAGATCCATCATCACAGCCAACATTACGGAAGTGCATAGTCGTCTATGCACTTTTCTTTTTTTCCGGTTAAACAAAAGAGCCACTTTATCTTTTCAATAATAGCTAACAAATACGGAGGCCGAAATGAAAACACTCTTTTTGTTAAGACATGCTAAATCGAGCTGGGATTACCCCGACCTCCCCGATCAGGAACGCCCCCTCAATGCCCGTGGAAAAAGAGATGCTCCCGCTATGGGACAGTGGATAAATGATCATTTTCCTGCTCCACAGCTCATTCTTAGCAGCCATTCGGTCCGTACTCTTGCCACCATCAGTAAAGTGGCCCATGCAATGGGAATAAGAGGCGAAGAGATACAAACGGATGAAAGGCTTTACCATGCCTCCACTGCCACACTCTTCAAAGTATTGAAAAATGCCCCCGATCAGGCAGAAAGCCTGATGCTGGTTGGGCACAATCCTGGCATCACAGATTTTGCGAATGTACTGTGCCCCCAACAGTCGGTGGATAATATCCCTACCTGTGGCTTTTTTGTGATTCGCTTCCACTGCAGTGGCTGGAAAGAAGCCTCCCCCGAAAATGCTGAGTTTGTCTGCTTTCAGTATCCGAAAAACCTCCGTTAATATGCCCTTCCAGTTTTAGAAATGCCGCACATCCTGCTGCACACCCTCAAAGCGCTCCGGCTGCTGCAGAAGGATTAAAATCTTATTCGCCACCTGCCCGGGCGAAGCGAGTATACCTTCTTCCTTCATCTTCCTGAAATCTTCTACCCTGCTAAAATCTTCCTTGCTGGTATTTCTTATTTCACCCTGCATGGCGGTATCTACCACTCCGGGAGCCAGTGAGTATACCTTTAAGGAATTTCCTTTCTTTTGGGCTTCAAGGGCAGCTACTTCGGAAAGCATGTCCAAGGCCGCCTTGGAGGCGCAGTAGGCCGACCAGCCATCCACAGGGTATTTCCCTGCCCCTGAACTAATATTCAGGATAAGTGGCTGGGCAGGACCCTCGGCATAGGCGCGGATAAATTCGTTCATTAATACCGCCGCGGCACTAATGTTGACCTGAAAAGCCTGCTCCAGTTGGGCATTATCCATTTTACCCATGGGCGCAGCCTGCCCCAGCGTACCGGCATTATTCACCAACACTATTTTCTTTTTTGGCTGGTATTGTTTAAAAAGCTCCACTGCCACCTGGCTTACTTCCTTACTCAGGTCAGTTTCCACAAAAACAAAGCGCTCATGCTCCAGGCTGTTGGTGCGCGAGAGGCCCACTACCCAGTTTTTTTCATCAGCCGCTAAAATGGCTTCTGCCAGGGCCTTACCAATTCCTCTGCTGCTGCCAGTTATAAAAAATACTGATTCCATTTTTAGAAGTTGGATGTTAGAAGTTAGAGATTAGAAGCTATCTTTTTTCTAACCTCTAACTTCCAGTTTAAAGAATATACTGACTCAGGTCTTTGTCCTGCACCAGTTTGCTTAAGCGTTCTCTCACCATTTCGCGGGTTACTACAATCTGGGCATTCGGGCCGATGGTATCCGGCACATCGAAGAGAAAGTCGTTCAGCAGCTGGCTCATTACTGTATTCAGACGGCGGGCGCCAATATTTTCCACCTCAGAATTAATGCGGAAGGCCATATCAGCCAATTCTTCCAGAGCTTCATCCTGGTAAGTCAGCTTTACTTCTTCTGCCTCAAAGAGTGCTTCATACTGCTTGGTTAGCGCATTCTTCGGTTCTTTAAGAATCTGGTAGAAATCTTCTTTAGTAAGGTTTTCCAGCTCTACCCGAATCGGGAAACGGCCCTGCAGCTCCGGTATCAGGTCACTGGGCTTGGCCACATGGAAGGCCCCTGCCGCAATAAACAGCACGTGATCAGTATTAATAACCCCGTGCTTGGTACTTACCGCACTTCCTTCCACTATCGGGAGCAGGTCGCGCTGCACTCCTTCACGGCTTACATCCGGGCCGCTTCCGCCACCACCCTTACTGGAGCCCCCGGCAATTTTATCAATCTCATCGATAAAAATGATTCCGGTATTTTCCGCTTTCCGGATGGCTTCTTCTTTTACCTCATCCATATCGATAAGCTTGGCGGCCTCTTCTTCCACTAAGAGCTTTTTTGCCTCCCCAATGGTTACCTTACGCTTTTT
The DNA here is from genome assembly GCF_000346615.1 of Nafulsella turpanensis ZLM-10. Taxonomy (GTDB): domain Bacteria; phylum Bacteroidota; class Bacteroidia; order Cytophagales; family Cyclobacteriaceae; genus Nafulsella; species Nafulsella turpanensis. Next base: position 32,921 of record NZ_ANNU01000008.1, read on the forward strand.
ATTCTTCTTCGGCATCATGTTGCTGAGCATTTCCTGCAGGTTCATCATGCTCACTTCATCCATCATTCCGCCGCCAACCATACCCATGTTTCCACCGGCCGCTTTCTTAATATTGATTTCGATTTTGCGCTCGTCCAGTTCTCCGTTTCGTATTTTTTCCCGAAAGCGCTCCCTGGTGCGCTCGTTCAGTTCGGCATCATTATCCGGCATCTGGTCATTATCCTCTTCGAGCTGAAAAGAGGCCGAAGGGCGGCCTTTGCTTTTTACAGGCGGAATGAGGATATCCAGGATCATGTCTTCCACCACCTGCTCGGCTTTTTCTTTTACCTCCTCCTTTTTACGGGCCTTTACCAGGTTCACCGACTGGTCGACCAGGTCGCGAACCATGCTTTCCACATCGCGCCCCACGTAGCCCACTTCTGTAAATTTAGAAGCTTCTACTTTGGTAAAGGGGGCATCGGCAATGCGGGCAAGGCGACGGGCAATTTCGGTTTTACCGACCCCTGTTGCACCAATCATTAATATATTATTGGGCATAATTTCGCCCTGGAGGTCTGTTTGCACATTCATTCGGCGCCAGCGATTCCGCAGGGCAATCGCCACATTTCGTTTCGCATCTTTCTGGCCTATGATATATTTGTCGAGCTCAGCGACAATTTCTTTAGGTGTTAAATATTCTTTATTATCAAGCATAGCTGTTTTTTAATGTAGAATGAAAAATGAAGAATACAGGAAGTAGATGAAGAAAGAATCCGGAGCTTTATCTCTCCTATCTCCCAACTCAAAACTCTCTGCTAAATTCTCTTCTTAAAAATCTTATTCATATTAATTCCCAGCCCCAGCTGGCTGGTTCCGCCCGCCACATGGTACCATGCCCGGGTATACTCTAACTGAAAACTTTTAACCCGTAGCAGAAGGCCGAGTGAAAAGCCTGACATGCCACTTATATTTTCCAGCTTCAGTTCCTGCCTGAGCAGGTGATTATAGCCTGCCCGAAATTGCACATTCTGGCTGAGCAAAAGCTCTGTGCCAATGGCAAGGTGGCGCATTACGTTATCAACCAGAGGAGGCTCTTCTTTGTTAAAGAGTGAAGCAGGATCTGCCTTTCCTAAATCGGGCTGCTGCAAATGCTGCCCTGTTAGTGTAAAGCGAAAAGGCATAAACTTCGGCTTAAAAGTAAGTCCCAGCCGAACCTCCAGCGGTAGCACCAGGCTTTGTCCATCAGCATAAGAACGGGTAAAAACACCCACATTTCTTACCACAAAACCCGCCACCAGCTCCTTGGATGGATGGCTAAAAGTGCCACCCGCATCCAGCAGCAAAGCCCCCGCCCGATAGCCTGCAATGCCGGAGGAGGCCCATTTAATGCTCGCACCAGCCGAATATACTCTCCAGCGACGGGCATGGCTCAGCTGCACCACATAATCGCTGGCTGTAAACGGACTGGTGGGGCTTCCGCTGGCATCGTAGCCCTGCATTTTACCCCAGTCTACATACTGCAGGCCGGCTCCCCAGCTACCTGCTTTGGTGTGGTGGGCATAGGCTATATTGCTCTGCTGAACATCGGCATAAAACCATTGATAAGCCAACTGCAACTGCCCGATCGAGAGGGAGTCCAGCAGGGCAGGATTCTGTAACCACATACCTGCACCAGGTACAGCCGTAATAGCAGCCCCCCCAAGCGCCAAAGCACGAGGCGTAGCCGGCCGCTCCAGAAAATGAAATGACTGCTGTGCGCTTGCCGGCAGCCACATTACCGAAAGGACAAATAACAGGAGGAAAGTTCGAAGCATATAAAAAGCAAGGCCGGTGCTATACTCTGTATAACTACCGGCCTCGAGTTAACTATTTATGGTCTTCCACAAGCTCCAGCTTACGGGCATTTTTAGCCTTTTCATTCAGCAGCGCAAACTCCAGCACCTCCTTTACCTTCTCCACATAATGGATTTTAATGCCTTTGATATAACGGGCTTCTATCTCCTCTATATCCTTTTCGTTTGCCCTGGACAGCAGGATATCAACAATCCCTGCGCGCTTGGCAGCCAGTATTTTTTCTTTAATACCGCCCACAGGGAGCACCTTGCCCCTGAGAGTAATTTCGCCGGTCATGGCCAGTTTATCGCGCACTTTTCGCTGTGTAAAGGCGGAGGCCATGGAGGTAATCATGGTTATACCTGCCGAAGGGCCATCTTTTGGTACCGCACCGGCCGGCACGTGCACATGCAGGTCGTACTGGTCGAATACGCGGTAATCAATATTCAGCATATCGGCATGCGATTTCAGGTAAGAAAGCGCCGCCATGGCCGATTCCTTCATTACATCGCCCAGTTTTCCACTCAGGGTAAGTTTGCCTTTCCCTTTGCTCAGGCTCGATTCGATAAAGAGTATTTCACCGCCATACTGCGTCCAGGCAAGGCCTGTAACTACACCCGGCATTTCATTGCCCTGGTACTCTTCGTTATCGAAAATTTCGCCTCCTAAAATACTTTTCAGGTGCTTTGCCTGAATGGTTTTCGGGTACTCTTCTTCCATAGCAATGGACTTGGCTACGAATCGCACCACTTTTCCGATCTGGCGCTCCAGGCTTCGTACCCCCGACTCGCGGGTATAGGCTTCCACAATGCGTGCAAGGGTTTCATCGGCTATCTGCACATCTTTTGCCTTTACGCCATTTTCCTTTTTCTGCTTCGGAACAAGGTGCTTTTTAGCAATCTGTACCTTTTCTTCGAGCGTATAACCACTTAGTTCGATAATCTCCATACGGTCGCGCAGGGCAGGCTGAATGGTATCGAGCGAATTGGCAGTGGCAATAAAGAGCACCTTACTCAGGTCGTATTCCACCTCCAGGTAATTATCCTGGAAAGCTTCATTCTGCTCGGGATCCAGTACTTCTAAAAGCGCCGAAGAGGGATCGCCGCGAAAATCGGAGCTTACCTTATCGATTTCATCGAGTATAAATACAGGGTTGCCTGATTTGGCCTTTTTAATGTTCTGGACAATTTTGCCTGGCATGGCACCCACATAGGTTTTTCGGTGTCCGCGGATTTCGGCTTCGTCATGCACCCCACCCAGCGACATGCGCACATACTCCCGACCCAGCGCCTTGGCTACGGATTTGCCAAGGGAGGTCTTACCTACACCCGGAGGGCCATAGAGGCAAAGGATGGGCGCCTTCATATCGTTCTTCAGCTTAAGCACGGCCAGGTACTCCAGAATACGGTCTTTTACCTTTTCCATACCGTAATGGTCCTTATCGAGGATCTTTTTGGCACGCTGCAGGTCAAAGTTATCTTTGGTATACTCGCTCCACGGCAGTTCCACCAGCAGCTCGGCATAGGCCACTGCCACCGGATATTCGGCCGCCATGGGGTTCATACGCATAATTTTGTCGAGCTCTTTCTCAAAATGCTCCTGCACTTTCTCTGTCCACTGCTTTTTCTCGCCCCGCTCCCGCAGGTTTTCTACCTCCTGGTCAGGCCCGTCCTGCCCCAGTTCGTCCTGCAATACTTTTATCTGCTGGCGCAGGTAATAGTCCCGCTGCTGCTGGTCAATATCAGTATGCACCTTCTGGTGGATTTCCTGCTTAATTTCCAGCATCTGTATATCCTTCAGCATAAACTTCAGGAGCAGAGTGGCTCTCTTCACACCATCGTCAATCTCCAGCAGCTTTTGCTTATCGGCTACTTCTGCATTTATGTTGGAGGAAAGGAAGTGGGTTAAGAAAGCGGTGCTTTCAATATTATCGAGGGCAACCTGCGCCTCCTGCGGAATTTCAGGGTTCAGGCGTATAATTTTCGCGGCCGCATCTTTAAGAGAGGTTACCAGTGCCTTGGTTTCCTTGGTTTCCTTTTTTGGGAATTTCTCCTGCATAATTTTTATGCGGGCCAACAGGTAAGGATCTTCCTCCACCATTTCTTCAATGCCAAAGCGCTTTTTACCCTGTATAATAATGGTGGTATTTCCATCGGGCAGTACCAGCATTTTCAGGATTTTGGCGATGGTACCCACTTTAAAAACCTCTTTAAAAGATGGTTCTTCGGAAGTGTTTTTCTTTTGGGCCACTACCCCAATAATTCGGTCGCCCTTATAAGCTTCTTTTACAAGTTTTATGGATTTTTGTCTTCCTACCGTAATGGGAATGACTACACCGGGAAATAAGACTGTATTTCTGACAGGTAATATTGGCAGTTCGTCCGGAACCTGGGCATCATCCAGTTCCGCCTCCTCATCAGACGTAATCAGGTGCATCAGGTCATCGGATTCGTCGTCAGAAAGGTTGCCTAAAAGCATGGAACTGCTCAATGGACGGAAATTGTTGCTCATGTACATTTATTTTTAATGCCATTATGGCACGAAATCTTTGAAAATCATCTATTTCTTCGCAGCCTCTATATTATGCAAGGGATATGCCAAAAATTTAGGCTAAAAAGATTTAAATTTGTATCATCTGGGAAATTGTAGCAATAAAATCATTTGCTCTAAGTTAATATTTCTGCCACTCCCCCGAGGACCAATATGAAAAATTATTTTCTCCCCCTCTTTCTCTTTCTGCTCCTTTGTAAGCTTCCCGCCAGTGCACAACTGGGGCAGCCATCAACAGAGCAGACTTCAACGGAGAAGCCTTCGCAGGCCATAAAGGTAAGGGAGGCAGGTAGTCTGTCCGTTCAGGATGAAGCCGTACTACCTGTGTTTAAAAACGTAAATAAAATTCCTTATTACGCCAACCGGAAGAAAATAAAAAAAATAAAAAAGCTGGAAGCCCGGGAGAAATGGCCGGAGCTGAAAGAGGTCCTGCAGGACTATGTAGAGAACTTTGGCATTGAAAACTTTTATAAAGACACTTATTTTCTCTGGCGCCTCGCCAAGCTAACCGAGCTCATGGAAAGCCCCGAAGCGGCCCTTCCTTACTACCGCCTGGTTCTTAAACACCACCGGAAAGATATTGATATCAGCAAGGTCGAGCTACATTATAATGAGGCGAATAAAAATGAAGCAGACCTGTATGTTCCGCTGGATTACTACTACGAGCTGGTCGATTACCGCCGCCAGGTCGATACCCTCCTGCCTCCGCGAAGTGTGCTCCTGAACATGGGTAACCAAATTAACTCTTCCAGCGAAGATTATGCGCCCGCACTCAACCTGCATAACAACCTGCTCCTTTTTACCTCAAAAAGAAATACGGAAGGGCGCTTAATGATTCGCCAGAACCCTAATGAAGATCTTTACTTCAGCCGGGGAGAAGGTGGCAGCTGGATGGAGGCTCAGTCTTTTAAAGCCATTAACTCCCCGCATAATGAAGGCTCCGCCACCATCAGCCGCGATGGCAAAACCCTCTACTTCAGCCGCTGCGACTCTCCTGACAGCTATGGCAATTGCGATTTATTTGAAGCAAAAATGCAGCCCGACAGCAGCTGGGGGCAGGTACGTAATATGGGGGTAAACCTTAATAGCGTCGCCTGGGATTCGCACCCTTCTCTTTCGCATACAGAAGATACCCTTTATTTTGCCTCCGACCGAATCGGTGGCTTTGGCCTGTCTGACATCTGGTTTACCTATAAAAATAAAAAGGGCGAATGGCAGCCGGCGCAAAATGTAGGTCCGGTGATTAATACCCGGCAAAATGAGCTGAGCCCTTTTATTCACCCGAGGTACAACATTCTCTATTTTAGCTCAAACGGGCAGCTGCTTAATTTTGGCGAATTCGACATCATTAAATCCTACCAACTGCCCGATAAAGCCTCCGTTCCGCAATGGGCCGAGCCTAAAAACATCGGTCCATTAGTGAATGGAGAAGGCAGTGAGTTTTATTTCACCATTGACTCAGAGTCGAAAGATCTCTTCTATGCCCGCTCGGCACAGAATAATATGGAAAATCTCGACCTCTATTCCTTTCCCTTACCCATGGAAGCCCAGCCCCTTGCCACCACCAAACTGAGTGGCACTTTGCGGAACGAGGATACTAACCAGCCATTTAAAGGCGGAATTGTAAGTGTAATAGATATTGAAACAGGTATAGAGGTAGCGCCCAAATACCTGCGGCCCGATGGCTCCTATGAGTTCGACCTGATAAAGGACAAAAACTACCTGCTCGTGATACAGGGGGATGAATTCTTCAGAATAGAGGAGCTTTTTCGCCTGGAGGACGATATGCAGATGGAGCACCGTACACAGTCTATCAGCAAAAAGCTGGAGTTTACCACCATCGACTTTGCCAGCGGCAGCTCTACAGTTGTTCCGGAAATGTACCCCGACCTTAACAAACTGGCGGACTTCCTGATTGACCACCCGGATGTAAGGCTCAAAATTGCGGGCCATACTGATTCCGATGGCGATAAAATATTTAACCAGAAGCTATCGCAGCAAAGGGCCATGGCTATTATGGAATACCTCGTAGCTTTTGCCAATGTCGATCCGGAGCAGGTGGAAGCCATTGGCTATGGCAGCTCCCGCCCTTTAGTGGAAGAGAAAACCGAAGCCGACAAGACCCTGAACCGCCGGGTGGAATTCGAGCTCACCTGGGAAGGAGAGGAGAAGTAGATTTAGAAGAGCCGAGAAGGTAATCATTTCTATCCATACCCCTGGCGGAGCCTTCTCAATAATCCAGATGCCCGCTTCCTTCATTCAAGGCAAAACATCCACCCCCACTTTTTTGGTTGTTAAGCTAACAGGAGCTAAAATCAGGAGTCTATGAAAGAGCCAAAAGTAATTTCCTACCAGCTAAGCGAGAACGGGCAGATACCGAATAACCCTACCCTTCCCCTGCTCATTTACCAGCAGGTTTTTGAAGAGCCGGACAGGCTGAAGGAGCAGTTCCAGCAGGCTTTTGAAAAAAATAACTGGAGAGGCAGCTGGGTGAATGGGGTATTTGATTACCATCATTACCACAGCAATGCCCATGAGGTTTTAGGAATTGCTGCAGGTACCGCTACCATTATGTTCGGTGGCCCTGAAGGGACTGAAGTAGATGTACAGGCTGGCGACATGGTGGTTCTGCCTGCCGGCACCGGACACTGCCGCCTCTCCGCCTCCGATGATTTTAAGGTAGTAGGGGCTTACCCTGCCGGGCAGGAAGATTATGACACCTGCACCCAAAAGGATGACCCCGACGAAAAGGAAGAAAACATCCGGCATGTATCTCTGCCTAAGGCCGATCCGGTTAGCGGAGAAAGCGGCCCGCTCATGCAGCACTGGAAAAAGTAAACAAAAGAGCCGCTCTCCTTTCGGAAAGCGGCTCTTTGATTCTTATATTATTTCTCAAATCTCCTGTCTCACATCTAATGTCTTATGCCTTAAAAGAACAGGTTGAACAGGTCGTTGAAGATTACCAGTCCCATAATGGCGAAGATGATAACCATGCCAGCTTTTTGGGCCACTTCAAGGAAACGATCGGAGGGAGCAGTCCCTGAAATAATTTCGTAGGTAAGGAAGGCAACGTGTCCACCATCCAGTGCCGGAATAGGCAGAAAGTTAACGAAGGCTAACCACATGCTCAGCAGGCCGGTTATGCTCCAGAAACGGGTCCAGTCCCAGGTGCCACCATAAATTTCGCGGATACCAATAGGCCCTTTTACAGACTCGCTTACATTTACATCGCCACTAAATATTTTACCAAAGCCGCGTATGTTCAGCCATACAGACTCAAATGCTTTTTCGGTTCCTTTTACAATTGATTCGACAAAGCCGTACTGCTCTGTCTTGATGTCCAGCAGAGACCGCACCCTAAAGCCCAGTTTACCTTCTTCACTTACCTGGGCAGTTAAGGTGATAGGATCCCCTACTACTCCACTGTTCTCCGGTCTGTTCTCCACATTCCGGAGAACCTGAAGGGTAATTTCTTCTCCGGCATTTTCCTGAAGGGCAGCATCAAACTGGTCGAAGAACATAATTTCCTTTCCATTTACTGCTATTATCCTGTCGCCAGGCTTTAAACCAGCTTTTTCCGCGTTACTTCCTTTTTCTACTTCCCCAACAGCAAAAGGCAGGCGGGGCTCAATAAACTGGGTGGCCGTTTCTTTATCTGCAAATATTTCGAGCATATCTGCCGGAAGGGAAACATTTACCGTCTGCCCCATCCGGTCGATGGTGTAATAGCTGTTATCGCCGAGGAGCACGTCGGCACCACGCTGCACTTCACTAAAACGCTCGTACTCTTTCCCGTTTACTTTCAGAATTTTATCACCCGTTTCGAGTCCTAATTTTTCACCATACTCCAGGGCTACTATGCCGTTTTTAACAATTTCTGCACGCGGAATATAGGCATCGCCCTGCTGATAAGCCAGCACCACAAAGATCACGATCCCCAGCACTACATTTACAATAATGCCACCCATCATAACGATTAGGCGCTGCCATGCCGGCTTCGCCCTAAACTCCCATGGCTCCGGTTCCCTGGCCATTTGCTCAGTATCAAGCGACTCGTCTATCATCCCGCTGATTTTCACAAATCCCCCCAGGGGAATCGCACCAATCGAGTATTCGGTTTCTTTGAACTTAAAGCCGACAATCTTTGGCGGAAACCCAATTGAAAACTTCTCCACCCGCATTCCAAAGGCCTTGGCTGCCAGCAAATGGCCCAGTTCGTGCAGGCCAATCAAAATTGAAAGCCCCAGCAGTAACTGGCCAATCATTACCAAATTTTCCATTCTCTATTTTTAGTTGTTCGTTATTTGTTGTTCGTTGCTGGCGGCTTGTACCTGACATAGCTGCCACCTTCTAACCTCCAGCTTCTAAGCTCTACTATTTCTTCCTATTAGCTCCTGTGCCTTTATTCTTACTTCCCGGTCGGTAGATATATAATCATCCAGAGAAGGCTTGGCAATAAAAGGAACCTGCTCCATGCACTCGGCAATAATATCAGACATATGGAGGAAACCAATTTTATCCTGCAAAAATTCGGCCACGGCTATTTCATTGGCAGCATTTAAAATACAGGGAACATTTCCACCCCGCTCCATGGCTTCGAAAGCCAATGCAAGATTCCTGAAAGTCTGGCTGTCGGGCTGCTCGAAGGTCAACTGCGGGTAGTCCATAAAGTTTAGCCGGGGAAAATCGGCCATTATCCGGTCCGGATAGCTCAGGGCAAATTGTATGGGTAAGCGCATATCGGGCAGGCCCATCTGGGCTTTAATGGAGCTGTCGGTAAACTGCACCATCGAGTGGATAATGGACTGCGGGTGTACCACCACTTCAATCTGATCAGGCCTAAGACCAAACAGCCATTTAGCCTCTATCACCTCCAGACCCTTGTTCATAAGAGAAGCGGAGTCTATCGTAATTTTTGCACCCATTTCCCAGTTAGGGTGTTTCAGGGCTTGTGCTTTCGTAACCGACTGCAGCTCCTCCCTGCTCCTGCCCCGGAATGGGCCACCTGAGGCAGTTAGAATAATTTTTTCTATAGGATTATGGAATTCCCCTACAATGCACTGGAAAATGGCGGAATGTTCGGAGTCGACAGGGTATATATTAACCCCTTTTTCCCGCGCAAGGGCTGTCACTAACTCGCCTGCCACTACCAAGGTTTCTTTATTAGCCAGGGCAATATGCTTTCCTGCTTCAATGGCCCGTATGGTTGGCTGAAGACCCGCATAGCCTACCAGGGCTGTCAGCACAATATCGATGCTGTCCATTTCCACCACCGAGGCAAGGGCTTTTTGGCCTGCATATACCTTTATGTCGTGCGGAAGCAGGGCGTCGCGTACCTGCTCATACAGGGCATCCTCTCCTATTACTACTGCATTAGGTTTAAATGCAAGGGCTTGTTCAATCAGCAAATCGGCATTTCGCTGAGCTGTGAGCACCTCCGCCACAAATTTATCGGGATGGCCCCCAATGACCTCCAGCGCCTGTGTACCTATGGAGCCGGTCGAGCCCAGAATGGCAATATGTTTACGATTGTCCTTATCCAATTAGTTGTTGGTTGCTAGTTGTTTATTGCTTGTAAATGGGATTGAAGAGGAGTCGTTTCTTTTCACTAATTTCCTGTTCCCTTCTTTTCAAGTCTTTAGTCTCAACACTCTTTACTATATACTATACTTTTGCAGTTCATCTGCCAGTTTACGATCGTTACTCAAACGGGGCACTTTATTTTGTCCGCCCAGTTTTCCCTGGCTTTTCATATATTCCTGAAAAGCCGCCTTCTGCAGCGAATATATCTTTAGTGGCCGCAACACATTGCCGCTGATTAAATCGTCGTAATAAGAATTGAGCTTCTGCAGCTGCAAATTAAGGTCTTTTTCAAAGGCAGCCAAATCGGCCGGAGGTTTGGCAAATTCAATGTACCATTCGTGCAGGGGCAGGCCTTCAGCGGGCGTTACCTGCGGGGCTACGGTAAATTCTACCAGCTCCACTTCCGGATGGCGACTCACGGCATACTTCATCGCTCCTTCCACTTCTGAGCCGATTACATGCTCTCCAAAGGCCGAAATAAAATGCTTAATACGCCCGCTCACAATAATCCGGTAAGGATCTTTGCTTACAAACTGCACCGTATCGCCGATGGAGTAGCCCCAAAGACCGGCATTGGTGCTCATTACCACCGCATAATTTACACCCAGCTCCACCTCTCCAATACCAAGGCGGGGCGGATTCTTCTCGAAATACTGGTCGGCAGGTATAAACTCGTAGAAAATGCCATGGTTAAGCAGCAGCAATAGGCCCCTCTCCTTTTGCGAATCCTGGTAAGCGATAAAGCCTTCGGAAGCAGGATAGGTTTCAACCGAGTCTACCTTTCGGCCAATGGTCTCGAACAGCTTGGCGCGATAAGGTTCAAAATTCACGCCTCCGTATACGAACAATTCGAAGTTCGGGAAAACATCCTTAATTTTTTTGCCGGTACGGGCGACTATTTTATCGAAATACATTTGCACCCAGGGCGGAATGCCGGAGATAAGCGTCATATCTTTCCCAAGGGTTTCCTCTACAATAGTATCGACCTTTGCCTCCCAGTCTTCCATAATGTTGGTTTCCCAGCTGGGCATTTGATTGGTGCGCAGGTAAGATGGCACATGGTGGTTGGAGATGCCGGAAAGCCGGCCGATATAGATACCATTCTCCTTATGCATTTCCGGGCTTCCGCTCAGGAAAATCAGTTTTCCGTCCAGGAACCTTCCTTTTCCGCTCTCGTACACATAATTAAGCAGCGCATCCCGCGCACTATTGATATGGTAAGGGATAGATTCTTTGCTGATGGGGATGTATTTGGTACCGGAGGCAGTACCGGAGGTCTTGGCAAAATACAAAGGTTTTCCCGGCCACAACACATCCTCTTCACCTGCCTTTACCCGCTCTATGTAAGACTTCAGGTCTTCATAGTCGTGTACAGGCACCTTTTTTTTATAGTCTTCGTGCGTGCGGATGCCGGAAAAATCATGGTCTTTACCAAAGGCTGTTTGTTTTGCCTTATCAATGAGGTATCGAAAGACCTTCTGCTGTGTTTCTACAGGCCTGGTGGCCCATTTCCTTTGCTGCCTGACTACATAAGCAGCCAGGGGCTTGCTTAAAAACGAACGTATTCCCATAAGCTGCAAAAGTACAAAAATAAACCAAAAGAGGGATGCGCTTTTATACATCTTTAAGCCGAAGGGCATATCAGGAGTTGCGCAAAACAGTACGCAGCAAGTATATTAGCTGGTCCGTATAAGAAACAGAACAGCATAAGCGTATATCAGAATAGAAAAGTACCTGTTATGAAAATCGTTAAAACTGTTAGTAAGCTATTTTTAATACCTTTCCTGGCTGGCCTGGCCGGTGCCTATACTTTCGAGGAATTCGATGATGCGGCAGTTCCTGTAACCGCTGACAATCGTATAGTGCATAGCGACAGCCCAACCGTGTTTACAAGAGCCGCTTATAAAGGAGACAGCTACAATACTCCCCTTCCGCTCGAGGAACGTTTTATAGAAGCAGCCAGCAGGAGTACAAAGTCGGTCGTTTTTATTAAAACCCTCACCGGCGACTCTTACGAGCCCACCAGCTATTTCGACCTGCTTTTTGGCCGGCCAAATGGCCCTGTCGCTTCTTCCGGCTCGGGGGTAATTTATTCAGATGATGGTTATATCGTAACCAATCACCATGTGGTGGATGGTGCCAAGGTGATAGAGGTCGTGCATAACCGCCGCACTTATGAAGCTAAGCTTATCGGGTCGGACCCTTCCACCGATCTGGCCGTGCTAAAAATAGAGGCCGACGATCTTCCTGCCATTAATCTTGGTCGCTCTGCCAATGTATCGGTTGGAGAATGGGTGCTGGCAGTGGGTAACCCCTTCAACCTTACTTCTACAGTAACAGCAGGTATTGTGTCGGCAAAAGGCCGCGAAATCAGTCTTACCAAGGGAGCCTTTCCTCTGGAGTCTTTTATCCAGACCGATGCCGCCATTAACCCTGGAAATAGCGGAGGTGCACTGGTGAATACAAATGGAGAGCTGATTGGTATCAATACGGCTATTCTTTCCCAAACAGGCTCTTATGCCGGCTATAGCTTTGCCGTTCCGGTAGATGTGGTCCATAAAGTGGTCGATGATATTATCGATTATGGAGAGGTACAAAAAGCTTTTATCGGTGCCGAAGTGATTGACCTGGATGTGGAAAAAGCTGAGCGTCTTGGTATAAAGGCCGAACGTGGCGTAGTGCTCTCCTATATAACACCGGAAGGAGCGGCGGCAAAAGCAGGTCTGCGCGAAGGCGATATCATTACAGCTGTAAATGGTTTACCCACCAGCAGCCGGAGCAGCTTCCTAGAAGTGATCAGCTACCATTCGCCAGGCGACAAAATCATTATCAGCTTCATCCGCCGAAACCAGCCCCATGAAACTACGATGATACTGACCAACCGGGAAGGCACGACGGAAATTATCCACCGCGAAATTTTTACCTCCGAAACCCTGGGGGCAGACCTGGAGCAGGTAAGCAAGGTGGAACGTAATTTACTGGGAGTGGATCAGGGTGTCCGCATTTCGAATATCCGGCCTGGCTTTATCCGCCGCCTGAATATTGCAGAAGGCTTTGTGGTAACCAAGATTAATGGCATCCCCATTACCTCTCCAGAAAAGCTTGTACAGGTACTCTCTAACGTCCGGGGCAGGGTAATTATCGAAGGCGTTAATTCAAATGGCCAGAAGGGCTATTACCAGTATTATTTTTAGGAGAGGAGACAGGAGATTGGAGATTTTAGACTTGAGATCTGAGACAATGACCGATGGACGATGGACAATGGATTGGAGAACCTCTAAACGGCCTGTCATTGTGAGCGGAGCTTTGCGGAGCGCGGCAATCTCTTTCTGGTTGAAAGGGAGTATCAAAAGGAAGACTTTATTTAGAAGGTATGAATAGGCGGGAGATTGCTTCGCTGTGCTCGCAATGACAATTTCAATTGGGAAAGGCTCTGCGTTCAGACGATCCAGCCACTAGCCATTAGCCACCAAAATCCAACAACGAACAACGACCAACCAACAATGAGTGACTAAGCATTTACCGCCCGCCTCTTAATTTTGCGGGACAGCTCGTGAACGGAGTTTTTAAACTTACTGTCGGTTTCCAGCATATCGTTTACGGCCTGCACGGCATGGATAACCGTACTGTGGTCGCGGCCGCCAAAATGCTGCCCGATGGATTTGAGGGAATGGTTGGTGTATTCTTTGGAGAAATACATGGCCACCTGCCGGGCCACTACCAGTTCGCGCTTGCGGCTTTTGCTGCGCATCATATCCTGGGTAATGTTAAAATAAGCCGCTACCGCTTTCTGGATATAGTCGATATTTACTTCGGTTTCTATATCCTGCACAATGTTTTTGAGGGTGGACTTTGCCAGCTCCAGGTCTATATCTTTCCGGTTAAGGGAGGCGTGCGCCAGCAGCGAAATCAGCACTCCTTCCAGCTCCCGCATATTGGTATCCACACTATTGGCCAGGTACTCTACTACTTCCGTAGGCATATACACCCCGTCGTTTTCCATTTTGCGGGCAATAATGGCCATGCGGGTTTCCAGGTCGGGCTGTTGCAGGTCGGCCGTCAGTCCCCACTTAAAGCGGGAAAGCAGGCGCTCCTGCAGGCCTTTCAGCTCACGGGGCGGACAGTCGGAGGTCATGATAATTTGCTTGCCCGACTGGTGCAGGTGGTTAAAGATATGGAAGAATATTTCCTGTGTCTTTTCCTTACCGGACAGGAACTGTACGTCGTCGATAATCAGCACATCTACCTGCAGGTAAAAGTTACTGAAGCTCTGCACATTATTGGCCTTTAAGGCCTCAATAAACTGGTTGGTAAAGTTCTCTGATGTTACGTAGAGGACAAATTTATCGTTCCGGTTCAGCTTTATATCATTTCCGATGGCCTGTACCAGGTGGGTTTTTCCGAGACCAACCCCCCCGTACACCATCAGCGGGTTAAAAGAGGTGGCACCCGGCCGTTCTGCTACGGCGAGTCCGGCAGAACGGGCCAGCCGGTTACAGTCACCTTCAATAAACGTTTCGAAAGAATAATGCGGGTTCAGGTGGGAAGTCTGCTCCTCGCCTCCAAGGGAACGACGGGCAAAAGGGCTTCGGTAATCCAGCTCCTGCACATCGGTAACACCACCGCCATTTGGCCTGTAGTTTCCGTTATTTTGCTGGTGGTTCTGAAAGTTACGTTTTGGCTGCTTTCCAGTGGGCAGGCTAATGGTTTTAGGCTTGAACTCTTCATTGCCTTTATCCACTATCACGGAGTACTGTAGCTTACCCAGAGGCCCCAGCTCAGTATCGATAGCCTGTTTCAGTAAATGCACATAGTTTTCCTCCAGCCACTCATAAAAGAATTGACTGGGCACCTGTATTGTCAGGACATTATTCTCCAGGCTTTGAGGCACGATGGGAGCAAACCACGTATTGTAGCTCTGATCCCCGATGCTCTCCCGGATGAGTCGCAGACAATTATTCCATACTGATTCACAGTTCTGGTACATGTGCAGAAAGCCTTGGGTTTTACAAAAAAACGGACTTTAAAAATACGCAAGAAGAAGCGAAAATCAAGAAGCAAAAGCAGATTCCCCTAAAAATATTAATGGTTCTCAACTGCATGGGCTTACTGATTTATTAGAGGGCGGAAAATTCATATTTCAGCACTTTCCACCCTTCGCTAAACTCTTTAGGGTAACAGCAAATTTGTACAAAAATTAAATGAGAAAAAAATCAAATTCTGCTTGACTTTTCAGAAACAGGGAGGCTTGCCGTAAACACGCCCATTTTTTCTTTTCTTTTCTCAAAAGTATAGTCAATACGCCCTACATTAATGCCGGCCCAGCCTACCTGGTTTACCAGCACGTCCTCCCCTGCCGGATTCCGTACCACCGTAGGCTCTTCCAGAAAAGTATGTGTATGGCCGCCAATAATCAGGTCAATTCCTTCCACCAGGGCAGCCAGCTTCAGGTCAGATATTTTATCCTGCTCATATTCATAACCCAGGTGCGACAGACAGACCACCAGGTGGCAGCCCTGTGCTTTCAACTCCTGCACCATTTCGCGGGCCACGGCCACCGGCTCCAGGTAACGTACCCCTTCAAAATGCTTTTCACTAACCAGCCCTTCCAGTTCAATTCCCAGTCCAAACACCCCCACTTTTATAGGGCCTTTTTCAAATATCCTGAAAGGCTTAAACGCACCCTCGAGAATAGTGTTTGAAAAATCGTAATTCGCGACTAAAAAAGGAAAGCCGGCATTAGGTAGTTGCGCCTTCAGGCCCTCCAGTCCATTATCGAAATCGTGGTTTCCAAGGGTGGCGGCATCATAGCCCATTTCGGTCATGAGCTTAAATTCCAGTTCTCCTTCGTAAAAATTAAAATAAGGCGTACCCTGAAAAATGTCGCCGGCATCGAGCAGTAATACATGCTCCTCCTCCTGTCTTATCTGTTCTATCAGGCTGGCGCGGCGGGCCATCCCGCCCATGCCTGCAAACCGTCGGCCATCCTGCGGAAAAGGCTCTATACGGCTATGCATATCGTTGGTATGCAGAATGGTTAAGCGAGGGCGTGGAGCCGCCGAGGCCTCTGAGGGTAAAAAAGCACCTAAACCAGACAGTCCAAGCAGGCTGGTACCTGCACCCAGCTTCTTCAGGAAATCCCTGCGACTATTTAAATCTATTTTTCTCATCTTACCTCTGTTCTTTTATCACCACCCTACCTTCAATTTCCGCTTCAATGGCACGGCCTGCAGCTTCCTCTTCGGCCACTTTTTCAATAATAACATCTCGCTGCTTTACAGGCAGCTTTTCCAGTACACGAGCCTCTTTCAAAAAGAAAAGGTCATCGCCCCCACTGGCCAGATAATCCGATATGGCCAGGGTATAGGTCCTGTCAGGGTTAAAGGTTTCCCCTCCTATTTCAATATGCACGGCCTCATCACCTGCCACAATTAATTTACTGTTCGAGATGGCTATATTCTGTCGCTCGGCCGCATAGGCAAACAACTCCCGGGTCTGCTCTCCGTTCAGCTCCAGTATCCATATCGTATTTTCGAAAGGCATCAGCTCAAAGAGTTCACTCAACTGAATGGGCCCTTCTGCAATAGGAACCCGCAATCCTCCGGTAGTCACGGCTCCCATATCTACCTCAATACCAGAATATTCTTCTGCTTTATCTTCAATCAGGTCGGCTACAAAATTGCCTAATGATGACTCGACCGGCCCTTTGGTTAGTTCAAAAGCCGCCCTGCCTATCACTTTGTCCATTTCGGCATCGAGCTTTACTTTATAGGGCAGGATAATCTCCACTATTTCCGGGTCCGGCACCAGCATGGAATCGACCTGTAAAGCAGAAGCCTCCTGCACTTTTATAGCTGAATAGGCGCCTGTTTTACAGCCACTGCTGCCTGCTGTTAAAACAAAAAGGAGAAAGTACAGGTACTTTCTATATGAATTATATTTCATGAATACCATCTGACAGTCAGGCAACTAACAATAAAAACTGTACCAAAAACTTTTACAGTCCTGCAGTATTTAAACCGGGGAGTTTAAAAACAAATGCAATTAAGTTAACTTTACTCTAAAATCAGAATATTTTTTATGCAAGAGCCACAGCCGATGTTTCCTCATTTTCACCCGGTCAGTAAAAAAGACTGGCTAGCCAAGCTAAAGGAAGATCTTAAAGATAAATCGTACAACGAGCTGCAGTGGCATACCTACGAGGGCTTTAACGTGGAGCCCTATTACACCCGCTCCGAAGTAAGCCAGCTGGATTACCTGCAGCAATTACATAATACACTGGTTACCTCCACCAGCACACAAGGCAGCGCCCGCGAATGGGTCAACAACCAGTACATTCGGGTAAAGAATGAAAAAAACGCTAATGCAGTGGCGCTGGAGGCACTTAACAATGGGGCCGAAGGCTTGTACTTTGATGTATCTAAACTCCAGGACATAAAGCTGGGTATACTTTTAAAAGATATTAAGCTTAATTACTGCTCGGTTTCTTTTCTGGCCGGCAGCCAGGCCGACCAGCTCCTCTCTGCCTATATCCGGTATGCCAAAGAGCAGGGTGTACAGGCAGAGGAACTCAATGGTATTTTTAATTTCGACCCCATCGGTGAAATTGCTGAAAGTGGCCTTATCGACAGCGACCATTTTAGTTCTTTCGCATCGGTTACCAGCAAAACCGGCAGAATGCCCCATTTCTACGGCATCACCATTAATACAGACTCTTTTCATGATTCAGGAGCCAGTGCCGTACAGGAAATTGCTTTTGGCCTTAACCTGGCGGTTTCTAACCTCGACCACCTGACAGACGGAGGGATGTCGGCAGCCGATGCCATCGATAACCTCTGCTTCTCGGTTTCGATAGGCACCAGTTACTTTATGGAAATTGCGAAGCTACGTGCCATACGCTGGCTTTTTGCAAAAATAGCCAACAGCTATGGACTAACTGACTACCAGCCCGGCCAGCTGTACATTCATGCCAGGCCGGATACCTGGTCGGCCAGTATACTAGATCCGCATGTAAATATGTTACGCTATACCACCCAGGCCATGAGTGCGATTATCGGCGGATGCAATGCGCTGAGCATTCCTCCTTTTGACAGCAGCTTCGCCGAGCCCAGTGCATTTTCCCGCCGTATAAGCCGTAATATCAGCAGCATACTTAAAGAAGAAGCCTATTTCGACAAGGTAGCCGATGCTGCCGCAGGCTCCTACTACATCGAAACCCTTACCGATCGCCTGATTACCGCTTCATGGGCGCTGTTTTTACAGGTAGAAGAAAAAGGAGGCTTCTCCCGAGCCTTCGAAAAAGGTTTTATACAGGAAGAGTTAAGGCGGGTGCGTAAGGATAAGCTACAGGATATTAATACCCGAAAACAAAAACTGGTTGGCGTTAATGCCTATGCCAATGCCGAGGAGAAACTGCCAAAAAGCAGCACTTCCACTGGTAGTGCCGACCAGGAAAAGCTGCTTTCTCCACAAAGGAGGGGCGCAGCCTATGAAAACCTACGTGTCCGCACCGAAGCCTATATTGCCGCCGGACATGAACGCCCGCTGGCCATCCTGCTACAGTTTGGTGATGCCGCTATGGGAAGAGCCCGTTCCGCCTTTGCCTCGGACTTCCTCCGCTGCGCCGGCTTTGCTACACAGGAAGCCCATGCGCAGCCACAGTCTTCCCAGCTGAACCAGCTTTTACAGCAGCGCCCTTCCATTATTGTATGCTGTTCCTCCGATGCCGATTACGAGGCGCAGGTGCCCGAGCTGGCCGACTATGTCAGAAAGTTCTTTAATGGTCTCCTGCTGGTGGCCGGAAGGCCTGACTCCATGAAAGAGGTAAAGCATGCTGCCATCGACGGATTCATTCACCTGAAATCCGATGCCCTGGATGTGCTCACGGAAATACAGGACAAGCTGTTTGGGGAGGAATGAGACAGGAGATATGAGATTTGAAACGACGACACAGGACAATGAGTGTAGGATGCAGTATATCTGAGCAGCTGGCTTTCCAGCTAATTGTTACTGAATCTACCAGCAACGAACAACCAGCAACAAGATATGAAACCCGATTTTTCTAAAATAAATATAAAAGGCTCTCAGGCCACCGCTCCCGGAACAAAACCTTCGGCTGACACCAAACAGGATGCTACTGAAAGAACAGCTCCAGGCTGGATGGCCCCGGAAAAGATAAAGATCAAGCCTGCTTATACACAGGACGATGTGCTAAAACTGGAACATCTTGACTTTGCCGCCGGTCTCCCTCCTTACCTGCGTGGCCCCTATAGCAGCATGTATGTAACCCGCCCCTGGACCATTCGCCAATACGCAGGCTTTTCAACTGCCGAAGAGTCCAATGCCTTTTACCGCCGCAACCTGGCCGCCGGGCAAAAAGGGCTCTCCGTTGCCTTCGATCTTGCCACCCACCGAGGCTACGACAGCGACCACCCGCGCGTGCTAGGCGATGTGGGTAAGGCCGGCGTAGCCATCGACTCTATTCTGGATATGAAAATTCTTTTCGACCAGATTCCGCTCGACAAAATGTCGGTGAGTATGACCATGAACGGAGCCGTTATTCCCATTATGGCCTTCTACATTGTGGCAGCCGAAGAGCAGGGCGTAAAACCTGAGCAGCTCAGCGGCACCATTCAGAATGACATTCTGAAAGAATTTATGGTGCGGAATACGTATATATACCCGCCGGAGCCAAGCATGCGCATTATTGCCGACATCTTTGAGTACACTTCGAAGAACATGCCGCGCTTCAACTCCATCAGCATCAGCGGTTACCATATGCAGGAAGCCGGTGCCACCGCCGATATTGAGCTGGCCTATACCCTGGCTGATGGCCTGGAGTACCTGCGAACTGGTATCAAAGCAGGAATCGATGTGGATAAACTCGCTCCACGCCTCAGCTTTTTCTGGGCTACTGGCATGAACCACTTTATGGAAATTGCCAAAATGAGGGCCGGTCGTATGCTGTGGGCCAAGCTGGTAAAGCAGTTCGACCCGAAGAGTCCGAAGTCGATGGCCCTGCGTACCCATTGCCAGACCAGCGGATGGAGCCTTACCGAACAGGACCCCTTCAATAATGTAACCCGTACCTGTGTGGAGGCGATGGCAGCAGCCCTTGGCCATACGCAGTCGCTGCATACCAATGCACTCGATGAAGCCATCGCTCTGCCAACTGATTTTTCTGCCCGTATCGCCCGCAACACCCAATTGTACCTGCAGGACGAAACCGATATCACCAAAGCCATTGACCCCTGGGCAGGCTCCTATTATGTTGAAAGCCTTACCAATGAGCTAGTAG
This sequence comes from Nafulsella turpanensis ZLM-10, assembly GCF_000346615.1. Lineage (GTDB taxonomy): Bacteria > Bacteroidota > Bacteroidia > Cytophagales > Cyclobacteriaceae > Nafulsella > Nafulsella turpanensis. The sequence goes on from NZ_ANNU01000008.1 coordinate 53,163, forward strand.
AAAAAGCATGGAAGCTGATTGAGGAGGTAGAAGAGCTGGGCGGAATGGCAAAAGCCATAGAAACCGGTCTGCCAAAAATGCGCATCGAGGAAGCCGCAGCCCGTAAGCAGGCCCGCATCGACGCCAGTCGCGACCTTATCGTTGGCATGAACCGCTACCAGGTGGAAGAAGATATGGAGATTGAACTCCTGGAGGTGGACAATACGGCGGTACTGAACTCCCAGCTGGCCCGGCTCGAAAAACTCCGCAGCGAACGAAACCAGCAGGCAGTCGAAGAAGCCCTTGCTGCCCTTACCCAGTGCGCCGCCACCGGTGAGGGTAACCTGCTGGAGCTGGCCGTGGAAGCCGCCCGGCAACGCGCCACTTTAGGAGAAATATCTGATGCTATGGAAAAAGAATTCGGCCGCCATAAGGCCACCATCCGCTCCATATCGGGCGTATACAGCAGTGAAGCCTCGAACGACGACAACTTTAAGGAAGCCAAAAAGCTGGCCGATGAATTTGCTCAGCTGGAAGGCCGTCGCCCGCGCATTATGGTCGCCAAAATGGGCCAGGACGGCCACGACCGTGGTGCCAAGGTAATTGCCACCTCCTTTGCCGACCTGGGCTTTGATGTAGACATTGGACCCCTCTTCCAGACCCCCGAGGAAGTAGCCCGCCAGGCTGCAGAAAACGATGTACATGTAATTGGTGCCAGCTCTCTGGCGGCAGGACATAAAACACTTATCCCACAGCTCATCGACGCCCTGCGCAAAATTGGCCGCGACGATATTATGGTCATTGCCGGTGGTGTAATTCCTGCCCGGGATTACGATTTCCTGTACCAGGCGGGTGTGGCAGGTGTGTTTGGTCCGGGCACCATTATTTCCGTTGCCGCACAAAATATTTTGAAACAATTAATTAAAGAACTGAAAGAGGAATAAGTACCTCTTTCAGTTCTCCTGAGCCGGCATACAAACCGCTGCATCTTCTCTTTTTTGAGAAACAACTTTCTTTAAACAACAAAAATGAAAAAAACGCTTTTAACGTGGCGTCCCCTCTCTTTTGATCTGGGGCTGCTCCTTTTGCGGCTGGTGGCCGGTGCTGCCATGCTTACCCATGGTTACCCAAAGCTTCAGCGGCTGTTGAGTGGCAATTTCGAATTTGGCGATCCTGTAGGACTCGGACCGGAAATTTCGCTTATCCTGGCAGTTTTTGCAGAGCTTATTTGCAGTGTATTGATTATCGTAGGGGTATTGACCCGTTTGGCTACCATCCCACTCATCATCACCATGGCAATTGCTTTTTTTGTAGTGCATGGAGCCGACGCTTTCAGCTCCAGGGAGCTGGCGTTCCTTTACCTGGGTGCTTACCTGACGATCTTTTTTACTGGTCCCGGAAAATTTTCGGCCGATAAAACACTCTTCTGAGTCCCCACAAACTGGAAAAAACTTAAGGCCGCCAGGGAAGGTTTAAAGACGTATCAAAGGCTGTTTTTCTGCTTCCCCTGCCCCTATTGCTTAAAACCTTTTACCTGTTTTTCCCATTAATAGGTAAAGCTAATTTTTGATTTTTTTTTAGATGCAGGATACGAAAACACGAAATACCAACCGGCTCAAAAGTTTTCTGATTAACCTGGCGAATATTTTCTCTTTTGTAAGCAAAACTTTCCGAAAGATGTTTTTGCCGCCTTATGAAAGCAGGGAAATTCTCCGCCAGTGTTACCAGATTGGCGTTAAAACCTTTTTTCTGGTTGGGTTTACTTCTTTTCTGGTGGGGATTGTGTTTACACGACAGTCAAGGCCGTCGCTGCTGGAGTTCGGGGCCGAATCGTGGCTTCCTTCGCTGGTATCCATCGCCATTGTGCGGGCACTGGGCCCGCTGGTAACGGCACTTATTTGTGCCGGCCGGGTAGGTTCCAATATAGGTGCAGAGTTAGGCTCTATGAATGTAAGCGAACAGATCGATGCCATGGAAGTATCGGGTACCGACCCTTTCCGTTACCTGGTAGTTACAAGGGTAGTCGCTACCACTTTAATGGTGCCTCTGCTTGTAATTTATGCTGATACTTTAATGCTCTTCGGCTCTTTTATTGCCACTGCCGTTTTCAACCAGACGAGCCTCCCCCTCTTTTTCTATCAGGTTTTTGACTCTCTGGAGTTTGTAGATATCTTTTCATCTGTACTGAAGGGATTCCTTTTTGGGATGGCCATTGGCCTTGTCAGCTGCTACTGTGGCTATAATTCCGGCCGTGGTACGGTGGGGGTAGGACGTGCCGCCAATATTTCGGTAGTTACATCCCTGTTTCTGGTATTTATTCTTGACCTGCTTTCCCTGCAGGTAATTGAACTATTTCGCTAAGCCTTGGATAAAAACGCACGACATATCGCCGAAGAAAACAGCAGCGCCATAGGCACTGAAACGGTTATTCGCATTCGCAATCTGTATAAATCATTCGATGATACTCCTGTACTCAACGGGGTAGACCTTGATTTAAAAAAAGGAGAAAACCTTGTGGTACTGGGCCGGTCCGGAACAGGAAAGTCGGTACTGATTAAATGTATTGTGGAACTGATTACACCTGATGCAGGAGAAATAGAGGTATTGGGCAAAGATGTGCGGCGCCTGAATAGCGAACAAATCAATGCCTTAAGGAGAGATGTGGGCTTTTCCTTCCAGTTGAGTGCCCTCTACGACTCCATGACCGTTCGCGAAAACCTGGAGTTCCCGCTCAAGCGCAACCTGAAGATATTTGACCAGAAGATACTCAACGAAAAAGTAATGAATGCGTTAGAAGAGGTAAGCATGGAGCATGCCGTGGACCAATGGCCTGCCGACCTTTCTGGCGGACAGAAGAAGCGTATCGGCATTGCCCGAACGCTTATTTTGAACCCAAAGATTATGCTGTACGATGAGCCCACTGCCGGACTGGATCCTATTACTTCAGAAGAAATAAACGAGCTCGTACTGGAGGTACAGAAGCGCCATGGCACCTCTTCCATCATTATTACCCACGATCTTACCTGTGCCCGTGCCATTGCCAACCGGGTAATTTTCCTGTACAACGGAAAAAATCATTTCGATGGCCCTTTCGATGAGTTGACACAAACACAGGACCCATTATTAAAAACTTTCCTGAACTACTATAATATAGAAGCCCGATGAGCGAGAAAAACGACCGTAAAAATGCCAAGCTGGGCATTTTTGTACTTGTGAGCCTTATACTATTCCTGATAGGTATTTTCTTTATTGGCAATGCCAGGGATTTATTTAACCCGACTATCGAAATACACACAGCCTTTAAGGATGTCGGAGGTCTTACCAGGGGCAACAATGTGTGGCTCTCAGGGGTAAAAATAGGAACTGTGCGGGAGGTGAGGATTGCCAGCGATTCCATTGTGGCTGTTACGCTTGGCATCCGGGAAAACGACCGTCGCTTTATCAATGAAGATGCGCTGGCCACCATTGGCAGCGATGGATTAATTGGCAATACGATTGTCGTTATTAAACCAGGGCAAATGAGAGATCCAATAGATGACGGTGATACCATTGCCTCTTTCAGCGAAGCCAGTGCACAGGATATTATGAATATGCTGGAAGAAACAGGACAGAATGCCCTGATAATTACCGAAGAATTACAGGAAATAGCAAGACAGATTAATTCCGGCGAAGGCACTATCGGCCGCCTGCTCAAAAGCCCCGAGCTGGCCGAAAGTCTGGAAGAAACCGTCATCAGCCTTGAGAAAACAGGCGAGCGAACCGCTTATATTGCCGGAGAGGTTGGTCAGATGGTAAACCGCCTGCAGAAAAATGAACAGGGTCCTGTGTATACCCTGCTCAACGATACCACCTTTGGTACCACCTATGATTCGCTGCTCGCCAATGTACGGGTTACCACCGATAATGCAGCCGAAGTATCGCGCAAACTGGACCGCTTAACAGAAAAGCTGGACGATGAGGGGAATGCCCTCAATGTCCTTTTGGCCGATACTGTTTTTGCTGATGACCTGCAGAGGACCATCAACAATGCCGCCGAAGGAACTAAAACCATCAACGAAAGTGTAGAGGCCCTGCAAAACCACTGGCTCTTTGGAGGTGTTTTCCGGAAAAACAAAAAAGAAGAAAAGCGGGCAAGAGAAAGAGAAGCTGAGGAGTTGGAGGAGCTTGAGGAAGAGGATTAATCAACTATAAACTGGAGATGGAAATTTTATAAATGAGGAACCTAAGTTGAGGAACCATAATTTTTAATTCATAATTTTTAATTTTTAATTCTGCATATCTTACCTTTGTCGCAACTGGTTCTGGTCCCGGGTTTCCCGGGCCGGATGAAAAGGGAATCTTGTGAGAAACAAGAGCTGTCCCCGCAACTGTAAGCGCGATAAACCTGTAACCACCCCTATGCCACTGTCTGATGACGGGAAGGCCGGCCACAGCCGCGTAAGCCAGGAGACCTGCCAGGAGTAATACTTTTTCAAGGCTTTCGGGCGAAAGGCTGAGAAGTAACCGATACCGGTCACTGACCATCTGCTACTTTCTCTAATTTCCGCAGCTTTGAATTAAATGAGTGTATTTAATTCAATATTTGCATGTTCAGGAAACTACTTTTAACAGCAATAGCTGTATTGCTACTCCATCCATTGTGGGCCAATAACCTGCGCATTACGGCTCCGGCAGCAAGCAGCAACACCTTATCTTTTGCCATTGGCTGGGACAACAGCTGGAACCTTACTGAAACAGCAGCCCCTTTTAATAAAGATGCCGTATGGCTGTTTGCCAAAGCCCGCCGCACCGGCAGTGGAGAGTGGTTTCACCTGCCGCTCAAGCAGCAAAGCTTTCAAAGCTCCTGTTCCACGGTACTGGAAGTAAATGTTACGGAAGATGGCAAAGGTGCTTTTATCTCCCTTACAGAACAAGGCGCTTTCTCCATCAACAACTGCCGCATCGAACTACAGGCCGATACCAGTCTGAGCCTGGAAGAGTTCGATATTCGCATCTTTGGTATTGAAATGGTGTACATTCCGGAAGGCCGGTTCTACCTGGGCGATGCCGCCAGTAAATATAGCTTTGCAGATGCCGCCACCCTTGCCCCTTATTCTGTCAGTTCCGAAAACGAACTCCCTGTAAATTCCGATAACGGCCTTACTGCGCTAGCAGATAATAAGCCTGCAGCCGGTATCCCTGCCGCTTACCCGAAGGGCTACGGTGCCTTTTATGCTATGAAGTACGAGATAAGCCAGGAGCAGTTTGTTGATTTCCTAAACACTCTTTCCGTTGCGCAGCAGGCCTATCACTTAGCTGTTCCGCCTACTTCACCAGTCGGCACCTTTGCCCTTGCCCCTTACGAGCAAAACAGGAGTGGCATTGCTATTCAGTACCCCGCCTCCGGCGAAGTTCCGGCCGTACTCGCGCTTAACGGAAATAAAAACGAAATTTTCAACGAAACGGATGATGCCGCCACTCGTGCTGCCAATTTCCTGAACTGGGAAAATGTAGCGGCCTACCTCGACTGGGCTGCCCTGCGCCCCATGACGGAACTGGAATTTGAAAAAATAAGCCGTGGGCCGGAAAGCCCGCTTGAAAAAGAACTTGCCTGGGGTACCGCCCAAGCCATCAATGCCAATACAGTAGTAGAAAATGGCACTCCGGAAGAAAGGGTAACTGAAACCGCTGAAGCTCCATTCGGACTCGCCAACTATGGCGGCGGCCAGCAGGAAGAATTTTTGCAGGGTCCTCTTCGCTCAGGCTTTGCCGCCACTGCCACTACTAATCGTATTACTGCCGGCAGCTCCTACTATGGGGTAATGGACATCAGCGGGAATGTATGGGAGGCGGTTGTCAACACAAGTATGGACGGACTGGTCTTCCAGGGCATTTCAGGCGATGGACAGCTGAGTGCAGAAGGAATTGCTAACCAAAGCAGCTGGCCGGGCCCTAAAGGCAGCGGCCACAGGGGCGGCGCCTGGAACAGCCTTATCAGCAATGACCTTTCCTACGAATTTCGCGACCTGGCCATCTCTGATCGCTACTATGCCTTTTTGCCGGTATCGCGCCGGAATACCACCGGTGGCAGAGGAGTGCGAACCGAATAATGAAGTAAAAATGAAAGCAAAATTACTATACCCTCTCCTCCTTTTCCTTTCCATAGCTTCCCTGGGTTACGGGCAGTCCAATGCTCCTTTCCTTGGTGGCCCGGGCGATGGTTATTCCATGTCCGAAATTCTGGTGAACACCACCCCTACGGCCATCGAAGATGAGCTGGAACGCTTCATTCAGGTGTACCCTAATCCTCTGAAAAAAGGAGAAGAGCTGCTGATACAAAGCAGTGGAGGAGAAAAACTTGAACGAATTCGCCTGCTGGACAATAAAGGAAGCTTACTGTTCGAGAGAGACCTGCTGCATCACGACTTAAGGCAGAGCCCTTTCCGGATTTACACCCATGGCTGGCCTGCCGGCATATATCTTCTTCAGTTCGAAAGCGAAAAATCAAACTTTACAAAAAAGATAATCCTGCTCTAAGGTGCGGAAGCTGTTTTTCTCATATTGCCTGATACCTTTCCTTTCGCTTGCCGGCTTTGTGCAGGCACAGGAGCTGGATTCTGCCATTCTTCTACAGGAAGTGCGGGTGGAGGCCCTTCGTCTGAAAAACCGCACCGGCTTTGAGCAGGCCCTAATCGATTCTGTCTCTATTCAGCAGTACCAGAGCAGTAATATAGGTGAGCTGCTGCAGCAGGAAAGCAGCCTGTTTATCCGCAGTTATGGTGTGAGCGGGCATGCTACCCCTTCTATCCGCGGTACAGGGGCCAGTCATACGCAGGTCTATTGGAACGGCCTGCTCATTAACTCCCCTACCCTCGGGCAAATCGACCTCACAACGCTGCCTGTGGCCATGAACGATGTCATTGCTGTTAATTATGGTGGCGGTAGCCTCCTGGAGGGAAGCGGCGGCCTTGGCGGGAGTATTTCGCTCAGCAGCCAGCCCCTCCACCAACAGCTTCGCCTGAATATTTCGGCCACCAATACCCAGAATGTTGGAGGAAATCTGCTGTATGCCTATGGCCGCAACCGCCTCCGCGGCTCTACAAAAGTGGTATGGCTGGAAAATAAGAATGCCTTTAGCTACCTGGGGCTTGGCCAGGAAGAGCAAATAATGGAGCATGCTTCGCACCAGAGCCGCGGCTTTCTGCAAACACTCTCTTACCGCCTGAAGCCTTCGCAGCAACTCCATTTTGCCAGCTGGTATCAGCAGGATGAACGGGAACTGCAGCCTTCGCTCTTCGTAAACCTCTACGATGAAAGACTGCTGGAAAAAGTGTGGCGTAACAGCCTGCGCTATGAGGTCAAAAAAACAGATTATAATCTGAAGATTACCGGCGGGTGGTTCTACAACCAGCTGCCGCAGGTAGAGCGGATGGGAGAACTGCCGGCGGAAAAAGGACATATCAATACCTACCAGGCAAAGACCCACTTCTATAAAAAGCTGAAAGGGCATACCTACCTGCGCAGCGGCATCGACCTGATGCATAGTGCGGCTGTAGCCGCCGCCTTCCAGGGCAAAAGAAATCAACAAAGAGCTTCTTTACTGGCCGGGCTCGAAACAGCCCTCACCAATCAACTCATTGTAGATGCGCTCCTGCGGCAGGAATGGGTATCAGACGGAAATAATAGTGGTCGTTTACTTCCCTCCCTTGCGCTTCGATATCAGCTAACCCCTGTCTGGTCGGTGGCGCTCAATGGCAGCTACAACTACCGCGTTCTTTCCTTAAACGAGCAGTACTGGGCCAGCGAGAGCCGCCGGAACCTATTGCCGGAGGAGAGCCGTAATGTAGAGCTGCTCGTTCAGCAACAGTTGCCGCTGAAGGATTTTTTCTGGAAGCAAAGCCTGAGCCTGTTTAGCTATTGGGTAGAGAACTGGATTATATGGGTGCCCGGTATGCCAAGCTGGAAGCCCGAAAATGCTACTGAAGTATACAGCCGGGGCCTCGAATATACCTTTAGCTGGAAGTCTGAGATGGAAGGGAACTGGAACTGGGGCAGTAAAGGAAGCTATACCTTAAGCGCGGCCACTAACCAGCAATCATTCCGCGGAAACCAGGAAGCCATTGGCAGGCAACTCATCTTTACCCCACGGCATAAGGCATCCCTGCAGGGCCAGCTGTATTATAAAAGCTGGAGCCTCTCTTTCGATGAGCTCTACGTCGGGAAACGCTTTTCACGATCCGATGAAAGCGAATACCTGCCTGCCTACTGGCTGAGCCAGCTCGGCCTCGGCTATCAACATTCTTTTAAAGAACAGCTACTTTCAGCCTTACTCAACATTCACAATCTCTTTGGCTACCATTACCAGGTCATTCCTTTTTATGCCATGCCTGGTCGGGTATGGGAACTGTCGCTGACTTATCAACTTGATTTATGAAAAAGCTGCTGTACCTCTTTTTTAGCCTCAGTATCCTCCATGCCTGTAATGAGCCTGAAGATGCCTTCCCGAAGCGGCAGGAAAATCTCACGCCTTACGAAGGAAGTAAAGAGGGCGTGTTTGTGTTGAATGAAGGCAACTTTGGCTGGGGCTACGGAACCATCGATTACATAGACCTTCAGCAAGAGGAAGTGCTCAGCAGCATTTATGAGCAGGCCAACCAGGAGTTGCTGGGAAATGTGGTACAGTCGGCCAGCTATTTCCAGGGCTACTACTATGTGGTCGTCAATAATTCACAAAAGGTAGTCATCATTGAGCCGCAAACTTTTAAGAAGGTTGGAGAAGTGAACGATCTTATTTCGCCCCGCTACTTTTTAGGTATCGATGAAGAGAAAGCTTATGTAAGCGATTTATATGCCGATGCCATTCACATCCTCAACCCCTCCACCTTTAAAAAAGTGGGAGAAATTCCTACTGAAGGGTGGACAGAGCAAATGCTGCTGATAGGGAAATATGCCGTTGTAGCCGCCTACGACAGCCACGAATTACTGATCATCAATACTGAAACAGATAAAATCGAAAAGAGCATTGCCTTACAGGCTCCACCAAACAGCCTGCAGCTCGATAAAAACAATTACCTGTGGGTGCTCACGGGCGCCGGAGACGATCAGCAGGCGCATTTATACCAGCTGAATCCCGAAGATTTCTCCATCAGCAAAGATATTCTACTGGATGCCTCAGCAGGCGGACCAGGCCACCTTCAGCTAAACAATACGAAAGACAGCCTTTACTACCTCCAGCAGGGAGTATTTAAATTGAGCATCATGGCCGATTCCGCACCCGCCGCACCCCTCATCGAAGAGACCATCTCTACACTTTTCTATGGCCTTGGTATTTCGCCGGAAGGCGATATCTGGCTGGCCGATGCGCTGGACTATGTACAAGGCGGCTGGGCCAGGAGATACAGCGGCACCGGCGTACCTATTGATTCGTTCCGGGTAGGTGTCATCCCCAATAGTTTCTTATTTCATTAACCATATACCTTAAATTTAAATGAACAAGTTAAACAAAGCTTTACTGTACACCCTCACAGGTTGTCTTTTTACTTTTACTGCCTGTAACAAAGAGGAGGTGGCCCCGACTTTAGAGTCTAACTTCGAAGAATTAAGCTTTCCTGCAGGAGCAGATGCCTATATTGGGCAGGATAAAACAGGTGTGAAGTCGGGCGAAGGATCCGGAACAGTTCAATACAGCTACACCTATAATAGTGGCGAGGCTTCTTATAAGCTTAATTATTTCGATGATGCCACCTATGGCAACTGGTGGACAGGCGTAGCCTATTCGAAAAAAACTGATACCACCTTAGAAGGTACAGAAGGGAGCCTGGTAGCCATTCCGGGCGTGGGTGCCAATAGCTCGGAAGTATATGCTGTTATGAACGGAAGCGAAACAATTTATTTTGATGGAACCGAAGTAATACCTCAAAGTATTCAGCTTACCAATAATGCCTACGTATACTATTCCTTGCTGAAAGGGGACCAGTTTGCCAAAAAGTTTGGCGGTGTGGATGGTACCGATCCCGACTTCTTTAAAGTAATTATTACAGGATTGGACTCCCAGGGTAAGGCAACCGGCAAAGTGGAGTTTTACCTTGCTGATTACCGCTTCGAAGAGAGCAGCGAAGACTACATCGTTGATACCTGGGAAACTGTTGACCTTTCTTCTTTAGGCGAGGTCGAAAAACTGGCCTTTTCTTATGAATCTTCTGACACCGGAGACTGGGGAATAAACACTCCTCTTTATGTGGCAATTGATGATTTAAGATTTAAGATGCCTTCGCTGGAAGAATAATGCTACACCTAAAGCTACCGGATTAGCCGGTAGCTTTTTTTATCTAACCACTTTCACAATCAGCTATGGAACAGGAAGTCATCAACAGGCGCATTAAAGCAGCCGAAACCCATGTTTTTAAAGCAGTTTTCCCTAATACTACCAACCACTACGATACCCTCTTTGGCGGCACGGCGCTGCAATGGATGGACGAGGTGGCTTTTATCACCGCCACCCGCTTCAGCCGCCGTAAAATGGTTACCGTTTCTTCAGATAAGGTCGATTTTCAGGAGCCTATCCCCGGTGGCACTATCGTGGAACTGGTAGGTCATGTTACCCGAGTAGGCAACACCAGTATGGACGTGCAGGTCGATATTTATGTAGAAGAAATGTATTCCGACAGCCGGCATAAAGCTATTACAGGCAGCTTTACCATGGTTGCCATCAATGACTTTAAGAAACCGGTAAACATTTTACCGAAAAATGAGTCCTTCTAACTTCCCTTCAGTACCGGTAAGTGTTTGCTCGCAAAAATCTACACTTTAACGCTCTCCTAGTCTTAGGAAGCCTTCATATTTACTTTACTGTTTTTCACAAAGTCCTTTGGCAGTATGCCATATCGTTCTTTAAAGCGGCGGGTAAAATACCCTACATTCTTGTAACCTACTTTTTCTGCCACTTCCTGAATGCTAAAAGAACCACTTAGCAGCAGTACCCTGGCATACTCTAACCTTTTGTTAATGAGGAACTGGTTAACTGTGGAATTATAAGCTTGTTTAAATCCTCTCTTCAACTTATTTTCATTCAGGCCTACCTGACGGGCCAGCTCTGGAATGGTTATACCCTTTGCCAAATCCAGGGTAAGTATTTCCCGGGCCACTTCAATTTTTTCCAGATCGGACTTGCGGATAACCACCTTCTGAATATCCGGATTTAAGTCATCCTTATACTGCCGCACAATCAGGGAGAACAGTTCCAGCGCCTTGGATTCCAGGTAAGCTTTACGCACTACTCCATGGTAGTTATTGGTATGTATATCATTTACCACTTCCGATATTGACAGGCTGTAGTCTCCTGTATATAAAAAGGGATCTTCCGCTTCATGGTCCCGAAATACATTGGCGAGCGGTTCCGGTACAGAGTCCAAATCACAGTCCATTCTTTTCACATACGTTTTACGATCTATTTCCAGTATGGTAAGAATAATGGAAGTATTAGCCGGAAATATTAAGGACTGGTCTTTATCGTCGGAGCTGGCAGAAATGGCACTGCGTAAAGGCTCCATCGTATACTCTGGACGGTGGTTTTCGAAGGCATAGGTAAACCAGCCTTCTTTACAGAATAAAACCCTTACCGGATATATCTCCGTTAACTTGTATTTTAGCGTCAGGCTTTTTTTTAGCTTAATATCAAGAAAAAACAAACCCAGGCCGTTCTGAAAGTTAATTCCTTTAATCCATCCACGCCCCAGCTGATCAGGAATATTGACCACCGCTTCTTCACACTCTACCTCACACGACAAGTCCAGGCACTGACTAATTGTTTCTATTGCCTCTATTAAAGAGCTGTTCGAGATATGAATTTCCATGCTTATCTTTTGGCTACTGTTAGGAGGTTTTCAGAGAAGTCCTTCCGCTTTGATATTAATCTTTACTCCCTGTTGCCCCGCGGCTAAATTCTTTAACTACAGCGGGCAGAAAAATTTTTAGAGTAGTACCACCTTCTTCGGAAGTAAGAAAAGTAATGTGCCCTCCATGCGCCTGTACTATAAGTTTGGCAGTGTAGGTTCCTAGCCCAAGACCATTCGTTTTGCCTAAGGTGGTATATTTATCGAAAAAAGTTTTTCGAATGGCTTCCGGAATAACTCCTTTATTATATATATCTGTCTGGAGATCCTGTTTGTTTCGTATGTGAAGCTGAAATTTCACCTCCCCCCTATCCGGAGAGGCCTCCACTGCATTCACCATCAGGTTATTAAGCATGATTTCTATAAAGAAAGGATCGGCCTCTATCATCAAACTGTCCCCGGCTCCGCACTCCGTTCCGTCTACACTGAGCGAAATCTGCAGCTTGCGTTTCTGAAGAACCGGCTCAAGAGGCTCCACAATCTTTCTGGTAAGCGAAATAAGATCAAAAGTTGTAAGCTCCGGCTGGAAATTATTCATCTCTATTTTAATAAAGCCCGCCCTGGTATCCAACAGTTTGAGGGATTTCTGAGCTTCCACTTTCAATACCTTAATCCAATGCTGAATTTTATCCTTGTTGTAATCTACATTCATCAGCAGATTACAAATACTTATAATATTCGCTACCGGCTTCCGCATATCATGCATCAGCATACCTTCGGCTGTTTCCCGAACTTCAGCATGCTGGTGTTTTTCGTTCAGGCTATTCTTCAGCGCCAGTTCCTGCTCCTTCAGGCTCGTAATATCTGTTACAAAGTTTATTACAAAAGGCTCCTGCTGCTGGTTGAAAAGTCGAACAGCATGGCTCTTTACATATATGCTTTGTCCGTTTTTGTGAAGCACCTCTAATTCGGCTAAAGGCTCCTCTGCTTTTAAAATAAAGGCATCATGCAAGCCTGTCTGTGCTCTTTTTTGTGCAGGAGGCAGTAATAAGGTAAAGTGCTGGCCTAATAACTCCTGCCGAGAATAGCCGTACAATCGGCAGTAGTGCTCGTTCACCCGCACAAAACATCCTTTCTGGTCAAGAATGCAAACGGCTAGCGGAAAATCTTCTATATTCCCTACCTGGCCATATTCATCCATCTCAACACCCTCAATACTTTTACTATTTTTATAGCTAAAAAAAGAAGGATTATCCTGAACAGGCTTTTTCGAGGCCATAAAAAGTATATTGTTAAACTTAAGCTACAATAGTAGGTATAAAGGTGCCAGCTGTTATAGCACAATCGGGACTTTAATTAATCGGATGCGGATTTTTAATGTACTATCTGAACCAGGCTTTTTGCTATGAACCTGCTTCCTCAGAAAAGGTAGAAGTTCACTTACTTTTAGTATATCTTTGCAGCATGAACGCCAGATTCCGGGAAGTACAGTATTTCTTCACCAGCCAGTATTTTACCGACGGACTCAGAATTACGCTGGGCGTTCTCCTTCCCGCCTTTGTGTTTGCTCAGTTTGGCCTCATGACAAAGGGCGTGCTACTATCTTTGGGGGCTTTTGGCGTAAGTATTACCGATAGTCCCGGCCCGGTTCAGCACCGGCGCAACGGCATTCTCCTCTGTAGTATTTTTGCTTTCCTGGTAGCCTTCCTTACCGGGTATCTCCGCTCCAATGATTTCCTGCTCGGGCTGGAAATATTCGTGCTCAGCTTTTTCTTCTCCATGTTTTCGGTCTACGGCAGCAGGGCCGGCTCCATCGGCACCGCCGTCTTGCTGGTACTGGTCCTGACCATGAACCAGGACTTCGGTACCGGAAACGTGGTGGTGACGGCCCTGCTGGTATTGGCAGGCGGCCTATGGTATTTGCTCCTGAGCCTGGTATTTTCCCGGATTATGCCTTACCGTGCAGCACAACAGGCACTGGGCGAATGTATCCACGAAACCGCAAAGTTTCTGCGTTTAAAGGCCGCATTCTACCACCCTTCCAACCAGCTGGACGATGATTACCGGCAGGTAGTGGCTCAGCAGATTGCGGTAAGTGAAAAGCAGGATGCCGTACGCGAAATGCTGTTTAAAAGCCGGCAGATGGTTCGCGATTTCACTAATATTGGCCGGAGGCTTGTGCTCACTTTTGTGGACATTGTCGACCTCTACGAGCAAGTCATGACCATTCACTACGATTATGCCGCCTTAAGGAGGCGCTTTGGCAAAACAGGTGTACTGGAAGAGGTGGCGAAACTCATTGAAGAAATGGCTGATGAGCTGGATGAGCTCGGACTTGCGATACAATCTAACAGTCGTTACAGGAATACTCCCCCCTTTTCTGAAAAGCTGGAGCAGTTAAAAGCCAGCATCGACCGTTTTGAGGAGGAACACCCGGAGGAAAGCAGCCTTCCGCTTAAGAAAATTCTTGTTAACCTACGCAACCTGAGCCAGCGCCTGCAGGAAATACAGCACAATTATCTTTCAAAATCAGCCGCTACCGATGAGAAGCTGGATGGAAAGCTGGAGTATTCACGCTTTGTTTCCTCCCAAAACTTTCAGCTGAAAATACTCCGTCATAATCTCGACCTGCGCTCTGCCATTTTTAAACATGCCCTGCGAATGGCAGTAGCCTGTACAGTGGGCTTCGCCATTACACGCCTGGTAGATTATGGCCACCACAGTTACTGGATTATCCTGACGATTATCATTATCCTGAAGCCTGCCTTTAGCCTTACCCGCCAGCGAAACTACCAGCGCCTTACAGGCACTTTTTTCGGAGGCATCCTAGGCGTGCTTATCCTCTTTTTAGTGGACAACATGACCATTCAGTTTATCCTGATGGTCCTCTTCCTCCTAGGCACCTATACCTTCCTGCGCATCAATTATATGCTGATGGTGGTTTGTGTAACGCCCTTTGTGCTGGTGCTCTTTAATTTTTTAGGGACCTCCGGGCTTGGGCTGGCGCAGGAAAGGCTCATCGATACCCTTTTAGGCTGCGCCGTTGCCTTCGCGGCAAATTACCTCATCTTCCCAAACTGGGAATCAGATCACCTGAAGCAACTGGTGCTGGAGGTGGCCAAGGCCAATGCCCTCTACCTGCACCATCTCACCGAACGGCTCTCCGGAAAGCCTATCGAAACGCAGGATTATAAGCTGAGCCGCAAAAGGGTATATGTGAGCGCCGCTAATCTTTCAGCCGCTTTCCAGCGGATGCTTTCCGAGCCGAAAACCAGGCAACAGCACAGCAAAGAGGTATATGAATATGTAGTGCTCAACCATATTCTCTCCTCCTATATTGCCACTGTGGTTTCCACCATTCTGGAACGACCGCCACAGGTTTATCCGACAGAATACCTGAAGCCGGCAAAGCGGGCGCTGCAGGCACTGCAGGAATGCCTGAAAAAGCTCGCTCCCGACCATTCCTTACCGGAACTAACGGAGCCTAAAGCAGAAAGCAAAGTATTAACGGTAGCTGAACCGGAAGATGAACTGATGCAGGAGCAGCTGGAGTTTATTCAGAAGCTGAGCCAGGATATCTGCAAAACTACTGAGCTTATTTTCTCCACGGAAAAAAGAGCAACGGCTGAGGTAAATAATTAACTGGAGGCTCTTCGCTAAAGAAAGCTAAAAGCAATTAACCTGTCGCCTCTCCAAAAGAACGGCCATTGCTGTTTTCAAGGTCAGGGACTGATTGTTTATCCCCTACACCACCATTATTAATTGTACTTGTTCTTTAAAAACAGGGCTATATTCTTTTCAAGTTTTTTATATGGCGACATCCACATAAACATAGCTCCACTGGCATACATACTGAGTAAGAGTGAAAAAAACCAATTTGTAACTGACAGAGGCATCAATGCTTGAATGGAGAATCCCTTTTCACTTTTTGAGATTTGAGCTCCAATGAATGCAGATTGTCGAATAATAATACTTTTTTCACTACCCAGGCCAAACAAACTATAAGAGTATTTATCAGAAAATTCTCCTTTTAAACTTTCTAGCAATTCTTCATTAGATAGAGGCTCTTTTATTTGGATTTCTTTCATAACGCATCGCCTTTCTTAACTTTCCCTAATGAATGTAGTAAAAAAAATACAAAAAAGATAAAAATATTTAAATTTTTACAAATCGTTGCTTTTGCATAATTGACCGTCCTTCTATAGTAGCTTTTTCCAGCACCAAACTTTAAAAAGTAGTCTAAAAAAATAATCTAATGTGGTTTTGCCCGTTGGTACTGCACCGGCCACTCTACCTCTTCCCCCAATACCTGCGCGGCATGTAAAGGAAAGTAAGGGTCTCTCAGCTCCTCTCTTCCCAGCAGCACTAAGTCTGCCTTTCCTGAAAGAACAATGGCCTCTGCCAGCTTGGGTTCGGTAATGAGCCCTACCGCCCCGGTGGCCATACCCGTTTCACGACGAATGCGCTCTGCAAAAGGCACCTGGTAACCTGGTTCAACAGGTATTTTTGCATTTGCCACATTGCCACCGGAGGAACAGTCAATCAGGTCCACCCCTTTATCTTGGAGGGCAGCGGCCAGGGCCACAGAATCATCGGCCGTCCAGCCACCTTCGATCCAGTCAGTGGCGGATATTCTTACAAAAAGCGGCAGCTCCTCCGGCCAGACGGTCCGTACCTGCTGAACAGCCTGCTGCAGCAGGCGCATCCGGTTTTCGAAGGAGCCACCATATTCATCGGTTCGCTTATTGCTGATGGGCGAGAGAAACTCCTGCAGGAGGTAGCCATGGGCGGCGTGAATCTCTACGACCTTAAAGCCTGCGGCAAGCGCTCGTTGAGCCGCAGCTTTAAAATCGGCCAGTACTTTTTCAATCCCTGCCCTGTCTAAAGCTTCGGGAGCAGGCTCTCCTTCGGAAAAGGGAATAGCGCTGGGTGCCACCGTTTGCCAGCCACCTTCCCCGGCCGGCACTACCTTTCCTCCCGTCCAGGGGCTGCTGTGACTCGCCTTCCGCCCGGCGTGTGCCAGCTGAATGCCCGGGACAGCGCCCTGTGCTGTCACAAAAGAAGTAATACGCCGGAGCCCCTCAATATGCTCATCCTGCCAGATGCCAAGGTCCGAAGGAGTTATTCTTCCTTCAGGCGAAACTGCCGTGGCCTCACAAATAACCAGACCGGCCCCACCGACAGCCCTGCTACCTAAATGCACCAGGTGCCAGTCGTTGGTAAACCCATCTTTACTGCTATACATGCACATAGGCGATACAGCAATTCTGTTCTTCAACTCTATCTCTCTAATTTTTAATGGACTAAAAAGTGCCGACATATTTTTTCTCCTTAACCAAATTCAGCAGGCAAAAGCCTCTCCCTTCATAGGGATACATATAAAGGCAGCCATGCGCTAAATTCTTCATTTTTAATTTCTAATTTTTAATTCCTCCCAGGCTTTTCCAGTTCTTCCTTAAGCACCTCCCACACATTCTCCGCTACAATTTCATTTCCTTCCGCATTGGGGTGGATACCATCTGACTGGTTGAGGGCCGGCTCTCCGGCCACGTCTTCCAGCAGAAAAGGAATCAGTTCCACATTCTTCTCTTCGGCCAGTTCAGGATATATCCGACGAAACTCTTCGCTGTATGTCTGCCCCATATTGGGTGGTACCATCATGCCTGCCAGAATTATTTCTGCTTCAGGGTAAGCTTTCCGTACCTTGTCAATCATTTCGCTGAGGTTCCGGCGGGTTTCAGCCGGGTCGATGCCCCGCAGGCCATCATTGGCCCCCAGCTCCAGTACAAAAATATCGACCGGCTGACGCTCCAGTACCCATTCGAGTCGGTTATTGCCACTGGCCGTCGTCTCGCCACTCAAACCTGCATTGACTACGGTATAGTCGTAACCGAGGGAGTCGAGCCGATCCTGGATAAGCGATGGAAAAGAATTGGATAAATCGTCGAGACCATAGCCGGCGGTAAGGCTGTTACCAAAGAAAAGAATTACCTTCTTTTCCTCTGCCACCTCAGCCTCTTCGGCTGCCTCTGTGGAAACAGGAGTCTCCTCCTTTACCGCCTGTTCCTCACCGGAATTTTCACCACAGGCGAACAACAGGCTTCCACAAATGCATAGCCAGAGAATGTTGTTTAGTTTAAAATTCATAAATTAGACGTTTAGCCGTTAAAATAATACAGCGCTGCTTCTTAGCCAACGAAAGCAGCCGTTTACAGTTCAGGTTTTAGTTAGCAAATAATGAAGGATACCTTCATTTCCGGGAAAAGCAAAAAGCAATATGAGTGATATATTAGAGGTAAAAGGCCTCAGCAAAATTTACCGCAGCGGGGAACGCTCTCTCACAGTACTCGATCATATCAATTTTAAGGTGCAGGCAGGAGAAACCTGTTCCATTATCGGCCCGTCAGGTAGTGGAAAAACAACGCTCCTGGGTTTATGTGCCGGCCTCGACCGCTCCAGTTCGGGCTCTGTTATTTTAAATGGCCAGTCACTCGAGCAACTGAATGAGGATGAGCGGGCAGAGGTCCGCAACCAGCATGTGGGCTTTATTTTTCAAAGCTTTAACCTGATGCCAACACTCACCGCCCTCGAAAATGTAATGGTGCCGCTGGAGTTAAGAGGAGAAAAAGATGCTGCTAAAAGGGCGATGACTTTGCTGGAAAAAGTAGGGCTGGCCGATCGCCGGAACCATTACCCCACCCAACTATCAGGGGGTGAGCAACAGAGAGTATCCATTGCCCGCGCTTTCTCTAACCGGCCTAAAATACTTTTTGCCGATGAGCCCACCGGGAACCTCGACCAGGAAACCGGAGCCCATATTGAAGAGCTTATTTTTGAGCTGAATCGCGAAGGCGGCACTACGCTGGTACTCGTTACGCACGACCAGGAGCTGGCCGAAAAAACAGGCCGTATCCTCCAGATAAAAGGCGGCAAACTGGTTTATGACAGCCTCACAGATACGGCCATACAGACACGATAGTAATTTAGGAGGAAAGTTAGAAGCTAGTGGTGGTACAAGCCTAACCTCCGGCCTCCTGTTTCGCCTTTCCATATCAGCCCACTAACACATTAGCACATTAAAAAAAGATGAACTACTCCTGGTTGGCCAAAATGGCCTGGCGCGATAGCCGTAAAAACCGCAACCGGCTCTTCCTCTTTATGAGCAGCATTATCCTGGGTATTGCCGCCCTGGTGGCCATAAACTCTTTTGGCAATAATATGCAGTCAGAAATTGAGGGCGAAGCTAAAGGATTACTGGGAGCCGACCTGGAAGTAGAAAGTAATGAGCCTTTTTCAGAAGACATTCTCCAGTTTTTCGATTCCCTCGGCGCTGAGCAATCGCGGGAAGTGAATTTTGCCTCCATGGTGCTTTTCCCCGAAAGTGGTGGTACCCGCCTGGTACAGGTCCGGGCGCTGGAAGGCCGCTTTCCCTACTACGGCAGTATCGAAACCGAACCCGCAGGAGCCGGACAATCGTTCCGGGAGGAGCAGCAGGCCATTGTAGACCGCACGCTTTTATTGCAGTTCAATGCCACGCCCGGCGATTCCATTAAGGTCGGGGAAGTGACCTTCGGCATCAGAGCTGCCGTTACCAAAGTGCCCGGGCAGGCCAATATTACCTCTTCGGTAGCCCCGCCGGTATTTATCCCCATGCGTTACCTGGAAGAAAGCGGGCTGTTACAGAAAGGCAGCCGGCTGGAGCATGTGCTGTACCTGAAATTTGAGGATGGTACCGACCTGGCTACCCTTTTTGAGGAAACCATTGAGCCTCGACTGGAGGAAGCTGAACTCCGCTACGACACAGTAGAGGAGCGAAAAGAGGAAATTGGCGATACCTATGAAGACCTGACCGGCTTCCTGAACCTGGTGGCCTTCGTGGCCCTACTGCTGGGCTGTATTGGCGTGGCCAGCTCGGTGCATATATATGTGCGGGAAAAACTGGTTTCAGTGGCTATTCTACGTTGCCTTGGCGGCAAAGGTCTGCAGGGACTTTCTATTTACCTTATCCAGATTACGGCCATCGGCTTTATCGGCTCCGTGTTAGGTGCTACTTTGGGAGCTGTGGTGCAGTATTTTCTGCCCCAGCTATTTGCGGGTTTCTTACCGGTTGAAGTGAGTGTCGAGATTTCCTGGCCAGCCATACTGCAGGGGATTCTAACAGGGGTACTCATATCGGTGCTTTTTGCCCTGCTCCCGCTCCTCTCCATTCGGAGAGTGTCGCCACTGAGCGCCCTGCGCCGTTCTTATGAAAATAAGGAGAGGGACCCGCTCCGCTACCTGATATTTGGCGGTATTATTTTATTTGTAGCTCTTTTTGCATGGTTGCAGTTAGAAGAGATAGACGAGGCCCTGGTGTTTACGGGGGGCATTGTACTGGCCTTCCTTATTCTGGCAGGTATTGCCCAGCTCATGATTTGGCTGGTTCGCCGCTATTTTCCCGCCGGCTGGTCTTACATCTGGAGACAAAGCCTATCAAACCTTTATCGCCCTAATAACCAAACGCTGGTGCTTGTTATAACCATTGGCCTGGGCACCGCACTTATCAGTACCCTCTTTTTTGTGCAGGGCCTGTTACTCCAGAAAATTGAGTTGACCGACAGCGAAGGACAACCCAATATGGTCGTGTTCGATATACAAACTGAGCAGGTTGAAGAGGTGGCAGCCCTGACGAAAGAATTTGGCCTCCCTCTTATACAGGAAGTGCCGGTCGTAACCATGCGTCTGCACGGCATTAATGGCCGAAGCGCCGAAGCCATTAAGGACGACACCACCTCCGATATCCGTAACTGGGTACTCCGCCGCGAGTATCGCGTTACCTATCGCGATTCGCTTATTAGTTCTGAAGAAATAGTGGAAGGCAAATGGAGAGGAAGAGTAGATTCTCCACAGGACAGCATTTTTATTTCACTGGAACGCGATCTGGCAGAGGATATGAAAGTGGGCCTTGGCGATAAGGTAACTTTTAACGTACAGGGTGCCATTATGGATACTTATGTAGGGAGCATTCGTGAGGTGGACTGGGAAAGAGTGCAAACCAACTTTCTGGTCCTTTTTCCGGCAGGCGTGCTGGAACAGGCACCGAAGTTTCATGTACTCATTACCCGGGTAGATTCAGCCGCAACATCAGCGCGTTACCAGCAGGCACTGGTAAATAAATTTCCCAATGCATCGGTCATTGACCTTAAACTTATTCTGAAGACGGTCGATGAAATTGTGGGCAAGGTATCTTTCGTTATCCGCTTTATGGCCTTTTTCAGCATCATAACAGGTATAGTGGTACTTATTGGCTCCGTCATCATCAGCAAATACCAGCGGATACAGGAAAGTGTGCTCTTAAGGACTCTTGGAGCCAGCAGAAACCAGATTCTCCAGATCAACGCCCTGGAGTACTTTTTCCTGGGCAGCCTGGCTTCCCTCACGGGTGTACTAATGGCGGTAACTGGTAGCTGGGCCCTTGCTGAATTTTATTTCGACACACCTTTTAGTCCGCCTGTGTGGCCGGTGCTCATTAGCTATCTGGCTATTACAGCCCTTACCATGCTGGTGGGTCTGTCGAACAGCCGGAGTGTGCTAAACAGGCCCCCGCTCGAAATTTTGCGCAACGAAGCTTAAGTTATACCCGATCTCTGCACTACAGCTGGCATCCGGAGGGACAATTCACTACCCTTCGAATGCCGGCAGTGCAGATTCCAGTCTTCGCCCATCCATTGGCAAATAAACAGGATCAGTAAAATTACATCCCTATCTCCTTTACTTCCCTATTTCGCCAACTGCCGGTTATGCTTCTCCCTGCTTTAGGGGCAGCCCAAAAATAGCCGCTTCTATTGTTATACATACCAATAAAAAGAACAGTCACCTATACCTACAGGTCACCTGCAGAGGGGGGAAGGCTATTACTTCCCAAAACTTACATTCAGTACATTACTTATCAATAAATTAATAACTTGTCTTCTAAACAATGTTGAAACGCCGACCCCTGATGCTCAGACAGGTATTTTTGAGCCAGGGTTGGGGAAACAGAGCGCCATATGATAAAGAACTACCGCAAGTTTACTTCTTTAAGAACAAAGCTTAGTTTACTGATTGGCCTGATTACTTTTCTTGTATCAGCGATACTAATTTTTTATACCACCCAATCGGCAAGAGAACAGGCGGTTGCTGCCGCCCATGAAAGTGCCATGGAGCATGCCCGCGATTATGCCGCACAGGTAGAAGCTGAAATAGAAAAAGCACTCTCCACAGCCCGTACCCTCGCCCAAACCTTTTCGGGTATAAAAGCCGATGAAAACCCACTCTCTATCAGCCGGGCAGGAGCCAATGCCATGCTTAAGGAGGTAGTGGAGCAAAACCCTTCTTTTTTTGGTGTTTATACCAGCTGGGAGCCCAATGCCTTCGACGGTATGGACACTGCTTTTGTAAATGCAGATGTAGCCCATGATACAAGCGGACGATTTATCCCTTACTGGTTTAAAGGTGATGGGGGAAAAGTTATGGTGGAAACAGTTTTAGGTTACGATACCGACACCTACTACACTATCCCGGAAACAACAAAGAAAGAGGTTATCATCGATCCGGTAACCTACACGGTAGATGGAGGGAGAGTCTCTCTTACATCCATTATTGCCCCTGTGGTGAAGAATAACCGCTTTTATGGTCTTACCGGCGTAGATATCGCCACCGACTGGATGCAGGAAATGATTAAGAATGCTAATTTATATGATGGAAAAGCAGAAGTAAATGTTGTTTCGCACAACGGTACCATTACCGCCACTACCCTTACCGATACGCTTCTGGGGTACAAACTCCTGGAGGCTTTCCCTGAGTATAATGAACAGGAGGTTGCGCTTAAACAGGGAACAGAAGGCTTCGTATTTTCTGATGATTACCTGAAGGCTTATGCCCCTATCCATATCGGAGAAAGCAGCACCCCCTGGCAGGTAAGCGTTAAAATTCCTTCTGCCCTTATTCTTGCAGAGGCCAATGCACAGTTGTGGCAAATGATTTTCATCAGCTCTGCCCTGCTCATTCTTTCGCTTGTCCTTATTTATGTGGTGGTACAAAGACTGGTTAAACCGCTCGATACTATGGTAGCCGTTACTACCAGAATGGCAGAAGGGGACCTTAGCCAGCAGCAGATTAAAACAGGCAATGATGAAATTGGCCTGATGGGCAATGCCTTTACCACACTGATGAACGGCCTGCGCAAAACCACCGAATTTGCCAATGAAATAGGAAAGGGAAATCTGGATGCCGAATTTACTGCACTGAGTGAAAAAGATATACTGGGCAATGCCCTTATTGCTATGAGAAACAGCCTGCAGTCTGTCGCTGAAGAAGATAGAAAGCGGAACTGGGTAACAGAAGGCACCGCCATTTTTGGTGATATTCTGCGCAAGAACAATGATGATATTCATGTACTGGCAGATAATATTGTTAGCAGGCTGGTGAAATACCTGGAGGCCAACCAGGGAGGAATGTTCATTCTTACCGGGGAAGAAGGAGAACAGCAACTGGAGCTGATAGCAACTTATGCCTGGGAACGCAGGCGAATCCGAAACAAAATCATTGGCATAGAAGAAGGTCTTGCCGGGCAGGTCGTACTGGAGAAGGACTATATTTACTTAACCGATGTTCCTTCGGATTATGTTAACATCAAATCAGGTTTAGGCGGGGCCAACCCTACAGCTATCCTGATTGTACCCCTGAAAATAAATGAAAAAGTAATGGGCGTACTGGAGCTGGCCTCTTTTAAGAAGTTCGAACAGTACCAGATTGAATTTATTGAAAAGATAGGCGAGACCATTGCTTCTACCCTTTCCTCTGTACAAATCAACCAGACCACGCGCCAGTTACTGGAAGAGTCGCGCCTTTCGGCCGAAGAAAAAAGGGCTGCCGAAGAAGAGCTACTGCAGAACCAGGAAGAACTCCAGGCAACGCAGGAAGAATTACAACGCACCATAAATGAGCTGAAAGCAGAAAACCAGCGCCTGCAGAATGCCCAATCGGATGATGCGATTCCTGCTCCTCAAAAGTTTTAGGCCCCTGCAGTGATTCCGGCTAAATTTAGCCGGAATCACTGCAGGACTTATCTACCTAAGCCATTTTTAAAGAAAAAATACAGTGTTTAGCTTACTAAAAGCTTTTTGGGAACGTTTCCAATAGAAATTTCTGTTTTTTTTCTGGATTTCTGTTTATGTTAACTCTCCTGGATGGACTGAGAGCGTATCTCTCTTATGTGGCCGGCTGGAAAAAATAAACAGAGCCTTTCTGCGATGAAAAAAGAACCAACTACTTTACGCGATATTGCCATTAACTTAGGCGTATCCATTTCTACCGTTTCAAGAGCTCTAAGTGGTGCCCCTGAGGTAAATGATCAGACAAAAGAGGCAGTATTGAAAGCGGCAAAAAAGCTGAACTATGAGCCTAACCACGTAGCTCAAAGTTTACGCAGCAACAAAACCAAAACCATTGGCATTATCGTCCCTAACCTTATCAGCCACTTCTTTTCAGCCACTATCAGTGGTATCCAAAATATGGCGGCTGAAAAAGGGTATAATGTAATGATTTGCCAGTCGAACGAATCTTTTGCTACGGAGGTAAGCAACGTACAGATGATGATGTCGCATCGGGTGGACGGGCTGCTAATCTCCCTCTCAAAAGAAACTGAAACCTACGATCACCTGCACCCTATCCTGAACCGGGGTATTCCGCTGGTATTTTTCGACAGGGTGTGCGAAGAACTTAATACCTCCCGGGTAATGGTCGACGACCATGATGGTGCCTTTAAAGCCACTGAGCACTTAATTGAGACAGGGTGCCGGCGTATTGCTCATATTTCAGGGCCGGAACAGCTATCCATTAGCAAGAACAGGCGGCAGGGCTACCTCGATGCCCTACAGAAACACAACATTCCTGTGAGGGAGGAGCTGATTTTACACAGCAGCTTTAAAGAAGAAGATGTGGCTGTCCACACCCATACCCTGCTGGACCTCCCAAACCCTCCTGATGCCATTTTTGCCGTAAATGACCTGGTTGCGGTACAGGCCATGCTGGTGATTAAGGAAAGGGGGATGAAAATTCCTGAAGATATTGCAATGGTAGGTTTTACCAATACACCTGTATCTGCTTTTATCGAACCATCGCTGACTACTGTTGCACAGCCGGCCTACCAGATTGGGCACATTTCGGCTAAACACATCCTGGAGCAGATTAATCATCCACAGGACTTTATTCCTCAGTCCATTGTCCTGAAAACGGAATTAATTGTAAGAAATTCTTCCAGAAGAAAAGCCTGATCTGCCAAACGAATTGCTGCTTTTCCCCTTCAAATGGCAGGGTTTTTAACCTCAATTGCGAATAGTTTAAAGATTAAAAAGTAGAAAAAAACTTTTATTTATTCAATTATGTTCCTAATATAGGACTGTGCAATCGATTGCGCAGAATTAAGAGAGAACAAAAGGAATATGGCACATAAAATACTTAAAATTCATCCGAAAGATAATGTTCTGGTCGCTTTAACAGACCTGAAAGCGGGCGAAACAGTGGAGTATGAGGGAGAAACGATTAAACTTGTCCATGATATCCCTGCGAAGCATAAATTTGCCCAGCAAACACTGGAAGCAAGCCACCCCATCACCATGTATGGCTCCCTGGTAGGGAAAGCAGTAAGTGAAATTCCTGCCGGTGGCGCACTTACCATCCAAAATGTAAAGCACCAGGTATCGGAATTTACCGGCAAAACCGAAACCACCGGCTGGACAGCGCCCGATGTGTCGCGCTGGAAAGATAAAACCTTCATGGGCTACCACAGGGCTGACGGGCAGGTAGGCACGGCCAACATCTGGCTGGTTATTCCACTGGTTTTCTGCGAAAACCGGAATGTCAATATTATTAAGCAGGCTTTTATAGACGAACTTGGCTTTGGGCAGCAGGACACCTATAAATCCTATGTACAGCAAATGGTCGAGTTGCATCAGTCCGGAAGAACCGAAGAAATTCAGACACTGCCCATCAGGAGTGTGGAGACAAAAGGCCAGAATCGTATTTTCGATAACATCGATGGCATAAAGTTTCTTACACATGAAGGCGGTTGTGGAGGCATTCGCCAGGACTCTGAAATGCTCTGCGCACTGCTGGCGGGCTATATCAACAATCCAAATGTGGCCGGGGCTACAATTTTAAGCCTGGGCTGCCAGAATGCGCAAATCAGTATACTGGAAGAAAAGCTACAAAAGGTTAATCCTGATCTTAAAAAGCCACTAATTATTCTGGAACAACAACAGGAAGGTACTGAACAGGAACTGCTGACCAAAGCCATCCGCCAGACTTTCCTTGGGTTGGTTGAGGCAAATAAAAACGAACGTAAGCCGGCGCCGCTAAGTAAATTAACCATTGGACTAGAATGTGGCGGCTCCGATGGCTTCTCCGGTATTTCGGCAAACCCTTCTGTAGGCCATGTGTCTGACCTGCTGGTGGCTTTAGGAGGAAAATCTATCCTTTCTGAATTTCCGGAACTCTGCGGGGTGGAGCAGGAACTGATTAACCGCTGTGTGGATCAGAAAACGGCCGACCGCTTTGTGCAGCTCATGCGCGACTATGCTGCCTCTGCCGAAGCAGTGGGATCCGGCTTTGATATGAATCCAAGCCCTGGTAATATTAAAGACGGCCTGATTACCGATGCCATTAAGTCCGCCGGGGCGGCTAAGAAAGGCGGCACCTCCCCAGTAGTGGACGTGCTCGACTATGCCGAATATGCCAATAAACCTGGCCTGAACCTGCTGTGTACGCCCGGCAATGATGTGGAAAGTACCACCGCTATGGCCGGTTCGGGTGCTAACATTATTCTGTTTACCACCGGTCTTGGTACGCCCACTGGTAATCCTGTAACCCCGGTCGTTAAGGTTTCTTCCAACTCTAAGCTCATGCAGAAAATGCCGGACATCATTGATGTAAATACTGGCGAAGTAATTGAAGGAAAGAAAACCATTGAGGAAATGGGGGAGGCTATGCTGGATTATATTATTGAGGTAGCCAGCGGCAACATCAAAACCAAAGCGGTGGAGCTGGGCCAGGACGATTTTATTCCCTGGAAGAGAGGCGTATCGCTGTAATGGAAAAATAAGAATACAGATGATAAAGAGGCTGCCTCCTGTTTGAGGGCAGCCTCTTTTTATTTACCAGGTGGATGGGACTAAAAGCTACAAATTTTAACGGTAAAAATTGACCAAGGCAGCTCTGATTCAAGTGCTAACGCAGGGAAACAGGTTTATTTTCTTTAGAGGACTGATAAACAGCCAGAATCAAGGCCAGCGATTTACGGGCTGTTTCACCATTCACGAGTGGCTCCCGATTTTCCTGTACCGCCTCTACCATATCTTTTATTTGTGCCAGGTGAAGCTGGTGGCTAATAGCCATGGGGTCGGCCGAACCACTTTTTTCAGCAGCTTTTTCCTTTTTTGGGAGTTCTTCCTCCCCCTGAATATTCCACTGCTTAATTTCGCCCCCTTCCAGTATCACACTGCCTTTTTCTCCATACACCTCCAGGCGCTCCGGGTAGCCGGGATATAAAGAAGTTCCCCCTTCTATCGTTCCCATAGCCCCTCCTATAAAGTTAAGCATGGCCAGCCCCAGATCTTCCCCTTCAATATCGTGTAAAACCGTTTTTACCTGCCCGTACACACTTTCCACTTCCGGCATAATATCCAATAGAAGGTCAATGGTGTGGATACCCTGGTTAATGAGCGCTGCGCCTCCATCTCCCTTTATCGTTCCTTTCCACTGGCTGCTGCTGTAATATTCCGGGTGCCTGAACCATTTGATATAGGCATTCCCCATGATGAGCCGTCCCAGCAAATCTTTCTGTACTGCTTCCCTTAAGCGGAGGTAACCTGGTGTAAAGCGGTTTTGAAAGATAACACCCAGTTTTACTCCGGCGGAACGGCAGGCTGCAATTATTTCATCTGTACGCTCCAGTGTCACTTCTATGGGCTTTTCTATGAGGACATGTTTTCCGGCTCTGGCAGCCGCCAAAGCAGGCTCCAGATGATAACCGCTTTCGGTACAAATCGCCACCACCTCGATATCCGGCCGGTTCAACATTTCTTCCATATCGGAATAGGCTTTCACACCAAAACGATCTTCAGCCTCGGCAGCTCGTTCTGGTGAGCGGCTACAAACGGCCAGGAGCTCGGAAGATTCCAGTTCCTGGATGCTTCTGGCATGATGCCTGGCAATGGCACCGGTACCGATAATGGCAAAGCCTGTTTTTTTCTGTTCCATTTTTTGAAGAAGTTATTGCTCAACAAGGAAATTAGGTGTAGTGCTGGTCATGCTCAGGATGGTAAATGAGCCAGCACTTCCTGCCAGATCTCCCGATCTACCGGAACTCCGTGCTGCAGGTTATGTTGGCGGGCAGCCAGGCTTTGCTCTCCCGGATAATGAACTTTGGAACCCTCAAAGGTCGCTGAGGCTTTCAGGTTTTGAATTATAGTCTCCACTTTCTCCTCCGGGTATTCCTCTATTCCCAGCTTTCGAATATCGAAACACAGAAAGACCTGCGAAATACCAGTTTCCTCTTCCTGCCGGCCAATTTCATGGGTTGCATCTCCATCGGCTAAAACAGCCGCCAGTATATCCAGCACCAGCGAAAAACCAGCGCCTTTCCACAGACCAACAGGCAGGCCCAGCTCTTTTTCCAGAATTTTGCCAGGGTCTTTCGTTAGTTCACCATTCTCACCAAAGCCGCCCTCATAGGGCAGTTGCTCGCCTTTGCAGAGGTAGCTGCTTATTTTGCCGTAAGAAAACTGCGAGAGGGCCATATCCAGCACAATGGGCCCTTTCTTACGGGGAATAGCCACGACCAACGGATTATTCCCCAGTACCGGCTCGCTGCCTCCCCAGGCCGGCATATTGGGCTTGGTGTTGGTAAAACATATGCCGATGCAGCCTGCCTCCACCGCCTGCCAGCCATAGTTGCCAGCTCGCATCCAGTGGTTGGTATTTCGAAGCGCCACACAGCCGAGCCCGGACTTTTGGGCAAGAGAAATGGCCCGTTCCATGGCATGCCAGGCGTTTAAAGGCCCCGGACCAAACTGCCCGTCCCAGCGTTCAAAGGGACCGAATGAGCCAAGCAGCTTTGGTTCGGCTGCTACTTTTATATAGCCTTCTTCTACCAGTTTTAAAAAGAGCGGGAAGCGGTTAAGCCCGTGAGAGGCCACCCCATCCAGGCTGGCTTTAGCGAATAAGGTGGCACAAAGGCTGGCCCGTTCTGCACTAAAACCATAGCGCAGCAATACTTTTTCCAGCGTTTGCTGCAATTCCGCAAAAGGAACTCTCATGGCCGGCTCCGCTCCCATTTAATCTTCTTCCGGTTTTACAATTCTGTCGGCCAGGTCCATGTCCAGATTCCTGATTTCTGCAAGCACCAGCTGGGCCATTTTGCGCGCACCCAGTTCGTTAAAGTGGGTATCATCCTCCACCCCCTCCGGGTAATTCGGATGCTCTCCCGGCTCCAGGTGCATATACAGCAGGATGGATTTTTCCGGGCCCATTTCCTGCAGCAGGCTCTGGCTTTTTTTGTCCATATCGATGAGCGGCACCTGCAGTTCACTGGCTACTTTTCTCACAATGGCGGAGTATTGTTCATGCGTGCCCTGCACCTCTCCTGCCTCATTAAACTTTCGGCGGGCCACAGGAGTGAGCAGTATCGGTTTAGCTCCCTTGCTCCGGCTTTCCTCTACAAATCGGCTTAAATTGGCACTGTACTCTTCGGGGGTGGTATACCGCCCTACTTTAGATTTTACCTCATCGTTATGCCCAAACTGGATAAAGACATAGTCATCCGGCTGCAGGTTTTCCAATACCGGCTCCCAGCGGTTTTCAGCAATAAAGCTCTTGGTGCTGCGGCCATTTTTGGCATGGTTCTCTACCTCCACACTTTCATCGAAGAAATAGACAAAGGGCATGCCCCAACCGGTTTCAGGATAATCCTCCACTTCTTTTACCGACATGGTGGAATCGCCAATCAGGTAAACTTTGATGGGATCTTTCTGTTGAATGAGAAAAGACATAAGCAACGTACCTAGCAGCAGTGAGCCGACATACATCATTCGTTTTTTCATAAGCTTTTTGAAAAAAAGAGGAGCTTAAAGCTCCTCCTCCAGTTCTATTTCCTCTCCATTGATTATCACATCTTCGAACACAATATCCTCTACATTCGAGAAGATAAAAGGTTCTTCCACCTCTTCAATTTCTACGTTAATGAGGCGCACATTCTGTACAGGCGACTGCTCATAGCCTTCGAGCAGTACCCCTACTTCACCACCGTTTTCTACCGTCATATTCTTCACTTCAATGTTTCGCACGGTAGGGATAAAGGCTCCTGAGTCTTCGTAGAACATATTTACCCGAATTACCTGGTCGGCCACCTGCCCTACTTCTATATTGCGCAGATAAACGTTTTCCACGATGCCGCCACGCATAGAGCTGGTTTTAATGCGCAGGGCTCTTTCCAGGTTAGGGCTGCTCATTTCACAGTCTTCAGCAAATACATTACGCACCCCTCCACTGATTTCACTGCCAATTACCACGCCGCCATGTCCGTCGACCATGGTACAGCCCTGGATCACGATGTTCTCGCTTGGTACATTGATGCGGCGACCATCGGCATTCCGGCCTGACTTGATGGCGATACAGTCGTCACCGGTGTTGAAGTAGCAGTCCTTGATGAGCACATTTTTGCTCGATTCTGGGTCGCAGCCATCGGAATTAGGTCCATGGCTTACCACTCTTACTCCTTCTATGGTTACATTTTCGCACAATACCGGGTTAAGAATCCACATAGGAGAATTGATAATGGTAACATCTTCAATGAGGATGTTTTTACTGCGGTAAGGCTGCACGAACTGTGGGCGCAGGTAAAAGCCTTCGCCGAATATGCGTTCCTCTACCGGAACACCGTCTTCAGCCATCTGGAAGAGAGCGGCTCTTTTGTCCTCGTCATTCTGGTTAGGCATTCCTTCTTTCCAGCCGTATTCTTTCTTGCCTTTCCATGGCCACCAGTTGGTTTCATTGGCCTGACCATCAAGTGTACCTTTGCCGGTGATGGCGATATTTTCCTGCTCAAAAGCATAAATTAATGGGGAATAGTTCATGAGCTCTACCCCTTCCCAGCGGGTAAATACCAGCGGCAGGTAATCTTTAGGATTGGTAGAGAAGAGCAGGGTAGCATCTTCACTTACATGCAGGTTTACGTTGCTCAGCAGGTGGATGGGACCGGTAAAGAATTCTCCTTCGGGTACTACCACACGCCCGCCACCTGCTTCGTTACAGGCGATAATTGCTTTGCGTATGGCCTCGGTATTGTCCGTTTCTCCATCGGCTACGGCGCCGAATTCCGTAATTACAAAATCTCTGTCCGGAAACGTTGGTGGTTCAATTTGTTCCAGAATTTCGTCGACCTCATCCCATGCATCAGCAGCCATTACCGCTTCGGTCTCTCCTTCAGTTGCCGTCGGCTGGTTTCCGCAGGCTGTAAAAAGCAGCAGCGCCAGGGCTGCCAGTAAACTTGAAAAATAGTTGGTTGATTTCATCTTCATCATACAATATATCACTATGGTTTTACTTCTGTTTATAATTCCTTCTCCGACAGCATAGGACTGCCTCTTTTGCAAAGCTGCAGGGCCAGGCCCCAGGGGTCGCGTAGCATGACCAGGTGCGAACCATCCTCTAATTGTTGCTCTGTCACCTGGATGGCACCCGCTTCCTGCAGACGTCGGCTGTCTTCTGCCGGATTTTCCGACACAAACGCCAGATGCACCAGCAACGGGTTCATTTCCCGATAAGCAGGCACCTCATTGGCCGGGTTCAGATAAATTTCTATCATGATGCGGCCACTGCTATCGGCCAGGAAAGTAGTATAGGGTGCTTCCTTCATTTGACGAACCACCCGCAATCCAAGGTGCTCTACATACCAACTGGCCATGGCAAGAGGTTTGGCTACATTGAGGGCAAAATGTTCTAATTTCATAAACGTTCATTTTTCTATTTCAGCTCTACTTCCTTTTCTTTCAACACCCGGTCGAGAAAGCCGAGGGTATAATCCAGGGTAGGCTCAAACCAGGGATGGAAAAGCCAGAAGGAATGTGGTGCTTCCGGCAGGGTGTAGCTTTCGGTGTAAATATCGTATTGGTTTAATATTTTCAGCATATCATTTTTTCCGGCCAGAAAGCGGGGAAAAGCGCTGCCGATAAAGAGCATCGGCGGCGTTTGGCTACCTGCATGCCGCAAAGCAGAGGCTTCTTCCCAATTTTCCGGTACTTCCTCATAAGTTCCGCCAAGCCACTGGGCCGCCATACTTCCTTCTTCAGACTCCGGATGGTGGAAGGCCAGCACCCCATCGATATCGACAATGGCCTGTACAGCACTTGAATACTGGTTATTTCCCCCCTCTCCTTCAAACTTTGGCAATCCACTGGTCGTACCGAGCAGCGCCGCCAGCTGTCCGCCGGCTGATGCGCCCAGCACAGCTACTTTGGCAGTATCGATAGGAAACTCCTGGGATTGTGTCCGGAGCCAGCGCACCGCTGCTTTTAAGTCGTGCAAAGCGGCCGGATAAGGGGCTTCCAGCGAAAGCCGATACTCAGGCAAAATGGTTACATAACCTTCGGCCGCCAGCCGCTGTGCCATGGGTTCCAGTAATGACGGGTCGCCGGTGCGCCAGCCACCACCATGTACCAGCAGTACGGCCGGGTATTTTTCTTTTTTTTGCGCAGGATAATACACATCCAGCTTCAGATCTCTGTTTCCCAGCTGGCGATATACCAAATCCTCCTTTTTAGCAACGTCCTCTGGTATTTCGGCCTTTACGATTTTAATAAAAGGGTGCCTCTTTACATACTTCTGAAAAGCACTGTGGAGGGTATAGGAAGTGTCGCGCGGGTAGTCGACCTCCTGCGCCATTAAGGGGCTTAGCAATAAGCTAAAGCTTGCTGCAATAGTGAATTTTCTTAACGTTCGTACCATCTCTCCTCCTCTTCCAGGGCTCCTTCTCCGGCAAAAATATTTTCAATGGTGTATTCTGCCGCCTCTTCCTCCGTCAGCTGGTGCGACCATGCTACCCGCTCTGTAGTATCGGCACCGGGACCGGTATTGCCATATTCAGCATAAAAGCTGGTTTCTTCTGCTTCTGGTCTCCCCCAGTTGTGCCAGCCTTCGGGCCTGATATGCGGGCCAAAATCGCAATTGATAAATACCGTTTCGGCATAATCGCGCCAGGGCCTGCCCAGGTACACCTCGTCTACCCCCTCTTCGGCCGTAAAAGTGCAATCTAAAAAGACATAGCCATACTTTACCCAGGAAGGCGTTGAAGCGGCCGTGATGTAGGAATTCTTTTCGCTGTGGATGTGGCAGTCCTCGAAAAGGGCCGTGGCGGGACCAAATATAAAATCAGTAGTGCCTTCGATATAGCAGTCGACATAGTACTGGCGGGAATTTTCGCCGGAAGCAAAAATGGTGTCCTGATCGCCCAGGAAACGGCAGTTACGGAATACCAGGCGATCACCTTCCGCATGCAGGGCCACGGCCTGCCCGACTGGTCCTGCTGTATTGGCAACGGTAAGGTTTTCCAGCTTGATATCATTGCCCTCAATACGGAGGGTATAGGTATCGAAGGTGCCCATCTTTCCTCTTCCTGCATGGTCGTCGAAGGTAAGGATGGTGCTGTCGACACTTTCGCCTAATAGCGTAATGTCTGTCACCCAGGCGGGAATCAGTACTTTTTCTTTGTAGATTCCATTCTTGATAAAAATTGTCCGTGGAACAGGCGTAAAGGCGCGAATGGCATCAATAGCATCCTGCAGGTATTCATAATCGCCGGTGCCGTCTTTAGCCACCACGATATCGTATTCAGGCTCAGTAGCCGATGAAGAACCAGCCACTGCAAAAGGTATAATGCTCCCCCACAGGAGGCAGCAAAGCAGCAGACTTTTAAGCATGCTGCTGCGGATTTGCTCTCTTTTAAAAATATGCTGTCGGTTCATTTGCTTCATTAACTACTCCTTTCCTCTATTCTATTGCTCCAAATCCTGTAGTCCTTCGAATACCAGGCGGGCAACGGCACGGGCTCCTTCGGGCTGAAAGTGGGTATTATCGCTTTCTCCTTCGGGGTAGGCCTCGTATTTCCCTTCCGGCAAATTCATAAAATAATGCTTACTCACATACTCCTCACCCATGGCCGTAAAATGGTCGATGGAGCGCTGGGTAAGGTCAATAAGCGGTACATCAAGCTCCTCTGCCACTTCCTTCATGGCCTGCGGATATTCTCCATGCACGTTTGAGAGCTGCCCGTTTTCCCAGGGATAGTTGCGGTTTACCGGGGTCAGGAGGATTGGTGTGGCTCCTTTCTCCCGGGCCTGTTTTACATACAGACGCAGGTACTCTTTGTAGCCTTCGACATTCACATAGCGCTCCGGTTTACTTTCAGCCGCATCGTTATGACCAAACTGAATCAACACCAAATCGCCCTCTTGCAGGCCATTGTAGACCTCGCGCCAGCGGCCTTCTTCGAAGAAAGTGCGGGTACTGCGGCCACCCCGTGCTTTATTCACTACAATGGCACTGTCGGCCTTAATGAGGTGATTAAGCTTGTGCAGACTGTCGGAGCTCATAAAAGGCTGAAACACCTGTCCCCAGCCCGTGAGCGGATAGCGGTCCTTCATATAATCCTCACCTTCATATAGTGAATAATCGGCCATGGTAGAGTCCCCAATCAGCCAGACCTTTACCGGGTCATTCTGAGAGAGAAAAAAAGACATTGTTAGGAAGCCGATCAGTAACAGAAAGAAGCCCGCAGCATTTGTTTTCATTTGAATATCCGTTTAAGATCGAAAAAAAAGCCCGGACTACAAAATGCAGCCCAGGCTCTTCAACTCTCGATTTTATTCTATTACATAATCACTTTCCTCTGCATTCTGGCCCAGCACAATCTCGGCATCGCCGAAACTCTCCTTGCTAAGGCTGATATTTTCATTGAATCCGCCCAGCAGGCGCACCACAGGGTCTACTTTTTCTCTGTACTCAAAGTCTTCCACCTCCACATTTTCGCTGTTGAAAATCGTAAGTGCCGGGCCTTCATCATTAAAAACCGTTACATCGATTAGTTTAATATCATCGGCATCAATCATGATAATCCCGTTTTCGGTTTCAAGCAGTGCATCTTCCAACACTACATTTTCCAGTTTCATTTCAGGTAGTCCCTGGAATTTGGCGGCAGTGTTGGTACCGGTGGCGGTGATATTCTTCATAAAGATATTACGGAAAATGGGCGTTTCTTCGGTAACCGGCATAATGCGGCCATCTCGTTCTTCGGCTTCTGCTTTTTCGTCCTGCTCCAGAATGGGCGAATTGCCCTGGTAGAACATATTAAAGCGAATTGCTTCGGTAGGAATGTTAATCATGTCGATATTGGAAATCCAGATATTCTCCACCACACCACCACGGCCGCGGGTACTCTTAAAGCGGATGCCCACATCGGTTCCCATAAAAGTACAATTCGATACGTGCACATTACGCACTCCACCGGACATTTCGCTCCCTACCACAAAGCCGCCATGGCCATGATAAACCACATTGTTTTTAACAATTACATTTTCGGTGGGCATGCCTCTGCGGCGACCATCTTCATTTTTACCTGATTTAAAGCATATAGCATCGTCGCCCACATCAAAAGTATTGTTGTAAATCAGCACATTCTTGCAGCTCTCCAGGTCAATACCATCGCCGTTTTGCGCGTACCATGGGTTACGTACGGTCAGGTTACGGACAATAACATCCTCGCTCATGAGCGGGTGGATGTTCCAGGCAGGAGAATTCTGGAAGGTGGGGCCATCGAGTAATACGCGCTTCGATTTAACGATACTCACCATTACCGGGCGCAGGAAGTCTTTTACCTGCTCATATTCTTCTCTTGTTTTAAAAGGAGGCACATTAAAGTTTTCCGTCATCTGATGGCCTTTCAGCGATTCGGCTGTCGGGAACCACATATCACCTTCTTCATTCAAAACCCCACCTGATTCCACGAGCTTTTCCCAGTTGGGAGGCGTCATTTTGCTTTTCTTAACATAGCGCCAGGCATCGCCGGATCCATCGAATACTCCATGGCCGGTAAAGGCAATATTTTCTACTTCCTTCGCATATATTGGGGAAATGTTGCGCCAGGTATCAAGCCCCTCAAAGCTGGTTTCTACCAGGTGGTAATCATCAAAATCTCTGCTAAACTTTACAAGGGCTCCCTGCTCAGTGTACAGATTAACATTACTCTTCATGATGATGGGACCGGTAAGCCAGATGCCACGGGGAATGATAACCGTTCCTCCACCCTTGGAGGCAACAGCTTCAATAGCCCTGGCAATGGCATCGGTATTTTTCGTAATGCCATCGCCTACTGCACCAAAATCCTTGATATTCACGCTGTAATCGGGAAACTCTGTTTCCTGTACTCTTGGCATATCAAACTCCACCCCTTCATAAATATCTTCAACAGGCTCAGCAGCTAATTCCTGTGCATTGGCTGACTGGCTCTGGCACCCAACCTCAAAGATGCCAGCAGCCATTAAAAACAGCACCAGCCAGCTATTTTTCATTTTCCTTTTCATATCCTTTTGTTTTTTTTTGTTTTTTATTCGGTAATCCGGAACCAGTCATAATCGGCAAAGCCCGAATCATTAATTTTTTCTTCGCGGGTAGCATATAGTCCTACCTTGGCGCCTATCCAGCGGCCGGGCACGGCGGTAAATTCTTCTCCTACTTCTTTAAAGCGCTTCCCGTTTTCGCTGTAGCTGAACTGACTTTTCGCCCCTTCTTTTACTTTTACCCGCAGGTATATTTCATCACCATCTACCTTTTTAATGATTTCTTCCCTGGGCTCCGTTCCTTCATGGGCATCATCCACCACCGTTTGTGCCAGGTAGATGCCATCTTCCTTGCTTACCAGGTGCAGG
The DNA here is from genome assembly GCF_000346615.1 of Nafulsella turpanensis ZLM-10. Taxonomy (GTDB): domain Bacteria; phylum Bacteroidota; class Bacteroidia; order Cytophagales; family Cyclobacteriaceae; genus Nafulsella; species Nafulsella turpanensis. Next base: position 89,947 of record NZ_ANNU01000008.1, read on the forward strand.
CTGGCATAATCTTCGCCCATCAACAGCAGACCGGTTCTTTCGTTCGTCAGCTCCTCGTTGGGGTGGAAGCTCAGCTTGGTAGTAGCTGTAAATTCTTCGGCAGGGAATTTCTGCAGGAGCAGGTTAGGTGCTCCCCACAGGTTGGTTGCCTCTTCCGGCAATTGGTCCGTATACAGGCGCAGACTGCCTTTTGTTGGATTCAGAAAAGCCCAGGTAGCCTCAGGGTTGGCATGCCACTGCCACTGCCTGCCCATCTCGACCGCATTAAATTCATCAGAATCGGGCGGAGTAGCAATGGCGTAGGTTTGGCCTACATCCGGCTTTTTGTAACGGGTAACAGGCTCGCCGGTACCGTCGCCATCTTTATCCTCACCCATTACAGGCCAGCCATTTTTCCAGTTGACCGGATTCAGGTGTACCACCCGGCCATACGCTTCCTTATCCTGAAAGTGCACAAACCAGGATTCTCCCGATGGCAGTTCTACCAGACCACCCTGGTGCGGACCATTGATGTCAGTGTCGCCTTGGTGCATGACCACCTTTTCTTCGTAAGGGCCATATACATTTTTGGAACGCAGCGCCAGTTGCCAGCCATGAGTTACCCCTCCGGCCGGGGCCAGAATATAGTAGTAGCCATTCTTTTTAAAGAACTTCGGACCCTCTACGGTGCGGTGCTCTCCGTGCCCGTCGAAAACAATGGTGCCTTCATCGAGCAGCTTTGTTCCATCGGGGCTCATTTTGTTCACGACCAGAATGCTTTTAATACCTGCCCGGCTGCCTGCATAGGCATGTACGAGATAGGCATTGCCATCATCATCCCAGAGCGGACTGGGGTCAATCAGGCCTTTGCCCTCCTGTACCAGCACAGGCTCCTCCCAGGGGCCGACAGGGTCTTTGGCTTTGACCATATAAATGCCAAAATCAGGGTCGCCATAATAGATATAGTACTCACCATTGTGGTAGCGGATGGAAGGCGCCCATACGCCATTGCCATGCTGTGGCTTGGAGAAGTGCTCAAAAGGCGGCTGGCGGTCCAGGGCATGGCCAATCAATTTCCAGTTCACCAGATCTTTGGAGTGCAGAATAGGCAGGCCCGGTACCGCATTAAAACTGGAGGCCGTCATATAGAAGTCGTCCCCTACCCTTACCACATCCGGGTCGGAATAATCGGCATGGAGAATGGGATTGATATAGGTTCCATCGCCCTGGTCGGCCACCCATACTTCCGAAACAGGGGCTTTTTGCTCCTGCGCAAACCCGGCCATTCCTAAAGTGCTCAGGAAAAGAGTGCCGCAGAGGGTATATAGGTTCTTTTGCATCATAACTTTTTTCTGTTTTCAATCAGTTCCTTCATCTATTCGACAGCCGCGTCCGGTCCTGCGGCGAGTCGTTCTTCCGGATTCCAGCCGTCGAAAATCTTGATGATGGCATAATCCTCCAGCTCTTCTTCGGTTAACTGGTGCGACCATTCTACCCGTTCTTCCGGCGCAGCGCCGGGACCACTAGAATTGTATTCGGCATAAAAAGCCGTTTTTTCGGCATGGGGTTTATCCCAGTTATGCCAGCCTTCGGGCCGGATGTGCTCACCCATCTCGGTATTGATGAATACCGTTTTGGCATAAGGCCGCCAGGGCCGCCCCAGGTAAAAAGAATCCTCCGGCGCATTGGTGGTGAGCCTGCAGTCGATGAATACGAAGCCATATGGCTCTCCCTCTTCAGTAGAGGCAGCTGTTATATAGCTTCCGCCTTTCTTACTGAATATTTCGCAGTTTTCGAAAACGGCAGTCGACCAGCCGAAGATAAAGTCGGTAGTCCCTTCGATATAGCAATCTCTGTAGTACTGGCGGCTATCGCGCCCATGCGGATATAATGTATCCTGATTGCCCAGGAAGCGACAATTGTTAAAAATAACTTTATCGCCATCGACCCGAACTGCTACGGCCTGCCCTACCGGACCGGCTGAATTTTCGAAGGTGATGTTTTCGGCAGTAAATTCATCGCCAAACACATAAAAGCTGGTGGAGCCGGTAGTTCCCATTTCTTCTCCGAAAATATTCTCTTTAGAAGCGAAATCATCGTGGGTAATAATGGTTTTCTCCACATCCTCCCCTATCATCCAGACTTTTGTTTTGGAAGTAGGTAGAATGAGCTTTTCCTTGTACACCCCATTTTTTATAAAAATGGTGGTAGTTGCTTTGCGGAAATCCGGCACAGCCATAATGGCCTCCTGCACGCTGGTAAAATCGCCACTGCCATCTTTCGCTACCACAAAGTCATAGTCCTGGGCCTGCAGCTGTAAACAGCCGAAGCACAGCACTACAACTAGTGTGAAGAGGTTCTTTAGTAGCTTAAAAGGCATATTGGGCATTACTTTAGTCAGCGTTTTCATTATTCAGCTCTTCCATCAGCATGGAAGCCATAATAAAGGGCCCAACCCCTTTAGGGTCATTATCGCGTATAGGTTCGCTGAGGTAGTATTCATAAGTACCACTGCGGTAAGGGTCGCCGCCCAGGCCGGAAACAGATACCACATCGGTGAGGCTTACATCGCCATCTTCTTCATACTCAATAAACTCCTTCAGTATCCCCTGGTAGCCTTCTTTAGCATCGGCCAGATACTTATCGTCGATGTAATCATTTTTAACAGCTTTGGCCAGGAAGTAGACAAACATGCTGGAGGCAGAGGCCTCGAGATAGTTGCCTTCACGCCCTCCATATTCGGGTACCTGCCACCAAAGGCCGGTTTCAGGATCCTGGTAATTCACAATCGCATCGGCCATTTTCTGAACGATATTCAGGATTTCATCGCGCTTCGGGTGGTCTTCGGGGAAGTAATCCAGCACATCGACCAGAGCCATGGCATACCAGCCCATGGCGCGGCCCCATGCCTCAGGAGAGCGGCCGGTTTCAGGGTCAGCCCACTTTTGTTCGCGGCTTTCATCCCAGCCATGGTGCCAGAGGCCTTTTTCTTCATTCCAGGTATACTTGTCAACCAGGATAATCTGGTTTGCTACATCGTCGTAAAGGGCAGGTTCATTAAATTCCGTGGCATATTTAGCCAGGAAAGGAGACGCCATATAGAGGCCGTCGAGCCACATTTGGTGCGGGTAGCGCTTTTTATGCCAAAAGCCTCCTTCGGAAGTGCGGGGATGTTCGCGCATTTGCTTACGAAGTAATTCTACTGCATTGCGGTATTTCTCATCGCCGGTTTCTTTATAGAGCTCTATGAGGAATTTACCTGGGTTTACCCGGTCTATATTATAATCGTCTAACTCATAGGTTTTAATGCTGGTGCCATCTTCATTCAGCATGAAGTCGGCGTAATTTTTTATATACTCAAGGTAGCGCTCATCGCCGGTTTTTTCATATACTTTATTCAGGGCGGTCATCATGAGGCCGTGAGTATACTCCCATTTTGGTTTTTCATTAAAGTCGATATCCCAGCCCTCGGGGTTTCTCTCCATATCTGAAAGCGCCATCTGCACGTAGAGAGGTTCTTCGGCGGTTTCAACTGCAGCATCAGTGGCATCGGCTGTTTCAGCCGTATCGTTTCCGGAGCTACAGGCGGTGCCGAACAAGAGAAGTATCGGTAAAGCGTAGGTGGTCAGTTTCATGCTATTCTGTTTTTATATCTTTTAGGTTGTTTCTTCATTCAAATGCCGCAAGTGAACGCAGCAGTACTTTATTTATTTTCGCGCTACCAGCCCGTTCAGGTACACTTCTATATTGGTGTAATTTTCGTCCAGGGTATAAGCGGCGGCATCGGCTGGCTTGGTTGGATTTAGCCCATTGGCGGTTTCCCAGGCATCAGGCATTCCGTCCCTATCTTTATCGGCTGGTGCTTCGCCTTTTTCAAGTTCCGGCCAGCCACCCACCTGTTCTTCTGAATCGATAATGCCATTGCCTTCCACGCCATAAGTGGCGGTGCCGGTCCTTACCTCTTCCACCACCCGCTGGTCAACGGCATCGCGGCGGTAGCTGGCGCCGGCATGGGCGAGCACTTCGGCATAAGCCTCTTCGGGCGATTGGGTTGGAATAGCTACTACCGGAACAGGCTCCTGAACCAGTGCCTCCTGGCTTGGCTCTCCATCCACACCCTTGGTATTATCGGCAATAACTTCCGGAAAGCCGGCTACATAATTGCCGGCTACATAGAAGCGGCTCTCCGGGTCCCATATTTCCACAATACGCCGCTCCACGTTCTCCTGTGTGGCCGGCCCTGGCTTGTAGTAGTTATTCACCATATTATAATTGCCCTTTTCGCCACCGTAAGAGCTGTTGGAACGCCAGTTGTAAATAACATTGTTGCGGAAATCGGCCACTTCCAATTCGGGCTTGTCTTCCAGGGCAGTGCGGGCACCATTGAAGCGAGGATTGCGACTCTGGTGGTGGGCCAGCAGGTTGTGGTGAAAGCTGGCACCTTTTCCGCCCCAAATGCCCCCATAGCCATGCTCTCCTTTGGAATGCACAGAATTGTTGAGGCTTTCGCTGATGATGCTCCACTGCAGGGTAAAATCCTTATTATCGTAAAAAGAAGCGCTCTCATCGGTCCCCCAGCTAAAGGAGCTGTGGTCGACAATAATATCTTCCTGCCCTATGATGCTGATGCCGTCATCTTCCATTTTTCTTTCGTCGCCCATACGGGAGCGGATATAGCGGATAATAACATTGCCGTCATTCACCTTCAGGGGATAGTTCTTCAGGGTAATGCCTTCGCCCGGCGCAGATTGCCCGGCTATGGTAAGGTCACCATAGTTTACGTTGAGGATGGATTCCAGCGGAATGGTTCCTGAAACGGCAAACACAACAGTGCGGGGCTCCTCCATTTCAAGGGCTTCGCGCAGACTGCCGGGGCCACTGTCGTTGAGGTTGCTTACCACCACTACTTTTCCGCCGCGGCCGCCGGTAGTAAACTTTCCAAAGCCTTCCGCACCCGGAAAAGCCAGCACTTTGGTGCTATCCGTCAACCCGGTAGCTGCCGTTTGGGAAGTTCCTTCTGTACAGGCGGTAAAAACCGCCAGCTGAAGACTTAGTCCAAAAATAAATGCCCTGTTTAACATCCGCTTCTTAATTTTTCGTCTACCGCTCTCCGCCTCTATTCCTGCTTTCTTTAATTCTCGAGAGGTCCCTCCGGCGCTACCAGGCCGTTAAAATAAACCTCAATATTCGTGTAGTCTTCGTCTAGTGTAAATTCCACCGCATCGGCCGCATTATCCGGGTTAAGGCCTTTTTCCTCTTCCCATATATCCGGAATTCCGTCCGTGTCTTTGTCAGCCGGGCCTTTTACTTCCTCCAGTTCCGGCCAGCCGCCTACCTCAGTCTGGGTATCGATAATTCCGTTATCTCCGTAGGCCGCCGTACCCGTACGGGTTTCTTCTACAATCCGCTGGTCTACCGGATCGCGGTACAGGCTGGCGCCGGCTTCGGCCAATACCTGCTCATAAGCTTCCGTGGCAGGCTGATCCCCTATCGGCACTACCGGAAAAGGAGTATCTACCAGGGCCACTTCAGGCTCTGCATCTTCCACATCTACGCCCCGCCAGTTTTCCTGAGTTACTTCCGGGAAGCCTTCTACATAATTGCCCGATACATAAAACTTTCCGTAAGGGTCGTAAGGCTCCACTATACGGTTTCGCTTCTCTTCTTCGGTGGCAGGACCAGGCTTGTAGTAATTGCCTACCATATTGTATCGACCTTTTTCGCCACCATAAACATTGTTATCGGCCCAGTTGTAGAGCACATTGTTGCGGAAGTCGACCAGCTCTCCAGCCTCATTTTCGGTGGTCTCGGAGCCGCTGAAGCGAGGTGTACGGCTTTTGAGATGAGCCAGCAGGTTATGGTGGAAGCTTGCACCTCTTCCACCCCAGATGCCTCCATAACCATGCGCACCTTTTTCGTGAACCGACTCATTAAGGCTCTCACCTATGATGCTCCACTGCAGGGTAAAATTTTCATTGTCATAAAAAGATGCTCCTTCATCGGTGCCCCAGCTCGAGGAAATATGATCTATGATAATGTCTTTCTGCTCATCAGCACTAATGGCATCGCCCTGATAAGCCGCTTCGTCGCCCATGCGGAAACGGAGATAACGCACAATCACATTATCGCCTTTAATTTTCATGGGATAGTTCTTAAGCGTAATACCAGGACCAGGCGCCGTTTGCCCGGCAATTGTCACATTTCCTTCGTTGATATCGAGTGAAGATTCCAGTTCAATGGTGCCGGATACATCAAATACAATGGTGCGGGGAACATCCATCCGCAGTCCTTTGCGCAGGCTGCCGGGGCCACTATCGTTGAGGTTAGTCACTACATAAACCACTCCACCACGGCCGCCTGTGGTATATTTGCCAAAGCCTTCTGCTCCGGGAAAGGCCAGTACTTTTTCTTCATCCGCACGCACCAGTTCGGTAGTTGCTTCTTCATCAGCCTCTACTGTTGTTACCGAAGCCTGCTCTGTACAAGCCGTTAAACCGGCCAGCTGAACAACACCAAAACCCAGGAGGGCCAACTTTAACATTTTTACTTTCATCCGTTTTAATTCTTTTCTGTTTCCTGGAACCTCAATATTCCTTTTTCTATTTCGTTGTACTTACCTCTACAGGCCTCGCCAGCTCCATCGCCTTTTTGTTCAGGTATTCCATGAATTCCTGCTCATTCCTGATTCCTTCTTTTTCCAGCTCCCATGCAGCCAGAAAGTAATAGTCCAGCTTTCCCTGGTTTGGCTTAAGTTTTACAACATGGCTGTACTCATCTTCCGTAAAGCCAATAAAATCTTTCGGCCGAAAAAGAACCGCCAGCCCTACATTATCTTTATTCAGGCTTTGCGGACCATAGGTAGCCAGGTAACCAAATGCTTTTTCACTGCCTTTGCTTTGATGGAGCTTCGTTGATGGATCTTTCGTTAAACCTGTACTGAGGTTTTCCGGTGAACCTTTTACCTCCAGCCGGTTATGGGTAAGCCGACTACCGGCATGGATGCTTAAAAGAGATTGTACATCCAATTCCTGCTGGTTTACATTCCAGCCGTAGTAATTTGTTTTGACAGAGGAGTAGACTGGACCATTTTCAGTAATAACGGTGATGATACTATCTGTATCATCGATACGATTAGCCTGCCCGTTGTGAAACAGGGCTATGGAACCTACACCCAGGGCTTTTCCAACCTTGAGAATATCCATTCCCCATGGTTGCATTTCATGATAGGAGTCGAATCCATCGAGGCCCACCTGCTGCAACACCATTTCATCAGTTTTCTTGCCGAACACATCTATACCATTGCGCCAGTCGAGGTAATAACGGTAGCCTACTTTATCGGATTCCCATCCGGGACCTTCATAACGGATATAATACGAGTGGTCGGTATGTTCGTCCGGTACGCGCAGTGAGTCTACATTCTGAAATTCCCCACCTATGTATTTATTGTCTTTAAAATAGCCACCTGTTTTGTGAGATACTTCCGCCTGCGTGCGTTTAGGGTAATCGCGTTTTACCACGCCCTCTTCTGCATAGCGAATGTTAAGCTTCTTCGTTTCTTTTGCCTTTAGCTGGTCAAGAACAAAAGCAAGACCTGCTCGGCCTGGTTCGGTGATATACTGGCTGGGAATTTCTGCTTCGCCGGCCATAACCACAAAGGCCTCAGGGTTGAAGGAAGTTGCCTGTTTGAGCAAAGCTTCTTCCGGGAGGAAGATCATTACCTCCTGCCTCTCATACTGAAGAGGATTTTTAACCTCCACATTAAATGACTGCGGAAATACCTGCTCAGGATTTTGGGCAAAAGTAGAAGACATGCACCAAATCATCAGGATGAATAAAAAGGGTGCCATGGAATGATACTTTAGTTTCATCATTGTTTCTTAATCAAGAAGCAGAGAAGAGAAGAATGGCCAGTATTGAAAAGAGATAAAAAGAGGAATAAATTAAAGAAGGACTTCTCTCCTTGCGGGAGAAAAGCACCCTTCTCTAATTAACATATTGGCATAAATTCTACCCAAAAAAAATTTTTTAAACTATTGGATAGAGGTGTGAAGGAAAAGTGCTTTTCCTGAACATCCGTTCGTGCACTTTACAGCTCTTCCTTTTTATTTATTTTGCCTGTTTTAAAAATGTACGGGTACTCCTGTAAACAGGAATCCCGTACATCAGAACAAGCTGATATTACTCTATCACTTTTATTTCAAAAGTGAAGGCATCTTCTTTTGAATCTGCTCCCGGATCGTGCTCTGTCCAGCGAAGGAGTCCTTTTTCACCTTCAGCGGTTACAAACAGGATTACGTTATCTGCACGATCAGTATCCTGAATTTCAGCACGCAGGGTAACGGCTTCACCAAGTTCCATTGCCATTAATTCCTCAGCAGTAATATTTTCAAAATCAACTTCACTTGCTGGAAGAATTTCCATTTCGGTTTCATTTCGAGCTGACCAGGTAACAGGCTGGTCCTCTGAATCTTCGAAATAGTTGCCTTCCAACCAGCCGGTATGGCTTGGAGAGAAAAGGTCCAGTTCGTTATCTCCACCTGAATCGGTTGCAATAAAGTCAATAGATGCACCCTCTGTCACACCCTCCAACAAGGTAAATACTTGTCCGTCTGCAGAGAAGGCAGTTGGAACTCCTTCATCATTACGAAGGCCCTGTGCATATACGACCACATTGTAGTCAACAATTGTTCCGGTTTCGCCACCACCATCTGTCTCAACGGTAAAATCACTGGCGCTTACTATTTCGTCACCAGCTGCTGTCACTAACACAATAGGCCCTGTAACAGCACCTTCAGGAACTGTAAAGGTCGCAGAAGCACCATCGGCTGCCGCTGCCCAATCGATAATTTCTACTTCTCCTAAAAAGGCAGAAGTGGCCAGATCTAAATTGGCTCCAGTAACAGTCACTTCATCCCCCACTACTCCGGTGGCAGGTGCAAAAGAAGTGATTTCAGGCATTTCTACCTCTTCTTCCAGCACGGTAAACAAAAAGGTATCTTCACCACCCGGGCTTACCACGGTAATGGTTTGTGCTCCGGCTGCAATACCGGCTGGTACTGTAGCTGTTAAGGAAGTGGCTGTATTATTTGCAGGGTCAAAGCCCTCAGCATCCATAGTACCAAAGCGTACTTCGGTTACATCTTCCAGATCGGTACCTGTAATGGTTACCACTGTACCAGGGAGGCCCTCCGCCGGGTCAACAGCTGTAATGGAAGGTACCGCTGGCTCGACTACAGGAGCATCGTCTCCACAACTTACCATTATTCCAGCCAGAAGCGGGATGGTAAAAAACATGAAAAATTTTAAAAGCTTGTTCATAAAAATATTTATTTAAGTGAAACATATACTTCAGGTAAACTACCTGGGAGTACCCATGTTTATCGGACAGGAATAAAAAACGGTCTATCCTTTAACAAAGAGAGAGATAAGCCTTAAAAAAAGACCGCCCTCCCTCTCTTTTCCTTATTCAACTACTTTAACATCAAAGGTGAATTTATCTGACTTACCCGCGGCCAAATCAGAAGCTTTATAAAAAAGAAGTCCTTTTTTGCCCTGCGCGGTTTCAAAAAATACTACCGACCCTATCTTATCCGGTTGTAGTTTCATCCGGGTCTCAAACTCACTTCCAATGGTCATTTCTTTGATATCTACAGAGGTGGCATTGTTGAAAAATGCTTCATCTGCCCCTTCAATAAGCACCATCTTCGTTTCATTCAATACCGGCCATACTACTGGCTGATCGTCCGCATCCTCAAAATAGTTGCCTGCTAACCAGTCAGGATGGCTGGGAGAGAAAAGGTCAAGCTCATTATCTCCTCCGGAATCTGCGGTAATAAAATCGATTGTTTCGCTTATGGCTGGGTCCGTACCCTCCTGCAGTGTGTAAGCATTACCATCTCTTGAGGAGAAATTAGTATTTACACCATCATTCCGCATGCCCTGGGCGTAAGAAACAATATCTCTGAAAGTATTCAGTTCCGTATCTTCTGCAGTCACCTGTGCTTCTATGGTTTCTGAGGAAACCTGACCTGTCACGTCTTCTGCCTTTACACGAATACCCGTAACACCAAACTTATAAGGAGGCTCAACATTGAATGTATAGCTATTTGGATCTGCAAAGCTTGTTACAGTTTCGCCAAACTGTTCCTCCGTATCACCCGACACCAGGTAAAAGGTTACTTTTGCCAGATTTTCTCCCGTTACCACTCCCGATACTTCAGGCGTTACGGCAGGGTCCACCGTCATGTCTGCTTCAACACTTTCCTGGTCGAAGGTAATGGTCGGCGCGGGCGCAGCATCAATTACTTCCAGTGCAACTGTATCTACGCTTACATTTCCCCGGCCATCTATCGCCACTACTTTATAGCCTGTTGCCCCCATTTCGTAGGCTCTGTCATAATCAGGAACTACATTTAAATCGTAGGAAGTAACAACACTATCTGCAAAAGTGGTTTCTCCATCGGCCACTTCCTCCGTTTCATTTACGAGGAAATAAGCAAGGGATTCTAGCCCCCAGTGCGAGCTGGCCGTCCCCTCAATGGCCGGTCTGATATTAGCGGTTGGTCGCACATTTGCTTTTACAGTTTCCGGTAATTCCAGAACCGGGCCGGCAAAGCCTCCATCGGCCGTTATCGCCAGCACCTTTTCTGCCACACGTCCTTCCACATCTTCCGCTATCACTCTAAAGCCAATTACCTCTTCGGTATAGGCCGGAAGAATGTCTATAAAAAAGAGTCTTTCGCTCTGGGTACTGCTGGGCTCTCCAAAGGTGGTCACTTCCATCAGAGTTTCAACGCCTCCTTTTTTAAGCAATTCCACCACTACTCTTTCGAGTCCGGCATCTGACTGGACTGTACCTGTTATAGCAGGGCCTGTACCCATATCCAGGTTAATATCCTGTAAGGCTTCCGCTGCCACAGAAAAAGCAATTTTTGGTGGCTCATTACGCACGAATTCATCTTCCTGCTCACATGCCGCAAAAAGGAAGGGAACCATCAGGAGAATTAAGAATTTAGTATACACTCTGATCATGGTCTTTTATTTTGATAATTAAAATTCGCTCCAGCTTGAGTTATGAAAATCATTCCACATAAAACGTGCAATCGATTGCATTTTAAATAAAATAAATTTCAAAAACAAAATATAAAGTAAATTTATGATAATTTGCCCTTTATTATAGAGGCTTTTCTTCTTATTATACCGTATAAAATTTTAATAAGTCATGCAGAGACTGTTAAAAATATTGGTGATATTATTTGAAATTTCTCTACACTATTTCAAATGTTGCGCAATCGATTACATTTACCAGCCATCCTTCTTTATCTTTTAAATCGAACCTGCAATGGTCAATTGGGACGGCTAAAATTTTAAATAAGCAGCAGGATTAAAAAAAGCCTGCTGCTTATTGAATAAAATCTCACTCCTCTTAATCCTGAAGGTAGAGGACTCTGCTTACCATTTTGCGACTGCCCGTTTCCAAAACACATATGTACATTCCTGGCTGCAGGCCCTCCAACTGGTTGGCTGCACTGAGCCGGACCTGGTATTCGCCTGGTGCCAGCGACTGCTTCACCAATACTTTAACTAATCGGTTTTGCATATCGTACATCTTCAGTTCCACCTCTTCTTTCTGTTCCAGAATAAATGAAAGCGTCAGGTGATCAGAAAAAGGATTAGGATAACTATTAAATTGTTCCGCCAGAGAGGTCTCATCGGGCAGGGCAGTAACAGCACCTGTTTTAAAAGACCACAGCTCACCTGTATTTACCACTCCACCGGCACCAACTGCATCTACTCTCCAGAAGTAGTCTGTAGCAGCGGCAAGGCCCTCCAGAACATGAGCAGGATCAGCCGTTTCCGATGCAATTAGCTGCAAATTGTCTGCCGCAGTGCCTACATAAAGGTTGTAAGCAGGGGCATCGCCACTCCAGCTTAAAGGAATCTCCTCTGGATCCAGTCCTGCGGATTTATTCAGAGGCCATGGGTCGAAAGCCTGAAGAGGCATTCCCTGGTAAAGACCGGCAGCTTCCTCCGGGCTTAGCGCATAGTCGAATACTTTAAACTCATCAATAACTCCATTGAAGGAGGCATTTAAATCGGAAGAATTACCAATAATCAAAGGCACTTCCTCTCCTATTCCTCCCGAAGTCATGTCAATCGATTCAGCTACCTGTTCGCCATTCAGATAAATACGGAGCCTGTCATCCGACCTGTCCCGAACCGCTATTACCTGCACCCACTCATTGGTCAGAAAATCTTCGCTGCTGAACGCTACTTCACTATTCACACTGTTATCATCCACAGCAAAACGTAAATTTCCCTCCTCAAAGCCGAGTCCATACCATTCACCACCCTGGCCTACATTATTGGCCTCAAAGCTACCTTTATGGAAGAGGTATCCCGGGGCTTCCTGCACCGGAGCCTTCATCCAGAAGGCAACCGAGAAGGAGCCCTGGTCGAAATTCAGCTGTTCAGCCTCAGGAACCAGCACATGGGCCTGAGGTGAAGTACCAGTGAGGTCCAATGCATTACCTGCTTTTCCTGTGGTCCAGGCTGCCGCATCGGCCTGCTGCAGTTCTCCATGATTGTCATACACACTTACATCTTCTACCACTGTACCGGAGCTTGCATCAAAATTCCAGTAGCCTACCAGCTGTTCTGCATCGGCAAAGGTAGGTTCATATTCTGTGCTGTAGGCGCCGGCAGGACTATACGCAGAAGTCATAACACCATTACTCACCTGCAAGCGATAATGATACACCTGCCCCGGCACAAGGCCTTCATCTGCATAAGCAGTGGTGTTTGGTTCCAGGGTAGCCAGCACTTCATATTCGCCATCTCCCACAGCACGCTCCAGAATAATCACTGTTTCATCAGAAGCATTATCTTCCCAGGCTAACACGATAGCGTTATGGGTAATAAGTTCGGCACGTATAGCGGTGGGGTGTGGCAGAAATGCCGCCGGTGTGGTTTCGGTAAGTGCATGCAGGTACTCTTCCAGATTTGTATACCCATCAGCATCGGCATCCAGAACTCCATCTCCTGGATCGGCAGGATTAAGACCTGCAGTGAGTTCCCACTCATCGGCCATACCATCAAGGTCTTCATCTGCCGGAGCCGGGGCCGAAAACAATTCAGGCCACCCGCCTACGGTTTCCTGACTATCGATAATGCCTTTGCCGGTGCCATAGGCTCCACCATAGGTAACCTGCCCGGTTTCAGCCTCCTCCAGAATACGAGCATCTACCTCATCACGGAAAGGGAAGTTAGCGCCTGCATTTTCCAGCACACTGGCATAGGCCTCCAGGGCCGTTTCGGTTGTTACTGGGGCATGAGGGAAAGGTTCATCTACCCGGGCAATAGCCTCCTGTTCTGCATTTAGGCCCTGTACGCCTTCGTTCCAGTTATCTGCGGTTACTTCCGGATAACCTTCAATAAAGTTTTCAGCCACATACCACAAACCCATTGGGTCGCTAGGGGTTGGACTCACAATACGATATCTTTTTTCGCCACCGGTGGCAGGACCAGGCTTATAATAGTTGGCCACGATGTTATGTCTACCTCCTTCACCTCCATAGGCACTGTTACCTCCCCAGTTAAAGATAACGTTATTTCTAAAATCCACGAGCTCCAGCTCAGGCTCTCCGCTGTAGCGGCTACCGTTAAAGCGAGGGTTTCGGCTGGAATGGTGTGCCAGGAGGTTATGGTGAAAAGTAGCACCCTGACCACCCCATATTCCTCCATACCCATGACGGCCCTTGGCGTGATTAGATTCATACAGACTCTCGCTGATGATACACCATTGCATGGTGAAGTTTTTGTTGTCGTAAAAGCTGGCTACTTCATCTACCGCCCAGCTCATAGAACAGTGGTCGATAATGATGTTACTTTGCTCACGGCCCCAGATGGCATCCGGCTCGCCTCCGCTAATGTCGCCAGGGCGAAAGCGTAAATAGCGGATAATGATATTATCGGCTCTCAGCACTACGCTGTTTCCTTTAATGGTTACACCCTGGCCCGGAGCGGTTTGTCCGGCTATCGTTAAGTCTCCATTCTCAATGGATAGTGGATTTTTGATATGGATAGTACCTGATACCTGGAAAACAATTGTACGGGGTACGTTCATTTCAATTCCTGCCCGCAGACTGCCGGGGCCGGAATCGTTGAGGTTGGTTACCACATACACAATACCGCCTCTACCTCCGGAGGTAAAGCGGCCAAAACCTTCCGCCCCGGGAAAAGCCAGCTGCTGTTCCTCCTGGCTATAGGCCGCTCCGCATGTAAACAGCATTAATGCCGTTATGCAGCAAAAAATTATTTTGTAGTTTTTTATCATATTAAAAGCTTTTGGGGCAAAGGGTGATTTCCGCTCCCATTATTTACTGCAAAAAACAAAGGCTAAAGAAGCAGGTAAACGTTGGTTCATTTTCCTTTTTCTTTAGCCTATTGTCCGTTTCACATTTTTATGGTCAATCCGTTTCTGAAAAGAAACTTTTGTTAAAATTATTCAATGACATCCAATCATGTTTTAGTAGCCTGGATTCTGCTCAACATCAGCCTCATTCAGGTCGAGAGCAGTTTGTGGAATAGGTCGTAAAATTTTTAACGCACCCCCAACTCCTTCAAAAGGATTTACTCCGGACTCAAACCAGTTCCTTATTTCACGATTGTAGAGGCGGGTTCTTTCAATTAACGCACCCGTACGTTTTAGGTCAAACCAGCGGTGGTATTCTCCAACCAATTCGCGGGCTCTTTCATCCAGAATAAAATCCAGATCTAGCTCGGCAGCGGTAATCATCATTTCATTCTCCATTCCAGGCTCAGCTGCACGCGCTCTCACCACATTGATCCGGTCTGCCGCAATTCCTGTTTCGCCCAGCATAAAATAAGCTTCGGCTGCAATAAGGTAGGTTTCACCTAATCGTGCCAGGAAGATATCCCGTGTGCTGGTTCCCCCGTCGGAGAAAGCCGCGTTCGGGTCATCAAATTTTTTCACACCGGGGGTACTACCATCGGCAGAATTAGGTCCTGCCTGCCACGCTTCTGAATAAGGGATGATTACCGTGTTTGCCCTGTTTTCAGGGTCAGCCGCACGCCACTCTGCCGTATCGGCAATTGCCCATTCCGGCGCAAAATAAGTAGCAATATTTAAATCCTCCAGCTCATCATTTTTATCATAATAATCATAGTAACGCTCATACACATTAACCATGAAGGTGGCATCAAAGCGGGCATCCGTTTCTTCAAACAAATCGAAGAGATGCATCGTCGGTACCAGGGTATTCGAGCGATAAGGATAGCCCTCCGTGGCCCCTTCTCCGCCCAGATAAGGACCGAAGAAGAAATTCTGCAGGTGACCATCTTCCTTTGGATCCACAATTGAAGAACCGGAATACTGTACTGAGAACAGCACTTCAGAATTATTTTCATTACCCGGGAAGAAGAGCTCTTCAAAGGAATTAACAAGCGATCCGTAGGTAATTGCTAAATCGGCATACTCAGCCGCTTTCTCAAAATCTACCGGTGTTCCAAACTCCTCATATCCTCTGGTAAGGTGGACTTTTGCCAGGTAATGGAGCACTGCTGCCCTATCTACCCGCCCTGGAGTAGCCGAAACTTCCGGCACCAGCTCATAGGCTTCCTCTAACTCTGTTATAATGAATTCATAAACATCCTGAGCCGGTTCTCTTTCGAAGTTGGTAATAGCTTCGTTGATGCGCTCATCTACAATAGCCACATCGCCAAAGGTTTGTACCAGTAAGAAATAATAGAGTGCGCGAATAAACTTCAATTCCCCTTTTCGCTCATCCAGCATTTCCGTTGGCTCTGTCAGGTCATTATAATAAATGGCTGTGTTAGCGATTTGGATGGCTTCATAGATGGTACTGTAAAAATCTTCCACCTCATCATCGCTTGGCCCAAGATTTCTGTACTCACTAATTCCTTCAGGCTGTTCATTCCGCCCCTCCACATATAAATCCGTTCCGGCAGAAAACAACCAGGGTTCTCCACCATATACCTCCCGCAGAGAAGCGTAGGTAGCATTCACAAGGCTTTCATAGCCTTCCTCGGTCGTATAAAACTCATCTGCAACTACTTCTGTCCTATTCTCCTCTTCCAGGAAATCAGTACAGCCTGTAGCAAGGAATGTAGCCAGCAGGAATAAGAATATCTTTGAGTTATTAATCATGTTAAAAATAATTTAAAATGTAACGTTCACCCCAAGCTGATAGGTAATAAAGCTGTTTCCTGTATCATTCAAGTCTTCATCGGCCCATTCAGGATCAAATCCATCATACTCGGTAAACACAAAAGGATTGAGTATATTAAGGTACACCCGCAGGTTTTGCATATTCAGCCTGTCGAGATTCTCCTGACCGAAAGTGTAACCAAGCGCAATGTTCTGTACCTTCACAAAAGATGCATCCTTATAGAAGCCTATCTCCTCCCAGTACTGGCCGGTATTTTTTGGCTGTGGGTACTCATTCGACTCCATCGTCCGGGTAACATCATTTGCAGGCATATAGTAAGGCACGTCCAGTTTAGCACGACCTCTGTCGTCGAAATTCAGGAACTCTTCGTGGAAAGGGCTCCACACCTGAATTCCCTGGCGAGCAAACATGGAAGCTGATAAATCGAACTGGTTATAGGTAAAGGAGGTAGAGAACCCACCGGTCCAGGATGGTGCCCGAGAACCGATAATCTGTCTGTCTTCACCATCTATAATTCCATTTTCATCCAGATCCAGTACTTTGGCCTGTCCGGGCGACTGACCGTACTTCAGCGCCAGTTCCCGCTCACTCTCCTGCCAGATACCATCGAACACATAATTGTAATTAACATTGATTGGTTCCCCTACAAACCAGGCATAAGGGTTTCCATCATCATCTTCACCTAGGAGTTGGGTAACATCACCTCCTAAAAGGTCTACAATTTCGTTATTGTTTTTGGCAAAGTTAAAAGTGGTAGACCAGCTAAAATCGCTGGTACGGATATTATAGGTTTGCAGGAAGAGTTCAATTCCTGTATTTCTTACTGAGCCCACATTATCAGTTACTTCTTCCCACCCAGATTCGAGTGGAAGGTCTCTTTGCATTAACAGACGATTTGATAATTTATTATAAACATCAATGCTACCGGAGATTCTCCCGCTGAAAAGGCCATAATCAATACCAAAGTTCAGTTCCCGAGTTCTTTCCCAGGTAAGAGCCTGGTTCACGATACCTCCCGGAGGAAAGCCAATAACCACCTGGTCTCCAAAGCTGTAGAGTGTTCTTTCGCCGGCCAGGGCCAGGGTAGAATAAGGATCGATATTATTGTTACCCGTAAAACCATAGCTCAGGCGAGCCTTCAGGTTGTAAAGGAAATCGACATCCTCTAAAAAGGACTCTTCAGATGCCCGCCATGCAATGGCAGCGGAAGGAAAGGACGCCCATTTGTAGCCTGCAGCCAGCACAGAAGATCCATCCCAGCGATTGGAGAGTGTAAGCAGATACTTTTCATTAAAGGTATAGTTCAGGCGACCCATGAACGACATAAGCGTGCGCTGACCAAAACCACTCCCTACCTCCACGATATCGCCGGCAGAACCTACGTTATAATAGAGGGAATTATAAGGGAGATTGATGACATCAATAAATTCATCTTCCCAGCGGTCGTACTGTATACTGTACAGACCGGTGAAGTTAAAGCTGTGATCCTCAAAATCCTTGATAGCTGTTACTGTATTATCCCAGATATAGGAGAAGGACTGCTCGGTTTCGCGATAAGCGGCCGGATCTTCACCTCTTCTTTCTTCTGTTAAAGAGCCCCAGTAGAGGCCTCTTCTCTCAAATTCAATCTCCGGAGAGAAAGTAGTCCGTACACTCAGCCATTCGAGTGGAGAATACTGCAGATACAGGTTTCCTACCCCATACATACGACGGCTGTTATCTTCAGAATTGGCCATATCCAGCAGAGGGTTTACTGAACTGGTAAAACCAATTTCGCCAAATTTTCCCGGCTGCAGAATTAACTCTCCTGCAGAATCATAAGGAGTAACCAGAGGAGCCATGCGGTAAGCCTGCTTAATGGCATTTTCACTTCCCCGCTCCAGTTCAATCATGGAGAAGTTAAAGTTCGTACCAGCTTCCCACCGGTCGCTTATCTGGTGGTTTACGCTGGCTTTAAAGTTATAACGGTTAAACCACTCCTTCATCAGGTTTCCTTTTTCCTCCTGATAACCTGCTCCAATTACATAGCTCAACTTATCGTTACTTGTCCCGGAAACTGTTAACCAGTGGTTTTGCTGAATTCCTGTTTGCAGAAAGGCGCTTTGCCAGTCGAAGTAATCCCGGTTGGCCACCCGTGCCCGTAAAATTGGGCTACTGGCGAGTCCCCCTGTAGTAGCATCATAAGGCTCATTATTCTGCAGGTATCCAGTAATGTAGGCATTCTGGCGGTATTCCCACCACTGGTCACCATTCATAAAGTCCGGCACACGGGCATTCTGGCGAACACCCACATAACCTTCATACGAAATGGAAGTTCCCTCTACATTAGCACCCTGCTTGGTCGTTACAATTACCACCCCATTAGAGCCGCGAGAGCCATAAATAGCAGTGGAGGAGGCATCTTTCAGCACATTCAGGCTTTCGATATCCTGCGGGTTAATAAAGTCAATTCCATCAACTATTACTCCGTCCACCACGAAAAGAGGCTGCCCTCCCGCCAGGGAGTTCTGGCCGCGTATCTGGATTTCGAAGCCTGCACCGGCCCGGCCTGAACCGGTAGAGATATCTACCCCGGCTACCTGCCCCTGTACCGCCTGCAGCGGATTAACCGTTCCTCTTTCAGCAATTTCTTCTCCACCGATATTGGCTACAGCTCCTGTTAAGTCGGTTTTCTTCTGGGTACCATAGCCCACCACCACAACTTCTTCCAGCTGCTTAAGGTCCGGCTCAAGCGCAATATTTAAAGTAGTCTGGTCTCCCACCACCACTTCCTTCGTTACAAAGCCTATTGAAGAAAAAACCAACACAGATTCGGGCGAAGGAACTTCAATAGCAAAATTACCATTCAGGTCAGTAGTTGTTCCCTGAGTGGTACCTTTTACCATAATAGTAACACCGGGCATTCCCTCCCCATCTTCACTCGAAACTACCTGACCCGTTACTCTAATGGCAACGGCAGCAGAATAAAAATTTACGTCCCTGTCGTAAACGTTTGCAGCATTAAACGTAGTTTTTAGGTTTGTACGAAATTCCTCTTTTCCCAATTCAGCTGTCGGGCTATGCTTAGCAAAAGCCCCTGCATTCGGGGCAAAACAAGTAAGCGAAACGAACAGCCCACCACATAAAAAGTGCGGTAGTAGCCGTGGTACTGTTTTCCTGGTTTTAAAGTTCATCTTTATTCATTTTTAGTTATTCAGATGAGATCTGTTTCCTTATTTTTTTTTAAAAGTATAAGCCGCTTTTCGGTAGAAGGACTACCCGCACTTAACAATATTTTTTCTTTCTGCTGCTCTATCTGCGACTCATCAACCAAAAGCTTCAATCCCCTAAACACCCATGGTTTCCCTTTATTCTCACAAAAACAACAAGGTTTTGAGGACATTAAACCATTGCAAACGTGCAATCGATTGCATTTTAAGAAAAATTTAAATGCCAACAAAATGAATTGGCACTTTTTTCATAAACTATACATTTATAACACACCAATCAGGCATTTGTCGATATTTTATATTATGTTAGTAGTTGAAAACAAACATTCAGCCTTTTAGTGGGTTGATTGCGTTAAGGCACAAAGGCCTTATTTTGCGCAAACGATTACATCATTTTTAGATTAAGAGTATTATGAGCATTCATTATTCCATCAGGCACGCCATTCATCCCGCCGACAGCAAAACCTACGATACGGCTAAACTGCGGGAAGCTTATCTGATAGAAAACCTTTTTCAGCCCGACACCATACAGGCGGTATATACAATGTATGACCGCCTGATTGTTGGCGGCGCCCAACCAACAGAAAAACCCCTAAAACTGGAGACCTTCCCTACCCTCCGTTCTGAACATTTTCTCGACCGCCGGGAACTGGGCATCATCAATGTTGGTGCCGATAGCAAGGTAACAGTCGATGGGGAAGAAATTACCCTTGCCAATAAAGAGGCGCTCTATGTTGGCAGGGGCGTTAAAGAAGTTCTCTTCCACCCGGCCACTTCCGGCGAAACTTTCTTTTACTTCAATTCTGCCCCGGCTCATAAAGCCAACCCAACGAAAAAAGTCTCGCTCGATATGGCCGAAACTGTCGAGCTGGGCTCTCTGGAAAATTCAAACCACCGCATCATCAGAAAGGTCTTAATTAATTCAGTGGTGGAAACATGTCAGCTGCAAATGGGTATTACTGAGCTGCAAAAAGGAAGTGTATGGAATACCATGCCTGCCCATACCCACGATCGTCGTATGGAGGCTTACTTCTACTTCGAGCTACCCGATGACCAGGTTGTATCTCACTTTATGGGAGAGCCTGACGAAACCCGCCACCTCTTTTTAAGAAACCGCCAGGCTGCCCTTTCTCCACCATGGTCCATCCACAGCGGGGCTGGCACTTCTAACTACACCTTTATCTGGGGAATGGCAGGCGAAAACCTCGACTATAACGATATGGATAAACTTTCTGTCACCGATTTAAGATAAGCCCATGAACAGTTTATTTGATTTGACAGGAAAAGTGGCGTTGATTACCGGCGCCACCCACGGATTAGGAATGGCCATGGCAAAAGCGCTGGGCCGTGCAGGAGCCAAACTTGTTATCAATGGCAATACACCTTCAAAAATGGAGGCTGCCCTTGAAAGCTATCAGCAGGAAGGGCTAGATGTAAAGGGATATCTTTTCGATGTAACCAATGAAGGTCTCGTAAAAGAGCAAATTGAGAAAATAGAAAAAGAAGTAGGGCCTATAAGCATACTGGTCAATAATGCCGGAATGATAAAAAGGGTCCCTGCCCTGGAAATGGATGCGGAAGCTTTCCGCCAGGTGGTAGACGTAGACCTCACGGCTCCTTTTATTGTCTCTAAACAGGTGGCCCGCTACATGATTGAGCGGAAAGAGGGAAAAATCATTAATATTTGCTCCATGATGAGTGAACTGGGCAGAGATACCGTCTCGGCCTATGCAGCAGCAAAGGGAGGCCTTAAAATGCTTACCCGCAACCTCGCGACCGAATGGGCCAGGCACAATATACAGGTAAACGGCATAGGCCCCGGCTACTTTGCTACCGAACAAACAGCCCCTATCCGGGTCGATGGACATCCTTTCCACGACTTTATTATTAACCGCACACCCGCAGGTCGCTGGGGCGATCCGGATGATTTAGGCGGCACGGCCATCTTTCTGGCCAGCAAGGCAAGCGATTTCATAAACGGGCAAATTGTTTATGTAGATGGAGGTATCTTAGCCACCATCGGAAAACCAAGAAACGAGTAAAGTTTCTATCTTTGGCAGCGAAGCACTACCGTCGCTGTTAAGAGGTGGTGGTGCTTCATTCTAAAAATAAAACTATGGCTGGTAAATCCAAAACTACAATACACGACATTGCCAGTAAGCTGAATATTACAGCTTCAACAGTTTCTCGTGCCTTAAACAACAACCCCCGCATCAGCGAGACTACTAAAAAGGCAGTACAAAAGGCTGCCAAGCAGTTAGGCTACCAGCCGAATAATATCGCAGCGGCTCTCCGCCATGGAAGAAGCCACATCATTGGCATAATTGTGCCTACTGCCGACAGAACATTTTTTGCCTCCGTAGTACGAGGAGTGGAAGAAATTGCCAATAAAATCGGGTACAAAGTAATCATCTGCCAGTCGTATGATAATTATAATACGGAGGTACAAACGGTCGATGCGCTCCTGAGCGCCCGTGTGGACGGAATTATTGCCTCTATCGGTAAGAATACGGAAGACTTCAGCCACTACAAAAGAGCGCAGGAAAAACTCCCGCTCCTGTTGTTCGACCGCACAACCGATAAACTGGAAGTAAGCCAGGTGGTTATTGACGACTTTTTGGGGGGCTACAAAATTACCGAGCACCTGATAGAACAAGGCTGCCGCCGCATTGCCCACTTTACCAGCTCTAAAAAAGTAAGCATCTATAAGGAACGCCTCCGCGGGTATACCGAAGCCCTTAAAGACCATGGAATTCCTTTTGACCAGGCGCTGGTCGTGGAAAGTAATATGCAGCTCGAAGATGGCAGAACCAGCATGGAAGCCCTCCTAAAACTGGACCAGCTACCTGATGCCGTATTTTCTGCCAGTGATTATGGTGCCATGGGAGCCATGCAGGTGCTAAAGGAAAGAAAAATCCGCATACCGCAGGAAGTGGCCCTGGCCGGCTTTATGAATGAGCCCTTTACTTCCTTTTCCGATCCGCCCCTTACGACTGTAGACCAGCTGAGTATTTCAATGGGGAATGTTGCGGCAGAACTCTTTTTCGAGCAGCTCAAGGCCGGCGATAAGAAGCACCTGCCACAAAGAACCGTTCTTAAGCCGGAAATCATCATCCGCCAGTCCTCCCTCAAGCGAGACTATGCAAAAGACGATAAAGAACAGCAGGAAGGATATATTTCACTAAAAGCCTAAAAATTCTCAAATAATGGCCGGATTCCTTTAAAGATACTTCTATAAATGCATATATTAAGGCAATCGTTTGCGCAAGTTCAGCTACAAATACTGGCAAAACAGTTAATTCAGGAGTTTTAATAAGCGCAAAAAGCTTTTATTACTTGCACAAACCATAAGATCCTCCTCTGGCAGGCGGATACAGAGAAACTAAATTTTTCAGCATATGAAAGCACTTAACAGAAATACAGCTCAACTCCCGGTACAGTACCCGGTAAAGGTGCTGCAATTTGGCGAAGGCAACTTCCTTCGCGGTTTCGTTGATTGGATCATCGATATCCTGAATGAAAAAACAGATTTTAATGGCAGCGTGCATGTTATCCAGCCCATCGAGCAGGGCATTATTCACCTCCTCAATGAGCAGGACGGGCTGTATCATTTGCTGCTGAACGGGATTCAGGGTGGCAAAGCTGTCCAGCAAAAAAGGCTCATTAGCTGTATTTCAGGCGCCTCCAATCCTTATAAAGATTACCTCGACTTCCTGAAGCTGGCGGAAAATCCCGCCCTGGAGTTTATTATTTCCAACACCACGGAAGCGGGTATCGAATTTGTTGGCTCAGGTAAATCGGCCGATACCGTTCCCGATAGTTTTCCCGGCAAACTAACTGCCCTCCTATACCAGCGGTGCAAATACTTCAAAGGAGCCCCCGGAAAAGGTCTCACTATTATTCCCTGTGAACTTATTGAGAAGAACGGCGAAAACCTTAAAAAAGCAGTTCTGCAATATGCAGCCCACTGGCAGCTGCCTGATAGTTTTGTACAGTGGATCGAAGAACATAATACCTTCTGCAATACCCTTGTTGACCGAATTGTACCGGGTTATCCGCGCGATACCATTAAAGAAATTCAGCAGGACCTGGGCTATGAAGATAAGCTGGTGGTTAAAGCAGAGCCTTTTCACCTATGGGTAATTGAAGCGCCTGCTTCAGTAAAGGAAGCCTTCCCTACTGAAAAGGCAGGCCTGCAGGTAAAGTTTGTTGAAGATCTCACGCCTTACCGCACCCGAAAAGTAAGGATTTTGAATGGAGCACATACGGCATTGGTTCCGGTAGGTTACCTGCAGGGCCTGCGCACAGTGAGAGAGGCGGTGGAAGATGAGACAACAGGGCCTTATATTCGGGAAACCATCTTTAATGAAATCATTCCTACCCTGGACTTACCCGAGGAGGAGCTTAAGCAGTTTGCCCATGATGTGATAGAGCGATTCCAAAACCCTTTTATCCGGCATGAGCTTATTTCCATTTCTTTAAATTCCGTTTCGAAGTATAAAGTAAGGGTGCTACCTTCTGTGCTCGAATACCATTCAAGAACAGGCAAATTACCACAAAACCTCCTGCATGCCCTTGCGGCTCTTATCCTTTTCTACAAAGGCAGCTGGAATGGCGAAGATATCCCGCTAAATGACTCTGCCGATGTGCTTGCGTTTTTCCATGAAGCATGGCAGCAAAGAGACACCGAGGCGGTTGTACAGGCCGTATTAACCAATGAAAGCTTCTGGGGAAGAGATTTAACCACCATAAATGACTTACCGGAAACTGTAAGCAAGCACCTAAAAGAAATACAGGCTACTGAAAAGCAGTTCTCATGAAGTACCCTCCCCTATTTTCTCTTGAAGGTAAAACCGCCGTTATTACAGGAGGCTCCGGTGTTTTAGGTAGAATCATGGCACTCGCCATGGCGGAGGCAGGTGCCAGGGTAGCTGTATTAGGCAGAAGTAAAGAGAAGCTGCAGGCAGTAGTAAAGGAAATAGAAGAAGCAGGCTCAGAAGGATTAGCTTTGGCTGCCGATGTTACTGAAACCACTCAGCTTAAAGAAGTTCATGCACAATTGCTGCAGGTTTTCGGCACGCCGGATATTTTAGTCAATGCTGCCGGCGGCAATATCTCCGGCGCTACCATTGGCCCTAACCAAAGCATTTTGGAGCTTTCGGAAGCTGACCTCCGTAAAGTTGTGGAGCTCAACTACATTGGCACCGTACTTCCGACACAGGTCTTCGGACAGTCCATGATGAAGAGGAAGAAAGGAAATATCATCAACATCTCCTCACTTGCCGCACAACGACCCCTTACCCGGGTAATGGGCTATGCCTCTTCCAAAGCTGCTATCGATAATTACACCAAATGGCTGGCGGTGGAACTGGCACAGAAGTACGGTGAGGAAATGCGCGTAAATGCCATTGCTCCCGGCTTTTTTCTTACCGAGCAAAACCGGACGCTTTTAACAGAAGAAGATGGCAGTCTAAGCGCCCGCGGTAAGCAGATTATCGACCACACTCCCTTTGGCAGGTTCGGAAATCCGGAGGATCTCAGCGGCACGCTTATCTGGCTTTGCAGTGATGCCTCTCGTTTTGTAACAGGCACTATTATTCCTGTAGACGGAGGCTTTAATGCCTACAGTGGGGTTTAATTTTTTTAACGATGAAAAAGATCAGTAAATATTCGATGGGGCTTGGCGACCGTTTCGGCCAGGAAGGAGAAGCGCAGCTCCGGGCAATTCTTAAAGCCCGGGAGGCAGGCATCACCATTACCCCTGTCTGGAATAAATCGCACCGGGAGCACCAGACCCTCGACACCAATCCGCAGGAAGTAAGAACAGAAGCCGACCAGGCAGTGAAAGCCCTTGGCTGGAACGGGAATTACTTTGTGGATGCAGATCACATCAACCGGCAGAATGTTGCTGAATTTATCGAAGTTTCTGATTTTTTCACCATCGATGTAGCCGAATACATCGGGCAGGCAGCAGCGCCGGAAGAAATTGAACAATTTGTTAAGGAGAACAATGAGCACCCAAGCGGGCTCTCCATCCCTGGCATTGAAAAGCCATTCCCTGTCGATGAAGAACTTCTTCGTAAAATAGCCAGGCAGTTCCTGCTGGCTAGCCGGGAAGCAGGAAATATTTACCGGCATATACTTCAGCAAAGAGGGGAAGATAACTTTGTGACCGAAGTTTCCATGGACGAGGTGGAAAATCCCCAGAGCCCGGTCGAACTGTACTTTATCCTTAAAATGCTGAACAAGGCTTCTGTCCCCATTCAAACCATTGCGCCAAAATTTACAGGCAACTTCTATAAGGGAATAGATTATGAGGGGCAGCTGGAGCAGTTTACAAAAGAATTTGAGCAGGATATTCTGGTTATTCGTCATGCAGTGGAAAAGTTCGGGCTACCTGAAAACCTCAAACTCAGCATCCATTCCGGCAGCGATAAATTCTCACTCTACCAGCCCATCAAAACCATCCTCCATAAACACAAGGCCGGCATCCACATTAAAACAGCCGGCACTACCTGGCTCGAGGAGCTCATAGGACTGGCCGAAGCTGGCGGCGACGGGCTTGAGCTGGCAAAAAACATTTATGCTGAAGCTTATAGCAGGTACGAAGAATTAACAGAACCTTATAAACCGGTCCTGGATATACAGGAAGAAAACTTACCAGATCCAGATGAAGTAAATGACTGGTCAGGTAAAAAGTTTGCCAAAAGCCTACGCCATCAGCAGGATGCAGCCGATTTCAACCCCGACTTCAGGCAGCTACTCCATTGTGCCTATAAGATTGCCGGCGAAAAAAAGGCTACCTATACGGCCGCACTTAAGAGGCATAAAGAGGTAGTGGAAAAGAATGTAACGGAAAACCTGTGGGAGCGGCATATCCAACCGTTATTTATTAACAGCTAATACCAAAGCAGAAAAATGATATACCTGGAACAAACATGGCGGTGGTACGGACCTAAAGACCCGGTGAGCCTGGCGGACATCCGGCAGGCCGGGGCGACGGGTATTGTAACGGCCCTGCATGAAGTTCCGAACGGGGAAGTCTGGACAAAGGAAGCGATACTGGAGCGAAAAGAGCTGATTGAGAAATTTCAAGCTCCCGGCACCACCCAAGCTGCAGGCCTTCGGTGGTCGGTAGTAGAGAGCGTTCCCGTACACGAGCAAATAAAAACAGGCGGTCCGCAGCGCGATAAGTATATCCGCAACTACCAGGAGTGTATCCGCAACCTGGGTGCCTGCGGTATTAATACCCTCTGCTACAACTTTATGCCGGTGCTGGACTGGACCCGAACCAACCTTGAATATAGAGTGGAAGATGGCTCTGAAGCCTTATTTTTCGATGCAGTAGCCTTTGCTGCCTTTGAACTTTTTATCCTGGAACGGCCCGGAGCTGCGGCTCATTATACCAAAGAAAAAATTAAAGCAGCGGAAAATTACTTCGCCCGGTTAAGTGAAGCAGAAAAGGAAAAGCTGCAAAATAATATTATCGCCGGCCTTCCGGGCTCTGAAGAAAGCTTTACACTCGCAGAGTTTCAGGCTGTACTGGACACCTATGCCAACATAGATGCACAGGCCCTGAAAGAAAACCTCCGCTACTTCCTGGAGGCCGTTATTCCTGTTGCAGAAGAGGCAGGCGTAAGAATGGCCATTCACCCTGATGACCCGCCACGCCCTATTTTAGGCCTGCCACGGGTGGTAAGCACGGCGGACGATGTGCAGGATTTACTCGCCGTGGTTGATTCACCCTACAATGGTATTACCTTCTGTACCGGCTCTTTTGGGGTAAGGCCCGATAATGAGCTGGTGAAAATGGTAGAGCGCTTTGGCCACAGAATCAATTTTATTCACCTGCGCAGCACCAAACGGCTAGCAGATAACCCGGAAAGCTTTTTCGAAGCCAATCACCTCGAAGGAGATGTTGATATGTACGGAGTAATGAAGGCCTTACTTCTGGAACAAAAGAAAAGAGCAAAAGGAGGCCGCCATGACAAACGGCTACCCATGCGCCCTGACCACGGGCACCGGATGCTGGATGACCTGAACAAAATTACAAATCCCGGTTATTCTGCCATTGGCCGCTTAAGAGGACTTGCTGAGCTCCGGGGCCTGGAAATGGGAATTGCCAAAGGAATACAATAGATAGAAATAAAGTACTGATTATTTAACAGAGAATTATGTCCTTTTTAGACGATAACTTTTTACTGGAAACGGAAACCGCACAGCGGCTATACCATGAGCATGCGAAGGATATGCCCATTATCGACTACCACTGCCATTTACCACCTGATGAAATAGCAGCAGACAAAAAGTTTGAGAACCTGACCCGTATCTGGCTCAATGGCGACCATTATAAGTGGCGCGCCATGCGCACCAACGGTATTGATGAGAAGTACATCACCGGCAATGCCTCCGACTACGAGAAATTCGAAAAATGGGCCGCTACCGTACCTTATACCCTCCGCAACCCGCTTTACCACTGGACCCACCTGGAGCTAAAACGCTATTTCGGTGTCGATAAACTCTTAAAGCCGGAAACTGCCCGTGAGATTTACGATGCCTGCACCGAAAAGCTGCAATCTAATGACTACAGCGTTCGTAATATCCTGCGCAAAATGAAGGTGGAAACTGTCTGCACAACTGACGACCCTATTGACAGCCTGGAGTACCACCAGCAGATAAAAGACAGTGACTTTGAAATTAATGTACTCCCTGCTTTCCGCTGCGACAAAATTCTGGCCATCGACAGTCCGGAAGTTTTCCTTCCCTATGTCCAAAAGCTGGAAGCAGCCTCCGGCATTTCCATCAGTAATTTTCAGCAGTTGCTCGATGCGCTGAAGAATCGACACGACTTCTTCCATGAAATGGGCTGCCGCCTCTCCGACCACGGGCTGGAAACCATGTATGCAGAAGAGTATTCGGCTGGCGAAATCACTAAAATATTTGATAAAGCTTTCAACAAGCAAAGCATCAGCAAGGAGGAGGTATTAAAATTCCGCTCTGCCATGCTGGAGCACATGGCCCTGATGGACCACGAAAAAGGCTGGACACAGCAGTTCCACCTGGGAGCGCTCAGAAACAACAGCAAGCGCATGATGCGCGAGCTCGGTCCCGATACCGGCTTCGACTCCATTGGCGATTTTGATGTGGCCCGCCCCCTATCGCGCTTCCTCGACAAGATGGACAACTCCAACCAGCTGGCTAAAACCATTCTTTATAACCTGAACCCCAGCCAGAACGAGCTCTACGCCACCATGATTGGCAACTTTAACGATGGCTCCACGCCCGGTAAAATTCAATATGGCTCGGCCTGGTGGTTCCTCGACCAGAAAGACGGTATGGAAAAGCAAATGAATGCCCTCTCCAATATGGGGCTTCTCAGCCGCTTTGTGGGGATGCTTACCGACTCCCGCAGCTTCCTTTCTTACCCACGCCACGAATACTTCCGCCGGATACTTTGCAACCTGTTGGGTAATGATGTCGAAAATGGCGAATTACCAAAAAGCGAGCTGCCCTGGATAGGAAAGGTGGTTGAAAATATTTGTTATCATAACGCAAAATCTTATTTTAACTTTTAAGATGGAAAAAAAGGTCATCACCTTTGGAGAAATCATGTTGCGCCTTTCTACTCCGGGCCATTCGCGTGTAGTACAGTCCAACCACTTTGAGGCTACGTATGGGGGCGGGGAGGCTAATGTGGCTGTTTCCCTGGCGCAACTCGGCATACCTGCCGCCCATGTTACGCGCTTTCCCGATAATGAACTGGGCAAAGCAGCAGTAAGCCTGCTGGGCAAGTGGGGCGTAGATACCAGCCATATCCTGTATGGGGGCGAGCGAATCGGTATTTATTTCCTGGAAACCGGCGCCAGTGTACGCCCGAGCAAGGTTATTTACGACCGCAGCCACTCTGCTTTTGCAGGCCTGGAGCCGGATATGATTGACTGGGAAAAAGTTTTTGAAGGAGCCGGCTGGTTTCACTGGACAGGCATCTCTCCTGCTATTTCGGCTGGGGCTGCGGCCTGCTGTAAAAAGGCTATAGAGGTCGCTAATCAGAAAGGCATTCCCGTTTCGGCCGATATCAACTACCGCAAAAACCTGTGGCAGTGGGGTAAAACTGCCCAGGAGGTAATGCCGGAACTGATTGCGGGCTGCGACCTTTTAGTCGCCGGTAAAGGCGATGCCCGCGACATACTTGACATCAGACCCGACAAAGAAGATGATGACAAGAATGTATCAGTTTACCAGCAGATTATGGACCGCTTCCCCCGGGTAAAGAAAATAGTTAATACCAGCAGGGGCTCTTTAAGCGCCTCTCATAATACCCTCTCCGGCAAACTTTATAACGGAGAGCAGCTGCTCGATACCCAAACCTACGACATCACTCCTATTGTAGACCGTATTGGCGGTGGCGATGCTTTTATTGCCGGGGTTATTTACGGGCAGCTTACATTGAATGATGACCAGAAGTCCCTGGACTTTGGCGTAGCCGCTTCGGTACTGAAACATACCATTGAGGGAGATGCCAACCTGGCTACCGTAGAAGAAGTAGAATCACTCCTTTCCGGCAATACTTCGGGTAAGCTGGTGCGGTAGATAGGAGACAACAGACTATAGATAATAGACATTGGATAGTGGGTTCTGAAGGCAGAACAATAAACCAAAGAAACAGAAGTTGGAGGTTGGAAGCTGGAAGTTAACAGCTGGAAAAAGAAAGCGGGCATAGCGGAAAAAAGCGCTGCAAAAGCTGAACGCCCCGGCCATCATTCATGAACAACCGACAACTATCAACCAATAACTAAACCAGATAATGGCCAGATTTAGCAGAATAGAAGTAGCCTTAAAAATGAAAGAAACCGGCATGGTACCGGTTTTCTATCACTCCGATATAGAAGTGTGTAAGCAGGTGGTTAAAGCCTCCTATGAGGGAGGCGTACGTGTATTTGAATTTACCAATCGGGGCGATTTCGCCCATGAGGTATTTGCCGGACTGGTAAAATATGCCGCCCAGCATTTTCCCGAGCTTATGCTGGGTGCAGGCTCGGTGGTAGATGCGCCAACGGCAGCACTCTACATACAAAACGGTGCCGATTTTATTGTAGCCCCCGTCATTAAAGAAGACATGGCCGTGGTCTGCAATCGCAGGAAAATCCTCTGGTCGCCCGGCTGTGGCTCCCTTACGGAGATATCAAGAGCCGAAGAGCTTGGCGCTGAAGTGGTAAAAATTTTCCCGGCCCAGCAGGTTGGCGGACCCAAGTTTGTAGCGGCCGTAAAAGGCCCCAGCCCCTGGAGCAGCATTATGCCTACCGGAGGTGTGGAACCGAAAGAAGAGAACCTGCGTGCGTGGTTCGAAGCAGGCGTCCATTGTGTAGGAATGGGTTCACAGCTCATCAGCAAAGATATTATTGCCGCTAAGGATTATGACCTGCTGAAGGAAAGAACCCGTGAGGCAATGGCAATTATTCAGAAAGTGAGAAAGAAATAATGATACAATACCTTTTAAACATCCGTCGCAAAACCTGCAAACCTTTGCAGCTCCTGTGCCATACGGCACTGGCCACTGTCCTGCTCCTGACTACTTCCTGTAGTGAGGTTGATAAAACCAAGGAAATTAAGCTGGCACATGGCCTGGACACCTCCCACCCGGTACATGAAGCCATGGAATTTATGGCACAAAGAGTAAAGGAAAAATCAGATGGTAAACTCACCATCGATATATACCCTAACGGGCAGCTGGGCTCCGAAAGAGAAAGCCTGGAGCTGCTCCAGATAGGCAGCCTGGGAATGACAAAAGTGTCGGCCGCCGTGATGGAGAGCTTTTCCCCAAACTTTAAGGTCCTGAGCCTGCCCTATGTGTTTAAAGATAAAGAGCACTATTACCGCGTGCTCGAAGGAGAAATTGGTCAGGACCTCCTGGATGAGGGAGAAGAGTACTGGCTCCACGGCCTTACCTATTACGATGCCGGCAGCCGTAGCTTTTATACTACTAACAAACCTATTCGCAAGCCCGAAGACCTGAAGGGACTGAAAATACGGGTGCAGGACAGCCCAACAGCTATCAGCATGGTCGATGCTTTTGGTGGTTCCGCCACTCCCATCTCCTGGGGTGAGCTGTATACCGCTCTGCAGCAAGGGGTGGTTGATGGAGCAGAGAACAACCCGCCCAGCTTTTACCTTTCGCGCCACTACGAGGTAAGCAAGTACTACTCCTTAAATGAACATACCATGGTGCCCGATATCTTAATGATTAGCACAAAAGTGTGGGAAGACCTGACAGAACAGGAAAAAGAATGGCTTACCGAGGCAGTGGAGGAATCTGTTCCTGTGCAGCGGAAACTGTGGGCAGAGGCAGAAGCAGAAGCTTTAGAGGCTGTAAAAGAAGCCGGCGTAGAAATCATTCATCCGGACAAAGAGCCTTTTGCCGAGCTGGTAGAGCCCCTTTACGAAACCTATAAAGATGAGCCTGAAGTTTATTCTCTTATTCAGCGAATACAGGCAGAAGAAATTACAGAAGAAAGTCCATCCCTCAACTAAAACCTCTTAGCATGAAATTAAGAAGAGTAATCGATAAGACACTGTTTTGGCTGTTGGTTGTATTAATGGGATTAATGGTCATAAACGTGCTCTGGCAGGTAGCCTCCCGTTTTATCTTACAATCTCCCAGTTCTTTTACCGATGAGCTATCGCGCTACCTGCTTATATGGGTAGGCATTTTAGGGGCCAGCTATGTAACTGGTCAGAAAATGCACCTGGCCATTGATATTTTCCCTAACAGCCTTAAAGGCAAAAAACAAAGAAGGCTTAATATCTTCATTAATATTGTCGTGGCCCTTTTCGCTTTCTTTGCGATGGTGTGGGGCGGCTTTAACCTAATGTATATCACCCTTAAGCTGGAGCAAACCTCCGCCTCCTTAGGCATACCACTGGGGTATGTGTACATGGTGATACCTCTCAGCGGACTGCTGATTATTTACTACAGCATCGTAAACCTTTTTGAAAAAAATACAGAGCCCGAAGAGCTGGGAGAGACCCTCGCTTAATCCGGTTTACCTCATCTAAAAGAGCGAAAGCTCTGCTAAAAAACTAATCACTGGGTCTGCAGCCCTTATTAAAACACAGGCAAAAATGGAGTTTTTAGAAGTCATTGTACTGGTTGTAAGTTTTGTTGTTTTACTGGTACTGGGGGTCCCCATTGCCTATTCCATTGGCATATCGGCACTGCTCACCATGCTGGTAAGTATTGCCCCCGAACCTGCTTTTACCACCCTCGCCCAGCGAATGGCCACGGCCCTCGACAGCTTTGCCCTCCTGGCCATTCCCTTTTTTGTGCTGGCCGGGCAGTTTATGAACCGGGGCGGCATTGCTTCCAGGCTCATTGAGTTTGCTAAAGGTTTGGTCGGCACCCTTCCGGGTGGACTGGCCTATGTCAATATCCTTGCCTGTATGCTCTTTGGGGCCATCTCCGGCTCTGCCGTTGCCGCAGCCTCTGCCATTGGTGGTATTATGACCCCCCGCATGGCAAAAGAAGGCTACCCCAAGCCTTTTAGTGCGGCAGTCAATATTACTTCTTCCACCACCGGAATGATTATTCCTCCCAGTAACATCCTCATTGTGTATTCTCTGGCCAGCGGCGGCGTTTCCATTGCTGCCCTCTTTGTGGCCGGTTATGTTCCTGGCTTTCTGGTAGGCCTTGCACTCATGCTGGTGGCCGGTTACATCTCTTATAAAAAGAAATTTACGGTAGGCGAAAGAATTCCCCTCAAAGAAGTAGTAAAGAAGTTTTTAGATGCTCTTCCAAGCCTGCTGCTTTTAATCATTGTCATTGGTGGGATTATCGCCGGCATTTTTACGGCTACCGAAGCCTCGGCCATTGCGGTACTCTACACCGTTATTTTGTCGATGGTGGTGTATAAAGAAGTAAAGGTGAATGACCTTCCGGAAATTCTTATCCAGACCGTGATTACCACTTCCATTGTAATGCTGCTGATTGGCACCTCCATGGGTATGTCATGGGTGATGTCGTTCGAGAATATTCCCCAGGGGGTAAGTGAAGCCCTGCTTTCCATCAGCGATAATAAAATTGTGATCCTCATTATTATTAACCTGATACTGCTGTTCGTGGGTATCTTTATGGATATGACACCTGCGGTGCTGATCTTCACGCCTATCTTCCTACCCGTGGTTACTAATCTTGGGGTAGACCCGGTGCACTTTGGTATTATGATGGTCCTTAACCTCTGCATTGGCCTATGTACACCACCGGTAGGTTCGGTGCTCTTTGTGGGATGTGGTGTGGCTGGCGTGAGCATCAGTAAGGTAATTAAACCCCTCCTGCCCCTCTTTATCGCGATGGTTATCGCCCTGCTCCTGATTACCTATATTCCTGAACTCAGCCTCTGGCTCCCAGGAGTTTTTGGATTGTAAAAAATTAGCAGGATTTTCTTCCTCTATGGGCAACGATTGGAGCAGGCTGATTGGAGAAAACAGGCATCTTATCATCTTTGGATTTCTGATGACTTTTTTCTCCAGCTTCGGCCAAACCTTCATGGTGTCGATTTATGTGCCTGAAATTTTACAGGCATTTGAGCTTTCGAATGCCAGCTTTGGCTCCATCTATGCCGCGGCTACACTCCTAAGTGCTTTATGCCTCACATGGGCCGGTCGTTTCATAGACCTGATCGACCTGAAGAAGTTTACCTGGCTGGTGGTGGGAGGCATGGTTGTATCCCTGCTGGTCTTTTCTCAGGCAAGGCATATTGTATTGCTGGTAATTGGCCTGTGGGGAATCCGCCTCTCGGGGCAGGGGCTGATGAGCCATACGGCGATTACCACAATGGGGCGCTATTTCGACCATGTGCGGGGCAAGGCAATCAGTATTACCACCCTCGGTCATCCTGCAGGAAGTGCCGCCTTTCCTGTCCTGATTGCATTTAGCATTTCGTTTATCGGCTGGCGCTCTACCCTGCTCGCTTCAGCCGCTCTTGTTGCCTTTCTTTTACCTCCTGCCATAGCCTACCTGCTCAGAAACCAGCAAACAGATCCGGCTGCTTTCCGAAAAGAAGAGGAGGAGAAGCCTGCAGTAAAAACAACAGAACGAACCATTTCTTACCAAACTATTATAAGGAATCGCTATTTCTGGCTGATTGCCCCCGGCACAATGGCCCTACCCCTCCTCAATACTGCTCTCTTCTTTTACCAGATAGCGATAGGAAATGCTAAAGGATGGACGACGGAATGGGTAGCCGCCTCCTTTATTGCTTATGCCGTTGCCAGTGCCTTCTGCACCTTAGTCGCCGGGCAACTGGTCGACCGGCTGAGTGCTAAAAAGCTTTTTCCCTTCTACCTGTTCCCTCTGCTGCTTGGTATTTTGCTACTCATTACTTCTTCAGCGATTTGGGTCCCTCCTGTTTACCTGACCTTAATGGGAATATCGTCTGGCTTTGGCAATACCACCAAATCGGCTCTTCAGGCCGAAGCATTTGGAATAGAATATTTAGGCACCGTCCGGAGTCTCTTCACTGCCCTGATGGTCATTAGCACCGCCATAGGCCCCGCCGCATTTGGCCTGCTGCTCGATGGGGGCTTTAGCTTTGAAGAGGTGCTTATGATCGCTGCTGTTTACCTCTCTCTCACCATTCTCTGGAACTTTCGGATTCTGTTTGCAAAGCCGGCAGCCAGTTAGTTTTTTATGCAGGTTTTCCCGCCAGAGCCACTTCATTAGCGACTTAAGAAGGGGACTTATTGGAAAGAGGGCTGCTACCTTTTCCTCCTTCTTCCTACTCCTTAGTTAACAGTTTCGGCAAAAACACCGGTGTTTTTTAGTTGCCCCCTCCTTTTTTCCAAAATTACTATAGCCGTAATCGCCAGGCCAACCAAGGCCACAAGGGTAAAAGAGGCTCTCAGGGAGAGCAAATCGGCAATAAAGCCAATCAGCGGAGGGCCGGAAAGAAAACCAAAATAACCGATGGTGGAAACGGTAGCCAGGGCAATGCCACTGGTAAAGCCTTTTACCTGCCCTACCAGTGTAAAGGTTAAGGGTATAACCGAGGAGGTACCCGCCCCTACAAGCAGAAAGCCAATAATACCGGTAATGAGGTAGGGAAAGAGCACTGCAACCAGCAGGCCCATGAAAATAAGCAGTCCGCTGGCCTGAATAATGATGCTGGAGCCAAACCGATTGGTGAAATAGTCAGAAACAAATCTGCCTGTCGCCATCATACCCATAAAAGCCATATAACCGGCTACAACCAAACCCTCTTCTGCCCCAATTACCTGCTCAAAATATACTGCACTCCAGTCGAACATACAGCCTTCGCTAAGCAGGCCACAAAACGCTATTCCTCCAAGTACCAGCAACTGTCGGTTGGGTTTCTTCCAGAGTTTTCGGTTCCCTTTCCGTTCATCTCGCTCATTATTGAGGAAGGGATAGCTCATGAGCAAAGAAATAATAACAGCGCCAGAAACCAGGTAAAAATGGGTAGCTGTGGCCAATCCTGCCGAAAGCGCCAACACCCCTAAGCCAGCCCCGCAAAAGCCAGCAAGGCTCCACAAGCCATGAAAGGAAGACATGATTACTTTCCCATACTTATTTTGAATCAGCAGGGCCTGGGCATTATTCGAAATATTAATGAGATTGGCAGCTATCCCAAATATCAGCAGGCTTCCTAACAAAAAGGGAACTGTTGCCGCAGAGCCCAGGAGAGCCAGCCCCAGGGAAAAGAGCAGAATCCCTGCCGTAGAAGAAAGCTTGCTCCCGAATTTATCGACAATAACTCCAGATAATGGCAAAGCAAATAAAGCACCCACCGGCCTGACGAGCAAAACCGCTCCCAGCTCACTATCGCTAAAATCAAAGCTGTCTTTTATATCCGGGATTCGGGAGGCCCATGTGGAAAAGCACAGACCGCTCAGAAAAAATAATACATTAAGGGCGATTCGTTCTTTGGTTCTTTTCTTCATTAAATCATAAATGCTTAATATTTCCTGGCTTGAAGGAACTCCCCTTCCACCCTCCTGATAAACTCCTGCATTCGCTCATAATGAGAGCCCTTCCAGTACACCCTCCTGCAGGACTGGCATTGAAAAAATTCTTCAAAAAACTGCCTGGTTTTAGGCGGCAGTTGATCGATTACCGCTGCCTTTGGCACTGGCTCTATACGACCATTGCAGGCGATACAGCGACTGAGGGGATTTAACTCCTGCTCTAAAGTAAAATGGCGCACTACTTCCAGTAATTGTTCTTCCGGCTGTTGCGAACGGAGCCAGTAGCCCCACACTATGGATTTATGCTTTAGCAAGCCCCGATCGCGGGTTAAAACAATTCGGGCTTCTTTCTCTGCAATGGCGGCAATTTCGGGGTCTGAATAATTGTTTTCGTAGCAGCAGTTAAAGCCCAGCATTCGCATGGACCGGACCAGCTTCCCAAGGTGCACATCGGCTATGAATTTTGCCGGCCCCACATACTCTGGTCGTAGCCGGTATTCTTTAGTTAGCTGAAGGTGATGTCCTGGAGGATATACTTTTAGCTGATCCCCGGTATTGAGCGGGTCCATGAGCTGTGCCGGCTGTCCATTCAGCAGTATAGCCGCCACTTCGGGGTGTGGCACGCCCAAGGCTTCCATGGCATCTTTAAGGGCCGGCTTATCCTGGAAGGAATAGTGTAGCTGCCTGTTCCGTTTTTCGGGAGGCAGAAAATCATTGAGGGAACCATAAAAGTAAAAACTGGCCGACTGCTGCATATAAGTGTTCCACTAGGGCTGTAAAAGCATCTTCCTCTTATTCAACTGCACAACGACGCGCTGGTTTACTGCAGGAGTAAAAGGAATCAAAAGTTTGGCCATCGCACAAGGAATTAATGAACCGAATGGACAGCTGCTTAAATAAAAAAGAGACTGCCCGCAAATAGGCAGCCTCTTAACAGATATAACAGAAGTGTAATTTATTCTTAGAGTACTTCCACCAACTCCCCGCAGGCTACTGGTAGCGTAGCTACATATTCGGCTCCTTCAGTTCCAGGAGGCACTATCATATTGTCTTTCACATAGGCGCCATGCAGTACTATTACTCTGTCTTCAAGAGAAAGGTTTGCCAGACTTTGCTTTCCGTCATTAGACTTATCAATAGCCATCAACATCGCCTTTAAGGAAGTAAATTCTATATAGCTAATCATGCCGTTTGCATTCGCCATAGGGAATTCCTGCACCGTTAGAGGCACTAATTCACTATCCAAAGGAACTAAAACAGGTCCGTAAAAAGGTAAACCTTCAGGAAGGGTCAATAAGCCATCTTCTCCGGCGGCACTCATTGGCGGGCAAACCGCATTTTTAGGATCTTTATCCATAAAGCCAAAACCGTGGATGTGCTGAGGGTGAACCATGTTGGGAACCAGACCATCTGCTTTAACCAATACTTCAAATTGTCCATCCTTCATGTACTCGATTACTACTTCGCCCGTAACACCTGAGTTATTAAGTCCACCAAGCTCAGCCACGAAAGTTCTTGCTTCCTGCTCTTCCTTTACTTTATCGACTACCTCTTCTACATCGTTAAACTGCTCACAGCTGAACAAAAAGGCGCTCATCATTAGGGCAGTAAAAAGTTTAACTACTTTGGAGGAATGCTTCTTAAAAGCTCCGGGGTAAAAATTGTTCTTCATTTTCATAATGTTTAGAGTTATAATTAAAAAATGTTAAAAAGTTATCTGTTCATAGACCTGAAATTCTAATTCTCTACAGTCCCACCCAGTTAAAATGGCATGTTTCTTTGCTCGTAATTATAAGTTAATATTGATGGTCGAACAGAAGGTTCAGCAGAAGTGTTTAAAAAATTAATCCAATTTGTT
The DNA here is from genome assembly GCF_000346615.1 of Nafulsella turpanensis ZLM-10. Lineage (GTDB taxonomy): Bacteria > Bacteroidota > Bacteroidia > Cytophagales > Cyclobacteriaceae > Nafulsella > Nafulsella turpanensis. Next base: position 128,181 of record NZ_ANNU01000008.1, read on the forward strand.
GGTATTTTAATTAACTTATAATCAAACGGTTGTAATATATTTAACTAAGAAAAGCGCAACACCAGAGACTGCTATTCTGGCGAAACAATATACATGCCACCAAAAAAGCATAGACGGCATTTAGGAAACTTCACAGGCCATCAGCTAAAAAATATTTTTAGAAATGGATAAAAATCCGGCGAGCCTGATACCCGGTGAAAATACTGGCGTGAAATGGACAGGAGAAATACGGGGAAGGGTAAACTTTAGCTTTGAAGCAGGTGGATTGGCTCAAATCAACAGCCGGATAGGCAAGGTTTATTTCACCTTCCTGAAAATAAACGTTCTTGTATCGGGGGCAGACAAGTGAAAGAATCCTTTACCGCCCATTACATTGCTGGGGTAATTTAAAGGCTCACTTAAAAACTGAATAAAGTCGAGCTGCTGATCTGTCCGCAGCTTCATGAATTCATAATAATCTGCACTGATGCTGGAAAGTGAAACGGCAACAGTATCTCCCAGGCCATAGTTGTATTCGGAAATATCGATTTCCTCACTGTGCCGGCTCTCCTTAAAGGAAGCATCATCCAGAAGAAGGGTAAAGGTATTGGGACTGATGGCATTTCTGATAAAATCTTCCGCAGTAAGGTGCTGAACATTTATCATGTAGTAGTTCTTTTGGGCCGGATCAAGAAAAGAATAGCTCACCTCCGCCAGGGTATCATCATACATATTTACATTGAGTTCCGCTGCAACTGCCTCGAAGCTCACCTGCTCCTGAACAGTAGTGGTGGCCGTTACCACTCCCAAACTTTCACTTTCAACCCTCAGCTCATAGGTTTCTCCTGCACTAAAGGGGATAGAAAGCCCTCCGTAAAGGCCACTTTCCAGATTTTTTAAAGTATCAGTACCTGCAGGGCCGGTTATGGTAACAAGGGCATCGGCTACAGCAATTTGCCTGAGCACTTCCTCAGGGTCACTATCTTCACTTGCTTCCAGGGCTCCAAATGTGCGGGTAAGCCAAATAACAATAGAATTGTCGGGGGTTAGCTGGGTGGAGACTACAATTTCCGGCTTAACGGCAGGGATATCCTCTACTTCTAAAGGGTCAGGCACACAGGCCGTCAGCCACAGCCCCAACAGCAAACTGCACGTAATTCTGAAACATAAGCCTGAAAAAAACTTCTCCATCAATGGTTTATAAGCTAAAAATGAAACCCAAAGTTAATAAACGGCAGCAAACCAAACAGGCCTGGCTGAATGTACCGGAGTGAGCCATCAATTTCATCCTGTTCAATAAAAATGCCAATAGGGCTGGCTCTGTTGTAAAGATTATTAACCCCTGCAAAGAGGTTCCACCTAAACCTGTTATCCGGATTATTCTGATACCTGATACCTAAATCGAGGCGGTGCGTATCGGACAGCTTTACTTCGTTTATACCCGAGTAGAGTGGAATAATATCTACCCCAGATAATACCGGCGATATTACCACATACTGCCCTATAACAGGTGTAAACCTGGAGCCGGAAATATATTCCCACACCATGGAGGCCGACCAGCGATTACTTAGCTTATACTGCATTACCAGGGCCCCGTTGTGCCTCCGATCGTAACGGGACGGAAACCAGTTACCGCTATTAATTTCATTGTACTGCCTCCACGACCAGGCCAGCGTATAGCTTAACCAACCGGTAAGGCTTCCTGCTTCTTTCCGCAGCAGCAACTCCAATCCATAGGCACGCCCTTTTCCCTGAATCAGCTTCGATTCGAAATCCGGATTCAGAACCAGGTTAGTACCTTCTTCAAAACCTATAAGGTCGGTCATGCTTTTATAATAAGCTTCAGCCGACAGGAAAATTTTAGGTTCTGTTAAAAAGTTTTGCCAGGCCATTGATACCTGATGCGCCTTTTGAGGCTGAATACTATCTGTTACTGTGTACCAGATATCGGTAGGTGTTGAAATGGCAGAATTAGAAATCCGGTGCATATATTGCGCCATGCGGGAGTAGCTAAGCTTAAGCGCCTGGTTTTCCTGTAATGCATAACGAGCAAAAAAACGTGGTTCAGGAATAACATATTCCTTTTCCTGTACTAGGCCTGCAGATACTCTAACTCCAGTGCCGAATAGCCATCGATCGGACAGCTGCCAGTCATGCTGCAGGTAGGCAGCCACTTCATGAGCCACAATTCCTTCTGCGACACTGTTGTCTAAAAAATCGGTAAAGAGTCCGGTTGAGCTTACCACATTCGGGCTTACGCCATGACGGATCCACTCGAAGCCTGACTGCAGCCTTCCCTCCTCGCCAGCTGTTTTCTTCTGAAAAGAAAACTTTAATCCATAATCCTCTATATTGGAAAAAGCCTTTAACTGATCCTCCTGAAAAATATTGATGATGCTGTAATCAAAAGAGGTGTGGAAAAGCGAAAGATCAGTATTCCAGCCCCCGGGGTTCCAGTGGCGCCACCGGGCTACCTGACTTTTACTGGCGGCAGTATAGGTAGAGGTAAAGCCATAGTTATCCTCATCTTCGGCCTGGGAAAGGTTTAGGTTATCCTCTCCTCTAAAGTAGCTAAAGGAAAACTGATCATAATTGGTAGGCTGGAAAATTACTTTCCCGTTAAGGTCGTAAAAGTAATAAGGGAGCTCCTGCCCGGTTAGTTTAATCACCTGGTCGACATAGGTTCTCCTCCCGGCCACCCATATACTTAATTTGTCTTTAAGCAGGGGTTGCTCCACAAACAGGCGGGAGGCAATCAGTCCAATATTCCCGGCCACATGCGTTTTTGGAGCCACTTTATTGCGCGAAGTAATGTCCAGGATAGAAGATAGCCTTCCCCCGTATTCAGCAGGAAATCCACCGGTAATGGCCTCCGTTTTTTCGAGCACATCAGGATTGAACACAGAGATAAACCCGAAAAGGTGACTGGTATTATAAATGGGAGCCCCGTCTAATAACACAAGGTTTTGGTCGGCAGCACCTCCCCGAACAAAAAAGTCGCTGCTCCCCTCCATTCCCCGAACGGTTCCGGGCAGCAATTGTACGGTTTTAATAATATCTGCTTCCCCTCCCATAACAGGTATAGCGGAGATATCTTTCCTGGATAAAGTAGTGGTGCCTGTACGGCCGGAACGAAGCAGGTTTTCCAGAGAGTAAGGGTTGGCAGTGACGGCCACTTCCCGTAGCTGCCCGATGACCGGGTTTAGAAAGAAAGCAACCGATGTATCCTTTGAAAGTAGCAGGTTAGAGAAGTAGCTCTCATAGCCAGTATAGGACACTCTGATGGATTTATAACCGGCTTTTAATTTAACAGAAAAATAACCCTCCAGATCAGAGGGTATAAATATGCTGTCTGGCAGAATAAAGATAGTGGCGTGCGGTAAGTTCTCCCCACCAGCCTCTTTAACCACCCCTTTCAGCTGAACGGTTTGCCCGAAAAGAAGGACAGGAAACCATAAAAAAAGAAGGAGGTTAGCAAAAGTAGCAACCTTCATACTCCTGCTGCTCATTGATTGAATCCTTCCGGAGCATTTTTCTGCTGGCGTAGAGAAAGTCGTTGCTAATTTCATGGGCTTAGGGCTACCACATAAGAACAGTGCCTGCTAAAGGATGTTTTAAAGAAGAAGCTTCCAGCTAATCAAAAGAAGCCTCCTGCAAAATAGCAAAAAACAGAAACATTCAGCTTGTAATGAGGCATCCGGTCTTCCCGGTAACAAAATTGATGGCTTTAAAGCAGAATTCCCTTCCTCCAGATTTCTTTACATAAAGCGATGAAGATCTTTCAGAAGACTTGGCCAAGGATGGTTCACCAGACGAAACCCTTTAATCCGAAATTTCACCCTTAACATAAGGAGCCAGCACTGACTGCCATACTTTATACCCCTGCTCATTCATATGAAGTTTGTCTTTCTTAAAGATGTGTTTATATACCTCCCCTTCTTTATTGAGCATGGGCGTCCATATGTCTGCAAAAAGAGTTAGTGGCGTTTCTTCAGCATATTCCTTTAGCAGGCTGTTAAATTCCTCATACTGCTCTTTCATTTCCCACCTTGCCACACTCGGTTTTACAGAAATAAATACCACCGGCACCCCTGGAAGCTCTTCTGCTATTCTTTGGCGAAGTTCTTTTGCTTCATTCAAAATATCCCCTGGCTTTTCATCATACCATAAATCGTTATCGCCTTCGTAAACAAAAATTCTGGAAGGCTTATAAGAGTAGATAAGCCTGTTATCGTAATAAAGGAGGTCGGAGAACTCTGAGCCACCCATCCCTCTGTTCAATATCCTTTCTTCAGGAAAATCATCAGCAAGAGTATTCCAATGGGCAATGGAGGAGCTGCCTACAAATAATATTGCTCCTTCTTCTGGAGGACTCTTCTTATCCAGGGCTTCAAACTGCTGAACAGTTTCTTCAAATCGTTTTGGTCCTAATTCGCTGCTATCCATGTCTCCGCAGGCTTGAAGTAAAAAAAATACCGCAACAAGAGTTATTAAAAACTTCATAAGAAATTTCCTTTTGGGCCTACCCTGAAATTTAGCACATAAAGAATGAGGGCTATGCAAGGCAGATTTAAAATTAAAATTTTTAGAGAAAGAAAAGAAAGGTGTGTAGCGTGAATTAAACGGAAGCACAACAGGCATAAGGCCGGATGAAATCTATCAACTATATACTGCCATGCTTATACGGTAAAACTCACATATTTTCCGGGCCTGTTTGAAGGAATAAGTATCTAAAAAAGAAACGGGAAAACTTAGTACATGTTTTCAAAACTTTATCGTTAGAAGTAAGTAGTTGAATATGGAATCGGACACAAACTGAATACAACTGATAGTTACTCCAATGTGAACAACTAGCTAAATATCCTCCCTTTTTAAACGCACCAGGCGCTTTTTCAGTCCGATTTTATCCTGCTTTTTCTAAGTGTTTTCAGAACCCACCTAATCGGTATGGTGTGCACCCACTTACCTTGTGCAGGAATACAGAAATTCAATTCTATCTATATGCTAAGCAAAGACATTCTGATGGCTTTGAAGCGCCCGATTACCTTACGAATAAGGTATTATAAGCGACAAATCCAGTTCTTTCAACAGAAAGAAGCACTCCCTCTTTTAGAGAAAACTGCAGCTAATTTAAGCAAGGGGCGCTTTTCCCTTCTCACTGTGGAAGAAGTCCGTTCGGCCATTGTTCTCTATTATCAGGAAAGAATAAAATTGCTAACGAAAAGACTAGAGGGAAATACTGCCATAGAAAACTTCACCTGTCGTAAATGCAAAGAACATATTATTCCGATTACACGGCTTTTCCAGGAACCGGAACGTGAATATTGTGATCTCTGCGAACCTTATGATACGCAGGAAGTGAAAGTAAACATGACAGCAGAAGAACCCTCTGCCCCGCCAAACTTAAGAACACCGATTATCATGAAGAATATTTTAACTGCCGTAGATGCGGATGAACGAACCATTCAACTTGTTGACTATGCTGCTGAGCTTGCCTCCCGTTTTTTTGCAAAAGTGTGGATTCTCCACATCGACACAACAGCCCCGGGATTTATTGGCTATGAGATAGGCCCTCAATTTATAAAATATTTTAAACCGGAGGAATTACGGCAAGAGCATCAGCACCTTCAGGCTTTTGCCGACAGGCTGAACAGCCAGGGAATAGAGGCAGAATCTTTATTCATACAGGGCCCAACTGTTAAAATGATTCTGGAAGAGGCACGGAAACTACAGGCCGACTTACTTATCATCGGCTCCCATTACCACAGCTTTCTTTACCAGGCTTTTCAGGAAAGCACTTCTCTACAGCTTTTTAAACAGTCGAAAATCCCCTTGTTAACCATTCCCCTGGACGACTAAACATTAATTTTTTTACCACATTGATTTTTCCGGCAAAATGCCCGAGCAAATCCTCCTGCTTTCTCCTGCAGGCTTGCCAGAATGCGCATGAGCCTGGTGAGGTCGACCCAAAACATGGTTTCTTCGTCAGCCTCTATAATTTGCCGGCGGCCGGTGTAGCTGTTTCTTTTAAAACCTCCCGTATAGCATCTATTAGTTCTTCAATGGTTTCAGGTGTTTCTTTTTCTTCCTTTGCCTGGCCAAGAACTGCAGGAGAAAGCAGGAGGAACAGCAGCAATAATAAAAGGACTGGGAAGGACCGGATCTGTTTCATCTTTAACTGGCGGTTTAATTCTCTAACTGTTGAACTTTTACAACTTGTCAATCATATCCCCAAGGTCGCTTACCCCTAAAGTGAACATGATAATGATGATGCCCAGAATGATTTTTACTACGGCCGGAATCGGGAAATTAAACTTTTTACTTAGCCAACCATTTGTTGCAGGAAGATAAAAGATGGCAAGGAGAAGGTATATAATACCAGGCACCGGGTGCACCAAAATCATGTTTAATATACCGGTGACCGCCATAACTACGGAAAATACTCCACTGAATATATTTCCGGCATTTAGAGTATTATTCATAGGTCTTGTGCTTAAAATTTAGCTTTTTCATCTGGTAAAGGATTAGCAGTTTTTTTTGAGAAGAGCCTGCTTTGCTGTTTTTATTCAAAGCCAAAAATCAGCGGGAAAAGAAAGAGGACGATAAAGACCCAGATACCATAAACAGGCAGAAATGTGGCTATAGTTCTCCCTGCATCTGCTATATCGGACTTCCTGCTAAGTGATTTAAAAAGCCGTACAGTAATAAAGAGCAGGTTTAGCAGCATGAGTAAGTTACTCCCCAGCACAGCCAACCTGTTAGGGGTAATGCCCCATTCTGCTATCCGGAACAAAATGGCCGACAGCGCAATGCCGTTTACTACAATGGTTACTGCCGACAAGAGGAAAAGAACCCAGGTAGTAGCAGTGGTATTTCTGTCTGTTTTGGAGCTTTCGGCCACTGAAAAGAAAATGATAGCCATCACTCCAAGCAGGAGTAAATTGAAAATTATCAAAAATTCGCGGTCATTATAAGGATCTTTGCCTGAATAAATGATGGCAAAGAGATAAATGACCAGGGTTACCAGCACCAGCGGGCTGAATATTTTCGCTATTACCGGGGAAACCTTATTAACCAGTTGCGGATTCGTCTGGGTAAGGTAAGTACCAACAATAGGCGCGGCCGCTGCTCCAAAAATGCCAATATATTCTGCGTAGAACTCCTCGATCTCGAATCCGATGAGCGAAAAGAGCCCGATGGTGAGTCCGGTCATAATCCCACCGGCAATCAGGATAAGGGTGGTCATTACTACCAAATCGCCATTGTACCTTAAAAAGCTGAGTCGCTTATTATCATCTCCCAGTTTATCACCAACATAGGCAGTTCCTAACAGTACCCACAACAGCAGGGGCAAATGAATACAGGCCAATAGTAAGGTGTCGCTCTGGTCGGATGCAGGAAGAACATTGATATAGATAAGTGAAAAGAGCATTACACCACAGATTGCAGCAATTTGTTTAAGCGGCAGGCTGTTCTTCCATGCGAAATAGGCCGTAAGGAGTGGCAGAAAAATGAAACCAATATTTCGCTGGTAGAAGAACTCTTCGCTTACCGATAAAACTGCCGGTAGCTTTGCGATAAAACCTGCCAGCAGAGAGGCAACGACTACGAATAAAAACTCCCTGCCCGTGCCCCAGTTAATCTCATCGCTTTCGTAGTTCAGTCTTTCATTCCAGAAATCAGCGAGTGCGTTGCCCTTAAGCTCCGGATACAGGGTACTGAATTCCTGTTTAAAAGGGCCTCTGTTGCTGCGGTACAGCTTTTCGAGCTGAGCAGGATTATTCAAATTGGAAAGTATGGTGTCTTTCATGATTTTTATGCTTTAATGTTGCACTTCATACCCGTCGTTACTGACTGATTAATTCCACATCGTGCCGTCTAACCCCAAAACAACTCCAAGCCACAACCCTACGCAGTATACCACTACGCTCAGGAAAATAGCCAGGCCTCGGTTAAAACCGCGGGAACTCTGATAATCCATGAAAGCGTAAAATGCACCTCCGGCTGCACCGGCTAAAGGGGTTATAATTAAAGGTCTAATCATCCAGTACTTTCCCCATTCCGGAGCAGCTTCGTCCACCCCTGTAACAAAGAAGAGGATCACGGCTAAAGCAATTCCAGCACCCACTAATATGGGTTTAACTAATGATACCTGCTGAGCTGGCTGGTTCTGTAATTCGTTTTTTTGTGTCATGATTGTGTAGGTTTAGATGTTTTAAATTGTTTTATATACATATAAAGTACTTTGAAATGCAAAGCAAAAGAATAAAAAAATTTTGTCCTGTTTTTTTGAAAGGAAGCAGCTAATCAGCCACCCCCTTAATCAGTTTCTCCAAAGCATTTAAATGCTCGTCAAACGCTTTTTTGCCCTCTTTAGTCATAAAGTATTTTGTATTAGGCTTTCTGCCCACAAATGTCTTTTCCACCCCAATAAAATCTTCTTTTTCCAACCCCCTAAGGTGGCTGGCCAGATTACCATCCGTTAAATTAAGGTATTCCTTCAGTGCATTGAAATCAAGCTTATTATTTACAGCCAGTGCCGACATAATGCCCAGTCTGATCCTGCTCTCAAATGCTTTATGTAAACCATTTATGGATATCTTCACCGTTCGTACCTAAAATGCATATAAAGCCCATATACAATATGGACAACCCCAAAACCAACCGCCCAAAACAGCAAGCTATATTCAATAAAGTAAGTACTTATCAACCCCAGGCCAATTTGAATCAGGCCCAGATACTTTACATCTTCATAGGTATACTTGCTCGCATTATACAGGGCAAGGCCATAAAACAGTAGCGTTAATGGCGCTATGAGCCCTATAAGGTCTTTTGAAAATAAAATAAGAATTAAAATCCCTCCAGCCACTAAAGGAACAGCCATGTTGGATAAAAGCTGTCTGGATGTGGGGTTCCACGCTTTTTCACCTCTTTTTTCAGCCTTCTTGGAGGAAAGGTAAATAGCTGTACCTACTGCCAGTATCAAGACAACCATAGCTAAAACCATCACCTTTAGGAAGCCAGAAGATAAACTGTCTGCTTCTACCGTACTGTAAATAATTTGATCAGGATTAAACTGGAAAACTTCGTAGGCAACATAGGCTCCCAACAATCCATAAATACCTGCCATGATGCCCGCCCAACCCGAAAGCGACAGAAATTTGGACGAACGTTCCATCATGGAGCGTATCTCAGCCAGGTCCCGAATATAATCCTGTTCTTTTTTCATTTAAAGTACTTTGTGTTTCAAAGTTAAAAAAGGAAATGAATATTAAAAATTTTTTCAACTTCTTTTTTAACATAACCAAGAGAAAACTCAAAACGGGATATAAAATAATGACGTAAGCCCACTGGCTTTCACAAACTTACCTCTTTAAACATTGATTCTGCAGGTTTAGGGGAAAGTATTCTAATCGTACTGGTAATTTGGCCCCAGCTCACCCGCAGCAAAATGCTAAACCGCAAGCGCAAGATATACCTGAACCAAAGGCTGATGCTTTTTTTACAAAAGCACAACTGCCGTTCATGGTCTGACGATTGCTGCTCTGTTTGCTATGCAGGGTGAGTATCAGATTGAGAACCCGAAACTGTTTTACCTGATGCTGATACCTGCTCTTGCCTTTTTCCTGATCAACTTTTTTAGTCAGTTGAAAGAAGGGCTCATTAGCACTTTCCGCCTTTCCAGATCAATCACTTATTGCCCTGGCGCTTATTATAGGACTCTTAACTGAACTTCCAGTCATTGTTGTAGTAAGCCAGACTTTTCTTTATCTTAAAAAGAAAGTGAGTTTTTCCTCACTCATTCAATTTTTGTATTACTGTTTGCTTTATTCAACTTAAAACTCAGCTTAAGTCTAAGACTTTATTTATCCAGAAAGCCCAAACACTTTCTTTGTACTTTTTCTTTTTGTATAAGACAGGCAGGATATCTGCTTCCCATCTTTAAAAAGTCTATGGATAAACCAAGATACTGGAGAGCATGCTTCAGCGGCATCATTGCAACTTACATTATGACTGTGTCCGCCTACTGGGTGAGTAGCATTGGTCTTCCTCCCACTGATCCAAGTCGCCTAATGGCTTACTCTTTTGGGCAGGCCCCTTACCTTTTCGGTCTCGCAGCCCATTTCATGAATGGCATCATTGTAGGCCTTATGTATGCGCGCTTGCGAAGCTTTGTGCCCGGGCATTCAATTTGGATAAAGGGCATTGTAATTGGGATACTAATGACGCTTGCTGCCCAGCTGCTAGTGGGTCCTTCTGTTGGACCAAAGGGTTTCTTTTGGCAACAGGCCCAGCCATTAGCCGTTTTAGCCACCAGTACTATTGCCCATCTTGTGTTTGGCCTTGCTTTGGTTGCCTCATACGAGGAATAGCGACAATTTTATTCAGCGACACTGAAGCGGGAGGAACCAACCGCTTGGACACCATCGAGCATTGCTTTTATCAGGGCAACATCCAGTAACATTTCAGGGATGAATTTATGCTGAAAAGCTGTAAGGATGAGTTTAATTTCTTCCCTCTGCCCTGGCTCAACCCCTGGTTTTTCTATTTCCAACACCGGCAAATTCTTAATTCCGGCCAGAGCCTGTTCAATAAGTTCCTGCTTTCTTTCTTCATAAGCGGCAGAGCCAACCAATGGCTTAATTCGGCTCCAGGCTTCTTCGAGAAAATCAGGCCAGTTGGCGATTCCGCGATAATAAGAGGATACCAGAGGATGGCCGTGGGTATCCTTTATGGAAGAAAAAAGATCCCTGACCCGCTCGGATGCTTTTTCAGGATCCACCATCTTTACTTTGCCTGTTCCTTCTGCTATGCCTAAAGGTATTTCGGAAGAATCATGCTCTTTAGCAGCTTTCCCCTCCTCTGCGGACCTACTGTTAAAGCTTGTTTCGTAAAAAGCGGTGGTTACCAGTAAAAGCTTTGGCAGCACATAAAAAATCGTATCATTGAAAGCCCGCAAGCGGTCCATTTCACCTATGTTTTCCCAATTCACCCCTGAAGAAGCGGGAACCGGCTCTAAAAGAGCCATGCTATGTAGATAATCGGCTTCTTTTTCAAAGACCCTGGAGCGGAAAGCAGGTCGTAGTGCTTTCCAGGCATTTTCAAGGTAGTCCGGGTAATTGGCTAAGGTCCTGAAAATGAGGTTCACCAGTGGAACCCGTAAAGTTTGCTGAATATCTTCAAAAACAGGACTAATTTGTTCGCCTGCCTGATCGGGCATAATATCCGGCTTTCCGGCGGCTAACTCCATTCCTCTTTTAATTTCTTCTTCCTGATTCATTTGACCTTCCATAAGTATTTGGTTTTTCATCCAACCCTTTTAAATAATCAATCATCTTCTGATTGTGCTGACCTACTTCAATGATATATCCATCAAAATCTCGTATGTAGCACCTCATTTCCCAGATACCCATATGCCTGAAAATTAAAATGTTAGATTCCTATCAAACCCGAAAGAAGTCAGGCTGTTTAAACAAAAGCACCTTCATAACTATCATCTTCTAAAGAATTCGCCTTGTATAAAGTATTATCCATCCCTCCCCCGGTTTAATCGCGCATTTCTTCTTTTGAGTTTGTTCTGCTTTTTAACTTCCATTTACTACCCTTAGCCTGGCATTAAGCTGCTTTTCATACGATTCATAGGCCCCCTTTCCAAACCCGGAACACAAACAAAAGCTACTGACCACCGTTAGATTTTTCAGTACTGCCCACTCCTGAAATCAGAAGTTCGGAAGGAGAAATTGAGGGAGAAACAGATTGAGCCGATAGGGAAGTCTTGTTCTAAAAGAGCCTCTAAGCTTAAGGCCACCATCTGTTTGTGGTAGAGGGATAGAAGAAACGAATTTCGATTTTATAACAGTTAAAAGAGAAGAGTTATGGCAAAAGAAATGAGAGCCGCAAACTACAGCGAATTTGGCGGTCCGGAGAAGGTGAAAGTGAGTTCTATGGAGGTGCCGGAACTAAAAGAAGGCGAAGTATTGATCAGGGTAAAAGCTGCGGGAGTTAATCCGGTAGATGCGGTGATCCGGGAAGGCTACTATAAAGATATGATGCCACATTCTCTGCCGGTGATTCCGGGTTGGGATGTTTCTGGTGTGGTGGAAGAAAGGGGCCATGCCGCCAGAAGGTTTGAAGTGGGAGATGAGGTATATGCCTATGCCCGCAGGCCCGAAGTCAAATGGGGTACTTTTGCAGAATACATTGTCATTCCTGATAGCTATTTAGCCCGAAAACCTAAAAATATTTCCCATGATGAAGCCGCCGGAATTCCGCTGGCAGGTCTCACCGCCTACCAATCACTTTACGGTGCCGGAAACCTACAGGAAGGTCAGCGGGTGCTGATTATTGGCGCCTCAGGGGGTGTTGGAAGCTTTGGCATTCAACTGGCAAAAATAAAAGGGGCCGAAGTAGTAGGGGTGGCCAGTGATAAAAATCATGCCTATATGCGGGAGCTAGGGGCCGACCATACCATCGACTATAAGAATCAGCACATTGGCCAGGCTGCCAAGGAGATTTATCCTGATGGTGTGGATCTTATCTTTGACTGTACCAGCGGAGAAAGCCTGCAACAAGGCCTGATGGCCCTGAAGCCATCCGGAAAGCTGGTCTCTATCCTGAACCAGGGAGAAGGCATAGACCCTGGTATTGATTTTCAGTGGGTATTCGTGGAGCCGAATGTAAGGCAGCTGGACCATCTGCGGGAGCTGGCGGAAGCAGGAAAATTAAAAGTGCAGGTAAGCCAGACTTACCCACTGACAGAGGCCGCTGAAGCCCTGAAGCAAATCCACACCCTGCATACTACAGGAAAAATAGTGGTGGTTCCCTGAGCTGAAGTAAGTTAAAACAGAGCTGTTTTGAACAGTTTCACTTTTTAAAATTCAAAGACAAATTATGCCTGATCAACATCCTGAATACCCACAACTCTTCTGGAGCATGAGCCTGGGAAACCTGATTATTAAAAACAGGGCTGGCCTTGCCCCCATGACACGCACCTCTGCCGAAGAAAACGGAGTACCCTCTGCCCAAATGGTTCAGTATTACAGTCGTTATGCAGAGGGCGGTTTTGGCCTGCTGATTACAGAAGGCACCTACCCCGACGAAGCTTATAGCCAGGGATACCTTAATCAACCTGGAATCGCCAACAGGCAGCACATAGAAGGCTGGAAAAAGGTTATTTCCAAAGTACATGGGGCAGGTGCCCGTATTTTCTGCCAGCTCATGCATGCCGGAGCACTCTCGCAGGGAAATATTTATAAGCAAGAAAACATTGCCCCTTCGGCCATTCAGCCTAAGGGGGAGCAGTTAGGTTTTTATGGTGGAGAAGGCCAATATCCCGTGCCTGAAGAAATGAGCAGAGAAGATATTCAACAGGTCATAAATGGCTTTGCAAATGCGGCCCTTAATGCACGTGATGCGGGCTTCGATGGGGCAGAAATTCATGGAGCCAATGGATATCTGCTAGACCAGTTCCTGACGGACTACACCAATCAGCGAACGGATGAATATGGTGGAAGCACCGAAAACAGGGTACGGCTGCTGATAGAGGTATGTCAGGCCGTGCGGGAAGCGGTAGGCGATGATTTTCCAGTAGGTATTCGCATATCACAGGCAAAGGTGAATGACTATACTCATAAATGGGCCGGAGGAGAAGAGGATGCCCGCATCATATTTAGCAGCCTGGGTAAAGCAGGCCTGGATTTCCTGCATGTAACGGAGTATCAGGTAGGTGAAGCAGCCTTTGCAGCAGGTGGACCCAGCCTTGCTTCACTGGCAAAAAAATGGGGGAGACTGCCTGTTTTCGCCAACGGCAGCATCACTACAGGAGAGCAGGCCGAGAAGCTCCTGGAAAAAGAGGAAGTAGATTTGGTGTGCATCGGTAAAGCAGCCCTTGCAAACAAGGATTGGCCTCTGAAAGTAGCCCGTGGAGAAGCCCTGGAGCCTTTTAAACCCGAAGCTTTCTTTAACCCCAATGCAAAACTAAAGGAATTTGAACTGTAGAAATGGAGTGGAAAATAAATAATTGTATTTATTCATTATCTAAAACCACCTGATCCTTTAAAATTCAGAAACAGAACGTACACCCTCCTTCGCAACTATTTGCCCTTGAAAAAGAGCCTTTTCAGCGAAACGGGCAAAACAAATTTTAAACAAAACTATTCCGGAACAAGAAGGCAAGGAGTCTTTAGCTTCTCCTTGCCTTTTCTACCGTTTAAGCTTCTCCCCTGGCTGGATAATCATTTTGTTTAATGTATTGCAGCCCCTGCAAAAGCTCCTCCAGGTTAGGTCTGGTAAAAGGCATACTTTGGATTGAATAAGCATAAAGGCTTTTATCAGGCTTAATTAAAAAAAGACCCGGCTCGCTAAAAACATCAGGCTCCCCCTCCTTTATTCCATGAGAAACGGATAAGCCCCACTTCCTTGCCTCTTCGATGGATAAACCATAGGCCAGCTTCAATTTATCAAGCCCCCATTCTTGATAGGTTTTTTCGGCCCGTTCTTTGGAGTCTGAACTCGCTGCTACCACCCGGATGCCCATATTTTCAAACTTCTCCACCAACTTAGCCAGCTGCGGCACATATGACCTACAAACAGGGCAGTGGTAGCCACGGTAGAATAGCAGTAAAGTCATAAAATCTGCTTCATTCGCCTGTTCCGTACTCCAGCTTTCTCCATTTATCAGCTTTAAGCTTAATTCTGGTACTTCTTCTCTTGGTCTCAACATAAAACAATAGTTTATTGACTGAAAATATTGTTGTTTAGATACTATTTGGTACGACCCTTCGTAAAGCGTGGTTTGGCAAAAGGACCCAAAAGGAAAGCGAGCACAAAGACAATGCTTATACTTGCACTGATGAGCTGAACTTTAAAAAGTTTTATCTTTCGGTAAAGAACTTAATTGTTTGGTGACAAATGGATTTGTAAATGAAGAAAAAAGTAAGCCTATCGTGGTCGGGAGGAAAAGATTCGGCCTTTGCCCTGTATAAAGCATTACAGCAGGAGAAGTTGGAGGTACTAAACCTGCATACCAGCTTTAACGACCAGCTAAAAAGGGTGGGAATGCATGGTACACCCGAAAGTCTCATCGAACTGCAGGCAGCCGTAATTGGCCTACCACTCTACAAAATATACATTCCGGCCGCCAGCAGCAATGAGGCGTACGAAGCCGCCATGCTTACCTTTTACCGGCAGCAAAAAAAAGCAGGTATCGAAGCCATTGTTTTTGGCGATATTTTTCTGGAAGATTTAAGGGCGTATCGTGACCAGCTTTTGAAAAAAGCCGGACTGGAGGGTATTTATCCTCTCTGGCAGCAGGATAGCCGGCAACTGATCCAGGATTTTATGGCAGCAGGTTTTAAGACAACCATCTGTGCAGCCGATGCAAAATATTTTGGAAGAAGGGCCGCAGGACAAGTTATTGACCAGCCGTTTATCGACCAGCTACCGCCCGAGGTAGATCCATGCGGAGAAAGGGGCGAATTCCACACCTTCGTGTCGGAAGGCCCTGTTTTTAAAGAGCCTGTCCCATTTAAAATAGGCGAAGTACTGGGCAAAAGCTATGGAATGGGGAAAGGCACAACACAGAGTATCGACTTTTGGTTTGCTGATATTAAACCGGTGGAGGAATAGTATTCCGCTGGGCTCAAACTAAAAATCCGGGAAAAGCAGGGAGATATAGATCCCCCACCGCTTTTACCCGGACTCCGTTCACCACTAATTTTTTATTCCAAAAAAAGCCTCTTCATCAGCTAAAGCCCGGCTGCTTAGCGTATCAGCAAAACGTCACCTATTTTATTGATGGTTTTCCCGTCATTCAGCTCTGCTGAAATTTTATAAATATAGGTATCTGAATTACAGAGGCGACCTTTATAATAGCCATCCCAGCCCTGGTTTACATCATTCGTACTGAAGACAAGCTCTCCCCATCGGTTAAATATCTGGAACCGGTAACTAGTCACGCCTCCTTTTATATGCGGATGGAAGACATCATTCTGGCCGCCTCCATTGATATGCCCACCATTGGGGCCGCTGGTATTAGGTGTAAAGGCATTGGCCATCTTCACCTCGCCACCACCTACAGCCCGAACAGCACGCTCGACCACTACAGAGTCCATACAACCCTGTTCACTGCGCACCAGCAGCTTAATTGTATATGTACCCGGCTGCTGGTAATAATGAACAGGCTCAAACTGGTCTGCCCCTTCGTAGATGGTTCCGTCGCCAAAATCCCACTGGTACCAAACACCGCGCTCTGAATAGTTGGCCACATATACTGGTTCTTCGGGCACATATACCTGCTCCTTGCGCACCACAAAATCGGCTGTTGGTTTAGGATATACCCGCACCACCTCCTCGGCCGTTATACTTCCGTTGGCCGTGGCCGTACGGTTATAAGCATGTAAAGTAACATGGTAAATACCGGGTTTATTATAAGTATAACTTGGATTGATAGCCGTAGAAGTACCGACTCCGTCTCCAAAATCCCAGAAGTAGGCTTCCTCATCTGTATATTCAGAAGTATTGGTAAAGTTAACCGTTACCGGCCAGCAACCTTCTGTTTGTTCCATACTGAAGGACAGCTGCGGCGCGGCATCATCGACCTGCACATTCATTGAATAGGATTCAGAGCAGAAACCATTCGAAATGGTCATGGTAATGGTAAAGGCTCCGTAAGTGTTGTAGGTGTAGCTGCCGGGCTGCGTTTTTTGCATTTCCTTTCCGTCGCCGAAATCCCATGTGGTGGTAAACTTATCAGCATTGGGGGTGGTATTGGTAAGCTGGTAAGCTGCATTCGGCAGGCTTTTATGTAGTCCATCCAGGGTAAAGGAAGGAGGCAGGGCCGGATATACTACCACCTCACTGCTAATGCTGTCTTTGTGTCCCTGTGCAGTTGTTCCTACATATATCACTTCATAAGTAAGCGGATTACCGGTGGTATTGGTAAACAAAGTGGCATCATACACATCGGAGAGCTGACGGCTGTAATCGACCTGTCCTTTTACACCTGCATACCAGTAGCCGTTACTTACATTTGTCTTTTGCAAAATAAATTCCGGAACTTCCGGTAAACAGAGGGTATCTTTTTTCGGCGTCAGGCTCAGGCGGATGGCAGGATAAACTATAATAAGTTGCTTACTGCTACTCGTACATCCGTAGGTGGTATTATGGGCCGTAAGAGTAACTTCATAAAATTTACTGGCCTCGCTTGTGTTGGGGTAGCGGTGAGTCACTTCCGCCGCACCGCTTTTAAGGGGTGCGGAGCCATCGCCCCAGTTCCAGGTATATTCTACTCCCGGAATACGGTTCGTGTTAACAAACTTTATTTTCTGATTACTGTAAACTTCCGTTCCTGGTGCTACTGTAAAAGAAGCACCCACGGCAGGCTGTACGGTTATTTCCTTTACAACAGAATCGGCACAGCCACCGGCATTTCCGGCTTTGTACATAACAGAGAAAACTTTTTGCTGTGCAGTTTTATTTTCGAAAACATAATGCAGCATCGTGCTTCCAACAAAGGCATAGTCGGCTGCTCCAGCTTCTTTTATATACCAGCCACTATGGTCCTCCACCGCGCCCAGTGAGCGATTGGTAAAGTTAACTGCCAGCGGAGCACAGCCTTTTAGCACATCGGCATCGAAATCTGCTTTTACTTTGGGGTGAACAATTACCCGCATGGAGGAGTCGGCGGTACAGCCATTGGCAGAGGTAGCAACCAGCCGCAGGTTGTAGTGCAGCGGGCGGCTGTAAGAATCGTTCCGGTAAGTGTGGGCCGGAGGATTCTTTCCTTCCGAAGTAGTCCCGTCGCCCCATATCCAGGTATACTGCATGTCTGCCGCATTGCCTGCCGTCTGGTGCTCCACTTCCACCACAAAAGGCTCGCAGGCATCGGTTTTAATATTGAAGTAAGGTTTTGGCTCCGCAAATACGGTTAGCTGCACACTATCGGCCGTGCTGCAGCCAGCGGCATTTTCGGCAATCAGTTTAATCTGGTAGTTTTTCGTCTGGCTGGTTTCGTTCGTGAGTGTGTAGCGCACAAAAGTATCATCGGCAGCGGCTGTTTTGCCGGAGCTGTAAATCACTTCGCCGGTCTGCACATCACTTACAATCCAGCTGCGGAAATCGCTGTCGAGCTTTCTGCCGGAAATCATGGCATCAAGGCTACCGCAGGCTTCTTTTGGATAAACCTCGAAAGTGGCTACGGGGTCTTTCTTTACTTCTATGCTTATACCTTCGGAAAGAGATCGTACACATTCGCCCCCTTCTATTTCGGCGCTGACTTTCAGGTACACCTTAAACTTACCCGATTCGAGAAAGGTATAACTAAAAGCATTCTTTAAGTTGCCTTCAATCAGTCCCGGCTCCACCTTTTGTAAAGAAGCGGTGGCTACATTTTCGATATACAACTCATAGGTAGCTTTTGCAGAATCGCCCACGGTTAAGTTCTTAAAACTGGCCTTCAGCGGTCGACAACCATTGCCTTCCAGTGCGGCCAGTTCCAGGACCGGCTCATGTACCACAACCGGATTTACAACTACCTTCTCTGTCCACTCGCCCACACAGCCATAGAAGTTAGTGGCAGACAGGGTAATGGTATACTCTTTCGGCGCTTCGCCATAGGCTGGCCTGTTGTAGGCCACATAGAAATCACCATCCATTACACCTGCTTCGGCAGCATTGGAGGGCTCTTCTGAAAAGCTCCACTGGTAGTCGCTGATACCGGCTGGTAAATTTACCTTCAGCTCAAATACGGCAGAATCGCAAGCCTGCAATACGGGTTCAGCAGAAAACTGCGCCCATGGATTTGGATATATTCGGTAGGTGTTTATTGCAGGAATAATGCAAATTCCTTCCTTTTCGGCCGAAAGTACCAGCTGGTAGTCGAGGTATTTAAAGCTGGTATTTTTAAAGGCATAATCCAGTGTATCGAAAGCTGCTTCGCCTCCACGTTCCCGGCTAATTTCGTCTATAATTTTTCCGTCCAGTAAAACCGTCCAGGTATAGCGGTCGGCCTGTAGCTCCCGGGTGGCTTTGTTAGTGGCAAAGCGAATGGTTTTAGGCGAGCAGTTTGGCTCAAAAGGGCTGTAGGTTGGAATCGTTAGGTATCCGGCTGCCGCACCTGAACGTACTTTTACCAGCACAGGTTTGCTATCGATAGCACAGGTGTTAGGCTCATTGGCTTGTGCCCGCAACCAGACAGTATAAGTCTCGACACTATCATTCGGATTATAGAAATTGCTATAATCGACATACTGCTGGCCCTCCTGCAGGGGAATTTCCTTGGTAGCCACACTGTCGGATATGTGCAGGGTATAGGAAACACCTGCCGGGAAACGACTGGCCGGGTTCAGCGAAAAAGACTCGTTTGAGAAGCGAATAGTATCGCCGGTACAGACAAGGCCGCCTGCATAATTGTTCCCCAGTTTGGCAACAGGCAATTCCATCAGCTCCAGCGTATCGACTTTAATGGAAGAGCAACCGGCATGGTTCGTTACCTTAAGTGCCACCACATGAAGACCGGCTTCCTGAAAAGTCCAGTTGATTTTACCTTTCCCGGTTTTATCGGCATCGAAAGTGCCGCTGGCCTGATTTTCGGAGGTATAATTCATATCCCACTCCCAGCTTTTAATTTTGTCGCCGGGTACGGAAGAAGCCTTACTTTTGTCTACAAAGGTAGTCGTGAGACCGGCACAATAACCTTCCGTGCTAAAGTCAGATAGGGGGTCTTCTAAAATTGAAACCGTGTTTTCCTCGACTGTACTACAGCCGGTGGCATTATTCCTCGCCACTACCCGAACACGGTAGCGCCCTGGCTGTGTAAAAGTGGCCGTATACACATCTGCTTTCTCTAGCAGCTTTACTCCTGCCCCGCTCTTTATCGCCTCCCCTTCCAGGCTGTCGGGGCTATTTGCTGTACTGTTTCTTTTGTAGAGCTGATAGGTATAGGTGAAATCTTCGTTACTGCCCATCGTGTGACTAAAAGCAGCTGTAAAGTTTAGCTGCCCCAAATCTCCTGCACAAATATCCAGCTTATTGCCGGCTACACCATTTATAGAGGATGACACAGATGGCGCGTCAATCAACTCTATATATTGCTCCTCCACACTGGCACACGCGGCACCACTTACCTTTAGGTTCGTTACCTTCAGGCGCACCAACTGCTGGCCCGGCTTAGGAAAACCAGCAGGGAGAATTACTATCTGCTTATTATGGATTTTCTGTATCTCTCCACTTGCCACATCCACAATTTCCCAGTCGTAGCGGACATCTTCCGGTAAAATAATTCCGGCGCCCACACTGTAGCTGCCGTGCAGCTGCACCTCTTCATTCGGACAGAAGGCTTCCTTTTCATTTTCTTTTTTATTTGTAATCGTGATTTCTGCTTTCGGCTGAGCAACTACTTCTATAATGGCTCTTTCCTGTATAGGATCATTCCCGTCGGCCAGCGGATTGCAGTAATTCCAATTATTGAGGGTTACTTCAAAGCGCTCCCCTACTTTCGCCGTAGCCGGTATAATAATAGTTGCAGTTTTATTGTAGGGTGCAGATGGTCCCTGTGCCTTCTCTTCATATTCTTTTAAATCGCCTTCCAAAGGATTGTCAGTCACAATCTGATTACCCACTTTTACCCCTCCGGTAATAGTATTTTGGGTACCATAGACAAACTGTGTGGTACGCGATGGCCAGTTAAAATGGCTTTTCTCTTTTGGTGGAGTACAGTTCCAGCTGCTGTTATCTTCAAAGTTCACCTCCACTTCGGAGCCTGCACATACGTAGTATTTTGTTGGATTGAGCAGCAGGCTACCACCATTGGCATTATCCTTATCCCACACGATAACGGTACCAGACTGTTTAGGAGTGCTGCAAAGTTTATTATTAACCACCGCCTGAACAGTAACAGGATAGCTACATTTTGCATTTGCCCGGTCCGGGCCATATTCGAAGGTTGCTTCGCGCATTCGGTAAACATAAGCCTTCAGGTTCTCATCATAGCCAAGGCTGTCTATCTGGTTGATATCATTCGCTCCACCATAGCGCTTCTTGCCCATTCCCCAGTTAATTTCTACCTGCAGTGCGGTACGTGGCACTGCCTTTAATGTGTAGAAAGTAAAATATTTTACCCTGCCGGTTACAGGTGCACAAAAGCCTAACTGGTCGAAGCCTGCATCACTACCGGGCGCAAGTATACTACAGTCGTCCTGTTGCTGGGCATTAGCGCTACCCAGCTTTACCATGCTTAAAATACAGAATATTAAAATAAATCGTAGATGTTTCTCCACTGATGCTGCTCCTTCTCTTCTTGTCACTTACCAGTTCAGGAAACCATTCCTGAACACTTTGTAAAAATAGCCCCAACCAGCGCGTTTAAGCAGACCGCATCGGGCAGACAACTTACAGGGATCATAAAACAGCTATATTTTAACCTGATTGTATCTTTCTGATAATCAAGCTTTCTGCTTCTACTAATTATTACTAAGCCGGACAGGAAGGCTTAAGAAAAGGCGAAAGGAAAATTAAGCAATTTACCTATTGAAAATCAGGCATTTGTTACAGCAGAAGCTTTATTGGCTAAAAGGGCTTCCGTCGGGAGTGGGAGAAAAAAGCCTGCAAAGGAGGTTTTTAGCGTTGAAAAGAAGAAAAAGTACATGAAGGAGACCAAAAAACAAAGGAAGAGAGAAACCGTCTTCCCCTCTTCCTCTGTTTAAGCTGGTTAATTTCCGAATGAATAAGGGCTGAATTTAGCAGCAACCGCCCCCATTATAATGATAAGTCGATTCAGAAATAAAAATATCTTCCCGACCTAAAGAAGTAAGGGCGGCAGCGGTTTTATCGCAGACCGCCAGGGGCTGATTAAAGAGGAGCGTATGGCCTTTACGGTCGTCGAAATACTCCTCATCGCCAACATAAATGGCCGTTTTGCCGGTAAACACACAGGGGCCGTCGGCTGGCATAGGGTCTTTGATGGCACAAACTTCCACACTTTCAATCAGGATGTTCTCTTCGACTGCATAATGATTCGGAGAAAGTAAACGGTAAGGTCTCCTGGCACGGATTTCAATAGTTCCAAAACCTACGGAAGTAATCAGGTCGATATACTGCTGCAGAGGTAGGGAACCACTCAGGCATAATGCCCGCAGCTGCTCATCTTCCTTCAGCGCTTCCGGCATCGCTGTTTCGCAAACAGGGTCCGAAAGTACTAAACGGCCATGAGGCTTGAGCACCCGGTACATTTCTTTCAGGGCCCTCTTCAGCTCTTCCTCCTTAAAAATATTAAACAGGCAGTTTTGCGCGGCCACATCTACCGAAGCATCGGCTACCGGAAGGTGCAGGGCATCTCCTTTTTCCAGCCGTACGAAATCGGAAGAGAACCAGGGGTTCTGCTCCTCGGCCTCCTTAAAATTCTGGCGGCTGGCCTCCAGCATTTCATCTACCACATCTACGCCTATTACCGCACCCGGCCTCCTGCTAAAGTAGGCAAACTGAAGCAGCTCCATGCCACCCCCTACGCCAACATACAATATAGAAGGATTATTGACCAGGTCGCGCGGGTGCACCGTACTGCCACAGCCATAATTCATTTCCAGCATTTTCTTCGGAATACTCAGTTCAGGCAGCTGCCAGATGGGAGTAGTCGTACAGCAAAGCCCTACCTGCGGACTCAGTGCCGCCTGGCGATATAATTCTTCGGTAGCATTTAAATAGCTCATGATTCTTTTTTTGTACAGGCCTGTATTTTGAGGCCCTTCTGTAAAGTAGTAAGAGCAGGGCGTATATTCAAAATTACAATAAGTTTTGCCGGTTCTATTTTACAGGCAGCTCCTCAAACTCTGCTATCACAAGACTGTTGTTTTCCATGTCGTACACCACTCGCCGACCTGCCGGGGGCATATTGGCCGGTAAACTGTCGGCCCGATTGAGGCGTCGAAAGTCCCGGACTATTCGCCCACCCTTAAGGTAAATACTATCGTGGCCGCCGTAATCAGCGCCAAGTGCTTCGCTCAGGGGCGGGAGGTTGATGGTCCGAATGCTAAAATCACCCGTTAGCTCATGCAGCTGCAGCTTTGCATAGCCATTATTTTCCTTTTCCTGCACTACCACCCCTACTTCGGGCCAGCCATCTTCATCTAAATCGCTTATCCAGGAATTTTCCAGCGTTCCTTTCCTGAAGAAAGAATCGCCAATATAGCGCTGCCGGGCACTGTCGGCCATCAGGAGAAGGTAACTTCCGATGGACTTCCCGCCCCAGCTCAGGATCTTTACCTCCAGGCTGTCGCCTGTTTCCAGATGCTCCTGCTGATGAAAGATTTCCTCCTTTTTGTTTTCCGCCAGCTCAATAGTCTCCTCCGGCGCTCCCGATTCATTACAGGAACTTAAGGAGGCCAGGAGAATGGTACAACTGATTAAAAAATTCTTCACCTTTTCATTTATTTTAGTTCAGTAGTTCGTTTAACACGAACCGCTTCGCTTTGTCATTCCCCCGGGCCGCGCAGGCAGGAAATCTGTTCCCGCAACAGCTACTTTAAATACTTTGAGATAAAAGCAGCGACTATTCCCCTTCAATTCATTAACTCCCTGCCCTCAACTCTTCAGATGCCCTACGGGCATGACAAAAGAACTGTTACTGCGAAAAATAGCTTTTCATCTATTACAAGCCGCCTGCCTGAGCTTTTGGTTAAGCCACCGTCTTCACAGACACAGCAAGATCAGCATACCTTCAATCTGTAACTAAGCTTTTTGTTCAGCTTTGGAGAGTGTTTTGGTAGTATTCGAAAAGTTTTCGGGCTGCACTCAGGGCGGCGGTTCTTCCTTCTTTTACTTCTTCTTCTACCGCTCCCAGCTGCGAACGCACGCTGGAATGACTATAGAATTGCTGCTTAAGGAGGTAATCCACTGCGCTGTGCATCCAGCTGAGGTTCTGGCTTTGCCGTTGCTGCTCAAACCAGCCTTTTGTTTTAGTGTGGCGTTCATACTCTTCCAGCACCTGCCAGATATCGGCCAGTCCGCTGCCCTCCAGGGCAGAGCAGGTTAACACCCGGGCCTGCCAGTCACTTTCGGCTATAGGAAAAAGGTGGAGGGCATTCTGATATTCTGATTTTGCCTTGCCCGCCTCTTTCTTATTATTACCATCGGCTTTAGTAATGGCTATGGCATCGGCCATTTCCATAATGCCTTTTTTAATACCCTGCAGCTCGTCACCAGCCCCGGCCAGCATGAGCAGAAGAAAAAAATCAACCATATTGCGCACGGAAGTTTCGCTTTGCCCTACCCCTACGGTTTCAATAAATATAACTTCAAAGCCGGCCGCTTCGCACAGGAGCATACTTTCGCGCGTTTTAGCGCCGACCCCTCCCAAAGCACTTCCGGCTGCAGAAGGGCGAATATAAGCCAGCGGGTCGTGAGAAAGCTGTTCCATACGGGTTTTATCGCCGAGTATGCTGCCCCCGCTACGCTGACTGCTGGGGTCAATGGCCAGCACAGCCAGCTTCTTTCCAAGGCCGGTAATATAACTGCCAAAGCTTTCAATAAAGGTACTCTTTCCTACGCCAGGTACGCCTGTTATGCCAATGCGGAGCGACTTGCCTGTATGAGGCAAAATACCATCAAGCACCTCAGTAGCCAGCGCATGGTCGGCAGGAAGGCTGCTTTCCATAAGGGTGATGGCCCTGCTCAGCACCACCCGGTCGCCCTGCAACACCCCCTCAATATATTCTTCCGGACTTAGCCGTCGTTTGCGTTTTGTATTCATCTTCCTAAAACTAAAAAGCCCGGGCCAATTTGCCAAGCTTAATGGCTTATATGCTTTTTTCTGGACAGCCTGCGCAAAAAATTGTACCTTCACCCGCAAATAATGTATTCCCATGCTATCCCTCAACAAATCTCTAGGGCTTGCCTTCTTCCTGCTCTTTCTATGGAGCTGCGATACTCCCGAACAAAGAGCTGAACAGCCTATCTCTTTAGCGGCTGATACCACTTTTCACCAGACTAACATCCGCTATGCCAAACAGTTTAAGGTAGCGTATGCCGATGGGTATAAAATAGTGGAGGTGCTGCAGCCTTTTCCGGGAGCCGAAAAAAGCCAGCGATACCTGCTGCTTCCTCATGGAATGGAAAAACCGGAGGGAATAGAGGCCGATGCCGTGGTACGGATTCCGGTCGATGATATGGTCATGTTCTCCACCACGCATATTCCTTCGCTTGACCTGCTGGGGGCCAGCGAAGTACTCACCGGATTCCCTACCACCGATCATATTTCTTCTGAAAAAATGAGGGAACGTATCGAGGCAGGAGAAGTACAGGATTTGGGTGCCAGTAATGGCCTTAATATTGAGAAGCTGATGGCCCTTTCGCCTGATGTGGTAATGGCCTATGGCATGGGACCACAGGACAAAAGCCTTCGCAGCCTCCAACGTACGGATATTCCGGTCGTGCTCAATGCCGATTTTCTGGAACAAAGTCCGCTTGGCAGGGCAGAATGGCTCAAGTTTACAGCCCTTTTTCTGAATAAGGAAGAGGAAGCCGATTCGGTTTTTAATAGAATCGTACAGCGCTACGACTCGCTTAGGGCCCTTGCCGCCACGGCCGAAGTACAGCCGGAAATATTTACCGGACTGGTATACAACGGCACCTGGTTTATGCCCGGTGGGGATAGCTGGGCGGCCCGCTTTTTTGAAGATGCGGGAGGTGACTTTCTGTGGAGCGATACGGAAGAAAGCGGGAGCTTACAGCTCAGCTTCGAATCGGTCTTTAACAAGGCTCATGATGCGGACTTTTGGATAGGCACCGCCAATTACGAAAGCCTGGAAGGGCTGAAAAAGGCGGATAGCCGTTATAGTCACTTCGATGCCTGGCAGGAAGGAAATGTATATACCTATACCGCCCGCACCGGCGCTAAAGGAGGCAACGAATACATGGAACTTGGTTACAGCCGCCCGGACATTGTACTCGCCGACCTTATTAAAATTCTTCATCCGGACCTGCTGCCGGACTATGAGCTGTATTTTTATGAAAAGCTGGAGTAAAGCCGTAGAACTGTAAACCCACTGCACATGGACTGGATCATCTTAATTATTGCAGGCCTTTTCGAAGTGGGCTTTGCCAGCTGTTTAGGAAAAGCAAAAGAAACCAGCGGAACCACTTCCTCCCTCTGGTTTGCAGGCTTTATTCTATGTCTGTCTGTAAGCATGCTGCTGCTTTACCGCGCCACGCAAACCTTACCTATCGGAACTGCTTATGCCGTATGGACGGGTATTGGTGCGGTAGGAACTGCCATTGTCGGCATAGCCTTTTTTAAAGAACCAGCCGATTTCTGGAGACTCTTCTTTATTACCACCCTCATCTGTTCCATTATTGGGTTAAAGTTCGTTTCAAATTAAGAATCAAGCAGGACTATGGAAGCCATTATTTTCTGCGGTATACAAGCCTCAGGCAAAACTACTTTTTACAGCCATCATTTCCTGCAGACTCACCTGCGCATTAGTATGGACCTGCTGCGGACCCGGCACCGGGAGAAAAAGTTTCTGGACCTATGCCTGCAGGCGGGCCAGCGATTTGTTATTGATAATACCAACCCTACTGCTGAAGAACGGAGGAGGTACATAGAACCGGCGCTTGCCGCCAGGTTCCGGCTAACTGGATTTTATTTTGAAACCAGTATGGGAGAGGCCATACGGCGCAATGCCGGCAGAACAGGCAAGGCACGTATTCCCGCAAAAGGGATTGGCGGCACGCGCAAGCGCCTGGAAGTGCCCCTCCTGAGCGAGGGCTTCGAACGGCTCTACAAAGTGCAGCTACAGCCGAACAACTTCTTTTCTGTAGAGGAACTATATCAGTAAGGCACAAAAAGAGGCTCCCCTAACGGAAGCCCTTCCTGTTTTTCAGATACCAGCATTTTCATTTAAGCCGCTTTTTCTTCTCCCTTTTCCTTCTTCTGCAAAAGGGGCACAATCTGCTGCTCAAGCCTTCCTTCCACAAAGCTTTCCTGTAAATAAGCAGGCAGGCTCTGCACAAACTCCCGGTAAGCCTCCAGCCCGAGTGCTTTGGCCACATATGCCTCATGCACAAAGTTCAGGTAACTGACCAGGTACTGCAGCGATTGCTGAAACAGCTTAAAATCAATATCAGCTTCTACAAAGCGGGTAATCTCGCGATGGTTGGCCGAAATGCGCAGACGCAGCAGGAAGCTGAAGATATTGGTATATCCTAGCCGCCAGCTCAGCTGCCGCCAGTGTTCATCTGTAAACCGTTCCAGCACTTTTCCTGTGCGTGGGCTTCGCAGCGCTTTGGCAGGATTACTTTGCACCTGCTGTCGAACACCCTGGGCCTTTGCTTTTCGGGTTGTACGAAGAAACTGCCCCACCTGGGCTTCAGCCTCTGTACGCATATCAGCCAACTGCAGGCTGGGTCTGTAGTGTCCGTAAGAGAGGCCATGGAGGTAAGGGCGCAGTGGGTGGCCACCGGCATAAAATGAAACTGCCTTCGGATAAGCGCCACCGGCAATCAGGTGCCCGGCCTCCCATTGCAGCTGCTCAGGCTGTGCCCGCCGTACACCATGCAGTCGCAGAAAGGCCTGCAGGCTCTCGAAAACACTGTAATAAGCCTGCGGAAAAGTCCAGTGCAGGGCATTACGCAAATAATCATCGTGCCCCAACTGGGCCGTGGCCCGTAAGGCATACTCGGTATTCCAGGCATTCAGCAGGTGCTGCCGAATGGCAGATTTATCATTTTCCGTCAGAACAGCTTCAAAGTGCCTGAAGTAAGGAAGTTTATTTAGCTGAAAGGCATCCGCTGCCTCGCGGATCAGGTAATGCAGACTAAAGAAGTAGTTCAGGAATATTTGTGCGGGGATGGACCGCTTCCAGTCCATGCTTTCCTCCTGCTGTTCAACAGCCCGGTTTTGTTCTTTTGTTTCCATATAAACAGAACAGAATCAGAGGCTTACACGTTCCTGAAAAATTGAATTATTATCATAAACACTCCTTTAAAAACAGCCACCTGTTCATCCGGAAAATATTGGCCACATTTCATTTAAACAGCTTTTTCTTCTGACATCCCCCTTCCTACAAAAATATTACTTTTACAACAACCAGCCTTCACCGGCAGAAGTTACAAATTCCCAAAGGAGGGCTCTCATTTTCAGTAAATGAAGCTAAACAATGCAAGCGGAAGGGTGTTGAATTTGTAGTTTCAAATATTAAACAGCAAAGCTATGAAAAGAGTAAGTGGAATGTTTTTAAGCTTATTAGGCATCCTGATGTACGCCTGCAGCCCTGTAGTATACACCGATACGGCTCCTGAAGCTGACTTTGGCGCCTATGAAACCTATGCCTTCCTGCCAAGTGGCGAAGATGAGGGTGATGGCACTATCTATACTGAAAAAATCATTAATGAGGTACAGCAGGAAATGGAAGCCCGTGGATATGAGCTGGACCCGGAAAATCCCGACCTGCTGGTAAATGTAAACACCATGTATGAAGAGGAAGAGGAGCTTCAAAGGGTGCCGGTAGCCACCACCTATCCCTACTACACCGACGGCTTCTATACCCCTGCCACACTTGAGCCTTACTATTACACCGGCTTCGCCACCATTCCGGAAATTACCGGCTATGGCATTCGGGAGATAGAATACACTGAAGGTACTTTCGTAGTCGATATTATTGAAGCGGCCGATCGGGAAATCGTATGGAGAGGCTGGTCCGAAACTCCCATCGACCCTGAATATATTGATAATTCCATCCGCGATTATATCGACAATATTTTCGAGGAATACCCGGTGGAACCCGTCAGGGAGTAGAGGAATCACCTGACGCCCGGGAAGTTTTACAGACAAATAATTTTTCTGTCGGAGGGCTGAAAAACCTTTGTTTTTCCGGATTACATTTGCGCGATTTTCACGAAAATATGTCAATAGCGCGCAAAGTGCGGGCAGTGGAGAAAGTATACCATCAGCTCGAACAGGAAATAACAAAATTTAAGGAGCAGGCCCCTTTAAAATGTTTAGCCGGCTGTGGCACCTGCTGCCAGAAAGCCGATATTGAAGCCACCGTTCTGGAGTTTCTTCCACTGGCTTACCACTACCTGCTGGAAGGCAGAGCAACGGAAGTGCTGGAAAAGCTACAACAGGAGTCCGGCCCAACCTGCTCACTCCTGAAGCTGGCCATCTCTGGCGGCAGCAGCGGGCTATGTTCAGAATATGCCTATCGGGGCCTCATTTGCCGGCTGTTTGGCTATGCAGCCTCCCGCGACAAGTGGGGGCAGCTACAGCTGGTTACCTGCAATAAAATTAAGGAAGGGCAGGCGGCTCTTTACGCCGAGGTGCAGGAAAGAATGAAAGCAGGCCTGGAAGTGCCGGTTATGGGCAGGTACTACAGCCGCCTCAGCGCCATAGATCCGGAGCTGAGCCGCAAGTTTTTCCCTATTAATGAAGCCATGGAAAGGGCGCTGGAAATTGTTTTACACTATTTCGCTTACCGCCCCAAACCCAGGAGGAAGCTCAGGATGGCAGGCTGATTTACAGAAAGTACAGAAGAGAGTTCACAAAGGGAACTCTCTTTTTATTTTTCAGCACCTTGTAAAAGGGGAACAAAGTGTGCTTTTGCTAATTTTTCAATAAGTTTACAGCCCTATGCAGGCATCCGCTCCCGACATCTGGCAACGCAAAAACTGGTTAGGTAAGCTTCTCGGCCTTGGAATAGCTGTAGCAGGTCTTTTCCTGCTCAACCTAAGCCTGGGCTCGGTAGCCATACCACCCGGTCAGGTGGCTAAAATTCTGCTGGGCCTGGAGGCAGGACAGGAAGCATGGCACCATATTATCTGGGAATTCAGATTACCAAAGGCCCTTACGGCCCTGCTCGCCGGCAGTGCCCTGGCCTGCTCCGGCCTGCAAATGCAAACCCTTTTCCGTAACCCACTGGCCGGTCCTTTTGTACTTGGTATCAGCTCCGGCGCCAGCCTTGGCGTAGCACTGGTGGTAATGGCCGGCTCCCTCCTGGGCGGCTGGCTGTTAGCCGATGTGCAGGGCCTGATTATCCTGGCCGCCACCATCGGTTCTGCCAGCGTGCTCCTCCTGGTGGTGCTGGTATCGATGAAGGTGCGCGATGGTATGACTCTCCTCATCATCGGCCTTATGTTTGGCAGCCTGGCCAGTGCGGTGGTAAGTATTCTGCAGTTTTTCAGCGAAGCAGAGCAGATACAGGCCTACCTCATCTGGACCTTCGGCAGCCTGGGCGGCACCACCCGGGAAGAATTGCGGCTGCTGTTACCCATAGTACTGGCCGGCCTCCTCCTCGCTCAGTTCCTTGCAAAGCCCCTCAACGCCCTGTTACTGGGCGAGCGCTATGCCGAAAGTATGGGCGTATCCCTGAAAAAATCCCGCTTCCTCATTATCCTGAGCACCAGTTTGCTGGCCGGCAGTGTCACCGCTTACTGTGGACCTATTGCCTTTGTAGGATTGGCCGTGCCGCACTTGTCCCGTCTGCTGTTTCCTACCGCCGACCATCGCAAGCTCCTCCCCGCGGTAATGTTCGGAGGCGCTATCCTGCTCCTGGCCTGCGACATACTGGCCCAGCTGCCCGGCAGCGAAAAAGTTTTGCCCATCAATGCCGTAACTTCCCTGCTGGGTGCGCCGGTGGTTATCTGGCTGATTGTGCGGCGCCGAAATATCAGCAAAAGTTTTTAGCATGAAGAAAGTGAGCCCTACCCTCCAGGCACAGCAGCTCAGCATCGGCTACCGGAATAAGAAAGCCGATAAAATAGTGCGTGCGGGTTTGGACCTGGAGGTATATCAGGGCGAGCTCCTTTGTCTGATGGGGCCGAACGGAGCCGGCAAATCCACCCTGCTCCGCACCCTCGCCGGCGTACAGGAACCACTGGCAGGACAGGTTATAATGGAAGGGCAGCCCATTCACCAGCTGGCGCAGCAGGAAAGGGCACGCCGCATCAGCCTGGTGCTTACCGAGCAGCTTAGTGCCGGCAATATGAATGTGCTGGAGCTGGTGGCGCTAGGTCGTTACCCCCACACCGGATGGGGTGGCAGTTTAAGCCCTGCCGATAAAGAAATGGTGCTGCAGGCGCTCAATGACCTTGACATTGGAGAGCTGGCAGGGCGGAAGCTCTACGAGCTCAGCGACGGACAGCGGCAGAAGGCGATGATTGCCCGCGCTCTTGCCCAGGATGGACAGCTGATGATACTCGACGAACCCACTGCCCACCTCGACCTCATTAACCGCCTTCAGATAATGCGGCAGCTTCGTCTGCTGGCTCTCCGTCGCCAGAAAGCCATACTGGTCGCTACCCACGAACTGGAGCTGGCCCTGCAGTCGGCCGACCGCCTCTGGCTCCTTCCCCAGGAGCAGGAAGGATTCCTGGCGGGTATGCCCGAAGACCTGGTGCTGAACGGCTCCCTGGCCAAAGCCTTTAACAGGAGTGGCTTCCATTTCGACCTGAGCAGCGGCCGCTTTGTAGAAGAAGTGGAGCATTGCGTGCCGGTATATCTGGAAGGGGAAGGCCCCGCCCGCCACTGGACC
Organism: Nafulsella turpanensis ZLM-10; assembly: GCF_000346615.1. Taxonomy (GTDB): domain Bacteria; phylum Bacteroidota; class Bacteroidia; order Cytophagales; family Cyclobacteriaceae; genus Nafulsella; species Nafulsella turpanensis. Next base: position 159,677 of record NZ_ANNU01000008.1, read on the forward strand.
GAAAAAGCCCTGCAACGCTATGGCTACGCCCTTAGCCATGATAAAAGTACCCCTCTTTCCATCCGAATTACGGCTGAACACGAAAGCTATCACTGGCAGCTTTTTGCACCCGAAGGAGAAAAAGTGGCCGATTCGCTGGAAGCGCTGGTAAAATCGCTAATGACAGAACGATGAGTCTGCCTCCTGCATCCTCTTACTACCCCTCAAAATATCGCCCCTCCTCAAACTTTATCGGTATACAAGAATTCCCTATCTTAAAGCCTTAATTTAGCAGGAATGAAACAGGTGGTCATTATCGGTAACGGCATTGCAGGCATTACGGCAGCGCGGCACATTCGCAAGCGGAGCAATTATGCCATCACGGTCATTTCCGGAGAATCTGACCATTTCTACTCCCGCACCGCCCTCATGTACCTCTACATGGGCCATATGGCCTACTATAATATAAAACCTTACGAAGACTGGTTCTGGCCGAAAAACCGGATAGGACTGGTCCGCGACTGGGTTACACAGGTAGACACTAAACACAAAAAGCTTCGGCTGCAGGAAAAAGGCGAGATTAGTTACGATATCCTGCTGATTGCTTCCGGTTCTCACCCCCGAAAAGGTGGCTGGCCGGGCGAAGAGGCCCCCAATGTGCAGGGGCTCTACAGCCTGCAGGATTTGGAGCGAATGGAGCAGCAGACGAAGGGTATTGAGCGTGGCGTGGTGATAGGCGGTGGCCTGATAGGTGTGGAAATGGCCGAAATGCTGCATAGTCGCAATATAGCCGTTAGTCTTGTCGTGCGGGAAAAGGAATACTGGTCAAATGTTTTACCTCCGGAAGAAGCTGCTATCATCAGCCTACACCTCCGCCGGCAGGGAATAGACCTGCAACTGGAAAGTGAGCTGGAAGAAATTATTCAGGATGAAAAGGGGAATGCGAAAGCGGTTCGTTTAAAGGGAGGAAAGCAAGTCGACTGTCAGTTTGTGGGTATCACCATAGGCGTAGTGCCGAATATTAGCTTTCTTGAAGGCAGCGGCATCGAAACCAACAGGGGTATACTGGTCGACTCCTGCTTCCGCACCAACCAGCCCGATGTATATGCCATAGGCGATTGTGCAGAATACCACCAGCCGCCAGCAGGCCGAAAGTCTCTTGAGCAAATCTGGTATACCGGCCGCATCCATGGCGAAACCGTGGCCTCGACTATTTGCGGCACGCCACTGACCTATAAGCCTGGCCCCTGGTTTAACTCCGCCAAGTTCTTCGACATCGAATACCAGGTGTATGGCGAAGTACCAAACCTACCGAAAGAAGATACAGAAACTCTTTTTTGGCAGCATCTGGAGCATGAGCAAACGATTCGCATTGCGTGGAATAAAAGCAGCGGAGCGGTAAAGGGATTTTCCCTGCTCGGCATCCGCTATCGCCACGAAGTCTGCGCCCGATGGATAAAAACCAGCGCCACTATCGACAGCATCTTACCCGCCTTGGGAGAAGCGAACTTCGACCCGGAATTCCACCGTCGCCACGAACAGGAAATAAGAGACCTGTACGAAAAACAAACCGGCCGGACTTTAGCAACGCCCGTACGCAAGAAATTCTGGAAGATATTCGGCTAAACCGGCATTACCGGCAACTACTAATTTTTAGGAGCCAGATTAAAACTTTAATATTTTGGGAAACCATAAAGAAACTTATCCACTCATTCGCCACCTGGGCCTCCTGCTTTTCCTGGCAGGCTTCGGACTTTTTATCGGCATCTTTTTTCTTTCCGACTATCGCTTAACGGAAGAAGCGCTGCAGGAGGCTTTCTCCTATAAAGAAGAAGTGGCCCCTATGGCGGTGTCGCAAACCCTGCCCGACGATACCCGGCCGGCCACCCCACCTCCGCTTTACTGGCTGATGGTAAAGGAAGCCGAACCCATGATGGGAGAAACCTATAACTGGAATTTCAGCTTTGTGGACAGGCTAAACGACCTCTTCGAGCGGACCAATGAGCGGGTGCTGGCTATTTATGGCTTGTCCGATGATGAAATTGAAAAGATTATCGAGGTCTCCCGTCTGGAAACAAATTTAGAATACAACACCACGCTGGCTCTGGCCCAGCTCGAAGGAGAGGGTCAGCTGCTGGAAGAAAGGCAGCAATTGCTCCGCGATTATACCGGCTGGATGGAAGGTCGCACCTATGAAACCTCCGAAGCCCTGGAGCAGGAGCTCCGCAGCACACTGGAAGGACTGGAGATGGGCATTACAGAAGGGGAAGGTATTAGCTCCTATTCTGCCAAAGGCTATCTCACTTCATTGGTGAAATACTCCACCATCGGCTGGATTGCCAACTACACCTGGCTTTTTTTCTGGCTTGCCTTCGGATTGAGTACTGCAGGAGCCTTGATGTACATTCTGCCGGGCCTGGGCACCGTGGCAGGTATCAAGCACAACAATATCTTTTTCAGTTCTCTCAAAAACCGGGGCTGGCTGGGTGTACTGCTGGGTACCTTCCTCATCCTGTTCTACATCATCCTGTACTTCTACCCTTATTATATGACCAACTGGATTTTGCTGGTCGAGCCTTTCTGTTACTGGATGACGGGCAATCCTGCCAGCGAATTCTTCCTTTATGGCTTTCTTTACACACTGGCAGTACTGGTAATGGGTGTGCGCATGCTGATAAAATACCGGCACAGCAATTACCACAAAATCCGCACCGCCTCCCTCATGTTCTTTCAGCTGGCCTTTGCCTTTATCATCCCCGAAATTCTGGTCGCCCTCAATAAACCCTATTTCGATTTTAAGAACATCTGGCCACTGAACTACGACTTCTTTTTCGACTATCGGCTGGATGAATTCCTGGCCAACGGGACGCTCGGACTGTTTATGCTGGGCTGGGGCATTGCCCTCATTATTATTGCCGTGCCGCTTTTCACCTACCTCTACGGCAAGCGCTGGTACTGTAGCTGGGTGTGTGGCTGTGGTGCCCTGGCCGAAAACCTGGGCGACCCTTTCCGGCAGCTTTCCAATAAAAGTGTGGAGGCCTGGAATGTCGAACGGGCCCTTGTGCATAGCGTATTGGTTTTTGCCGTAGGCATGACCATTGCGGTGCTTTACACCTATTTCACCGCTAGCAGCGAGTTTCTGGGCATCAGCACCTATACCCTGCGCGAAATTTATGGCTTTGCCATCGGGGCGGTTTTTGCCGGCGTGGTGGGTACAGGCTTTTATCCACTCATGGGTAACAGGGTCTGGTGCCGCTATGGCTGTCCACTGGCGGCTTATATTGGCATCATTCAGCGTTTCCGCTCCCGTTTCCGCATTACTACCAATGGCGGCCAGTGCATCAGCTGCGGCAATTGCTCCACCTATTGCGAAATGGGCATAGATGTGCGCTGGTATGCCCAGCGGGGCCAGAACGTAGTACGGGCCAGCTGCGTAGGCTGCGGCATCTGTGCCTCCGTATGTCCGCGTGGCGTACTCAAACTCGAAAATAAAGACCCAAAAGGCCGTTTCGGTAACCCTATTTTAATTGGCAATGAACATGTTTCTGTAATTGAATAATGCATTTGGTGGCTGGTGCCCTGTTTCGGCTGTTCAGAATCCTTAATGGTTTTGTCATTGCGAGGAACGGAGCCCAGCGGAGTGAAGTGGCAATCTCTCGCCCAATTGTACTACACTACCCCAGGATTTCCCCTTTGACACTCCCTTTCAACTCGAAAGAGATTGCCGCGCTGTTCCACAGGGGCTGCACTCGCAATGACAGTAATTTATAAGCTATCTTTGCCCCTGAACCCAAAGCGGTCCTGTGTCTTAGGTCCTATGTCCTACATCTATTGTCCATTGTCTAAAATCTATTGTATCCCAATTCCCGTCTAAAAAATGCTCATCGATGTTATCATCCCCGCTTTTAATGAAGAAAAGTCTATTGGCAAAGTGCTGGCTGATATGCCCTGGCAGCTGGTGCGGGAGGTTGTGGTAACAGATAATGCATCGAAAGATAAAACGACCAAAGTGGCACGGGCAGCAGGTGCTACGGTGCTATATGAGGGGCGGAAAGGCTACGGATGGGCCTGCCTCAAAGCCATGGATTATATTGCACAGAAAGAGATAAAGCCCGATATTGTGGTTTTTATGGATGGCGATTATGCCGATAACCCGCAACAGCTGCCGGAGGTGGTAGCACCTATTCTTGCCGGCCAGGCCGATTTGGTGATTGGCTCCCGGGCGCTGGGCCGGAAGGAAAAAGGATCTCTCACGCCTCAGCAGCGCTTTGGCAACTGGCTGGCCACTTACCTGCTCCGCAGGATGTACAATACCAGCTTTACCGACCTTGGACCTTTCAGGGCGGTTCGATACCAGTCCCTGCTCGATATACAAATGCAGGACAAAACCTATGGCTGGACGGTGGAAATGCAGGCAAAAGCAGCCCGCCTGAACCTTCGCTGCACGGAGGTGCCCGTCAACTACCGCAGGCGGATTGGCGTATCGAAAGTAAGCGGAACGGTAAAAGGTACACTGGGAGCCGGTTATAAAATTTTATGGACGATTTTTAAGTATCGATGATGGTTTCTGTAGTAGTGGTCCTTTATAGCCTGAGCCTGCTCTTCCTCTTTCTGTTTAGTCTGGGGCAACTCCACCTGGCCTGGCACTACCGGCAGTCGCTTAAAAAGCAGCCCTCTCCGCTAAAAGCTTTTTCCAGTTCTGCAGAACTCCCGGCTGTAACCATACAGCTGCCGCTCTACAATGAGCGCTATGTGGCCGAACGCTTACTCGAAGCCATAACTGCACTTGATTACCCTGCAGAGAAGCTGGAAATTCAGGTACTGGACGATTCCACCGACGATACCAGTTCCATTATAGCCGCAAAAATAACCGTACTCGGGCCAAAAGGTCTTAATATCCGGCACATCCGGAGAGAAAAGCGCGAAGGTTTTAAAGCCGGAGCCCTGCAGGATGGTCTGCAACAGGCCAAGGGAGACTTTCTCGCCATTTTTGATGCCGATTTTCTCCCGCAGCCCGACTTTCTGCAAAAAACCATTCCCTACTTTGTCGATAAGGAGGTAGGGGTAGTGCAAACCCGATGGGGTCACCTGAACCGTAATTACAGTCTGCTTACCCGCCTGCAGGCTTTCGGGCTCGATGCTCATTTTACCGTGGAGCAGGGTGGGCGCAGTCATGCCAACAGCTTCATCAACTTTAATGGCACTGGTGGTATATGGCGCAAAAGCTGTATAGAAGAAGCCGGCGGCTGGTCGGCCGATACACTTACCGAGGACCTCGACCTGAGCTACCGCGCCCAAATGAAGGGCTGGAAATTCCGCTACCTGGAAGCGGTAGAAGCCCCTGCCGAGCTGCCTGTGCTCATGCCGGCTATTAAATCGCAGCACTTTCGCTGGAATAAAGGGGCCGCTGAGTGTGCCCGTAAGAACCTTTGGAAGGTTTTAAGGAGCCCGGAGCGGAAGCCCATCCACAAAGTTCACGCCCTCTTTCACCTGCTTAACAGCAGTATATTTATTGCCATTCTGCTGGCTGCCCTGCTCAGCATTCCTATGCTGTTTCTGAAAGCCCATCGGCCGGAATTAAACTGGCTGTTCCATGCCGGCAGCATATTCCTGCTGGGCTTCCTTTCCATTGCTCTCTTTTACTGGATGGCCAGCCGCCGCCTGCAACCCGAACATACCGGCCGCTATTTCTGGAGCCTGTTTCCGCCCTTCCTGATTATTTCCATGGGACTGGCCGCCCATAATACCATGGCCGTAGCCGAGGGCTGGCTGGGCAAAAAGTCCTCCTTTATCCGTACACCCAAGTTTAACATCCGGAAAAAAGGCGACAGCTGGGCAGATAATATCTATATCCGCCCGCAGTTTAGCTGGCTGAGCTTACTCGAAGGGCTGCTGTGCCTGTACTTCATCTTTGGCGTGGGTGCCGGCATATACCTGCAGGATTATGCCCTGCTCCTCTTCCACAGCATGCTGGCAACTGGCTTCGGACTGGTATTTTACTATTCCCTTAGATGAAAGAAAATGCCATAGCCGGTTTCTCTAATCATCCAAAGCAGCTTTGGTTTATCGTTATTGGCCTCCTTTATGCTGTGGGGCTGGCATATATAGGCTATTTCTTGCAAAGAACGGATACGCTTCCGCTGCTGCTCAACTACAGCGGGCTATTCGGCCTTTGCCTGCTGGCTTACCAAAAGTTTGAGCGGGCGAGCGTCCGGCAGTGGCTGCTGCTGGCCATGCTGCTGCGACTCCTTTTGCTACCTTCCTTTCCGAATTTGTCCGACGATTTTTACCGCTTCATCTGGGACGGGCGGCTGATACTGGCCGGTGAGCATCCCTTTGCCCATACGCCCGAATGGTATATGCAGGAAGAAGCTCCGGGCATAAAGGGTATATCAGAGGATTTGTACCGGCAGCTCAATTCTCCGCACTACCACACCATTTATCCACCCCTCCACCAGGCAACTTTTTCGCTGGCTGCTTTTGTGGGGCAGGAAAGTATCTGGCAAAGTGTGCTGGTACTGCGCCTGCTGAATATCCTGGCCGAAGTACTCACCCTCTGGCTGCTCCTGAAACTATTACGCCATTACCATCAGCCCCAAAAAGCACTGCTCCTGTATGCACTCAATCCGCTCATCATTTTAGAACTGACCGGCAACCTGCACTTTGAAGCCTGGATGATTGCTTTCCTGCTACTGGGGCTGTGGAGCTTTGAGAGGTATAAACAGGAAGAGAAGAAAACCTGGCTGGCAGGCACTGCCTTATCGCTGGCAGGAGCAATAGGCAGTAAGCTTCTGCCCCTCATGTTCATTCCGCTCTGGTTCAGGAGGTTTAGTCCTGCTCACCTCACCTTATTTTTAGCAACAGGCTTTGTGGCTGTACTCCTGCTCTTTTTTCCGCTCTATGATGCAGCTTTATTCCATGGCATGCAGGACAGCCTTTCGCTTTATTACCAAAAATTTGAGTTCAATGCCAGCCTGTATTACCTCGTGCGGGAAGTCGGTTTTTGGCTGAAGGGTTATAACACTATCGGCCTTGCAGGCCCCTGGATGGCAGGTACGGCCACACTGCTCATCCTCCTTTTCAGCCTCAGCCGAAAAGCAAAAGCACTTCCGCTCCCCCAGGCCATGCTGTGGGTATATTGCATTTACCTGCTGTTTTCGCTTACAGTGCACCCCTGGTACATCACGCCACTGCTGGCCCTCTCGCTGCTCACCCCCTACCGCTTTCCCCTGCTGTGGTCGGGACTGGTGTTTTTCACTTATGCCGGTTATAATCCTGCAGGCTTTGAAGAGCAGGTGTGGGTGCTGTGGCTTGAATATGGCCTCAGCGGGCTTTTTGCACTTTGGGAAATCAGGAAATACAAAATCTGGAGCCATGATGAGGTGCCTGTTTCGGCATAATTCCCTAAATTACAGCTTTCTGAAAACCTTTATTCTACACAACAACTTACTTTTTAATATTACAGCACCATGGAAAAGACTTATTATAAACCCGAAGATTTAGGAAAGTTTGGCAATATCGCGGACTGGCAGCCGGAACTGGCTAAAAAGTTTTTTGATTACTATGGAGAGGTTTTCAAGGAAGGAGAGCTCAGTGAACGCGAAAAAGCCCTGATTGCCCTGGCCGTTTCTCACGCGCTGCAGTGCCCTTACTGCATTGATGCCTATAGCACCGGCAGCCTCGAAAAAGGCGCAACCGAAGGTCAGATGATGGAAGCCCTGCACGTGGCCGCCGCCATTCGTGGGGGCGCCTCCCTGGTACACGGCGTACAAATGATGAATAAGGTAAAGGAAGTGTCGATGTAGAACATAGTAATGGGTAATGAGTAGTGGGTACTGCAAAATCCTTACTCATTACCCACTACTCAATACTCAATACTAATTTAATGACTTCTCTTAAACGACAGGAACACCGCCTGGCCAATTCTCTTATCCAGCTGGAAGTGCTGGAGGCGCCCCGGCAGAATGGCGAACAGTTTGCTCTTTTCCAGGATAAGCTGGAGGCAGCTGGTCTGTATCCGCTACGGCCAACGGGCGTGGAGATACTACAGATTAATGTAGGAAAGATGTGCAACCAGACCTGCAAGCACTGCCATGTAGATGCGGGGCCGGACCGCAAAGAGATTATGGCGCGCGAAACCATGCAGCACTGCCTGGATGCGTTGGATGCGGCCGGGAAACAAATCCATACTGTTGACCTCACAGGCGGCGCCCCGGAAATGAATCCGCACTTTCGCTGGTTTGTGGAAGAACTGAGCCTGCGCGGCAAAAAGGTGATGGTGCGCTGCAATCTTACCATCATTCTCGCTAACCCTAAATACCATGACCTGCCTGAGTTTTTCCGCCAACATGGTGTGGAAGTGGTGAGTTCTCTCCCCCACTTCTCTGCCCGCCGGACCGATGCACAACGGGGCGAGGGTGTATTTGAAAAATCCATTAAGGCCCTGCAAATGCTGAACGCGGTGGGCTACGGAAAGCACGGAAGCGGACTAGACCTTCACCTGGTGTATAATCCTGCCGGGGCTTTTCTACCCGGTTCGCAGGCATCGCTGGAAAAAGAATTTAAGCAGAAACTGCTGAAGGATTTTGGCGTGGAATTCAATAACCTCTATGTAATCACGAACCTGCCCATCAGCCGCTTTCTTGATTACCTGCTGCAAAGTGGCAATTACGAAAGCTATATGGAGAAGCTGGTCAATGCCTTCAATCCGGTGGCGGCAGCTGGCGTGATGTGTCGCAATACACTCTCCGTTGGGTGGGATGGTGCTCTTTACGACTGCGATTTTAACCAGATGCTCGATATGAAGCTGGAGAAGACTGCCCCTGAGCATATATCAGACTTTCAGCTGAATTCAATCGACCAGCGGGCTATTCGGCTGAACCAGCACTGCTACGGCTGCACGGCCGGCGCTGGTTCCAGCTGCGGAGGTGCCACTACCTGATATGCGAACCCCTTTCTTCTTTTTACTGTTCTGCTGCTGCATGCTGAATGCCTGCAAAGAAAAAACTTACCACAGCCAATTGGCACTGCTGTATAAAAATACCGTGCCCCTCATTGAGCCTGATAGTCTGGCCGCTATGCTGAAGCAGGAAGACACCCTGCTCCTGCTCGATACCCGAGCCCCTGAAGAATGGCTGGTAAGCCGCCTGCCGGGAGCCCGGTTTGCCGGATTCGAAACTTTCGACAGCAGTGGCTGGATGCTGGCACCCAAAGATATGCCGGTAGTGCTGTACTGTTCCATAGGCTGGCGCAGCGAAAAAATAGGCGAAAGAATGCAGCAGGCCGGTTTCAAAAAGGTATACAATTTATACGGGGGTATAATTGAATGGAAGAATCTGGGCCACCCGCTCCTTGGAACCAATGGTGAGCCCACGGAAGAGGTACATACCTACAACCGCTACTGGGGTATATACCTAACGAATGGAATACGCGTGTATGAAAAATAACCACCTGATTATATTTGTTAAAAATGTTATTCCGGGCAAAACTAAAACCCGCCTGGCTGCAGGAATAGGACCTGATAAAGCATTGGAGGTGTATGAGCAGTTGCTCCACCACACCCACAAGACCACCCGCTGCCTTCCCTGCCAGAAAAATGTTTACTTCTCCGAAGTAACAGAGCCGGACGGTGTATGGGGCGATGGTAATTTTAGCCTCAGTCTGCAGCGCGGCCATGATTTAGGCTTCCGCATGGAGCAGGCTTTTGAAGAACAGTTTGCCCGGGGGGCCGGGAAGGTTTGCATCATCGGTTCCGATACCTTTGAGATTACCCCCTCCATTATTCAGCAGGCTTTTAATGCCCTGGAGCATAAAGATGTGGTACTTGGACCGGCTCAGGATGGCGGCTATTACCTGCTGGGCATGAAGGAACTACAGCCCGAGTTTTTCAGGAACAAGGCCTGGAGTACTGAAAGTGTGCTGGAGCAAACACTTGAAGATGCACAGCGCCTGCAGTTAACGTACCACCTGCTCCCGCTGCTCAACGATATCGACCAGAAAGAAGACTGGCTGGCCCACCAGCGAAAGGTAAAGGAAGTATGAAAAACTCTTTCAGCCGCTTTAGCCTCCTCCTCCTCATCCTGCTGCTTTGTGTAGCAGCCTGCAGGAGGGTTGTGGAAGAGAAGGAGGGAAATATAGCACCCTCTTATATAAATGCTCTATGGGCCACTGATACGCTGTGGGACGATGGACTGGCTGAGGTGGCTGTATATGATGCCGAACGGGAAGTGTATGGCAGGACCAGGGACTTTGAGTATACCTTTATACTGGTAAAAGAAGATTTTAATCAGGCCTACAATGTTAAAACAGATGACTATAGTCGGGAAGACCTGTTTCCGGTAATGAAGGTGAATAAATTTGCTCGAATTCCCACACAGAAGTACCCCTACCATTACCTCAGCAGTCTGTTCTTTAAACGCGAGGCCCCGAATACGCTGCATAAAATGACCCAGTCCAGCCAGGAGTGGTGCGGCAATACCTTTAAACTTTTTGAACATACCGGCGACCATTATCGCTACGAATACACCAGCTATTGGGACGGCCAGGGAGATGGCGAAATGCAGCTGCCGGATACACTCTGGTTCGAAGATGCACTCAGCTATACCCTTCGTGCTCTCCGCTTCGAAGTAGGGCTTACTTTTGACCAGACAGTGCTGGAAAGTCAGGTTACCAATTCTGCTCCGGAGCCGAAAGTATACCAGGCTCAGTTCAAGGTTTCTGAAGATGAAACTGTCCTGTCCGACACTGTCCGGCCGGCCTGGCGGGTGGAAGCGCAACTGGAGGAAGGAAAAACCAATACCTACTGGTTTGCAAAGGAATACCCGAACATCCTTTTAAAGCAGCAAAGCTGGGATGGCCGTAATATGGAGCTTAAATCAGCTACCAGGGAAGCCTACTGGGCTGTAGAATAAGAAAAAGGCCTGATTTACCAGGCCTTTTTCTTATTCTACAATAACTCTTCGGGCAACAATCCCTTTTTCGGAGGTAAGCTTTAAATAGTAAACTCCTTTTGCCAGTTTGCTAACATCAATCTGGTGGGCCTCCCCATCCTGGCTTGCTTTTAGCTGCTGGTGCAAAAGGCGCTGCCCGCTTAAAGAGTACAGGCTAATGGCGTTTACCTTAGCAGGACTGTTCCTGTAGGAAATATGGAGGGTTTCTTTGGCAGGATTAGGATATATTTCCAGCTTTTCGGCCAGTTCTTTATCCTCAATTCCCGTAATCGGTGAAATCGTTTGGGTAAATACGGCTGAACCGCAATCATTCGAAACTTCCAGACGAACCTCGAAAGGTCCATGGCTCGTGTACTGATGCGTAGGATTTTCCTCTTCCACCGGCTCAGAACCATCACCGAAATCCCATGTATAAGAAGTTCCGTTCGTGGAAAGGTTCGTGAATATTACCTGTCCGTTTTCCTCTCTGTACTCAAAGGCTGCTTCCGGCATCCCGCTAAGCGAAAGACTGGCATCTTCTGAAAAATAAGATTCACCACCATCGGCTTCGGTCATTTTTAACCGGTAGGCAGCTCCTTCCATTTCGGTGCTTATCTCATTAATCCTTAGCTTCGGAGTGTTTACATTACTATAGACGGAACCATTCTCCAGGTCGACATAACTTTCCCCCTCTTTTTTCTGCCACTTGTAAGTCAGGTCGAAGCGGTTTGGATATACCTGAAAAGTCGCCTGCCCACCTTCGCAGCTAATTACATTTTCTGCTTCTTTTCCTACCAACCCCAAAGTTGGCTGCAGAATGTAAAGGCCGTGAGTAATATCACTCACAATTACCACCCCACTCTCAAAGAAGGGGTAATTGCTCCATGCCCCTTTAAACTTAACATCATTATCTTCAGGGTGCGTATCGAAGTAGGCGATCTCCTGCAGGTTAGCATTTTTAATATCTGAAATATTCAGCACCCGCAGGCCTGTAGTATAATTGGCTTCATAGGCAATTGCCTCTTTAATGTAGAGGTTATGGTCAATAGAGCTAAGATTGCTGACATACTCCCCAATCAGCACCGGGTTATCGAGGTCCTGCATATCCCATATGTAGCTGGTGGTATTCACACCTGTATAGTATTCGTCGAGCTCATCATTGGAAATAAAATAGCGATGGTCTTCCGTAAGCCAGCCCTGGTGAGCGTAAGCCGCATGCTCGTAAGGGTTAACAGAAATTAAAGCAGGATTGGCTTTATCTGTTACATCGACCAGGGTAATGGCATCTTCATTGGCATTAAAGCAAATTTCCTGTCCCGCATAATCAGGATCAGGTCCTTTGTAAATTACGCATTGCGCATCGTGGGTATAGCCATCGGCATCGAAACAGCCGGCAAATACGGGCTTCGCCGGATCCTGTATATTAATGATGTGCAAGCCTCCCATATTACAGTCATAGCCGGGGCTGTTGGCCCCTACGGCGTAGGCAAAGCCTGTTTCTTCGTTGATGACGAGATTATGGGCCTTGCCAATTCCCTGATAATTGGCCGTTTCGGCAAACTCCACAGGTGCGTTCGTTACATTTCTTAACTGTGTAAGGTCAAACACCTGCATACCGTGTCCTGCATCTTCACTCACAATAAAAGCATGGTTTTTATAAACCTTTATATCTCGCCAGGCGGATTTTCCTCCCTCATGCATTCCGGCTTGCTGCCTGTTCTTTCTCGCTCCCTCCGCCGCATGGTGCTCCGGCAGTATGCCCAGCACTACTGGCCTAACAGGGTCGCTGATATCGACAAAAGAAGTACCATTCGACATTCCCACCAATGCATATTCCTTGCCTGTCTCCGGATCAGTCCATCCCCAGAGGTCATTAAGCCATATCCCATCATGCTCTTCTGCTAATAGCTCTTCTGTACCCACATGTGCAAGTAAATCGATTTGGCTACAGGGATAATTACCTGCGTTTCCATCCACACAGGGGGTTTGAGCCGCAGCAAAAGTGCTGCAGAGGAATAAAGCAGGCAGCAGTAATCTAAATTTTAATGAAGAGCCGGGCATATATGGGATACAATTAAGCTTAAACATAAATATTAACACAATTTACAACAAAGTTGGGATACTGCAGCGGTAGCTTGGCAAATTAAAAACAGCTTAAGCCTGATTGTCAGGGCTTAAAGAGAGCTTTCTCAGGTCAAACAAATTTCTTCTGCAGAAATTCCCTTCAGCAAAGCCTGATGAAGGTTAAAAATTTTAAATTGCCACATGCACAACTCTTCCCTCCAACTATCTGAAATATGGATATACCCCATAAAGTCTCTGGCTGGCATTCAACTGGAGGAAGCCCGGCTATGTGAGCGGGGCCTGCAATGGGATCGCCGCTGGATGCTGCTGGATGAGAACGGCCAGTTCATGACCCAACGCCAGATGGCCTCCATGGCTCTGCTCGATGTAAGCCTGCAATCGCAACACCTGGAGGTCCGTCACCGGACCAAAAACCTTCCGCCGCTGAATATTCCGCTACAGGTGGATCCACTGTCAGCCCAGATTCAGGCTCCCATCTGGGATGATACCAGCAAAGCACTTTTCGCTGGCCAGGAAAGCAGCGAATGGTTTAGCGAAGCTCTTGAACAGCGCTGCCAGCTGGTTTTTATGCCGGAAGATGCCGAACGGCTTACCAGAGGCAAAATAAGCGGAAGGGTGCAAAAGGTAAGCTTTGCCGATGAGTACCCGATCCTGCTGATTGGCCAGTCTTCACTCGACGAGCTCAACCGCCGGCTTGAGGAGCCTGTTTCCATGAACCGTTTCCGCCCTAACCTGGTATTCTCCGGAGGCAAACCCTTCGAGGAGGATGGCTGGCATGCATTTGCTATTGGCGAAACCCGCTTCTGGGCCGAAAAGCCCTGTGCACGTTGTGTAGTAACCACCATTGATCAGTTGACTGGTGAAAAAGTAAATAAGGAACCACTGGCTACCCTTGCCCAATTCCGGAAATGGAACCAGAAACTACTCTTCGGCCAGAACTTACTATTTGAAGGAGAAGGACTGCTTAGAGTCGGTGACCGCATACAGGTAAAAAGCCACAAAGAATCACCACTGCCGCTGTGATATTTTCTTCCTCTAAATACTTCACCTATGCATCTCATAACCCGCCACCTGTCTCTGGAAGAATTAAAGCCCGGTGATATAGCTGATGTCCATCAACTACATTCCCTGCCTGAAACAGATCATTTTAACACCCTGGGAATACCTGCTGGCATTGAAGAAACTCAACAACTGGTAGAGCAGTGGTTGAAGCTACAGCAGGAGGAGCCACAACAATCGTATGTATTCTGCCTGAAGGAAAAAGAAAAGCAGACTTTTGCAGGCCTTGGAGCTATCACCCTAGGAAAACCTAAGTACAGGATAGGTGAAATTTGGTACAAGGTTCACCCTAACTTCTGGGGCCGGGGCTATGCCACAGAAACCGCCTTTGCCCTCCTGAACTTTGGCTTTAACACCCTCCGCTTACATAGGATAGAGGCCGGCTGTGCCGTAGAAAATGTTGCTTCAGCACGGGTACTGGAAAAAGCAGGAATGCTTTGCGAAGGCAGCAAAAGAAAGGTTTTGCCGATTCGTGGGCAGTGGGTGGATAATTATGAGTATGCTATTCTGGAAGAGGATTTCCGCCAACAGGAATAGCTGCGATTGTATTTCAGCTTTTTCATCAAATCATATTCATCTACCAGGGATTACATTTCCTGAATACTCCCTGTAAGTGCGTAAAGAAGAGGAATTAGTTCGCTAATTCGCGCCTCCTTCGTAACTTCGCAGCAAATGAGTGACATATGCCCTTCCTCTACCTGAAAGCCCTGCACATCATCTTTATCGTTACCTGGTTTGCCGGACTTTTCTACATCGTCAGGCTCTTTATTTATATGATGGAGGCCCACGAAAAGGAAGCAGAGCCGGCAAAGTCTATACTGTTAAAGCAGTACCAAATTATGTCGAAAAGGCTGTGGTATGGCATTACCTGGCCATCGGCCGTCCTTACACTACTAATGGGCCTGAGCCTGCTCTTTAGCTTTGGCTATCAAAATGCCATGCCTGACTGGCTTTGGATAAAGCTGGCCTTTGTAGTTGGCTTGTATGTTTACCACTTTGTATGTCACCAGCAATTCAAAAAACTGCAGCGGGGCCTTACCATCTGGAGGTCACAGAAATTAAGGATATGGAATGAAGTAGCAACTCTTTTCCTCATCTCCATCGTATTTCTGGTTGTGCTACGAAGCACCCTTAGTATGGTGTATGGAATTATAGGTCTTATTCTGTTTTCTGTCCTGTTAATGGTAGCCATCAGGATATACAAGCAATTGAGAGAAAGCAAATAAATTAAAATTATGTAATTACGGAATTGTGCACAGAAAAGCGGAACAGTGACGGATGGCAGGACGTTTTTTCGAAAGGAGGTAACCGGACAAGCCCCAGCCGAACAGATATCGCGCTCCTTGCTTCCAAAAATAACGGGTTCTAATCGGCCATTTTAAAACCTGCACAATTCCTGTTTAATCATTAAATAGTATGAAATATATACACCCACTCCTGCTTATTTTCTTTTTGGCTGTTTTTACAGCCTGCCAGCCAGGTGATGAAGAGGCTGAGAGAGAGTTACCCATTATGGGGCACACCACTTACGAAGAAAAGGTGGTAAACGGAGAAACTATTACCGACACAATTTACCATACCATCGACAGCTTTGTTTTTTACGACCAGGACAGTAACCGTGTTACCCGCGAAACAGTTGAAGGTAAAGTATATGTGGCGGATTTCTTTTTCACCACCTGCCCATCTATTTGCCCGGTAATGGCCAAGCAAATGCTGAGAGTACATGAGAAGTTTAAAGGAGAAGAAGATTTTATGATTCTATCGCACAGCATCGACCCGGAGTATGATACTGTAGCGCTGCTAAACGATTATGCCGAACGACTCGGGGTAGAAGAAGGCAGCAACTGGCGTTTCCTCACCGGCACGGAAACCGATGTGTATGAGTTAGGCGAAGGTGAATACTATGCCACCACCCAGCAGGACTCCACTGCCCCGGGAGGCTTTTTACATAGCGGGGCCTTTTTGCTGGTGGACCGGGAAGGACGCATTCGCGGCCATTACGATGGAACCGTACCCACAGAGGTCGATAAGCTGATGAATGACATTGAGCTGCTTTTATATAAAGGGAGAGATACAAATGAATAAATTAAAATTGCGCCCCCTGCTCTTACTTTTCACACTCCCACTCCTCCTTAACTGCCAGGGACAGGAACAGCCTGCAGAAGGAAGCTTTACAGTGCCCGAAGAACTCGATAGCAAAGCGGCGCTAAAATTCAGGCAGTACGCAGTACAGGGCCAGATTCTGTATCAGCAACATTGTACTAACTGCCACCAGCAAGATGGTAGTGGATTAGGAGAGCTCATCCCTCCTCTAGCTCAGTCGGATTTCCTGCTGAATAATAAAGGACATGCTTTGTGCATCATTCGCCATGGAATGGAAGGACCGGTAGTGGTAAACGGGGTACAATACAACCAGCCAATGCCGGCCAATCCAGCACTTACCGATATTGAAATAGCCGAAATTGCCACTTATATTTTAAATAGCTGGGGCAATGAAGGTGGTTTTGTGAGTGTACAGGAAGCTGAGGAACGGCTCAACCAGTGTAAGTAGGGCAGGTTTATTCCTTAGCGGTCGCAACCTCTGCCTGTTCAATAGCCCTTCTGATATCCATTCGGATTAACTCTGCCTTTTTCTCTTCCTGCTCATAAAAATCCATAGCCTGCTCATGCTCCATCCCCTCGGGCTCATAGGTAATCTCCTCCTTCCAGGCCTGGTAGGCTGCTTCCGTCTCCTCCAGCTCAGTTAACAGGAGGCGATATTGATCTATTTGTACCAGCTTACTGCTATCAGTCCCGGCCGACCAGTCAGCAATACTGTCGCGCAATTGCATCTTAAGCTCACCGACTCTAAGAAGTATGCCATCCATTTCCTCGCTAAGCTCCTGAAGCTCCTGCTGCCGGGCGTCTTCAATCTCCTGCTGCTCATTACCGCCACAACCAGAAAGTAAAAGGATTAAAACAGCTACTACAAGAGGATATTTATACTTTTTAGTCATAATTCAAATCCAATAAAAAAAAGCAAAGAACATTTTCATTCTTTGCTTTCTCAACTGCCTTTTCATGAAAAGGTTATTCCTTCAATACCTTCCTTGCCTCTGCAATGGCCGCATCCATCTGTCGGGCCACTTCCTGCATGACCGCCTTTTCTTCCTTCAGGTAATTTATACGCTCTTCGCCCTCCAGGCCTTCTCCTTCTTTACCAAATTGCCTCATCCACACGCGCATGGCTCCGTCTGCATCTTTCAGCTCTTTAAGCCTGTTCCGGTAAATGTTGATCATTTCTTCCTGCTCCATGGGGTTCGCATTCGTATTTTCAATACTGTCCTTGAGTTGCTGGCTCAGCCTGCGAATTTCTCCCATCTTAGCCATGGCATCGTCATGAATAACCATTACCTCATTATACAAAGCCTCCTCCTCAGACAGCACCTCCGGAACCGGAACCTCCGGAACCACCTCTACTGGTGGAGGTGGTTCAGCCACATTTTCCTGTTTCTGATCGCAGGACATGAGCATCAGGCAAAGCAGTGCCGGTAAGAAAAGTGGAAGTAAGTTCTTTTTTTCCATGCGCAATTTTACACTTTTTAGATTTAAGAGTAAAGTTCAGGAAAAAGAAGGAAAGGATTTAGGCTATTTCTAATTTTTATATAACTTGATTAAGAGGAAAGAAGTAGCTAGGGGACCACCAAAAGCTTCACAAGTTAGCTTCTCCTGCCTAACAGAGAAGCAATTCATGTAATATTTATAATAAATATTAACTTTTATGGATATTTAGCTACACTCTGACACTAAACAATACACCCCTTTTTTCCTTTAAAACAACCCAATTACATGAAACAGGAACTGCCTTCTGGCGGAACAAATACTTATTAAATGGCAAAAAAGAGAAATATTACAGAGGTAGGGAGATCTTTAATATACCACCATTATTGTGTGAAATTGTATTTAATATTACATCATATTAAAATCACAACCAAACCAATATTAAGATATGAAAAGATTTTTCCTTTCCCTTTGCTGTGTAGCCCTTTTAAGTGTTGGCCTTTCTTCCTGTGCAGATGAAGCCGCCGAAATCACTCCGGACACTGAAATATCTTCTCCCCAGTTCGAAACTGATGATGTAGACACAGATAGAACTGGAACAAAGAAGCCTGGAGCCTAACGCCCTCAACAGATATAACATTGTTAATGTAATAAATTATTTGGTTTTTATTGGGAAAGCCGCAGTTATTTCTTCAAATTCACATATTGTTGAAATAATACTGCGGCTTTAACCATGAGAACCCTTCTCCTCCTCTTCGTCTTGCTTAGCTCCCTTTGCTCTTGCCTTCCGGAAGACGAATCTACTCCTGAACCTAAATTAGCTAATATAGAAGCTCAATTAGACTATTACTGGGTGCTCTATGAAAGCCATTTAGAGTCTTCTAATCCAGATAGTGCTCTTTATTTTATGCAGGAATTAAAGAAATTAGCAGAAGCCTCTTCTAAAAGAGAGTGGCAGGCTGCAGCCTATGGAGCAATGGCTGATATCCGTTATATTCAAGGATATTTAGGAGAGGCTGTATATCTTTATGTAGAAGCTACCAACTTTTTTGAAAAAGAAGGTATGCTACCACAATTAGCAAATGCTTATAATAGCATTGGAGACATTTATGCCGCTACAAAAGATTACAAAACTGCACTTTCTTATCTCTCTAAAGCAAAGGATATTTTAATCTATGAGGGTTCCTCTAAGGAAAAGGCGATGATTTATCGCAATATAGCTGTCTGCTACAGTGAGTTAGACCAATTTGCAGAGGCACAAGATGCACTTCAGCTTGCCATGAAAGAAGCTTTGGCAGAGGGAGATTATAAAATGGTAAGCAGGGTTCACAATTTATATGGAGCAGTTCAATTAGAGCAGAGAAATTATGAAAAAGCCCGAGAAAATTACCTTTTAGCTATTGAAAGTTCAAAAAGTTTAGATAGCGGCATCAAATTAGAAGCAGGAGCCATCAATAATATAGGCGAAGCTTATTTAAGAGAAGGAAACTTTAAAGAAGCTGAAGAGTGGCTTAACAGAGCTCTTGCACTCAAGAAAGAAATTAATGATCCTACCTTTACCCAGAGTACTCTGAATACGCTGGGCGAGTTACATATTGAACAGGAGCAATATGCCGAAGCGATTGCCCTCCTGGATGCAGGACTAAAAGAAGCAGATCTTAGCATTGTGGAAGAATCTACAGAAACCGGTTTAGCGCTGATGATTGAAGCTTTGATTAAGGCCAGCGCTAAGGGCAATGGACCTAACGAACTTGCCTCTCTTAATAAACGGTTCTCTACCTACAGCAGCAAGTTGAGCACCTATAACCGTAAACTCTCCGATTTACAGGAAGAGCTGGAGACAAGCAGCAAACAGCAGGCCGTACAGCTGGCAACAGAAAAATACTCAGCAGCGAGCAGGCTAGAAGCCTCCGAAGAAAGAAGCCAGCACATTAAGTTGATAGCAGCCCTTCTGCTGCTTGGTGCCGCATATACCATCTTCTGGCACACCCGCCAGAGAAAGCGCACCCGAAAGATGATCGATGCCATTGACGATGTTCTTAACAGGCGCCCAAACCCGCTCGTTCAGCAGATTCAAGGCAAGTTACCTAAAATTTAAGTTACACCTGAAGAGGCATCAGTAGATGGAAGTAATTCCTCAGGAGTACGCAGGAGAGGAATTATTTCTATCTACTCATCGGCATAACTTACAAAAGCAGCCTCTTCCAGTACATACATTAGCTCACCCAGGTTATCCTTATTAATTTTAAACTTACCCTTTATCTTCACTGGCCGGGCGGTAAATTCTATTTCTTCCTCCAGGAAAACCTCTGCCACTGTTTCCGGTCCTCCTCCACCGCAAAAGAAACAGGCATCTATTGGCAAAGAAGAAAGAATCAGGTGCTCCGGCTTAAACATCCCTTCAAACGGAATAATAAAACCCTGCAGGGTTACTTCTTTACCTTCCAGTGCTTTTATCTTTTCCGAAAACTCCGGCACGTACAACTCCCCATATTCATCTTCCTCTACTTTATACGTTACTTCCGAGAGGATATTCCAGTAATTAGGCTTTCCTCCCTGGGCCAGCACTCCTATAGCGCCAAAGCTCATAAAGAATAAGACTAAGCCTGCAATTACTGATAAATTCGTCTTCATGTCCACTCCGTTTCTTTTGCTGTAAAACTACAAGGATCCTGCCATACCACAAAAATCCTCCTCCCAATAACAAAAAAGGCTGCCCGGACATTCCGAAGCAGCCATTCTTTTAAATATTTTTATCTCTAACTATTCAGGCTCATCATAAAAGCCATTCTTTCCTTATTGCGAAAGTCGTATATCGAATAGCCTGTATGCTCCTTAAAAACACGAGCCAGGGAGCGGGCGCTACTGTAATGAAGCCGAGCTGAAATTTCCGAAACACTCATACTACTGGAATTAAGCAGGTGTTTTACGTACTCCATCTTTAAGCTGATATAATAATTTTCAATGGTCCGGCCTTCTATTTTACGGAAACGCTTACTTACTGATGAGAAGGGCTTTTTCATCTGCTCTTCCAGAAAATCAGATAGATTCGGCACAGCACCTTTCTCTCTGAGCATAGCCAGGTAGTTTCCCAGCAGAAACTTTACCTCTTCCGTAAGCTCCTTATCCTGCTTTTGCAACACTCTGAAACCTATCTTTTCCAGTGCTACTGCCAGATCCTTTGCTTTGATATTTACTGAATTAACAAAGGCTGCTGTTCCCAGCTCAATTTCCTTTACTTTCAGCCCTATACGCTCCAGTTCATTACTCACCGAAAGAATATCCCTCGGCGAAGTCATATTATGAATATAAATTAGTTCTTCCTGCATACCTCACTCTTAAATAAAATATAATATAAAAAAATGACAATTGTTTTGGCAGAACAGCCCTGATGAGGAAATAATTTAACTTCTGGAAAAAGAGAGGTAATAGACTCCCCATCAAATGACTGCACCTGCAAAAAATTGAAAACAGGGGGTAGCAGCAGAGGCTGTCCTTACCAGATGTTTTTCTTTCTTTTAACGCTCCTGGGAGGCAAAATTGTACAGGGGCCGTTTTAATTCTACCTTAAAATTAACTATTATTAGTGTTTCAACAATTAAATCCTTGTTTTTGCAGATTTTACCTGTTAGGCAACAGAAATGGTTAAAAAAATCATACTATTCATCTTCTTTTCAGGCTACTGCCTGAGCGCTTCGGCACAAAAAGAGAATATTTGGAAGCAACTGGAAGCGGTGAAATTCTCCACTGTTAATACAGAAGATGGCTTTCCTATGGATGTACCTACCTTTGGCCCGGAAGTAAAGGCCCTGGAAGGGAAAACCATTCGCCTGAAGGGATACATTATTCCCCTTAAAGAGCTGCAGGGACAGAATTACTTTGTTTTTTCCCGCTACCCGTTTAATCTTTGCTACTTTTGCGGAGCTGCAGGCCCGGAAACAATTATTGAAGTAAACAGTGCAGAGGAAATTCCTTTTACTGAAGACCTGATAGAACTGGAGGGACGCTTTGAGCTCAATGCCAGCGATCCTGACCATATGATGTACCTACTGAATGAGGCCCGCCAGCTTAATCCTTAGCAGTTTTGGCCCTGCTCTACAGGGCGAAGGTAAAGCAGGCAAGTATGAAAATAATTAAAAATTTAACACCCATGAAGTTATCTCTTTTTAAAAAGCTCCTCCTTGGCTCCTTTTTCCTCTATGCCGCGCAGCCGCTAATGGCACAAACAAAGGATGAGGCGATGCTGAAAGACATTTATAAGTACTCCCTCACCAAGGGCGAGAGCTATGAAATGCTGCGGGACCTCACCAAAAATATTGGTGCCCGCCTCAGTGGCTCCCCACAGGCGGCAGCTGCAGTGGAATGGGGCCGCCAGCTGATGGAGACCTACAACTTCGATACTGTTTGGCTGCAACCTGTAATGGTTCCCCGCTGGGTAAGAGGAGGGGAAGATATTGCCCGTGTACTCAATAGCAGCACGCACGGCACACAGGAACTCACCGTTACTGCACTTGGCAACACCACCGGCACAGGCCCTGATGGGCTGAAAGCAGAAGTAATTGAAGTGAAACACTTTGAAGAGCTGGAAGCGCTGGGCGAAAAAGGGGTGAAAGGCAAGATCGTATTTTTCAACTATCCTATGAAATCAGAGTACCTGCAGACCTTCCAGGCCTATGGCGATGCAGCGAAATACCGTACCTCAGGCCCTTCGGAGGCGGCTCAATTAGGGGCTGTTGGGGCTGTTGTTCGTTCGCTTACGACCAGTCTGGATGATGTGCCGCATACCGGTACCACCCGCTTCGGGCTTAATGTGCCGCAAATTCCGGCGATTGCCGTTAGTACACAGGATGCAGAAATGCTCAGCGAAATGCTGCAGAAGGATAAAAACTTAAAAATGTATATGGAAACGCACGGCAAGATGCTGGATGATGTGCTTTCCTACAACGTCATCGGCGAAATCCGCGGCAGCGAGAAACCTGATGAATACATTGTAGTGGGCGGACACCTCGACTCCTGGGATTTAGCCGAGGGCGCTCATGACGATGGCACTGGTATTGTGCAGTCGGTCGACGCCCTTCGGATACTGGATGCGCTGGGCTATCAGCCACGCCATACCCTGCGGGCAGTAATGTTCATGAACGAAGAAAATGGCCTCGCCGGTGGTCGCGAATATGCCGAGCAGGCAGAAGAAAAGGGAGAAAAGCATGTTGCTGCCCTGGAATCGGATAGCGGTGGCTTTACACCCATTGGCTTTAGCGTCGACAGCGGAGAAGGAACACTGGCGAAAGTACAGAGCTGGAAGCCTCTGTTTGAGCCTTACCAGCTGCATGAAATAAAAGCCGGCTATGGCGGGGCAGACATTAGTCCCTTAAAAAATCAGGGAACTCCCCTATTCGCATTCCGCCCTGACTCACAACGTTACTTCGACTACCACCATACACCCAATGATGTATTCGAAAATGTAAATAAGCGCGAGCTTGAACTAGGCACTGCCGCAATGGCTTCTCTGCTCTACCTCATCGACCAACACGGTCTGTAAGCAGGTGGATAGTCTTACCCAAATAGTTTTAGGGGCTGCGGTAGGCGAGGCAGTAGCCGGCAAAAAGCTGGGCAACAAAGCCATGTTCTGGGGTGCAGTAGCAGGCACCATTCCCGATCTGGATGTATTACTCAACCCCTGGCTGGATGTGGTAGAAGAGCTGAGCTGGCACCGCAGCCTCACGCATTCCCTGCTATTCGCAGTTATAGCCGCCCCACTGCTGGCCCTGCTGCTACGGAAGCTATACCCAAAAAGCCCGGCCGGTTTTAAAGACTGGCTGTGGCTCTTCCTGCTGGGCTTTGTCACCCATTCTGTACTCGACTCTTTTACCACCTGGGGCACGCAGCTCTTCTGGCCTTTCAGCGATTATGGAGTGGCCTTTTACAATGTTTTTGTGATCGACCCATTCTATACGCTCCCCTTTCTGATATTCCTGATATGGGCAGCCACCAAAAACAGGAAGGACCCGGCCCGGCAGCGCCTGAATACCACAGGCCTTGTAGTAAGCTCCGCATACCTCCTCTTTACTTTTGTAGCGCAGTCGGCCGTGGAAGGGGTGGTGGAGAGAAACCTGGAGGAGCAGCAAATAGATTATGAGGAACACATCGTAAAGGCCACACCTTTTAATGCCATACTTTGGGCAATAGTTGTTAAAACAGAGGAAGGATACTACAACGGCTTTTATTCGCTGCTGGACGATACAGATAATATTAACTTCCAATACTTTCCGAAGAACGAGGAATTGCTCTCTCCTTACCTCCCTCACCCTAAGCTGGCAAAGCTCCTGGAAATTACCAAGGGCTACTATTCTGTTAAGCCTGGCGAAGACGAGCTGCTGATTCGCGACCTGCGCTTCGGACAATTTAACGGCTGGCAGGACGAGGGCGGCGAATTTGTTTTCACCTACACACTGGAAGAGAAAGAAGGAGAACTCCAGATTGGGCAAAAAGAATTTAGCTTCCGTCCGGACGGTGATTATCTGGATGCTTTCCTAAGTCGAATAGCAGGAAAGCCGGCAGTTGTGGATTAAGCAAAGGGTCCCTTACTTGATCCACAGCACACCCCATTATTGTACAGCTGCATTTCAACAATCTTTTTGTAAGGCTAAAAATAGTAGCTTCCCTTCCATCTGTTCCATCACTTTAATAAACTACCTGACGCTTTCTTTACAACGCGACTAGCTTATCAGGTAGACTTTAACTAAAGCAATAACAGCTACCAACAAAAAGATGACGTTAAGCACCCAGCTTGCTGGTGCTTTCTTTGATACACCGTAAAAGGCCATTAAAAGACAGCCAAAGCTATACATCCCCAGGTACAGGAGTGACTGACTGCTAATAACATTAAAACTGTTCAGGCTGAAGGCCAGAAGTGCAAAGACTGCGCCTACCCAACCTACTACTTCCCACACATATTTTCGAAATTGCACCATTGCCTTATTTATTAAGCTTTACAGGTTTATAACTCTTTATTACTGCAAAGTAAGCGTAGGCAGATGGACTTAAAAATGCTAATATTGAGTTGACTATTGCGAAAACTGAATCAGTATAAATGGAACTTCAGCAGATAAAACACTTTCTGGCACTATCCCAGGAACTGCACTTCTGGAAAACGGCCGAGCGGATGTTCATTACCCAGTCCGCACTCAGCAGGCAGATTAAAGCCCTGGAAGATGAACTCGGTGTACAGTTATTCGAGAGAAGCAAGCGAACGGTGAGGCTCACGGAGGCTGGTTCCTTTTTAAGAGACCAGTGGTTACCCATGCTCGATGAGATAAATCGTATCCACATGCAGGCCAGGAAGATTCATGAGGGGGCTTCCGGCTTTGTTAGAATTGGTTACCCGGGTTCCATCGCCTACAGTTTTATGCCTGAGCTACTGACCAGCATATCCCGCATCCAACCTGAGCTCAAGATAGAATTAGTGGAGCCAACTGACACCAGCTTTGAGCAGCTATTACTGAATTATCAGGTGGACATGGCTTTCAGGCGTGATCCTGCTGAAAACCCCTCCCTGCAGTCGAGCTGCCTGTATTCAGAACCATTTGCACTTGTTGTGCCCCTGAACCATCCCCTGGATGAACAGAATTTTACAGGCCTACACGATTTGAAGAACGAGAAGTTCATCCTGTCTAACCTGGCGCAAACAACCTTCTATACCTCAAGCCTTCGGCAGATGTTAGAGGAGTACGAATTTACTCCCAACGTTTACATTGAAACAGACTTTGGTGGAATGAGTCTTGCGCTGGTCTCAAGGGGGCTGGGCGTTACCATCCTGCCCTATTCCTATTCTTTCAGCGCATTACCTAATGTACGCTTCATCCCGTTACCCTACAAAATGAACCTCTATGTGACATGGCGAAAAAACGACCACAGTCCTGTCCTCAGGAACATTCTACGTCAGGTTACGGAAACGGCCGGCAGATACATAGCGGAAGGAAATTAAAACAGTTTTTGTGGCACGGCGCCATAAGGCACTTTTTCAAAAGTGTAGCTGCACCGGCCAGGTAACCGCGGCCACTCAAAACCACGTTATTGCAAGCGGTGCTCTTCGATTTTTTTAAAGCTCTGGTTAGAGAGCAGGTTTTGAATGGCAGCCGCCAACAGTTTTGCACAGCTAATTACTTCTATTTTGGGGCTGGTAGCCGCATAGCTGAGGGTATTAGAAATGTATACCTGCTTAAGAGACGATTTCTCTATCTTCTCCCGGGCACCAGCGCTCAGGATGGCATGGGTACAATACGCACGAACAGACAAGGCGCCCTGCTCAGTCAGCAGATCTGCTGCTTTACAAAGGGTGCCCGCGGTATCGATCATATCATCAATAATAATTACATTCTTTCCTTTTGGATCGCCAATCGTTTCCATATGGCTCACCTGGTTTGGCTTCAGTCTTTCCTTATGAATTACGGCCATATCGCAATTAAGCCTATCTTTATAAATCTTTATTCTCTTCAAACCTCCAAAGTCCGGACTGCACAGGCACAGGTTCTCCAGTTTTAAGCTCTTAATGTGCTGTACATATATCTGGCTCATATACAGGTGGTCGACCGGCACCTTGTAAAAACCCTCAATAGAATCGGAGTGCAAATCAATGGTAATCACCCTGTCTGCCCCCGACTGCTGCAACAGGTCAGCTATCAGGCGGGAGGCAATTGCCGTACGAATATTTCCCTTGCGCTCCTGCCGGCTGTGAGGCAGGTAAGGTAAAATACAAATCACCTGTTCGGCAGAAGCCCGGCGGGCAGCATCAATGGCGAGGAAAAGCTCAAAAATATTCTCATAAGGCATATTAATTTGTGCCACCAGAAAAACGATATGCCCGCGTACACTTTCCTGAAAACTCACAAACTTCTCCCCGTCTGAGAAAGTCTCTGTTTGCAAAGAGCCCATTTCTTTATTCAGCTCCTGTGCTATGGAGTATCCCAGTTCTGTAGCGCTGGAAGTAGCAAAAAGTTTGTACGGTTTATTCATAAGGAAAGTGTTCAAAAATCACCATCATCTTTTCAAAATTAAACTAAAAAGCCCGAAGAATAAATATTTCGGTAAGGAATCCATAACCCCTCAACCGCTCAGCTGGCATTACAGAACGAATAGACAAAAGGTTTTTGCCACGAATACTATTCTAAGTATCTGCCTTTAAAGGAAAGTTAAAAGAGATGAAAAAGAATTTGGAAAAAAAATAATCGATTTCGGAACTCATTTACAGAATTATCGTTAATGACTATACAAACTCGATAAGAAATAATTTATCGAATAAGAATCTTTGGTTGAGGAGAGAGAGGAAGGCTATATGGAATATTATCTTCGGATAATAGGAAATATAGCCTTTTCTTCTTTTGTGTCTTTAGCTCATCAACCTCTTATTCCTCCCTCCTACTGCTTTCCGGCTTTTAACCCAAAAAAGGACCTGAATCGCTTCAAGTCCTTTTTTACTCACCATATTTTTTTAGCCTATTGCGCTAATGGCTCCGGAGAAAACACCTGAACGGCATATATTCTTTTTGTCTTTGGGTCAAGATTAACTGCTATTCCGCTTCGGCTAAACTCTTCTTTCACCAGGTTTTTAAAGTGCATAGGGGAATGCACCCATTGCTGTATAAACAGCAGGGCAGATTGCTCATATGTTTCTACGCGGTTAACGGTATAGCCTTTCTTTTGCACAAGAAGCACCTGAACCGGGTGTTCCGCGGCATTTTCGCCAGTCTGGTAACCTATCCCGCCGAAGAATTCTACCCTGTCCTGCGGGTCGTACTTCTTCTTATTTCCCTCCTGAAAGTGGGAAAGCATTCCTTTCTTTGCCAGATAAAGAGCATGATCTACAGCAGCCTGCTGCAATATTGCATCTGCTGCTAATGGCTGCTTTTTGTGAGACTGCCGCACACTATCTACCTTTTCTGCAATAAGCGTCTGCAGAAGGGTCGCATCAAAACTTTGTACATCAATAGGGGTTTGGGCAGGCAGGCGCAGGGCCAGCAACAGCAGGCAGCCTGCTACTATCAGTCCGGATATTTTTCTCATATAGATTCATTTCCTGTGCTAACACAACGGCTGGAATAAAAATTCGTGGAGGTAAGGATAGAGGATAGGTGCGCCTGGCACTCATCCTTTTTCCTTTGTGCCAGCAAATGGACTGATTTTAATTTTATTCGCTAATGATGGTTTCTACCTCTTCCATCTTTTTCTCGCTGTACGCTCCGGAGGTAGCATAAACAATCTTCCCTTCCTTATCCAGTACAAAAAAGTAAGGCTGGTCCCGCTCTTCCAGCTTAAGGGCATCACGATAGCTGTTTATTTCCCCTACATAAAACATAATATGGGGGTGTAGCCGCTCATCAACTTTTTTCAGAGCCTTTCTTTTAGCCGTGCCCGCAGCAGCTTTCTTTAGTCCACTAAACATAGGCACGAAGTATACATTAACATCGTAGGCAAAGTCAGCAAAAAGGCCTGCATTGCCTGCATCCTGCAAAAAGCGGGTATACACAGGGTTAAACCAGCTCTCCAGCTCATCGTCGCTTTTCTTGGAAAAAGCCATACCTACGAGGGTATACTTGCCCTTGGTATCTTCCGGAATACTTAGCGCCTGTTTATCGATGGTCTCCCCTTCTATCGACGGAAAGCTTTGGCCTGTCTGAGCGATTAAATCAAGGCCAAGAAAGCTCAGCAGACCTATGAAAACTATTTTTTTAATCATGGTGCAATAGATTTTTTACTTTAACGGCTTCTTTTCCCGGAAGGTATACAAAGCTTTAGTTTTCTGCCAGATACTGATGCACAAATTTAATGGCCATTGCACCTTCGCCTACCGCCGATGCAACCCTGTTCATGGCCCCTGCCCGAACATCGCCGGCTGCAAATATTCCTGCACCACAGGTTTCGAGCAGGTAAGGCTCACGTTTAAGTTTCCAGAATTTGGAGTAATCGGGGTACCGGACCAGGTCCCGCCCTGTTTCAATATACCCTTTTTTATTGGTGATGATGTTAAAGGGCAACCAGTGGGTGCAGGGCTTTGCCCCAATAAAAATAAATAGAGCACCTACCTCTTCTTCTGTCCAGTGCCGGTCTTCCTGGTTATTGACCAGCTTCAGGCCTTCGAGCTTCTCTTCACCAAGGGCTCCTTCCACTTCTGTATTTCCCCACACTTCAATATTAGGAGTACCCTCTATCTGGTCGATCAGGTACCGCGACATACTGGAACCAAGGTTTTCTTTCCGGATAAGGATAACGACTTTTCTGGCATACTGCGATAAATACATCGCCGCCTGCCCTGCGGAATTTCCACCGCCCACAATAAAGATATTTTTTTGCCGGCACATGGGCGCCTCTGCCATTGACCCGCCATAGTATATTCCTGCGCCGTTAAAGCCATTTAATCCATCAACCTTAAGCTTTCGGTAATTAACGCCTGTGGCAATGATAATGCTGCGCGTTTTTACCACCGTTTCATCGGAGAGCGTAATGAGCTTGTAATTTCCCTTAATCTCCACATCTTTCACCTCCTGCGGAGCAAGTATTTCCACACCAAAACGGCTTACCTGCGAAAGGGCCCTGCGGGTAAGCTCTGCCCCGCTTACTCCCCGTGGAAAGCCAAGGTAATTTTCGATACGGCTGCTACTGCCGGCCTGCCCCCCTGGCGAATGCTTCTCCACTACAAGGGTTCGGAGCCCTTCGGATCCACCATAAACCGCCGCTGCCAGTCCTGCAGGGCCGGCGCCAATAATTACCACATCGTACAGGCTTTCCGAAGCATTCAACTGCAGCCCTATTTTACGGGCGAGCTCCTGCAGATCAGGGTTACACAGGGCGCTGCCATCTTCAAAAATGATAAGCGGGAGATCCTGCTCGGAACACTCATATTCCTCCTGTAGTTCTCCTGCTGCCTTGTGTGACTGCATATCGAGCCACTGGTAAGGAATAAGGTTACTGGCCAGGAAGTTCTTTATCTCGTGCGAGCGGGGCGAAAACTGGTAGCCAATTACCTTAATTCCTTCGAACTCCTGCGTGTGGGTTGCCTGCCAGTCGGCCAGCAGCCCTTCCAGTACCGGGTACAGTTTTTCTTCCGGCGGGTCCCAGGGTTTTACAAAATAATAATCGAGTTGTACGTCATTGATGGCTTTAATGGCCGCTTCGGTATCGGAATAGGCGGTTAACAGCACCCGCCGGGCTTCCGGAAACTTCTTGAGTGCCTTGCCAAGAAACTCCACTCCATCCATTTCGGGCATCCGCTGGTCTGCTACAAAGAGAGCCACCGTTTCCTTTTTATTTTTAATATCCCCAAGGGCATCAAGTGCCTCCTGTGGATCTGTGGTGCTTATTATGCGGTATTTTTCTCCATATTCTGACCGGAGATCTCGAGTAACAGATTCTAACACCTGCTGATCGTCATCAACAGCAATTATATAGGGTAGCTTCATAAATCAAAAAAAAAAGAGGTCTTAGATAAAAAGATTTCCAAGCCTCTTTGTTTTTCCTCTCCTCATGGAGAAGGGTATTTTAATTTCTTTTTCTGTTCTGCTCCATCCATAAACGGAGCCTGCCAGCATTATCCGCCGTAGTGGTACTCTGTTTCCCACTCCATAAGAGGCTCGGCTACTGGATTTCGCATGCCAGTATTCACTACCTTCCCTATGAACAGTACATGGTCGGCTTCACTTTCCACCACTTCTTCCACATGGCATTCTATAAAAGCGGGTACATCGTTTAACAATGGACAGCCGGTTTCTCCTTCTGTATACTTGTAGCCGTTCAGGCGGCCTTCTTCCACTTTGGTATCCTTACTAAAAGGGCTAATCATAGGCTTATCGGCTTTTCCTAAAATATTCAAAGCAAAGACTTTGCTCCTGCGAATCGTCTCATTGAGATCGCTTTGCTTCTGCACAGCAACCAGCACCATAGGCGGGTCGAAAGAACACTGACTTACCCACGACACAAGGCCAGCCGCAAAATAATCCTTATCCCGTTCCTGAATGTCATTTGCATTGGCTTTGGTGGTGAGCACATAAAAGCCGTAGCTAATTTTTTTAAGTGTTTGCGTTAGTTCGCTACTATCTGTTACCAGTCTGTTATCGCTATCTCTTTTCATATTTATATCTTTTTGGTTCTTAGGGATTTAACGAACTGCACCCATCAAGGTTTGGCCGACTTTTATGGTAATGTCTGTAAAAATAGAAGAGGGCGCTCGCCTGCAACAGACCAACGCCCTCCCTTATCGGTTTATCACCTGTTAAATGAGGCTGCTCTTTAAAATTCCAATGCAACACGCCCTTTTATAAAAAAGGGAGTCCCTGGTGTAAAGTGAATCTCCGATACAGACTCCTCTTCGTAAGCCAGCCTTGTTTCGGTATTAAATTGTGTTTCATTCCATTCGGTATTGAACAGATTTTCGATAACCAGTCCATAGGTAAAGTTTCGGTAAGTATGGCTCAGGTTCATATCGACAACAAAATAGCCCTCGGCCACCACTGAATTATCTTCATTGGCAGGCCTGTCGGCCAGGTAACGGCCCCTCAGGCCGCCGTTCAGGCCCGATTTTCCGGTAACAGAAAAACCACCACTTGCGGTAAAGGCTGGCGCCAGTGGTATATAATTCTGGCCGTTGTCTTCTTCCAAGGCCCGGGCATGTGCATAGCTTAGTTCCGTATCGAAGAACAGCCAATTGAGGGCCTGATAGTGGATGCCAAGGTCAACCCCCATTCGCCGGGTTTTACCACTTGGCTCTACAACCCCTTCGTCGCCCACATATACAAACTCCTGTTCGAGAAATAAATGCCAGAGGGCAGCATTCATTAGCAGGCGGCCGGAAGGCTTCCAGTTAAGCCCTAAATCGGTACCATACGCAGCCGGCAAAATTTGCCTGCCCTGCCGGGCAACTACCACTCGGGTATCGTTCGAGTGGAATCCTATCCCATTTTTTAAATACAGCTGCAGATAAGGAGTGGGCGAATAACTGATATTCAGCTTCGGACTGGCAAATACCTCATTTTCTGACTGGCTAATGTATTGTAGAGAAAGATGGTCGATATAGAGAAAGTCAAAATAATCGAGACGAATAGCAGGATTTACTAGCCATTCGCCCAGTTCTATTTCTGCATCCAGGTAAGTATAAAAATTAGTTTCAATTATGTCGCCCAGACTGATCGCATCCAGAGTGGTTCGTCGGTTAAGTGTGTGGCTAAGCTCAATATCCTCCACCATATCGCTACGAAAGCCTATTCCGGCCTTAATATCGGCTCCGGTATTGAGCAGGTCCAACCTCTTATTGAACTCGCTTTCCACACCATATATGCTCCTGTTTTCCTGTTGCCTGATCTGGTCGCCGAATACCGGATCATTTAAAAAGAAGGTGAAGTTGGAATACAGTTTGAAATCATAGGCACTGAAGAAAAGTTTGTTTCGCACAAAAGTTTGGGGATCGATGATGTGGTCGAGCCGGGCAAGCAGGTTTACACGGCTGGTACTCCCGCCCTCTGTATCGTCTATTGCACCAAAGCGGCTTATTAGGTCACTTTCCACAGCCCTAAGCGGAATTTGTCCGGAGGCATCCCAGCGGCTCTGAAACAAGGACGCCTGCAGGCTCAGCTTGTCGGCCGCCGAAACCCAGCCGGTATACTTGGCCATCAGGTTAAGCCGGTTAAAATTCTGTGGCGACTCGAATGGACCATCGGTAAGGTAATATTCACTGGCAAGATAAGCATTATGCCTGGGGCTACCGTTAATCAGTTTAAGCAGGCCCACAGCACGGAGGGTATTGAAATCTCCATATTCTACAGCCACCCTGCTTTGGTCTATTTTGTCGTAAGTCTGCAGGTTTACATAACCCGCGGTAGCAAAGTTGCCTTTGTCGGCATAATACGGTCCTTTGCCAAAATCTACCTTTTCAATGGTTTCCGGAATTAAAAAGTGAAGGTCGGCATAGCCCTGCCCGTGGGCGTGGGACACCATATTTACCGGAATTCCATCCGCGCTAATACTTATGTCCGTTCCGTGGTCAATATCGAAGCCCCGCAGGAAAATCTGCTCAGCCTTGCCTCCTCCGGCATGCTGCCCAATTACAAGCCCCGGTACCACTCTTAAAATTTCCTGTGAACTTTTTACCGGGTTTAAGTTCAGGTTAACAGCCGAAATGGTATTGAGCGATTTCAGTTCAGGGGTAATTACAACCTGTTCCAACTCAAACGGAGCTTCCTGTAAAACAACTTCAACCGGATAATCCTGTACAACCACCAGCCTGTTTTTGTAGCCTATAAGGTTTAGCAGCAGCGTGTCTCCCGTTATCGTCTGTCCCAGAATAAATAAACCTTTTGTATTGCTGTGCGCATGAGAGCCAGTACGCTGATTATAGATATAGGCACTTTCAATGGCATCTCCCTTCGAATCAGTTATACGTCCTTCTATTTCCTGGGCAAATGCAGTGGCACAAAAAAGGAGTAGAATAGCCGTACAGAGGAGGGTATTTTTCATAATCAACCTGGTGGGTTTTGTCAGGCGGCAAAAATACTGACATAAACCCAAAGTGAAAATACAAATGAAAGTAAATGGTAACAGAGCTACCCCAATAAAATGCTGTTCGCGTATTGGCAAAGAACTAAGCCGCAGCAACCTTTATAGCTTATACAGTTTATTTCCCCGGAAAACAGGAGCAGAAGGAGAAGGTTTCTTAAAAGACAAAAAGGAGGCTGCCTGGTTAAAGACAGCCTCCTTTTTTTAATGCTAAAAAATTTTGGTTTAGTGGCTAACGCACTCCTTACTAAACACACTTACTCATTTCAAGTTTAAAAAATATATTGCCTTCGTTAAAAAAATAATGAGTCTAAAAAAATAAGGCAACTCAAACAACAGGTAAAAAAATTATCAAGAGTCTAAAAAATCTGCGTCTCCTTCCTAGTAAGGTTCCGCCTTGCTTTCGACTCATTATACTGGAGGAACGAGTTAAAGGTTGCGGAAATTTTTAAAAAAGTTGAAATATTTTTCAAAACCCTACACCTCAATCAGTTACATCTAAAAACAAACATATGCGGATAGGATATGCCTGCCTGAACACTGCCCTGGCCGAAGAAAAAATTTCGGTTAACCGCGGAATGATTCGTAAAACATTTTTAGAAAAAGGACTCTCCTATACAGGTGAGCTCATCATCCGAAATTTGCAGGACCTGCTACTGGTTTTGCGCTGGAACCAGGAGCATGATATTCTTTTCTATCGTCTTTCGAGCAGCATGTTTCCCTGGATGAGTGAATATGAGCTGGAGGAGCTACCTCAGTTCTCACAAATTGCAGCCCTTCTGAAGGAGGCAGGTGAATTCGCCAGCTCCAGCCATATGCGCCTTTCCTTTCATCCTGGTCCTTTTAACGTTCTCGCATCTGAAAAGCCGGATGTGGTACAGAAAACCGTTAAGGAGCTCGACCAGCATGCGGCCATTATGAACCTGATGCAGCTGAGTGCTACGCCATTTCATAAAATAAATATTCATGTTGGGAGCAGCCTGCAAGGCAATAAAGAGCAGGCTCTTCAAAATTTTTGCAAAAACTATCAGCGCCTTCAGTCTTCCACCAAAGCAAGACTTACGGTCGAAAATGACGACAAACCTAATATGTTCAGCACAGGAGAACTGTACGAAGGTATTCATAAAAAAATAGGCATACCGCTGGTGTTTGACTATCACCACCATTTTTGTCATCCGGGTGGGCAATCGCAGGAAGAGGCTCTCATGCAGGCATTAGGCAGCTGGCCGGAAGGAATAAGACCTATTGTTCATTATTCTGAACCTAAATCGCTAAAAGACCGGAAACTTCTCCGAGCCCATTCAGACTATATCGAAAGGCGCATTCCCTCTTACGGGCGGGAGTTTGATATTATGATTGAGGCCAAGCAAAAAGAGGAAGCCCTGCTCAGGTACCGGGAACTGCAGAAAAATGGTATGCTTAAAGAACCGCTGCCACCTTTGCCTGTAGAAACCAAATAACCCTAAAACACCAAGGACCGCATAAGCGGCCCTTGGTAAATTGGTGAGGCAGCAATTAATTGCTGCTCTCAGCTCAATCATCTCGTTTTCATTAAGTTATAAAATAATTAAAATAATTACAAGAAATTAAATTCTTTTTTGAGAGCCGGAAGACAAATTTAAATGGACAGCTAATTTTACCCCCTACTGCTAAACAGTCCTTTCTTTCGCAGGTATGCAGCCACAGGAGCTGTAAAACATTACGTCCCGGGGCCCTTATACTGAAGCCTACCCTCGGCGATAACCAAACTCTTTCAATGTTTTATTTTAAAACCTCACTTAATGGAAAGAGGTCCTCAGCTCGCCCCCCTTTCTATTAATGGGACAAAATACCACAGGTGACATATTTTCCCATTTTGAAACAAGTTTTTTCCTGTCCATTATGTTATTTTTGTATAGGCCATCTGCGCCAGGAGGGGAATTATGAAAAAGAAACAGGAATCGTTAAAAATATTTGTCGTTGAGGATGATATCTGGTACAGCGAACTCCTGTCTTACCACCTCTCCCTCAACCCGGAGTATGAGGTGGCTCGTTTCCACACGGGTAAGGATTGCATGGCTAACCTCTACCTTAACCCGGATGTTATCTGCCTTGACTATACCCTGCCCGATATTACGGGTGAAGAAGTGCTCAGGAAAATCAAGCAGCTCAACCCCGACATTCATGTGGTGATAATTTCCGGGCAGGAAAATATAAAAACGGCCGTAGACCTGCTCAAGCTGGGTGCCTACGATTACATTGTAAAAGATGAGGACACCAAAGATCGCCTCTGGATCACGATCAGCAATATTCGCCAAAACATAGGCCTGCGGGAGGAGATAAATTACCTGAAGGAGGAAATAGGAAAAAAATACGACTTCGAGAATATCATTGGTAATAGCGAAGCAATCAAAAAAACTTTCTCGGTAATTGAAAAGGCTGCAAAGAGTAAAATAACGGTTTCCATTAGCGGCGAAACAGGTACCGGTAAAGAAGTGGTAGCCAAGGCCATTCATTACAACTCGGCCCGCCGGAATAAACCATTTATGGCCGTCAATATTACGGCCATTCCAAAAGAACTAATGGAGAGTGAGCTTTTTGGACACGAAAAAGGCGCTTTTACCGGAGCCCAAACCCGCCGTATTGGCCTTTTTGAAGAAGCCGATAAAGGAACCATTTTTCTCGATGAGATAGGCGAAATGGATATTAACCTGCAGGCAAAACTCCTGAGAGTACTGCAGGAAATGGAAGTAAAAAGAGTGGGTGGCAATAAGCCTGTTCCGATTGATGTACGTATTATCGTCGCCACCCATAAAAATCTGGCAGAAGAGGTAAAGAACGGGAATTTTCGGGAGGACCTGTATTACCGCCTGCTGGGTCTCCCTATTCAGCTTCCTCCCCTGCGCGAGAGAGGTAACGACATTTTGCTGATTTCCAAGCACTATATCGACCTCTACTGCAAAGAGAACAAGATTAAGAAACTAAGCCTCAGCGCAAAATCGCAGACCAAATTGCTGGAGTACCCATTCCCCGGTAATATTCGTGAACTTAAAGCCATTATTGAACTGGCCTGCGTAATGGCCGAGGACGAAACCATTCAGGAAGAAAATATCATCTTTAATTCTACCTCCAGTATGGCCGATATTCTGGCGCAGGAATTAACCATGAAAGAATATAATCTTCGAATAATTCAGAGCTATCTGGAAAAGTACGACAGAAATGTGCTGCTGGTGGCTAAAAAACTTGGAATTGGTAAATCTACCATTTATCGTTTACTCCAGTCAAATAAGATTTAAGCTCCTACTACCGGAAATTCATTCCCACAGAAGGAATGCTTTCCTTAATCATCAACCTTATACCCCCACATTCACCGAAAAGAAAATGAATAAACCAAAGAGGCACAGTTTTAGCTGCATTTTCTCATTCGCCCGTTTGAACTTTGCTTTTTTATTTTAAAAATTTTTATTCTCATGAAAGGGATTTTATTTACTGAGCTTATCGAATTAATTGAAGACCTTATGGGCCTGGAGTTTACCAACAGGGTAATTGAAGACGCCGGGCTCGAAAATGAAGGTGCTTTTACAGCTGTAGGTAATTATCCTTACCGGGAACTGGTAAAGCTTCTCGAGAGCCTGAGCAATCATGCACAAAATCCGAAGGGAGTCCTTTTAAAGGGATATGGAGAATGCCTGTTCCATCGGCTTAGTCCTAACTATTCCGTGGAGCTCAGCCAGTTTCCCGATACTTTTAGCCTTTTAAGTCAATTAGAGAGTATCATGAAATTTGAGATTTACAAACTCAATCCGGAAGCCAGTATTCCCAAGGTAACGGCGGCGCTCCGCAGCCCTACTCTTATGGAGGTACATTATGTTTCCGAGAAAAGGCTAAGTGAGCTGGTAGAAGGCCTTATTGTGGGTTGTATCAACTATTTCGACGAGCCCATTGAACTTCAGCGCGAAGATCTTAGCCCTGACCGCAAAAAGGTTCGTTTCCTTTTGCATAAAAAAGTGGCGTATGAACGAAATTGAAGAATTAAAGAAAGCCCTGGCACGGGAGCGGAAAGCCCGGAAGGAAGCAGAGAAAATTATTGAAGTAAAATCTGCCGAGCTCTACCTCTCAAACCAGGAACTTAAACGTTTTAACAGCGACCTTGAGAAGGAAATCGCCCGCCGCACGCAGGAAGTAAAGGTGCTCGCCTTATTTCCGGAGGAAATCCCCGACCCGGTACTAAGAATTTCAAAATCAGGAGACATTGTTTATGCCAACCCGGCAAGCCAGCAAAGCCTGCTCCGCTACTTTGGACTTAAAATAGGCGATGCCTACCCATCTCTTTTTGCTCCCGCCTTCAATAATGCCATTCAAACAGGTGAGCCGCAGAGCCAGGAATATACTATTAACGGATCCTGTTATTTAATCCATTTTTCAGGCCGCCAGGACTTAAACTACATAAACCTGCTGGCCCGCGATATTACCGACATCAAAAAAGCCCAGGCAGAACTTAGCCTGAGCGAAAAGCGCTATCGCCAAATCATCGAATCGGCCAGCGATATTATTTACAGAATCAATACCAAGGGGCTGCTTACCTATGTAAACCCTGTAGCCAGCCGCCTGCTGCACTACAGCGAGGAAGAGCTCTTGAAAATGCACTTACAGGAGTTTGTTCCGGCCAGCCACCGGCAGAAAGTAGTTGATTTTTATGCACGGCAGTTCGAAAGCCGCACCCAAACAACCTACCTGGAGTTTCCAATACTGCTCAAAACCGGGAAGACCATTTGGATTGGCCAGAATGTACAACTTACCAAAACGGAGGGCAAAGCTGAGGAGTTTACTGCCCTGGCGCGTGATATTACAGATCGGAAGAAGGCTGAAGAAGCTCTCTACCTCACTTCCAGCAGGCTTTCTACCCTTATACGTAACCTGCATACCGGCATACTGGTGGAAGATGAGAATAACAAAATTGTACATGTAAACGAGCGATTCTGTAAAATTTTTGGCCTGGCGGAGGAAGCCGAATTTCTTGGAGAAGACAGCCTAAAACTGGCGGAGGGAGTAAAACAAAAGTTTGCCACGCCCGATGCTATGGTGCAGGAAATTCAGCAGCTCCAGAAAAAAAGAAAACTACTGGCAGGCCAGGAGGTAAAATTAGCCGATGGTCGAATTATGGAGCGCGACTATGTACCTATTTTAGCCGGCAGGGAAACATTAGGTCACCTTTGGCAATTCCGTGATGTTACAGAAAAGAAAAAATCGGAAGCGAAGTTGATGGAAAGCCAGGCGGCTCTGCTGGAGGCACAGGAGCTGGCAAACCTTGGCCACTGGGAGTTTAATTTACAAACTAAAAAACTTTCCCTCTCCAGGCAAATTTATCGCCAGCTCAATATTCCCGAAAAGGGCTTTCTTACCGAACAGGAGGCGCGTAAATTCACCCATCCTGCCGACCAGGAAAAGCTTGAACAGGAAGTACAAAAGTCCGTTAAAGAAGGTTTCTGTAGTTTCGAGTACAGAATTAAAAGATACGGCGGCGAAATCCGCTATCTGCAGCTCACTATAAAACCGGAAAGGGACGAAAACGGCGAGCTTAAATATTTTTATGGTACCTCACTTGATATTACAGACCTCCGCAAAACCGAAGCACAGTTAAAAGAAAGTGAGGAACGCTTTAACCTGGCAGTACAGGGCAGTAATGATGGCATCTGGGACTGGGATGTAGAGGAGCAGACAATTTACCTTTCGCCCCAGTGGAAAAAAATGTTCGGCTATCAGGAAGATGAGCTGCCCAGCACTTACGAAACCTGGGTGAGTCTTCTCCACCCGGCAGAAAAAGAGCAGGTACTGGGGAGGCTGCAGGAATATATGAAAGGAAGTATACCCCAGCTACAATTTGAGTCGCGTATGCGGCATAAAGATGGTTCCTACCGTACAATCCGTACCCGGGGAATTATGCTCAAAGATGCCAAAGGAAAGCCGGTACGCATAGTAGGCAGCAATACGGATATCACAGAACAGAAGAATACCGAGCGGCACCTGCACAAAAACCTAAAGCAACAGAAGCTGCTATCCGACATTTCCTTTCTCTTCAGCTCTGTAATGGAAGACCTGCATGACCCTATCAATCTTGCACTGGAAAAGTTAGGCAGGCATACCGATGTAAGCAGGGTATACATTTTTGAAGACAGCCTCGACGGGGTTTTTACCACCAACACCTTTGAATGGTGCAGCAGAAATGTACAACCCCAGATTGAGAATATGCAAAACATCCCTTACTCTGTTATCCCTTCTTTTAAGCGCAGGACCCTCAGAGGAGGCCTTATATGCAACGACATCAGGCAGCTGCCCGAAGACATGCAGGAGATTCTGGAGCCGCAGGAAATAAAATCTATCATGGCTTTCCCCATTTTTGTAAAGAAGAAATATCGTGGCTTTGTAGGCTTCGATAACTGCCGCCAGTACAGGGAATGGGAAGAGTCGGAAGTCCAGCTGCTCAAGACGTTCACCCACCTGCTGGGCAATGTTTTTGAACGTCAGGAGGCCGAAGGGCAGATACTAGCCAGCGAAGAAAAGTATCGTTCGGCCGTCGATAATCTTACTGAGGTTATATTCCAGACAGATGAAAAGAGTTTTCTTACCTTCCTCAACCCTGCCTGGACGGATATTACTGGATTTGCCATGGAGGAAAGCCTGGGCCATAACCTGCTGGATTATATCCATATAGAAGATCGCATCGAAATGGATGAGCTCTACGATCTGCTTATGGAGCAGAAAATTGACTTCTGCCGACAGATGCTGCGGCTAATTACTAAAACCGGGGAAATCCGCTGGATTGAGGTGTATGCCCGTGTAACGCTCGACCAGTTTAACCAGATGGAAGGAATTTCCGGTACACTCAATGACGTTACCGACCGTAAACTGGCCGAAGAAGCCCTGATACTGGCAAAAGAACAGGCCGAGCAGGCCTCGCAGGCTAAAGCGCAGTTCCTTTCGACCATGAGCCACGAAATTCGCACGCCTATGAACGGCGTTATCGGTATCACCAACCTGCTACTGAAAGAACAGCCACGGCCTGATCAGCTAAGGAACCTGAAACTTCTGAAATTTTCAGGCGAAAACCTGCTCTACCTGCTCAACGACATACTCGATTTCAGCAAAATAGAAGCAGGAAAGGTTACTTTCGAAGAGGTAGACTTCAATATTAAAACCCTGCTTAGCGGCATTAAGCAATCGCTGGGTACACGTGCCAATGAAGACAAGGACATCAGGCTCAGAATGCTTACTGATGATGAAATGCCTGAAATGTTGCTGGGCGATCCTACCCGCCTTTCCCAGATACTTAATAACCTCATTGGTAATGCCATTAAGTTTACTGAAAAAGGAAGTGTTACTTTAACGGTAGATGTGCTGGAGAAAAATAAGCAGGAGGTGGTACTGGAGTTTTCGGTACGCGATACCGGCATTGGAATTCCGCAGGAGAAGCTGGAGCATATTTTCGACAGCTTCTCCCAGGCAAGCTCCGATACAACGCGTAAATATGGTGGTACCGGTTTAGGCCTGGCAATCACCAAAAAGCTGTTAGAGCTGCAGGGCAGCAAGATTAGGGTAGAAAGTGAACTGGGAGTCGGCAGCAAGTTCTACTTCCAGCTAAGTTTTAAACAAAGCAAGACAAAACCTGAGGAAGAAAGCCTGTATCAGCCGGTAAGTAATGGAACCCACAGCCTTCAGGGCCAGCAGATTTTACTCGTAGAGGATAACCCGGTTAATGTAGTCGTAGCGTCCCAGTTTCTGGGAGACTGGGGTGCCCGGATAGTAGTAGCGGAAAATGGTGAGCAGGCCCTGCAGCATATCGAGCAGGAATCTTTTTGCCTGGTCCTCATGGACCTGCAGATGCCTGTAATGGATGGATATGAAGCCACCCGCCATATCCGGAAAAAGTACAGCAGCGAAGAACTTCCTATTATTGCCCTTACCGCCGATGCCATGCAGGGAGTAAGAGAGCAGATTTTCGCCAACGGCATGAATGACTATGTAAGTAAGCCTTTTACACCCGATGATTTACATAAAAAAATAGTCAAACACATGAAATGGCGTGTAAATCCGGAGCAGGAAGGCAGTCCGCTTTGCTCCACTCCTGTAACAGAGCCTGCTATGGCAGTTAAACCTGCTTTAGCCGAAACAGCTACAGAAGTGCCAGAAACTATTCCGGCAGTGACCGAAAAAGAACCGAAGCTCTACAGCCTCGACAAACTATATGAGCAGACAGGCGGCAACAGTGAATTCGTAAAAAGAATGGTTACCATCTTTGTAGAAACAAGTCCGGCAATGCTGGACGAAATGCTGGGGATTTCCGGAGAAAGGGAGCTTAAAACGACCCGGGCTCTGGCTCATAAACTCAAACCCTCTATCGATATGCTCGGAATAGAAAAAGAAAGAGAGCGGGTAAGGGCTATAGAAAAAATGGAGTACAACACTTTCCGGTCAGACGAAGGGAAAGAAACCATTCAGCAGTTTACCGATACCATTCGGGAAGTACTAAGGCAATTGAAGGAAAATGAGAATTTATAAACTACTGTTTCCGCTAAAAAAGAGGCCCCACCGAAGAAATAGTGAGGCCTCTTTATATGAATTGTCGCTTCTCTGTAAGTGAATCTACTCCTCAAGTTTAATGACTCTCAGCTGGTCCAGCATGGCACGGTTTACATCAACATTCATGTTTTCGTTGAAGGGTTCAAATACCAGGCTAAGCTCATTTACACCTTCCTTCAGTTCCGCCTCCACTGCATTACTCCACCCCCAGTTCGACCACTCATCGGTTCCACGCTGCGGAAATACTACGGTCGATACATATTCGCCATTGAGCAGCAAGGTGCGGATAGCCGCTTTATTGTCGGTATTGATGGGTCCGCTGCCGTTGCTGTAGCGGAAATCCAACAGGTAAGTTCCTGCTTCCGGTACTTTTATTCTTAAAGGAATATGTAGGTTCTCCTGTTTGCTGATTTCCACAAAGCCTTCTCCACTGAAACCTGCCAAATCAAGTCCTGCCCGAGGGGCGAAATTTTCCAGCTCGAATGTCAGCACTTCTGTTTTATCGGTTACCACCACCGGCTCACTTAAAAAGGAAGCCACTCCATTTTCATCAACCGCGGCTACCTGCAGCTCGGCATAGGCAGGCA
The DNA here is from genome assembly GCF_000346615.1 of Nafulsella turpanensis ZLM-10. Taxonomy (GTDB): domain Bacteria; phylum Bacteroidota; class Bacteroidia; order Cytophagales; family Cyclobacteriaceae; genus Nafulsella; species Nafulsella turpanensis. Next base: position 201,948 of record NZ_ANNU01000008.1, read on the forward strand.
GCGAAGAAGGAGAAAGGTAGGTTTCCTCAGTAGCCTCTACCTCTTTCCCATTTACCCATACCTGGTACTGGCTAGCATTTTCAATTGCCTTCCACTGCAGCTTTCCTTCTTGCCATACAGCAATGGGTGTTTCGGGTGCGGTATAGTTTTCCCGGAGGTTAAACTCCTCCTCCTCAAAACCTCCATTTACCAGGGTAATGGCAATGGTATGGTTCCCTTCCAAATCAGCCGGTATAAAAGGCTCCTCCAGCGGCTCCCCGTCAAGGTAAATACTGTGGATACTGTTACCCCAGCCCTCAAGCTGAATTTCAAGTACAGCATTACGGTAGCGGAAATTGCTCAGCAGCCGCTCTCCCGCATAGGATTCAGGCACTGCAGGCTCAAAATATATACCATCGGGTTCGAACCGCATGCCGTAAAACACCCGGTATACCATGGCGAGATTCCCTGCCACGCTCCATAACTGACGATCGGAATTGATTTCGGTTCCTTTAAAATCACCGGTCTCGACCACCATATTTTCCTTGTTAGTCAGGAAAAGAGCAGCCGCACGATAGAGGGCAGCCAGCCCCTGCTCCAGGGCCGCTTCGTTACCAACTTTCGCTGCGGCCCAGTTCCAGTAGGCCTGCACGAAAGGCCAGATGCCATTATTGTGGTAAGGCGGTATTCCCGGAATCTGCGGGAAAATACTGGGGACACCAAAAGGAACTACCGGCGTGTTTTCCACTACCTCTTCTCTTCTTTCCTCATCGCCCACCTCAAACAGTACACTTAAAGATTCTCCCAATGCTTCAGCCCTTGGCGACAGGGCCAGGTAATGGTTTCCGTACAGGTATTGGCCATAATACCCTTTATCCTCTACCCATAGGTATTTATTGATGCCTTCTTTTACCCCTTCTGCAATCTTCTGGTATTTCTCCCCATCTTCACCTAAAATCTCAGCCATTTGTGCCAGAATACGGTAAGTCTGGTAATGTACAACATTGGTGCCCAGGTTCTCGCTTTTATAAATATCAATGGGTTCCATCCAGCGGGGGTAACTCTGCTTACGCCAGTCGAGGAAGCTCGACTCCCCCAGGAACAGCCCTGTTTCTTCATCATAAGCAACCTTCAGGTCATCTTCGGCCGAATTTCGGATTATTTCATATGCCTGCCGGAGCCACTCCTCATCGCCGGTAACTTTGTATACCTCCCATGCCGCAAGGGCCCAGGTGGTACGGTCGGTCGATACAGGCCATGAACCACCGGTACCGGTATCCTGAATAATACGGTTGCGATTGACCTTCCGCATCAGGCTGTTCCTGCTCACTTCCGGCTCAATAGCTGCCAGGGCCAGCAAAATACTGTAGCTGATGTCGCGGGTCCATACGCCATTCCACTGTTCACCCGCCATAAAGGTATTGTCGGGCCGTATGTCCAGCTTCAGTTCCTCCAGCGAAAGGTTGTACAGGGCATCAAGCAGCAACTGTTCGGAGCGGTACTGTGGATACTCCGATACATCTTCCTGCAACTCCCATCGCTTGGCTGTAAAGTTCTCCGGATTATATTGATTGAGTGTAAGGGTGGTTTCATAAATACCATCACCGTCATGGTCGGTTAGCTGCATCCCCTCGCGGCTGGGAAGATTTTCGAAGTCCCAGCTCAAGGGTTCGGCATTTCCGGCTACATAAACACCCTTAAAGTCTTCCTTATACACCCGCTCACCCGCGTAGGTTTCGTAATACCCCTGCTTTTCAAACGCCTCCAGCACAGGACTCATGTCGAGCCTGATTCTAAACCTGGTATTCGGTTCCAGGAAGCTGTCCTGCGGCACTGCAGTGGTATCCACATATCTTTCACCAAAGCGGATAACAGGCGTAACAGCCCCTCCCTGTTCAGGATAAAGGACCATAAAATGGTCGCTGCCGGGCGGCAATTCATTATCCTTTCCGTTGATGCTGAATTTGAACATAACGCCCCGGCTATGCCTTTCATTGGCCGGGCTCTGGTAGTTCGATATCATGGAGGTAGGGCTAATCGCCGCGGCCTCAAACAGCCCCTGCGTTACCCGGTCTGCATACACATCATATATTTCAGACTCATATAATACCTGATCACTCATGGTTTCGCTGTTTTCGTTTCCAACCTTTGTACAGCTAACTAAGCTCACCAATAAAATGGTTGTGAGTTTTTGTATTTTCATTCGTTACAACTTATAAAAATTTACCGGACTGCTAATATAGCACATCTGATACAGAAAAGTTTTAGGTATCCGGGAAGCGTTTCTGCTATTCAACAGCTGTTGAAGGAAGTTATCCCTCTAAATCGTTAAATTTCTTTATTTTTATTAAATTACCCTGCCAGCGTACCATTTTTACATCTAAATAAAAGAGAGACATGAAGAAACTTTTTCCTTTCTGCCTGATTCTGATTTTTGCGGCAGCATGTTCCAGTAACCCTCGGGAAACAACCACAGAGGATAATGAGATTGTAGAAGAAGCCCAAACCTTTATTGAAGGTTATACCGAACAGTTTGTGAAACTATACTATGAATCGGCACTGGCTGAATGGGCCGCCAATACCCGTATTGTAGAAGGTGATACCACCAACAGCTGGCGGGTACAGCAGGCGAATGAAGCCCTTGCCGAATTCACGGGTAGTGAAGAGAATATTAACCGGGCCCGCACCCTGCTTGAGCAGGAAGAGGAACTGGAGCCCTTACAGGTAAAGCAGCTACAAACCATCCTCTATGCAGCTGCTAATAACCCTGCCATTGTAAAAGACCTGGTAAAGGAGCGTATTAAAGCCGAAGCTGCCCAGAACGAGCTGCTGTTTGGGTATGATTTCCAGATAGATGGGGAATCGGTATCGACTAATGAAATTGATGAAATACTGAAAGGAACCTATAACCTCGACAGCCGCCTGGCAGCCTGGCAAAGCAGCAAGGAAGTAGGCACCGTATTGCGCGAGGGGCTTCTCGACCTGCGCCGCCTCCGCAACGAAACGGTGCAGGCACTGGGCTATGATAACTACTTTGCCTATCAGGTGTCGGACTATGGCATGACAGCCGAAGAGATGGTAGAGCTGAACGAGCAGCTAATCGAGGATATCTGGCCGCTGTACCGCGAGCTGCACACTTATGCCCGTTATGAGCTGGCCGAACAGTATAATACCGAAGTACCGGAAATGCTGCCTGCCCACTGGCTGCCCAACCGCTGGGGCCAGGACTGGTCGCCCATGGTGGAGGTAGAAGGGCTGGACCTGGACCCGGTGCTGGAAGAAAAAGGACCCGAATGGCTCGTTGAACAAAGTGAACGTTTTTACATCAGCCTCGGCTTCGATTCCCTGCCCCAAAGCTTTTATGAGCTGAGCAGCCTCTACCCTGTCCCTGAAGGTGCCGATTATAAAAAGAATAATCATGCCTCTGCCTGGCATATGGACCTGCAGGATGATGTGCGGGCCCTGATGAGTGTCATTCCAACGGAAGAATGGTATGAAACCACTCACCACGAGCTGGGCCATATCTACTACTACCTTAGCTATACTAACCCTGATGTGCCGCCACTACTCCGTGGTGGGGCTAACCGGGGCTTCCACGAAGCCGTTGGCAGCCTCATGGGACTGGCTGCCATGCAAAAGCCTTTTATTGCCGGCCTCGGCCTGGTTGATCCGGATGCAGAGACTGATGAAACCAAAACTTTATTAAAGGAAGCGCTGAACTATATTGTATTTTTGCCCTTCTCTGCCGGGGTAATGACACACTTCGAGCAGGATTTGTATTCCGGTGAGCTGGAAGAAGGAGAACTGAATAAACGCTGGTGGGAGCTGGTTCGCCAGTACCAGGGCATTGTACCGCCTTCTCCACGCGGAGAAGAGTATACGGACGCGGCCTCTAAAACTCATATTAATAACGACCCTGCGCAATACTACGACTATGCCATCAGCTACGCCCTCCTGTTCCAGCTGCACAACCACATTGCTAAAAACATCCTGAATCAGGACCCTCGCGCGACCAATTATTATGGCAGCAAAGAGGTGGGCGATTTCCTGAAGGAAATACTCGAACCCGGTGCCACCCGCGACTGGCGTGAGCTGCTAAAGGAAACTACCGGCGAAGAACTCAGCGCCAAAGCAATGCTCGAATATTTCGACCCGCTTATGGCTTACCTGAAAGAGGTGAACAAAGGCCGGGAATATACCCTGCCGGAGACGATATAGAATAGCCAACTCACAAGTTGCCCCGGATGACTTTAGCATTCGGGGCTTTTTTAAAGCTTTACAAAAAGTCCAAAGCGGGTATGGAGCTGCTCAAAAGGTTTTACATAAAGCTCATTATTCCAGTTTCTCCAGTATTTTAGAGGTAGTGCAGGGTTTTCTATCTTGTCAAAATTGAATTTGTGTACTACTGCATTCAGTATTATTGAAACATCCACACCAACTCTCTCTGACAACCTCCACCGGAATCCAGGTATCAGCTCAAGGGCATTTGTATTCCGCACCTGGCTGGAAGGAAATTTCATTAAAGTCATAGGTTTAAAGGTATGGCTGTACCAAATAGTCGATATAGCCCCGCCAATGAAGGGACTTATCCTTTTTTCTGCAGAAAACATATGGGTATATTGATAACGCAGCCCTCCATTATACCTCAGGTGAATATTTTTGAAGACTTTGCCTTGCGAATTTGTATCCTCCTCTAAATCTCTTGATAAGCTAAACCAGCTCAGTTCAAATTCATGTAGCTTCCCTGCTCTGTTTTCCATTATAAAAACCGGTGCTAAATTACCCAGGCCCAAATGGTTTGCTTTTAGCAGCAAGGGCACATTCAGCTTCACTTCTTTTTGAAATCGCGGAACTTCTTTCTGGGCATAAGATGAAAAGCGCAGTAATAGAATCAGAAGAATAAGCAGCTTTTTTTTCATAAGGAGTAGAGGAGTAATAACCGCTAATAATACCAAATCATATTTTGAAATCAAACTGAAGAAGTACCTACTCCCGTGGCTTTAGAATTTCATCAGAAAAAATCTCTACCCTTATTGCTGCCCGCATAGGAAATTGCTACTTTAAGCGTTTCTTCTTTTTCAACTTGTTAACATATTTACTATATCTATATGAACAAAAATATTTTTCTTCCCCTGGCCCTGTTTTTTACCGCCAGCTTTGCCAGCGCCCAGCAGGAGCCTGTGGAGCTTATTAAAGAAACCATTACCGAGCCACAGGTCGAATTCCATATCCGCTTTCTGGCCTCCGACGAGCTTCAGGGGCGCGATGTGGGGAGTCCGGGTATACAAATCGCCGCCCGCTACATAGCCGATTATTTTATCTCCCATAATGTTCGCCCACTGGAAAGCCTGGGCAGCTATTTCCAGGAAGTGCCGCTCGAAAAAACCACTGCCCACCAGGATGGAACACTCCGCCTTGGAAAGCATGAATACACTTTAGCAAATGATTTCCTGCCTTTAGCAGGAGAAAATGCCCAACTCTCGGGTCCAGTGGTTTACCTTAACTACGGCACGGAAGAGGAGCTAGAAAAAGCAAAAGTAGAAGGAAAGATCGTTCTGCTCAAAGCAGGGCTACCTGGTGAGGATTCTCCACAGGCATGGTTTTCGGCCGCCCGCCAAAAACGACAGCTACTAACGGAAAAAGGGGCCAAAGCGTTAATAGAGCTATACAACCATCCGCAGCTGGAGTGGAGCCGGCTCCAGCGCTACCTGGGAGGTGAGGAAATGGGGCTCGCTGAGAGAGGAGCCGAAGGCACTACAATACCCCACCTCTGGTTGCTGGATGTGGACAATCAAAAACTTGAGCAGCTGAGCAAAAGCAAAAAATTAAATGGACAAATAGAGCTGAGCGGTAAAGAAGTAAGCTCTATCCCCGCCCATAATGTACTGGGCTTTATCGAAGGCACCAATCCTGAGCTGAAAGACGAATACCTTCTCCTCGCTGCCCACTTCGACCATGAAGGCACTACCTCCGGCGCTGCTGGGGCAGATACTATTTACAATGGTGCCCGCGATAACGCAGTAGGAGTAGCGGCTGTTTTAATGGCAGCCAAATACTTTAACCTCTATCCGCCGGAGCGCTCTATTATCTTCGCTGCCTGGACGGCCGAGGAAAAAGGACTGCTGGGCAGTGCCTGGTATGCTCAACATCCGGCTGTTCCGCTTGAGCAAACAGTTTTTAACCTCAATATCGATGGAGCCGGTTATAATGATACGACCAAAGTAACCATCATCGGGCTGGGCCGTACCACGGCCGATGAGGCACTCAAAACAGCTGTTAATGCTTTTGGGCTGGAAGCAATTCCAGACCCGGTGCCGCAGCAAAACCTTTTCGACCGTTCCGATAACGTCAATTTTGCCAGAAAAGGCATCCCCGCCCCTACCTTTAGCCCCGGCTTTACGGCCTTCGATGCAGAGGTACTGAAATATTACCACCAGGTGATAGATAACCCTGAAACCCTCGATTTCGATTACCTCACCAATTACTGCCGTGCCTATACGCTTGCCGTACAAAAGATAGCCGCTGCAGCAGAGGCTCCTTACTGGATAGAGGGCGATAAGTATGAAGAGGCCGCAGAGATTTTATATTCAGAATAATAATTTCCACCTTAATTTATCGCATAGAAGCAGGTAATAAGTCTTCACCTGCGAAAAATGTAGCTGCAAAATCCATAAAAAAGCTACCGGATATTTTTAATTACTTCAGCCTCTGCTTCCCCGCGGAGGCTGTTCTTTTTTGTACTCAAAGAAGACGAAAGTTTTAACAATAATCAGGTTCAACAATACTTTTTGTATCTTTATTGTTGTAAGAGAAAGATGTAGAGTAAGGCATGAGTACAAAAATATTTTCTTCCACCAAATTTAAAGTCATTACGGCCTTTAGCCTGTTGGCAATAGGTTTGATAACGGCCATTTATTTTTCTGTTAGCAGCTTTAAGCAAATCTCTGCTTCGGTGGAGACCCTGGCAAAGCCAAATGCAAAATCGGCCAAGCTTAACCAGCTATTAACAGACGTTTCCGAGGCCGAAAGCCAGATTCGCGCCTACACTCTTACGCAGGAACAACCTTACCTTATTAATTATGAAACCAGCCTGAACAGGGTTTTCAATAAGATTGATACTTTGCGCCTGCTTACCTCCCGACAGCCGGGCCAGCGAAAAAGGATTGATTCCATTGCCATGCTCATGCAGCAAAAAATAAAAGGCCTTAACCAGTTTATGGAACTGAAGGCCATGACCGACCAGCAAAGCTTTTCCGATAAGGCTTTAAGCCGGCTGAGCAAGCGTAGCGGAACTTCCGTAAAAGTAAAAACAGCGCTTAAGACTACCCAAAAGAAAGTAGAAGAAACTGTTTCGACCCTGCCGCGGGTAAGCATTGAGCCGGTCGAGAAAAAAGGGTTCTTCAGCCGCATATTCGGAAGCAAAGAAAAGCCAAACATAATGATTGCAGGAGGCGACAGCACGGTTACCACTACCCGCACCGAGGTAAGCATCGATACCATTGCGCTAAACCTGCAGGCTCCCGATACGGTACTGGGCAATGTGCGAAAAATTTTAAAAGAACTGCAGGAGGAAGAGCACAGCTATCGCCGGCAGCTGACCAGCCAGGAACTGGAATTATTAGAGAAAGACCAGGCCATAATGGACCAGATTCGCCAGATGATACGCGAACTGGAGCGGGAGGAAGCGCAGCTTTCGGCCGCCAATGCAAGGGAAGCCACCAGGGTAGCAAACCAGGCCTCTTTTATTATTTTCATGATTAGCTGTGCCGGACTCCTGTCGAGCCTGGTTTTCATGATCCTGATAGTAAAAGATATTACCCGGAGCAACTACTATAAAAAGAGTCTTGAGCTGGCCCGCCAGCGTTCTGAAAGACTCCGCCATATTAAAGAACAATTCCTGGCAAACATGAGCCACGAAATCCGCACCCCACTTAATGCCATTATCGGCTTTACAGAACAGCTACGTAAGGCAAGGCTTCCGGAACCGCAACAGTCCCAGATAAAGGCCATTAGCTCTTCTTCTGAATTCCTGCTGGCCATTGTTACCGATATACTTGATTTATCTAAAATAGAAGCAGGCCAGCTTCGCTTCGAAAAAAAGGACTTCGAGCTAAGGAATCTTATCGAAGAGACCTGCTATGTGGTTGAAAATAAGGCGCAGGTTAAAGACATTCTCCTCCAAAAGGATTTTCCCGAAGGGCCCTTCTACCTGCAGGGCGATTCCTTCCGCCTTCAGCAAATTCTTTTTAACCTGCTTAGCAATGCCATTAAGTTTACGGAAGAAGGCAGTGTTCGTATTCGTTTCGATGCGAATGACAATGGTTTCAGTAAGTATGTGGTTACGATAGAGGTACAGGACACCGGTATTGGCATTAGCCCTGAACACCTGCCCTATATCTTCGAAAACTTTAGTCAGGCCGATGATACCATTACCCGCAAGTATGGTGGCACCGGTTTAGGTCTTGCCATTACCAAAAAACTGGTGGAGCTCCAGGGAGGACAAATAAGTGTAGAAAGCGAAAAAGGAAAAGGATCGCTGTTTAAAGTAAGCATTCCGTTTGCCAAAGGGCAGGAGCACGTAGCTACGGAACCTGCCGATATTGCCATTGTACAGGAAGAGGGATGGTCAGGCAAAAAGGTGCTCCTGGTGGAGGATGATACGTTTAATGCTATGCTACTGAGGACGATCCTCCGGAAGTGGGGCATTGATTCTGATGAAGCCAGCAGCGGTTTTCAGGCACTCGAAAAAATTAAGCAACGTACTTACGACCTGGTTCTAACCGATATCAATATGCCCGGTATGAGTGGCATGCAACTGCTAAAGGAACTCCGCCAACTTCCTGATGGCCGCTCCGATACGCCTGTGGTAGCAGTTACCGCCAACGCCATGCCGCACGACCTTAATAATTACCTGAAGCAGGGCATGGATGCTTACCTGCTAAAGCCTTATTCGGAAAAAGATCTGGGACACCTGCTGGCCAGCATATGGGAAAACAATAAAGTGGAACAGGAGGCTCCGGAAGAAGAGCAGGCGATAGAACAGCAGGAGGAGGAATCCCTTAGTCTGGAGGTTTTTAACCAGTTTGCCTCCGGAGATCCGCAGGCATTTCTTCTTCTTTTGCAATCCTTCCTCGAAAATACTTCCGATAATATCCGGCAGTTAAAGCAACTGCAGCAGGCGAAGGATTATGTCAACCTTTCTGAACTGGCACATAAAATGTATCCGACCTTCAAGCATTTAAGAGCAGAAAGAGCGGCCGCTATTCTAAAGCAAATGGAGCTCACCAACCAAAAGGAGGCCGAAAATGAATTCGACCAACTAATAGAGGAGCTCCAGCAAAAGATAGAGGAGGTTGTAGATTTTGTGGAAGAAAAGGTCCGGCAGCTAAGTAAAAGTGAGGTAGTCAATCCTTAATCTTAACCATCGATGCTGTAAAGCTTTAACTTATTATAAAGCGTTTTGCGGTCGATGTTAAGAATACGGGCTGCCTTACTTTTATTGAAGTTCGTCTGGATTAGCACCTGCCGGATAAGCTCCTTTTCGTTCTTCTCATGAACGGCTTTAATATCCGTATGGTGGCTATTTACCCCGTTTTCTTCCAGCTTGTGTGCCTGCCGAACCAAATCCTCTGGCAGGTCTGGTAAATCGATGTGGCTGTTCCTTGCCAGCAGCGTACTCCTTTTTACGATATTCTTCAGTTCGCGGAGATTACCGGGCCAATTGTACTTCAGGAAAACGGTAAGGGCTTCGTGGGTAAATCCCCTTACATCTTTTTCCAGCTCCTCATTGGCCTGCTTCAGAAAATACTCGGCAAAGGTCACAATATCATCTTTCCGTTCACGAAGAGGCGTAACCCCTATACTAAACTCGTTAAGGCGGTGGTAAAGGTCTTCGCGAAAGCGTCCTTCATCAACAGCATTTTGAAGGTCTTCGTTGGTGGCAGCAATTATTCGCACATTTACCTCAATATCTACATTGCCGCCAATCTGCCTTACTTTCTTTTCCTGCAGGGCCCGCAGCAGCTTCACCTGCACCTCATAGGGCAGGTTCCCTATTTCATCTAGAAAGAGTGTGCCACCATCTGCTTCCTGAAACTGCCCTTTTTTGTCATTTAAGGCACCGGTAAAGGCGCCTTTCACATGGCCAAACAGCTCGCTCCCGGCTAAATCGTTGGAGAGTGTACCACAATCGACTGCCACAAATGGCTCTTCGCTGCGCTTACTCTTCTGGTGAATCATTTTTGCTACAAACTCCTTACCCGTTCCGCTTTCGCCCTGTATCAAAACCGACATACGGGTAGGCGCTACCAGAGAAATAAACTCTCTGATACGGCCGGCCTCTTCGGTGTTACCTTCCACATACTCGAAGTCCTGGAAACTACCATTCCCTCCATTCTCGTCTCCGGCAGGCGAATGCTGTGCACTCCGCTTAAGAGCACCCCGAATGTTCATCAGTATTTCATCCGGATTAACAGGCTTGGTCACGTATTCGTACGCACCGAGCTTCATGGCTTTAACAGCCGATTTTATGTCGCCAAAGCTGGTCATGAGAATCACCGGCACCTGGCTGTTCTTCTCAGAGTCCTTAACTTCTTTTAACAGGTCGAGCCCGGTGGTATCAGGCAACCGTAAATCGGTAAGAACAATATCGAACTCATCGGCCTTAATTTTTTTAAGACACTCTTTTCCATTAGAAGCTTCTGTAATATCGTAATTGTTCTTTAAAAGGAATGTCCGAAGCATGACCCTGAACATGGGGTCATCATCAACTATCAGTATCTTAGTCATATACAGCAAAAAATCATTGCAATGGTAACGCCATTAAAGGAGCGTCTTATATATAAAGGTACTCTTTTTAAAGCCTAACAAAAAAAGCGAAGCATAGTTATATGCTTCGCTTAGTTGGTTGAAACGGAAAAATCAGTTTAAAAAATAATTTGAGCCTGAAAAAACTGGGTATAAGTCACTTAACTTAATCCGCAGGCAGTGACAATGAGCGATCTTTGTCCAAAAAATTTACAGCTGTCAGCGGAATTACTCTACTTCCGGCTGCTCTTCTTCTATTAGCTGACCATTCTGGTCGAACACTATAATTAACTCTGGCTCTGGCTGAACGGCACTTACATTTTCTTTCTCAATTCCTTCCATTCCGGCTTCTGTTACTTCACCTTCCCCGGCGGCTGCATCAGCGTTGAGCGGAGCCAGTTCAAATTCATACACCACTCCTGCTACGGCTGGATCTTCTTCAGCACCTGCAGGCACTTCATAAATAGCCAATACTTCTCTGTCCTTATACTGTCCGTTTTTAAAGGCATCCTGCACAGCTACCGGTAACTCTACCATTTCTATCAGTACCCGGGCATCGTCCTGGTACATGGCATCTGTCTGCTCTATTACTTCTGCTTCATTCTGTGTTTCTTCTACCGGAGTTACCTGTGCAAAAGAAACTGATACACCAAAACCAACAGCTACAAAAGTTAAAAATGTCTTCTTCATCTTTAGAAAAATTTAAAATTCGGTTTATAAAAAATTTGTCTCTATTTTTTTATTTCTGTTAACCATACTGAAAGAACTGTGCCAGAAAAATCAAAATTGCGTAATTCGCTCACACTCTTACTTTTATCAAAAAGTTTCAAAAAATGACCTGCCATAAACTGTGTCCTTTTTCTACACAATGTGGAATTTATCCACAGCAAAAGTGGGGAACGAGGGCGTAACATTATTCTTTATCCTCATAAAAGCAGTTTTTCCACCGCTCTTCAGTAGCAGGCTTACCTTACTTAGTAGCTTTTATCCGACAAAAAGCCACTAAATATTACAATCACCTTATTTACAGGGCACTCTCGAAATAGAGCAACAAAAAAGGCTACCCCACATAAGCAAGGCAGCCTTCCGTTATTTATTTAAAAGAGGATTAGCGATTCATCAGCTCCTCAATTTCGTCGGCTTCAATAGGGATATTCCGCATCAGGTCAAAAAGACCATCTTCAGTAATGACCACATCATTCTCCAGGCGAACACCAATACTTTCGTTTTGAATGTAAATGCCTGGCTCTACGGTAAAGACCATTCCTGGCTCGAACTTCCGGTAAATATTTCCTACATCGTGCACATCGAGTCCAATGTGGTGAGAAGTTCCATGCATAAAGTATTTTTTATAGGCAGGGTTCTCCGGGTTCTGGTTTTTTACATCTGTTTTGTCGAGAAGGCCCAGCTTAAGCAGTTGCTCGGTCATGAGCTTCCCTACCTGTTTGTGGTATTCCGGTATGGTATTGCCCGGGCGCAGCAGTTTAAATGCCTCGCGCTGCACGTGCAATACGGCATTGTATACCTCCTTCTGTCTTTTGGTAAAGCGGCCATTTACCGGAATGGTGCGGCTCATATCGGCATTGTAGTTGGCATATTCGGCCCCAACATCAAAAAGAATAAGGTCGCCATCTTTACACTCGCCCCTGTTCTCGATATAGTGGAGTATACAGGCATTTGCCCCGCTGGCAATAATGGGAGTATAGCCAAAACCGCGGCTGCGGTTACGCACAAACTCATGAATAAACTCTGCCTCTATCTCGTACTCCCTTACCCCGGGCTTTACAAAATCCAGCACCCGCCGGAAACCACCTTCGGTAATATCGCAGGCCTTTTGCAGCAGGTCAATTTCGGGCTGAGATTTAATAGGGCGCAGCTGGGTGGTTAAGGGTGCGGCGCGCTCATATTCGTGTAGCGGATATTTGTCCTGGCACCATTTGGCAAAGCGCATGTCGCGGGTTTCGGTAGTAGAAGCGTTGCGGATATGCTCATTGCTGTTCAGGTACAAATGCGCCGCCTGCGACATTAAGGTATTAAATGTTTGCTCAAACTGCGAAAGCCACATTACGGTACGGATACCGGAGGTTTCATAAGCTTCTTCCTTGGTATATTTATGCCCTTCCCAAACAGCAATATGCTCATTGGTTTCGGTAACAAACAAAACTTCTCTGAACTTCTCATCCGGAAAATCGGGAAACAGCAGCAAAATACTTTCCTCCTGGTCGATGCCGGAAAGGTAAAATAAATCATTATTTTGCCGGAAAGGCATGGTTCCATCGGCATTGGTGGGCATTACATCATTCGAATTAAATACTGCCAGGCTGTTAGGCTTAAGCAGGGCAGAAAAATTTTTTCGGTTGTGTACAAACAGGTCTTTGCCTATTGGTAGGTATTTCATAAAAATAAGGTTTATACAATTACTGAATGATTGCTAAGGTCTTAATTTTTTTTCTGAAATGCTATTTTATCTACCCTCAAAGCCTCTCTACGCCAGTTTCGAAAACAGCCGTAGAAAAAGAACCTTCCGGGCTGCACCTTCGTAATAACAGGCACTCCGGGCTTTACCCTGATTTTTTAACTAAACAATTTTTAAAATGAGCAAAACAGGTATATATGTTCAGCAGCAGGCAAGAAGAAATGCCGCTGACTGGATTGAAACATATGCCCGCATAGGCATTGCCGCCAAAGGGGTTGTATATGTTTTAATTGGTGTACTGGCAGCCATGACTGTTTTTGGCGCTGGTGGCGAAAATAACGGCAAAAACGGGGCTTTCCGGACAATTCTGGAGCAGCCTTTCGGTAAAATTCTGCTAGGTATTGTAATTATTGGCCTGTTGGGTTATGTAGGCTGGCGCATGATACAGGCTTTTAAGGATCCGGAAAGGAACGGCGATGACACAAAAGGTATTACCAAACGAACCGGCTTTTTTATTAGCGGGCTGGTATATCTTTTCCTTGCCTTCTCGGCACTTCGCTTACTGCTCCCCTCCCTCAGCAATGGTAGCAGCGGTGGTGGCCGGCAATTACTGGTGGCGAAAATGCTGCAGCAACCCTTTGGCCAATGGCTGGTAGGCATAGCGGCAGTTATTATTATTGGAAAAGGAATTTTTCAGCTGTACAAAGCCTACACCGGAAAGTTTAAGAATAAAATAAAGAAGCATGAAATGAGCCGGGAAGAAAAAGCCACCTTTATGCGTGCCGGGCGAATTGGCTATACCGCCAGAGGCATTGTGCTGGGTATTATTGGTTACTTTCTGCTCCGTGCCGCTTTACAGTCCGACGCCAGCGAAGCACAGGGAACTGAGGGCGCACTTAACTTCTTAAGTACCACCGGCGGACCTTACCTGATGGCGGCAGTAGCGATAGGGCTTGCCTGCTACGGCATTTTTATGTTCGTTAAATCGAAGTATCGCTATATGCCGGATGTAACTCCATAAAGAATTTAGACTCTTTAGCAGAAAAAGAAGCATGACGAGATTCGTGCTTCTTTTTTTTTGTTTCTGGTGTCCCGTCCTGAAATAGCGATACACAAAAAGAAACGTTATGAGACAAGGAGAAGAGCCAGAG
>NZ_ANNU01000009.1 GCF_000346615.1 Nafulsella turpanensis ZLM-10
GTAGAGTAGGCCCTGATAGTCTACAGTTAAATTTTATCAAAAGATAATAAAAATCTGTACACTATCAGTGACCCCTTCATCAAACCGTACGTGAAGTTTTCCTTCATACGGCTTACCGATAGAGTTCTTCATTGAGCTTTCGCAAGTGATTTCAGACGCGCATACTTTCCCAAGTCTAACAAGTTCTTGTGTTTCACAAGGTTATTGTAAGGTCGCTGGCGGAGCGACTTGTGCGCCTTCCTTCCTTTACTTTTCAACCATTTGTAGAGTTTGAAATCCAGATGGGGGATAATGGTATTGATGGTTTCCCAAATATGAGTCACTTTACTGATGGAAAAGTAATTCAACCAACCAATGAGCACTTCATTTAGCTTATAAACCATAGGTTCTATCTTCCAGTGCCTCCGCTTTGCCAGAAGCTCACGGATATGGGAGAACAGCTTTTTCCTTGATTTTAAACTGGGTCGAATGTTCGTGTAAATCTTCCTGTTCCATGAGAACATGGAGCGAATTGTACGAAATTCAAAGCCCAGAAAGTGCAGACTGCTTTTATTGGCGTGAAGAATCTTAGTCTTCTCCTTATTCAGTCTTAGTCCCATTCGATTCATGAGTGAATCGATATACCTTCGGATTTCTCCGCTGTACCTCTGGGTCCCCATCAATACAAAATCATCTGCATAGCGTACTATACGAATGTTTGCTTTGGCAAATTTCCCTTGTGGATTGCTTACAATCCGGTCGAAGATATGCAGGTAAATATTAGCTAACAGAGGCGAGATTACTCCACCCTGGGGAGTGCCCTCTGTAGATTCCAGCAGTTCTCCATTCCTTAACTGAATGGGAGAAGTGAGCCACTGGCCAATCAGGTTAAGGATTCCTTTGTCGCTGATGCGCTCTTTAAGCAAGATGAAAAGCTTATTGTGCGGGATGGTGTCGAAATACTTAGACAGGTCCGCATCATAGATGAATCTATGTCCATCGTATAAGTTCTTCCTTATCTGCTTAATGGCATCCTGTGCTCCCCTTCTGGGCCTGAATCCATAGGATGTGGGGATAAAATCCGCTTCCCATAATGGTTCTATGACCATCTTTACTGCCATCTGGACGATACGGTCCTTGATGGTGGGGATACCTAATAGACGGAATTCTCCTTTCTTTTCCTTCGGAATTTCAACCCGCTTGACCGGGGAACTGCGATAGGTGTTGCTGCGTAGCGCTGCTTGTAGCTCCGTCAGGTATTGATGCAATCCCTGCTTTTCAATATCTGCAAAGCCTACCTTGTCTACACCTCTTCCCGTTGAGTAGCTTTGTTTTACTCTGCGCCAGGATTCTATCAGCACATAGTCCAGACATACCTTGTCCTTCAGGCTATATGCTTTAAAATCCTTCTCTTGCTTGGCTCTAATGTATAGCTTCCTTTGAAAAGCACGGACACGCTCATCACAAAGTGATGGACTTACTAATAGATGCTCATCAATATAGGTCGTCCTGCATTTCATATAAGCTTCTCTAAAGTAGGGCCTCTTCCCTGACCCAGGGTTTTGTTGTCCCTGGCTTTGGCAGTACTATAGGCCCCTCCGACTTCTGCAAACCCCCTCTTCCATTTCGTTATACTTATAGGAAAAGGTTTTCGCTAGCCAACCTCCAGGCATGCAGACCTCCCACGTTTAGTGACAATCCATCTATAATCACGCAATCCCTATGACTCCGGCAGTTTACTGAAATTCATATGACTGTTTATCCTTTCAGTATGTCAGGGTTCAGGACCGTCGACACCCTCCCCAAATCTGCGGATTGCAATCTCGAAGCTACTACGGGTTCACGCTTTCGCGTTACAGCTTGATTATTTGAAAGAACAAAGCTTCAACTGCACCTTCACAGATACAGCTGTTTGTTTTTCTTCAGGGTGAACAGACAATTGCCCTGGTAGGATTCGCACCTACTGGATTATCACCACCTCGTGGCACACCAACG
>NZ_ANNU01000010.1 GCF_000346615.1 Nafulsella turpanensis ZLM-10
TGAACAGACAATTGCCCTGGTAGGATTCGCACCTACTGGATTATCACCACCTCGTGGCACACCAACGGCCCGCAAACTGGGTGTTGGGCATTTTATAGCGGTTTAGAATCCGCCTATTGCATAATTTGTAAATGGCCGAGATGCCAAAAGTAACAAGTATATGCCCAATAACCTGTTTGCTTTGTTAGGTACCGTTTTATTTTTCTTTTATAATCAGTCGGTAATGTAATTTATTCCATTTTGAACTTAGTCCTTGGAGAAAAATCAGATTGCCGTACTCGTCCATATTATTTTCTCTTTTTGATTTGCCAATCCAGTTTTTGTAGAATTGGTCAAATTGCTCTGCACTAAGTTCTGGTAGTTTAAAAGCCGATAAATCCCAAAATTTGGAGAATTCTGAATCAGAGAGTTCATGGTCATTCAATTCATTAATCCCCATTAATTTTAACAGTAATTTAAGTTCATTTTCATCGCTTAGTGTAACAGTTTGGAAATCCGGATAAGTGTCAACGAATTTTCCAACGTCCTGGAAATTAGCCAACTCAAATTTGTCACTTGCTATGAAATTGAAGTTCATCATTTGTAATGGTACCTAACTTCGGGAAAATGGCACCTTACAGGTGTCATTTTCCCTCATATGTATTGGGTTGTTTTGTGCCTAACTTAGCATCATTCTTCCATAATTCCAACTTATCCAGCGGGCTCTGGATATTTTGAAGCGATTTTTGGCTTACATGTGTGTAAATCTCCGTAGTCTTTGAGCTTTCATGGCCCAGCAAACTCTGGATGTAGCGCAGGTCCGTCCCCCCCTCCAATAGGTGTGTGGCAAAACTGTGGCGCAGGCAGTGGGGGGTGTACCCCTTCTCTATTCCTGCTGCTTTCATCGCAATATTTAATACCTTCCTTATGCTGGTAGAAGTGTATCTTCCTCCAAATTGTCCTTCAAACAGGTAGCTCTTTGGCTTATAATTCCGGAGGTATTCCTTCAACTGGACAGCCAGGCTGTCAGATAGCATGGTCACCCGGTCTTTT
This sequence comes from Nafulsella turpanensis ZLM-10, assembly GCF_000346615.1. Lineage (GTDB taxonomy): Bacteria > Bacteroidota > Bacteroidia > Cytophagales > Cyclobacteriaceae > Nafulsella > Nafulsella turpanensis. Next base: position 1,033 of record NZ_ANNU01000010.1, read on the forward strand.
TTTCCTTTCCCCTTTCTAATCCATAACTGCTTTCGCTCCCAGGCTATATCTGCTACCTTCAAACCCAGTACCTCCTCCACGCGTAACCCTCCACTGTACAAAAAGGCCAGCAAACAACGGTGCTTCAAATTAGCCGGGGAGGACAGAATAGCTGCGACTTCCTCCAGACTGATTACCTTAGGCAGTTTTTTATCTTTCTTTGCTCTTACCAGCTCAAACCCTTCCGCAGGCACTCCTACTACCTTTTGCATGTAAAATTTAAGGGCGCTTACCGATTGATTAATGGTTCCGGCACATACTTCTTCTTCGGCCATCCAGCGGCTGTGGTAAACATTCACGCTGTTTGCATTCAGCACTTCAAAATCCTTTGCCTGCCGAATAGCCATGTGCTTTATAAACCTGCCCAACAGGCTGAAATAGCTGCTCAGGGTGTTGGGGCTGTAATCCCTGGCAATAAGGGCATCCAGGAAAGGCTCAGGATTCAGACTCCCCCAATCTTTGTTGTTTCCTGTAATCAGAAGCTTCTGGGTTTCCCAATCCAGTGGCTCCAGGCCTGGGTCAATTCTTAAACGGGCATGCGGCTGCAGCAGGGCAACAACTTCTGAAAGAGAGGTCTTTTCCTGCTCTATGTACCAGCATTTCCCCTGACCATAGTAATGGATAAATGGCTGCTGCCTTAAAAACTCGCTTAGCTCTCTTCGATAGCGGAACTGCAGCATGAGAATCTTTTTATCATCAAGAAGCCCGGGAAGCAGGTGCACCAGTGGCAATACAATCACTTTCCCTTCAGCCTTTTTTCTCTCTGCTGCTTTTGTCTGCAGGGCAAAGCGTTCAAGGGCGCTGATATCGAGCGTGGCTTTTCCCTTTATCGCTTCTTCCAGCTTCAGTATCGGCTCTTTGCGGTAATGAGTTACCAGGCATTTATATGTTTTACTGTACTTAATAATTTCCTGCTGCTGGCATAAGTACCAGAACAGCTGTTTGTCCTGAGCAAAGCCAAGCCTGACAAAGGTTTTGCCGTCGTGCAAGAGCGGATGTAAGTAGATAACGGGCAGCATAGTGTTTCTTTTTCAGAAAGATACGCAAGTCCACTAGTCTGAAAAGAAGATTATTCGTATATTATGCGACTAACATTCTGCTATAAATGAAGAAGTGCCCCGTCTGCCAGAAAGAGATAGTAGGTCGTAAGGATAAAATCTACTGCTCACTAAGCTGTAAGTCTGCCCAGCAGTATGAGCAGCGCCAGGAGCAGGAGGCACACTTCTACAAGGTAGACCGGCAATTGAAAAAGAACCGCACCATCTTAAAGCGCTACAATAAAGTTGGCAAAACTACGCTTCGAAAAGAAGTGCTGCTGGCAGAGGGCTTCGACCCTTCCTTCTTCACCAACTACTGGAAGAACAGCAAAGGGCAGGTTTACCTGTTCTGTTATGAGTACGGCTTCCTGTCCCTGAAAGAAGGTGATAAGGAAAAATACCTTCTGGTCACCTGGCAGCCTTATATGAACAGGTAGAATTAATTCTCGCAGAGAAACGTTCCAACCTCCCCTGGTGGAGATAAATGAAATTTCACTCGACCTTTTTCCTATCAACTGCCCCCTCCCCCAGCCTTTACGGCTTAGTAGCCTTTTTCAGGTCGGAAGGAGATGCTGTCAGGGGCAGCCGCAGGCTGTTTATATACCCTTGACTGCTTCGGATGCAGGCCTATCTTTGCTGATAAGCGGAAAGGCTGAATTCGCTCTCACTATCATTTCCCTTCCTCCTTCCCTGCTGCTGCTGTTTCCCTTCTTTTGAGCACCTGTCGACACCCCCCTGTCTACAGTTTTATACCCTCAGCACCCCTTCAAGGGTACCTTGTCTACCCCCTCAACCCTGTTGAGGCCCCTGCATAGCCAAAAAGGCTGTCGACAGCCCCTTTTGCAATGCTTTCTTGCTAAAGAAAGCTAAAGCTAAAGAAAGCACCATAGGTAGTCGACATTTTGACTATAAGCTCTTTTTACCAGCAGACTTTTCTTCCGGTTCTCACAAGATTAACCTTTTAATGATAGAAACAACAGCTAAATCTTATAATGCTTTTTAAGGACCTCTACAGACATTATGTGACTGGTCCTCTCTAACTCCTGTATGTTTGTATGGATGGGGCACAGGTACTGTTCTGCCACTCTGCTGGAAACAGCAAGCATCTATTCTTCCAAACCCTCAGGAAAAGGAATGCTTAGGTGGAAGAAGGCTACTACTGGTAGGCTCCCATTTAGAAAGTAGACTGGCTGTCGACAAAAAAGAGCCTCCTCCTGTTATTGCAGGGCTTCTTGTAGACATGCTGTCGCCAGTTACCGGACTATGGGAGAGACTATTTCAGGGAGGTTGTGCGCTGGAAAGGCAGGGGTCGTGCGGCTTGTAGTGCAGCGGGGCGGAACGAAAAGTCGTGCGAGGCTTGCGTGGGCTGGGATAAGCTTGTGAATGGAAAGAGGCACGAGCGGAATGAACAGGCTTTTCCCACAGGGCCTGTGCGGCGGGAGGGGGATTACAGTGGCCCCACATATCCCATCCTTCGTATGACAGGGCTGGCTTTTCTTTGTACCCCCCTATGCTATGCATAAACCAGCACCCATTGCCCTGGATGCGACAGTTTTATCATTTCAACCTCCGAGTATGCGCATCAGGTTGTCATTGATATAATAAACCTCTCTCCCTACTTTTTTAGCGCTCAGCATCCTTGTCTCTACCAGCTCTGCCATGTATTTGGTAAGCGTAGTACGAGAAGTCTTTCCCAGCGTAGAGGCGATAAACTGAGGCTTTATATAAGGCTGGGTATAGATAGTTTCATTGATTTCCTTGTTATACCATTTCAGATGGGCCTTTCCATACTCCAGGCTCATTTCCATCTGCCGCAATATTTCATCTATCATGCTGTTGGTTAAATGAGCGGTTTTTTCAACAGCATCCAGCATGAAAAGAATCCAGTCTTTCCATTCCCCTCTCTGGGTTACGGTTCCCAGTTTATAGTAATAATCATCTTTATACTGGATGATATATTTCGATAAATAGAGCGTTGGCTGGGAGAGTAATCCTTTACTAATCAGGTAGAGTAAATTTAAGATACGCCCGGTTCTGCCATTGCCATCCTGAAAGGGGTGTATCGCCTCAAACTGATAATGCGCGATGCACATTTTCAATAAAGGATCGGTCGGGTATTTTTCATCATCATTCAGATATTCCACCAGATTTTGAATCAGCTGCTCAATGACTCCCTTCCCTCTGGGGGGGGTATAAATAATCTCTCCGGCCCTGAACTCACTTTCTCCTCTTTTTATAACCACCATTGCATGGGGTGGCCGCAAGCCTGTAGTGGTATTCTTAATATTCTGAAACACCCGGAGCATCATTGGCAGGTCGACCACCTCTTTTTTCTTTAGATTGTCATAGCCCGCCCACAGAGCTTCCCGGTATCTTAATACCTCTTTAGTTGCGGTGTCCGTCTTTTCTTCCTGAGCCGTTTCTGAAGCCGCTTTGTATAACTCATCCTCAGTAGTAAATATATTTTCAATTGCTGTGGAAGTTTTAGCCTCCTGTAACGCAATGGTATTGACCAGCATATAAGGATTGGGCAGCCTCAGAATATTGGTGTTGACAGAGGCCAGTGCCCTGGAAGAGGCTACCAGTTTCTTCAACACCACCGGATCGTTTTCTATCTCTTCAGGAGGGGGAAGTAAAGGAAGCTGGTTGAAGGGTTCATTTCTGTCATATTGGGAGCTGCTCATCTCTATATGTTCATTTTTACGTGTTTTTTGGACATAATGTAAATATATGTCCAATCTCTGAACAGAGCAAGCACACATGTTCAAAATTCCCTACAAATTGAACGCATCCCTGTAGTGTGTCCAGATTTTCTCTCTTATTTTCTCCCTGACGCAGGAAGCCGGGGAGAAATTCAACCAGCTCATCAGCTTTTCCCCTCCCCTTGAGCTGCGGGAGAACCTGCTGGAAGCCTACCTGACCTGTATCATTTTTGCACAGGAAGTCCCGCCCCTGAACTTCGACCGGATTGCGGAAAATATGTACTGGCTTATCCCGTTCTTCCGGCAGGTGGAGGAGGCAGCAGGGAAATAGAAGGAATCATAGTGAGGGCATTCTTTTTCATAAAAAGAAGAATAGAACTGTCAAAAAGCTCAACTACAATAAATCTGGGTGACCTCTGACCTTGAAGTCTTTCCAATTTCTGAAAAATTCTATTCTTAAGTTATTTTGAAGAGTTCCTCAGAACCAATTCCGTATTTAGGGTTATAGTCTGTGAAATAGAATTCTCAGGCTGGTGAATTTGATCTAAGATATGTTTGGTAGCAATTTGCCCTATTTCATATGCCGGCTGAGCAACAGTAGACAAAGTGGGCTGAGTGTGAGCTGAATTCGGGTCATTTGAGAAACCTATAATAGCTACCTCTTCAGGTATTTTTATACCTCTTTCCTTCATCACCATCATTGCCTGAATAGCTGCAGGATCATCTACTGCAAAAATAGCATCAGGTGGTGAAGGCAAGTTCAATAGTTCATTTGTTTGTTCTACAGCACCTTGTTCATACGAACTGCTATACCGTATCAATTCCTGTTCTACATTCATTCCATATTTTTGCAATGCATCACGATAGCCGTTCAGCCTGTCTTTAGAAATGGAAAGATGCTCAGGGCCTGCAATATGGGCAATTCGGCTACGACCAAGTTGAATTAGGTGTTCTGTAGCTTTAAAAGCACCATCATAATCATTTACAACTATCTTAGAAACAGGAATCTCATTACAAATTCTATCAAACAGCACCAACGGGATACCTCTATAAAGCACTTTTTGAAGATGATCATAGTTATTAGTTTCGCGAGAAAGCGAGATAAGCAAACCATCTACCCTACCATTAGCCAATGTTCTGAGGATATTGACTTCTTTTTCATACGATTCATTTGACTGGCAAATGATAACATTGTACCCCTTCTTAGCTGCCATATCCTGTATTCCACTGATGCTAGCAGCAAAGTAATTATTCGTAAGGTTTGGCACTATAACACCTAAGGCTTTGGTCTTTTTCTTGTGTAGACTCTGCGCAACTTGGTTTATTTCAAAATTGAGCTGCTTTGCCATCCTCGAAATAGCCTTCTTTGTATGAGCATTAACAGCCGAATCATTCCTTAAGGCCCGTGAGACGGTGGAAACAGATATATCCAGCTTTTGGGCTATATCTTTCAGGGTAATTTGCCGCTGCTTTGTCATCTTTCAGGGCTCTACTATTCCTAATATTCTTTTTATTTCAGAAGAGTATGTTGGCAGTGGTCCTCTAGAAGAAGCAACAAATGCCCCCAAACGGTTGGAAACATCTGCCGCCTGCAAAGCATTTTTCTCTCTCAAATAATGATGTACAAAAGCGGCGCTGAATGAATCGCCCGCCCCAACCGTATCTACAACATTAGCAGGATATCCTTTCACAAACTTCAGCGTCTGCTTTTCATAAATATAGCACCCTTCAGCCCCGGCAGTTATCAGTATAAGCTCAATGTTGTTATCCTTAGAAGCCTGCTTTACAAATTCCTCCAGGCTCAGCTCCTGCTGATACAGGAGAGCAGATACCACCCTTACCTCCTCATCATTTAACTTAAAAATAGTACAGGCTCTTAAAGACTGTTTAATAATTTCGGCTGTGAAACAGTCCTTCCGCAGGTTGATGTCATAGAATATGTGTTTAAAGGCTTTTCGCTGTAAGAGCTGCTTCAGTGCACTTTCTGACTCCAGATTCCGCTGGGCAAGGGTCCCGAAATAAAGCACATCAAAACTCATCGGATCTATCGCTTGCTTACTTGCTCTAAAATTGATGTAGTCATACGCTACATTTTTGGTGATGGTATAGTCCGGCTGCCCATCCTTAAACTCAACAGGCACTGTACCTGTAGGGTGCTGATTGTCCTTTTGAATAAAGTCTGTCTTTATCCTAATCTTACGGATCTGTTCCAAAGCCGCTTTTCCTAGCTCATCATCTCCCACTCTTGAAAAAATATAGGATTCCACCCCTAGCTGTGCCAGGTGGGCCGCAAAATTGAGGGGAGCACCCCCCAGATAATTTTCTCCCTCAATTATATCGAACAGTATTTCGCCAAAAGATAAAACTCTCATACTTTTTCTGTTTTAAGATCCCACCACTTGAGGGGTAGTTTTATATCGTTCACAGAATTTACAATCAGGTCCGGTTTGAAAGCAAACTTGCTCAGGTTCTCCTTCCGGGCAACCCCCGAAAGCACCAGTATTGTCTTGTATCCTACCTGCACCCCACCCTGGATATCTGTCGACATAGTATCTCCAATAATGGTGGTGTTAGCGGTTTCCAGCCCCAGTGCCTTTCGTGCCGAGCGCATCATTACCGGGCTTGGTTTTCCTACCTCAAATGCTTTAATTCCTGTGGCTTCTTCTATCATGGCAGTCGTGGCGGCTATGCCTAAATTGGCCCAACCCTTCTTCTTAGGCGAAGGATCACGGTTGGTGGTAATAAATTTGGCTCCCTCCAAAATCATATCAACCGCCCGCTGCACCATTTCAAGAGTAAAGTTTCTTCCTTCTCCCAGGACTACGAAGTCCGGATCTGTTTCTACCAGCGTAAGGCCATTCTCGTGCAGGCTGGTTAACAAGCCACCCTCTCCCAGCACATAGGCCGTACCGTTTGGCTCCTGGCCGGCCAGAAATTTACCGGTAGCCATGGCACTGGTATATACATGCTCCGGGCTCACAACAATTCCTAGCTTTTTCAGCTTACGAACAACCTCCAGTGGCGTTCGCTGGCTATTGTTGGTCATGAACATGAACGGGATATCCTGCTTTAGAAGGGTGCCAATAAAGTTGTCCGCCCCTGGGATGAGGTGGTCTCCACCATAAATCACACCATCCATATCAATTAACAAACCATGTTTCATCTCTTTTCTTCTCTTAACCTTTATCTACTTATTGAATAAACCTGAGGCTTATGCTTTGCCCCCTTTCGTTTATTTTATCACTACTTTTTCTACTGCCACCTGCCCGTTTTTGAAATAAACTTTTACAAAGTGAATGCCTGTCTGGCTTTCCTCCGAAATAGCAACACGAGTATAGTCAGCATATTTTCGTACCTGAGCAGGTAGTTGTGCTCCACGAAGGTCAAATACAGCAACTGCCGCAATTTCTTCCGTGCTTCGGATACTGAAAAGGCCATGGTTTGGGTTAGGGAATACACTTAAAGAACCGTTCCTTTCAGGATGAAATCCCAGCACCTCCTCTTCTTCAGGCCAGATAGACTTCATTTTCCAGAAGTCAAAGGAAGCAACAGTGATTTCTTCAGAACCAAAAAAGCGAAGCCCATCCCATGTCTCCCTAGGAAATATCCTGGCCGTTTGCACCAGTGCGCCCTCATTAACGAAAACCTCTACAGAAGACTCATCCACAAAGATGCGGAAACGCAGCTCAGTAGGTTCCCCTTCAAGAGGTGCATAAAACACACGCTCATAGGTATCTGATACCCGATGACCCGCCCTACTCCTGTCGAGGTAAACAGCTTTACGCGCCGGATCGTAGCCTACCACTGTTTTGGCCGAAATCCCTTTTCGTAGCTCCACACCTGCAGGACTGGTGGTAGTACCCGGCACAAGAGTAAAGCTCATTTCGTAACGTGTTCCTCGTATCTTATCCTGCTCCAGCTGCTGATTAATAGCCTCTATACCCAATTCTGTGTAGGTAACATGCTCCGTTCTTAGTGAATCGAAGGCATGAACAGGATGCTGAAACAAGCGTATATGCCCACTTTCATTCTCTCGCAGCTCAAGTGAGCGGGGCAGCGAAAGGCTACCTCTCCAGCTGGTGGTTGGCAGATTTCCGGCATAGGCCCAGTTATTCATCCAGGCCAGCCAAACCCGTTGGTAAGGGCTGGCAGCCGGCTGGTTCTCCCAGGAACGCCCTGCATAAAAATCAGGTCCATAATCTGCCCACAAAGCCTCTACCTGATCATTCAGAATAGCTTCATCAGAAAAGTAAATATGATCTGCGTTTATATGCCCCCAGCCTCCTGTTGCCGCATCAACAATCTCGATTTGGGCTTCGGCACCGACATAGGAACGAACATCCCAGGCATGCCAGCGTAGCTTTTCCTCGTTTCTTCCAGTGGCAGTCGCTACTTTTTGGCCGTTTATTATCAGGTTGACTTCCGCCAGACCGGGTAGATTTCCTCCTCCGATTAAGAAGTTTATGTAATGATGGCCGATAGTGAAAGCAGGGGAAACCAATTTACCCTCAGAGCCATCACCCTGTAGGTAGGAGTTCACCAAGCGCTCTCCCAGGTAGCCCGAAACTGTCTGCTGATCTGGAAGAGTTCCCTCTACAGGACCACTGCCAAAGGCGGCTCCGCTAACTTCCCAGGCTCCATAATCCGCGCCTTCGAAATCTTCGAACAGTACCCCATTCGGCAGTATCTTTTCGCTATTCAGTAAAGAATCAAACTCCTCTGTTAGAGTAAAGGCAGTGCCATCGAAATTACCCAGAAAATACTGTGTACCCGAACCACCTGAAGGAGAGCCGGGATTGAGGCTTACCATTAATACCCAAAGGGAATCCGGCTGCCCTTCCACCTTCAGCGGAAACAAATCTGGGCATTCCCACACCCCGCCATGTGCGCCGGTTTCACTTCCAAATTCACTTTCAAACGTCCAGCTTTTTAAATCCGGAGAGGAATAAAACTCAATACGGTCCAGTACGGCCAGGGCCATAATCCACTTAGCGGTTTCTTCATGCCAGAAAACCATCGGGTCACGGAAGTCGGGCGTTCCCTGGTTAGTGAGTACCGGGTTGCCGGCATATTTCTGCCAGCTTCTTCCTTTATCGAGACTGTAGGCAATGCTTTGTTGTTGGGTGGTGCCGGCGCTGGTATACATCGCTATCATGGCCGAATCGCCAAAGCCGGCGGTATTGTGGTAGTCAATTACGGCACCACCCGAAAATATTGCTCCCAGCGCATCGGGCTCCAGGGCTACCGGCAGCTCTTCCCAGTGCACCAGGTCTTTGGAAACTGCATGCCCCCACGACATATTGCCCCATTGCGTACCGTAGGGATTGTACTGGTACATCAAGTGATATTCCCCGTCCAGGTACACCATTCCACAGGGATCATTGATCCAGTTTTTAAGGGGGGAAAAGTGATACTGCAGGCGGTAATTTTCGTGGTATTCCTGCCCGAAAGCGGGAAGCCATAATCCTGCAAATACAAAAAAAAACAAAATACTGCGCCTTATCATCATATCATCTTCCTCCATTGAATGGTTCCCACCCGGGTTGGGTGAGCACTAAGGCCTTTAGCTGCCAGATGCCTACTACACCCCTTGTGATAGTTTGTGAGAGACCATTCCCCTGCTTAGGGATTAGTAGGCCTACATTTTCACCTCTATTATCTTTCTGGAATACGGACCTAAATATCCGTATTCCAGATAGAGCGAAGCTCCCGAATGGCTCCTGCATTCACTTTTACTGCCCCATTCTTCGTTAGCAGTTTCAGCTCGGTAAAAGCTTCATCAGGAAAGAATATGTCCGTCATGACGGTTTTTCCACCATCGGCAAAAAGCTCAAGTGAAGCTACATCTATCAGCAGACGCAAATCATGTACAGGCCCCTGAGCTATTCTTGGCCCGTAATGGATATCACCGAAATTGTCTGAAAAATCATTTTTGCCGGCCTGCCTCCTATCTACAAAGTATGCTTTCCGCTCCGGGTCGTAGCCAATAATTACTTTCTGCCCCAGCTCATTAGACAGCTCAAAGGCATAACCTGCTGTCGGATTCAGAGCTTCCAGCTCCATACTCAGGTCGAAGGTGGCTGTTGAGGATGGTAGCTTTTGCGAAATCAACAAAGAGTCTTCCACCAGCTGCTCATCAAGCTGCACGGTAGCTGCATACAATTTTTCCAGTTCCTCCACCGGTTTAGACACCAGGCGCAATCCTTCGGCTGTGTTTTCCAGGTTCAGACTACGGGCCACCGTCATGGCACTGCGCCAGGTTTCCGTTGGCACAACATTGGCATAATCCCAGTTGCTCATCCAGCCCATAAACAGGCGACGACCATCTTCTTCGGGAACGTTCGACCAGCTAACCCCGGCGTAGTTATCGCGGCCGTAATCAATCCAGATACCCTCCTGCGCATTTTCTGCAGGGGCATCAGCAAAAATTAGCTGGTCGACCAGGATATGGCCCCAGCCCCCCTGCACCTGGTCGACAATTTCGAGCCGGGCTTCTTTTCCTTTCAGCTCCTCTACATTCCATGCCACCCAGTTGAGTGATTCGCTGTTGTTTCCGGTCGCATTCCGTACCCGCTCGCCATCCACCAAGAGATTTACAGCCGTTCCTTCCGGATGTTTTCCGCCCCCGGCAAGGAAATTAATATAATTGGTGTTAATCATAAAAGCAGGAGAAAGGAGTCGCCCCATACTCTCGTCGCCCTGGCGAAAGCTGTTTACCAGTTTGGTACCTGCAAAGCCTGCCACCTTTCCTTGTCTATCTAAGGTACCGGGCACAGGACCTTCGCCAAAAGCATCTCCTTCAACCTCCCAGCCCTTGTAATTTTCTCCTTCAAAATCAGCAAACAGCTTTCCTTGCGGCACTACTGCTTCCTGGCTTAGGTCCTGACGGAACTGTTCATCCAGTACGAACTCTTCTCCGTTAAAGTGGCCGACAAAATACTGTGTGGCGGATCCGCCATTAGGCCCGCCAGGGTTAATACTCACCAGGAGCACCCATTTCTCTTCCCCGCTGCCTTTCACCTGTAGCGGAAATAAATCCGGACATTCCCATACCCCACCATGCGCGCCAATATCCTGCCCGAAGTCGCTTTCATGCTCCCAGCTCTTCAGGTCCTTGGAAGAGTAAAAACTGATACGGTCAGCTACGGCTAAAGCCATTACCCACTTTTGACCGGCTTCGTACCACATTACTTTCGGGTCGCGGAAATCGCGGATTCCCGGGTTTGGCAGTACCGGGTTTTGCTCGTATTTAGTCCAAGTGCGGCCTTTATCGAGGCTAAAGGCGATTCCCTGGGTTTGGAAATCGTTCCTGCCTGCCCGCTCTGCTTCGGCATTGTGATAGGTGAAAATAGCCACCAGCGGCGGATTCTCGGTCGTTCCCAGGCCGGAGGTATTATTCAGGTCTGCGACTGCACTTCCTGAGAAAATTGTACCCAGGCTATCAGGGTACAAGCCAATCGGCAGGTGCTCCCAATGCACCAGGTCTTTACTTACGGCATGCCCCCAGTGCATGGGCCCCCATACGGTGCTGTCGGGATTGTGCTGGTAAAAAAGGTGATATTCCCCCTCATGATATACCATACCATTAGGGTCATTCATCCATGCAGACGGAGGCGTAAAATGGAACTGCAAGCGATGCTGTTCCCTGTTCTCCTGAACCGTTTGTTCCACTACTTTATCACTGCAGGCCACCATGGAAAAAAGCAAGCCTGATGCTATAAGTATATTTTTCATTTTACTTGAATGATTATTTTAAAATATTCAGAGAACGTTCGCCCCTTTACCCGAATCAGGTACAATCCTTCGGGCAAGCCGGCTGTCTGGATTTGGTGTTTCGAGGAACGGACTTTTTCGGCTTTAATCACTCTGCCATTCATTGAAAGAACCGCCACTTCTACCTCTTCCTGACTAGGAATTTCAAGATTCAGCACATCCTGTGCAGGGTTCGGGTACAGCTTAATAGACGCCCTCAGCTTATCGTTTTTTTTTACGCCTGTAACCGGTGAATCTTCCTGTACTGTCCGAAAGGCAGTCGGTAAAAAATCAGGCTCACAAACAGTTGTGCCCGTTGCGCTTCCCATGGGCTTCATGGTCCATTGTTTGGCTTCCAGTAATTTCACCGCTCCCTGGGTCACTACCAGGTCTACCTGCTTGCTTGTTTCGGCCGGATAGGCCCTGGTAGATAAAACCAGCAGATTATCAATAAAAACCTCTACAATAGAGTGATCGACAAATACTTCTACATCAATTTTTTCTGTAAAGTCAAAAACATACTCCGAGGCCGTATATTCCTCTTGTGCTGCCTGTTCATGCGCATAGCGGGTATCCAGTGCCACAAGGTTTTTCTCCAGGTCGAAAATAAAGGAAGTAAACTGACTACCATCCACACTTTTAAGAAGCTGTAAGGAAAATCTGGAAGCAGAATCCGCCTGAAGGCTAAAAGACAGGTTAAGCTGATTGCCGCCGAACTCCGGCAGGTTACCACCAGAACCCTTTTCAATTAAGCGGTCATTTACTACTACTTCATTAGTCCTGAGCCTGCAAAGGTTTGGGTGTGGATATTGACCGATGGTAGAGTCTTCCAAAATACGAATGACCCGCGGCAGGGAAAACGCATGCCGCCAGCCGGCCTCAATCTGATCCGCTACATTTCGGGTTTCAGGAATAATGCCGATATAGGTAATTCGCCCTTCCGCATCCCTTCCAATGGCTGGAGCCAGGGTATTATTGATAGAGGCATCCAGAATTTTAGGGGCATCAAAGTAAGGTGTAAACTTTTCATTTTCCCATTTCCCGGTCCAGTAGACTACATTGGCAGGCTTTCCATTATATAAGGGAGTAACTGCTAAAATATAATCTCCCTGATCATTAAGGGGATAGAATAAGGGCATCTCCCAAAAAAAGCCTGACTCCTCCAGATCTGAATTACTAAACAGGGTGTTGATGCGGGTCCAGTTGATTAAATCTTGACTTTTATAGGTAGGAAGAGCTCCACCGCCATTATTCGCCAGCCCAGCCCCTACTATCATATAGTAGGTATCCTTATCCTTCCAGATAAAAGGATCCCGAAAATCGAGATAGCCTGAAGGACTGCTGGCTATTACCGGGTTCCCCTGGTACTTTTCCCATTCAATTAATTCCTCGTCCTGTGGATAAGCAAGCCCAATCCCTGCTTTTGCCTCATCCACTCCTGTATAAACAATAACAGGCTCATTATTAGGCCCCATAATGGTCGTACCCGACCATGTTCCGAAATCATCAAACCCCGGAGAAGGTCCCATAACCACCTTTTCTTCCTGCCAATGAACTAAATCAGGACTACTTAAATGACCCCAATGCATAAAAAACAAATATGGGCCACTGGGATTCTTCTGAAAAAAGAGATGATACTTTCCTTTGTAATAGATAAGGCCATAGGGTTCATTTGTCCAGCTGGTATTGGGCATGGCATGAAACTGGGGCCTGAGCTCATCGCCGGCATGGCGAATAGCCGGATCGATGAACAAGTCTGCCTCTAACAGTTCCTGCTGATTACTAAAGGTGATGTGGTCAGCCAGAATATGCCCCCACCCCCCACTTACAGAGTCTACTATTTCAATATGCGCCGTAGCGCCTAAAAACTCCCCGACATTCCAGCTTTCTGCAACTAATGTTTCGGAGTTTTTTCCGGTAGCCGAGCGAACCACCTTTCCATCCACCAACAGGCGAATTTCTGTTTTACCCGGGTGGTTTCCTCCCCCAATCAGGAAGTTTATCAAGTCCTGCTCAATGGTAAAAGCAGGAGAACGAAGGGTGCCCTGGGAGACATCTCCATCATGAAAGGAGTTTGCTAACCGGTTGTCACGATAGCCTGTTACCGGGTGCTGCCCCCCTATGGCTCCTGCTGCCGGCTGAGTTCCAAAAGCTGCGCCTGCAATCGTCCAGGGCGCATAATCTGTTCCTTCAAAGTCTTCGAATAGCGTTTCTGTAACTGCAGGGGGTGCAAAGGCAGTATAGCGTTCGCTTACTTCTTCTGCCCTTAAGGCGACATTATACACTTTTAAATCATCAAGGGCACCATTCAGGGTGGTAAGGTTAAAGTCGGAAAAAAGAGCGGTGGCATTGTGCCTGCCAATGTACATTGGAGCATTGGCTAGGTTTATTACATTATGAGCTGCCAAGGAAGCTGTTTTCCACAACTTACCATTCACAAAAATTTTTGCCTGCTGGGCAGAGAGATCAATGGTGGCCACAATATGGTTCCACACATACTTTTCAATACTTTGGGGGGTGCTAACTTCATATTTCTGCCCATCAGCAAAAAAGTCAAGAGAGATATTCCCGTACGGACCTACTTCAAGGGCAAATCCGCTTTCATTATTAATCTGGCTGATAATAGCACCGCCTTCAATCGGTTTCCGGTCCGCATCCGTGGAAGGAGGGAACGCCTCTGTGGCATACCAGGCTTCGATAGTCATTTGGTTATTTATCCCGGTGATTGCATAATCTTTTTCGGCATAGGTGGAATAGCCATCGAGCCGAAGGGCACTTCCCTGAACGGCCGGTATTCTTTCCGGAAAATCAAAAATATTCTGAAGGGGAAAAGAAATATTATTGACTTCTTCCGTAATGTAAGGAGTCCCTGAAGCCTCATTAAAGGGAAAGTGCAGAAGAGTATCAATTTCAGCGGCTGTTACCTTCAGGAAAGAAACAAACAAGGCTGTAATCAAAAGAAGGAAAGGACGTATCATAGACAAACTTAAATAGAGCCGGGCAGTAAACCCGGCTCATTTATTATATTAATTACTGAGCATCATACTGTGCACGTAGGTACTCAATGGCATTGGCTGTAAGCAGCTCAATGTTTTCTTCATATTCATTAACAGAACCATCATTGGTTTCCCACTCATAGCCGATGATACTATTTGCTAACATCAGCACCGTTCCCCGGAAATCTTTCGGTACATCAGCACTGAAATTGGCATGGGTATCCAAATCTGTTCTGCCGAACTCAACGGCCGCAAAGCCAAAATAATCGGTCACATGCTGAAGAGAGGCAAGTTTGACGGCTTTCAGTTGTTCTTCAAAGTTGGTAATCATTTCCACTTCACCACAGCAGGCACCTCCAGCAGGGCCAACATTCCACCATACCAGGCGTACCTCACGGGTAGGAGCATTATTCAGGTACAGGCGATTTTCAGCATTCAACAGCCCTTCAAACAGCGGATGAGCCGTTCTGTCTGCTGAGGTAGTTGTAGGAACGGCACTGAGTCCCCAGAAATCATCGGCTGCCTTATTTTCTTCTACACCAATCTCTTCATTCACCTCATTAAAGGCATAGGCCTCCGGGACGCGATCAATGTTAAAGATATATTGGGCGGCATCTCCTGCCAATAGCAGTTGTCCGCCATCGCGTACATAGTTAGAAATGGTACTCGCCACCTCTTCACTCGCCATGGCACCTAAATCAACCGGCGCTGTGGCCTCCAGTTTATAATAGAAAATCACCTTTAAGTTGCTTACAGCATCCGGCGTGATTTCATCAGCAGAAAGATACACAAACTCGTCACCGTAGGT
Organism: Nafulsella turpanensis ZLM-10; assembly: GCF_000346615.1. Classification (GTDB taxonomy): domain Bacteria; phylum Bacteroidota; class Bacteroidia; order Cytophagales; family Cyclobacteriaceae; genus Nafulsella; species Nafulsella turpanensis. Next base: position 16,367 of record NZ_ANNU01000010.1, read on the forward strand.
GGCCTGCATCCATGTAGCCGCTGCCTGGGCGTCATCTTCCAGCTCTTCGATGGTCGGTGCGCTTCCAACGAAAGCGACTACTGCTGTTTTTTCAACACTCACAGTGTACACCTCTGTAATAGGATTACCCTCTGCATCTGAACCAGTCACCGTAAATTCCACCGGGGAGGTAAAATCCACTTCAGTTCCTGAAGCAGGTGAAACGGTGGCCCCTTCCGGCACCTCAATGGCCACCTCTGCAGTGGTGACATCCACATCGCCCGGCACTTCTATTACAATGGTCTTATCCGTATTGTTAATGGTGCCGCTGGCCTCCACCGGAGAGACTATTCGGAAAGAGCTAATCTCCGCATTTACCGTCTTATCGACTGCAGGTGCATCATCTTCCCCACAGGAGACTACCAACAGCATAATAGCTGAAAGCAGGACGTTCAATAAAAATGACTTTTTCATAAGATTTCTCATAAAATATTAATTTGGTTAAGTGATTCTTTTAATAGCCATCAATCTGGGAGTAAAGCTCCGGAGCCAGGTCAATCTCCTCCTGTGGAATGGGCAGGTAAATCTGATTGCCGTTAAAGTCAAGCACCTCTCCTTCGAGGTGTGGTGCCCTCTCTACCTCTACCTCAAAGTACCTGTCCATTACTTCCTCGACAATTCCCCAGCGCACCAGATCATAGTAGCGGTGTCCTTCCATAGCGAACTCCAGCCTGCGCTCAGTTCGTAGGGCTTCACGTGCATATTGCTGGTTAGGGAATGGTGTATCGTAGGTGCTGATAACATAGTTGGCCGCATCGCCTGAGCCATCCAGTTTCTGCACATAGGTGCTGTTAATGGCTCTTGACCGAACCTGGTTAATCAAATCTCTGGCTTCTTCCAAACTACCTCCTGACTCGATGAGCGCTTCGGCTTTCCATAGTAGTACATCGGCATAACGAATGTAAATGTAGTTAAGACCAGAGGCAGCATGCGGGCCCGTACCCGGTGCGTTTATAGCCGGATCGTTCGGCGAAAGGATATGCTTTTTCCCTGACCTTCCTTCAGGGAAAAAGGTGGAGTTTCTAATCCAGGTTTCATCAAAAACGCCTGCATCTTTCCATGGAATGCCTATTCTACCAAAAGTAAAATCAATTCTGGGATCCAATGGCTCTGTATAATCCGCACCTGTTACGATGTCATTGTTGAAGGTATCAAAAAGCGGTAGGCCTTCTTCGCTGGTTCTAAAAACATTCGCCAGGTTCTGGCTGGCCAGATAAAAACCGTCACCGGTATAAGGCCCACGAGGGCCGTTTAAAAGGTTGCTCCAGTTGTGGTTTGGAAACACTGCTCCATTCAGCTGTGCATTTCCTCTCGAGAACTGGATGGCAAAAAGCACTTCCGGTCCATTTTCTCCCTCAATAGTCGCGAGATCTTCAAATTCAGGTAAAAGTGAATAAGGGCCTGACATTACCACATTGGCCATTTCAATGGCCTTCTGCCACTGCTCCGTCTGCACATAAAGTTTGGTTAAGTAAGCTGCAGCGGTATACTTATTTACCCTTCCATCTTCAATTTCACCCGGACCAGGTAAATTCTCATATGCAAACAACAGGTCTTCTTCAATCAACCCCCATAGCTCCTCAGAAGTATATTCTGTATTGCTTACTTCTGATGGGTTATCCTCTTCGGTTAGAAAAGGAATCCTATTGAAATCTCTTTTAAGAAGAAAATGAAAGTGGCCCCGCAATAAATGCATCTCCCCAAGTCGAGTCTGCTTAGGATAGTCCTCTGCCTCCAGGGCTTTTATACTACTAATGGCCCTGTTGACCCGTGCAATGCCAATGACATTATTTCTCCACTTACTTAATGGAACATGAAGCCCGTCACTTTCCGGATCAGAGGGAAAAATAACACCTCTTTCCATTTGGGGTACTCCTGAGTACTCCACTGCAGCAGCTCCTTCTCCGCCGGTATAAGCATCGTCGCTTCGCACATCCATGACCCAATTCGTTACCGGTCCGGTAAAGGCATTTGCTGGGTTTATTACATTGGCCGACAAGGCATGGTAAGCAGCTGTCACCAGTCCTTCCGTTATTTCAGGGGAGCTTAAACCTTCGGCCAGTACACCTTTAGGAGCCGGCTCCTCTATTATTTTCTCACAGCCCGTACCCAGAATGGCAATGGCAGTAAGGATTCCGATTGATTTTATAAATTTCCGCATATTAAAACTATCTATCATTTTCCTGTTCATTATAAACTTACCGTTAAGCCTACCATAAAAGTCCTTGGAAGGGGATAGAACCCTCTGTCTACCCCAAAGACATTCGCATCACCCGCAAAAGGGACTTCCGGATCCAGGCCAGAGTAGCCGGTAAGGGTAAATACATTCTGAACTTCCCCATAAAGCTGAAGAGTGGATTTTTCAGAAAGGCCTACCGGAAGGTTATAACCTAAACGAACGCTTCTCAGGCGAATGAAGGAAGCATCCTCCACGAAATAAGAAGAAGGCCGCCTTTCATTGTTGGTAGCGCTCAGTTGAGGCGCAGGAATGGCAGAAGAGGTGTTTTGCGGGCTCCAGGCGTCAAGGATCCTCCTTCCAACATTGAAGTTCGGTTCAAAGAAATCCGTGTTCTGGCGGGTATAATTATAAACTTCATTTCCTTTGGATGCATACAGGAAGAAAGAGAAATTTAATCTTTTATAATTCAGGCTGGAGTTCAGACCAATGGTAAAATCAGGATTTGGACTTCCTAAATAAGTACGATCCAAATCATCAATCACTCCATCTTCATTCAGATCTGCATACCTGATTCTTCCCGGCGCTTTTCCTGGCTGCTCAGCATGCTGTTCAACCTGCGTTTCATCCTGAAAGATGCCATCAGCCACCCATCCGTAAAAAGAGGCAAACGGATAACCTGTAGCTGCCCTGGAATCTCCATCAAGATTGAAATACTGCTCACCGTAAATGCCTGTTGCCCCTACGCCTGGCCCCAGGCTTACCACTGTATTAGTATACCTGGAAAACTGTAGCTGATTGGTAAGACTGAAGTCATCACCATTACCAGTATAAAAGTGTGTGATGTTCAGGTCAATCCCGTTATTCTCTACTGAGGCGGTATTTTTCGGAGGTGCCCCTCCCTCTCCTTCCGCGGCAATAACTGGAGGGTGGGTTAAAATGTCGTCAGTCCGTTTGATATAATAATCAAAACCTACTTCAACGCTATTTTCGAAGAAAGTGGCATCAAAGCCGACATTGGCCTGCGTGGTGGTTTCCCATCTAAGGTCAAGATTACCCCGCTGAACGACAATCAGACCTGGTGAAACCGTTGTATTGTCCCCGTTCAGATCATAATCTGCCCTGTCCGGATTTAACCCAAAAGTAGAGTAAATAGCGTATGGAGCAATATTCTGATTTCCCTGCTGCCCCCAGCTGCCTCTTAACTTAAATCGGTTGATCCAGTCCGACTCAAACAGGGCACTGGCAAATTCCTCCTCATCAAGTATCCACCCTGCAGAAAAGGCTGGAAAAAGGCCGGAGGTTTTCAGGCGGGAGGACTGATCGTGTCGCAGGGTCGCTGACACCAGATATTTTCCATTTAAAGTATAGTCCAGTTTGCCAAAATAAGACAGTAAAGCCCAGTCTAATTCGCCCCCTCTATTAGTACTGCTTTCGGCATTACCGGATCCGATTTGAACAAAATTGGGATCTTCAATGGTATATCCACTCCTTCCGGCTCCCAGGTCCCGAAAGTTGTACCGGACTGCCTCATGTCCTAACAAGGCTTTGAAGCTATGACGCATCGTATTAAAAGAATATTCAGCAGTATTAATCCATGTACTGGTGAGCCCCTCTCCAAAATTATTGTTGTAAATAGCTTCTTCCCGCATAAAGCCCCCCTCCTGGAAAGTGGGTGCAAAATGTCGGGCAAAGAAGTTGGAATAATCTATTCCTAGGTTGGTCTTTAGTAAAAGATCATGAAAATCATTTTCGCCGGCAATGAGCTCCAGCACATCTGCCTCAAGGTAGGCATTTCCAAATATGCGCCAGCTTGTTGAATTATTGTTTTTATTTCTATCTAATTCAGCTACCGGATTAATGGCATTTGGGAAAGCCAAGCCACCCACAAAGGTGTTGCCCCCTGCAAAATTTCCATCAGTATCATAAACCGGTAAGGCAGGGTGCTGGCGAATCACCTGATATGGAATCCCACCCTGAGTATCCTGGGTTCCTGTTTGCACCTGGTCTGTCCAGCTTAGGGAAAGATTCTCCCCCATCCGAAGCCATGGCTGTAAATGGTAAGATGAGTTAATTCTGCCGGTTAAACGGTCATAGTACGTGGTACTGATTACCCCCTCCTGATCAAAGTAAGAAAATCCCAGGCTGTAATTACCCTTCTCTGTACCTGAGTTTACATTCACAAAATATTGATTATTCTGGGCTACCTGATAAACAGCATCAGCCCAATTGGTGCCTTCCGGGCTAAACTGATAAAACTGATCTGTGCCTGGCACTTCAAAAGGAGTGATTACCACCTCAGGGCTTTCAACTCGTCCTCCGTAAATACCAATATTGGGCGTCCTGTTGCTATTTTGTGCAGCAAGCCAATACAACTCCCCCCACTCCTGTGCATTCAGTACTTCTACCGTATTAGCCAGTGTCTGAAGGCCTCTCACCACCCCGGCATCAATGTTTAAACTTTCTCCTCTTCCTTTTTTGGTGGTGATAACTACAACACCAGCTGCAGAGCGGGAGCCATAAATAGAGGCGGCAGCGGCATCCTTCAGTACCTGAATACTTTCAATATCGTTAGGATTCAGGTTGTCCAATGGCTCAGCGGTCGGAATTCCATCCACTACATAAAGTGGGGTATTATTATTTAAAGTCGTAATACCCCTGATACGTAACTGGGTCCTCCCGGAGCCAGGTTGCCCGTCTTGGGAAACAGTAACACCCGCAACCCTGCCTTGTAATCCCTGCAAAACATTGGCATAAGGAACAGTGCCCATTTCTTCCACATCTACCACCGACACCGCCCCGGTTACGTCTTTCTTCTTTTGGGTAGTGTATCCCATTACCACCACTTCCTCTAGAGAGGCGGTAGATGGCACCAGAGCAATATTCAGTTTAGATTGGCTCCCGATCTCTACCCTTTGCGGTTTAAAGCCTATAAAAGATATCACCAAAGCTTTTCCGGGTTCTGCCTGAAGAATAAAATTTCCTTCTACATCAGTAACTGTACCCGTTCTTGTGCCTTCTACTCTTACTGTGGCACCAGGCAGGGGCTCTCCTGTTTCAGCATCCGTTACCGTCCCGCTGATTCTTGACTCCTGTGCCATGAGGGGGGACCCTAGTATGAACATTAGCAAAATGAGTATTCGTGTTTTCATAGCATTTTTTTTACAGATTCATATTCTACCCTATTTACAGCCAGTAAATCAGGCTGCTCATCTTTAAACCTTCGTGAGCACCCATCAAGTCACAGCATTTCCCACCTTTTGCACCTTTTTCTCCTGTACCGTTTTGAGCTCCATCCTTCCAATTTCTTCAAGAGACGTACCTTTCGTTTCAGGCATCATCTTCCAGACAAACACCAGCTGCAATATCATCATTAGACTAAATATCATGAAGGTATTCCCCCCGCCAAGCGTCGCCGCAATGTAAGGGAACGTAAATGCAATGACCGCTGCCATCAGCCAGTGGGTAAAACTTCCAAGGGCCTGGCCGCTGGCTCTGACGCTATTCGGAAAAATTTCAGAAATAAACACCCAGATTACTGCTCCCTGTGACATGGCAAAAAAGGCAATGTAAACGAATAGGCAAATAGGAACAAAGATGCCGTTAAAGTTCTCTGCATAAAAAGCCTGGGCAACAAGTCCAAGGGTAAGGATAAGACCAAAGGAACCGATTAGCATCAGCTTCCGGCGGCCGGCACGGTCAATCAGGTATAAACCCACCATGGTGAAGACAAGGTTTACCAATCCGATTCCAGCTGAAGATAGAAGAGCCGATTCTTTTCCAAGACCGGTCATCTCAAAAATCCGGGGCGCATAATAGATGATAGCATTAATACCTGACAGCTGGTTAAAGAGCGCAAAGAGAATGGCCAGGGTCACTGGCAGACGGTACTGTTTGGTAAAAAGCCTGGATTTGGTTACGCTGGCCTGCTGCTGATGGTCTGCAGCCACGATGGCCTTCAGTTCTGCATCAGCGGTAGCCGGATTGATTTGGGCAAGGACACTTCTTGCTTCTTCCATCGCTCTTCTTTTAACCACCAGCCAACGTGGGCTTCGGGGCACCAAAAGCATCAGTCCGACAAATATGGCTGCCGGGAAGGCCTCCACACCCAGCATCCAGCGCCAGGGAGCTTGCCCTGCATCCTTCAGCAGGTAGTTCGACAAATAGGCAACCAGAATACCTAGTACTATATTGAACTGGAACATAGCCACCATTTTACCTCTGGACTTTGCCGGTGCAATTTCGCTGATATACATAGGAGCGGCTACAGAAGATGCTCCCACCCCTAAACCTCCGATAAAGCGGAAGAATAAAAAAGAGTACCAATCAAAAGCAATGGCAGAGCCTATGGCAGAAGCTAAGTATAAAACCCCTATCCAAAAGAGGGTTTTCTTCCTTCCTATCGCATCTGAAGGAATACCCCCGAAAAGCGCACCTACCACTGTACCTATTAAGGCTATACTTACTGTAAAACCATGTTCAAAAACACTCAGGTTCCACACTTCCTGGATTGCCTGTTCCGCTCCTGAGATAACAGCTGTATCAAATCCGAAGAGGAAGCCTCCCAGCGCCACCGTTATTGACCAAAATAAAATTTTACCATTCTTCATTTTATATTCGCTTTATTTTACATCCAAGGTATATCAAAGCCTGAAAAATGTGTTGCAGGAATATTTCTAAATAATTTAAAATCTTATCATTTCATGAAATGGACGACAAATCCCAACTGCTGCAAACGATTGCAGCGATTTATCCTCAAAAATGATAAAGGAAGGCTTTCACTTTTGTACCATTCTTTCGAAATCGTTTCATTATTACCTTCTAAGGTGGTTATGGCAGGTATCCCTGGGGTGGAAGGGAGCGTTAGGCATTTGAAAACCACCATCTCTAAGGGGCAAGCTTGATTATTGGAAGGCTAAAAATAGAGGAGGGTAGAAGCCACAGGAGGAGAAACAATAAAAAAGAAGGAGAAGACAAAGTAGCCTTACCTTCTTCCTCTCTCTTTTGATCTTTCTTCCCGATCCATGGACAAAAAGTAGGAACCAGACTGTGTTCCAAGCACAGCTGTCATGCAATCAGGCTAGACAGAAAACAGAAAGAAATCCTTTATTTTTTAGTGAGGAGAATGGCTGGCAAACCTACCTACCCACTAATCCTTCACCAGATGGGTCGCCCTGTATTCAGAAGGGCTTATCTGAAAGTGATTTTTAAAAGCAGTGGAAAAATAAGCCGGTGAGGAGAACCCTACTTCATAGGCAATCTCTGAAATATTCATTTCACTGTTCAGCAGGAAGTGTTTGGCCTTTTTTAATCTTACCTTTACCACATACTCATTTACCGGATATCCAAGCAGAGCCTTCACCTTTCGGTACACTTGTACCTTTGACATGCCTAAGCTTTCCGCAATGTCATTGGCATTCAGGGCAGTATTGGACAAATTCTTTTCAACCACCGCCAGGAATTCATTCACAAACTTTTTGTCCAGCTGTTTTGGAACCACGGCCTGCTTCGCTTCTGCTGGAATTTCGCAGCTGTAATGGTCCCGAAGCATTTCCCTGCTTTTAATCAAGCCTTTTATTCTTTCATAAAGATAGGCAAAGCTAAAAGGTTTCGTTACATACATATCGGCTCCAGACTGCACTCCTTCTATCTTTTGCTCTACAGAATCCTTTGCCGTAAGCAGAATCACAGGTATATGCGAAGTTCTTTTGTCATTCTTTAATTCGGATGTTAGTTGCAGTCCATCCATACCCGGCATCATTACATCAGAAATAATTAGATCTGGTACAGTATCAAAAGCCATGCTAAGGCCAAGCGTGCCATCAGCGGCATCTACCACATTAAACTCCTTTTGCAAGCGCTTCTTCAGGAAAGCCCTCAATTCTACATTATCTTCAACAAGGAGAATAGTTTTATCTTTCCTGTGAAGAGCTTTGGTGCTTAATTCTTCAGATTCTAAGAGATCATCAGGCTCTTCGTTTCCGCTGGAAAGTAAAGCATCGAGCATAGGCTCCAGTGTTTCGGAAGCAGGTAGAATAATTTCTTCCTCCCGGAGATGTTCTTTACCCAATGGAAGCGAAACAATAAATTTTGTCCCCTTCCACTTCTCACTCACCACAGCAATTTCCCCTTTGTGCAGGTCTACCAACTCTTTTGATAAAGCCAGGCCTAAGCCAGTACTCAGGTTACTATAAACTTCTCCGGTATAAAAACGGTCGAAAGCATTTTTCACATGTTCCTCACTCATGCCCCTTCCATTATCCTCTACCATAATTATCACTTTATCATACGTATCGGACAATTCAATAGTGACAGACACCTTTCCTCCATCTTTGGTATACTTAAAGGCATTTGACAACAGGTTAAAGAGAATCTTGTCCAGTTTATCTGAATCAAAATACACCTTCAGGGACTCCACCTGGCTGTTAACGGAAAAATCTATCTTGCGCTTTCGGCTTTCCCTGCTAAAAGAGGCGCTAATCTCTTTAATAAAACCAACAACATCCTTTTCAGCAACCTGCAGTTTCATCTTCTGATTTTCAATCTTACGGAAATCCATCAGCTGATTTACGAGATTCAGCAGTCGGAGGGCATTACTTTTTACCAGCTGCAAATCCTTTTTCATTTCCGCTGAAACACTGCCTCTGAGCATATCATCTACCGGCCCGATAATCAGGGTCAAAGGAGTGCGGAATTCATGCGAAATATTCGTAAAAAACTTAAATTTGGCCTCCGTCGCTTTATCCGCCTTCCTGGCCATACGGGCTAATTCATTCCGCTGATGAATCACTTCCTTATTTTTGGCACTGAGTTCTTTATTCATTTCCTGCTTCTCCTTAAGCGAAAGTAAGGCTAAGGCACCCAGTACGATAATGACTAGCAAGGCTGCAGACAAAAAGTACAACAGGATACGCTGGTTCTGGTAAACTTCTATCTGCTTCTGAATTTTCCCCTGTTGTCTTTCAATGCTGCTTTGCTGACTCAGGATTTTATCTGTTTGCTGCTTCATAATGTGCACGTTCCGTCCATCAATCAACGTACTACTCAGCATATTTTCCTTTTCGTAAGGTTCATGGTACAGGATTTTACGGGCCAACCGAATCACTTCTTCCCCGCCGGTCGGGTATAAGAAGGTGGCGTCCAGAATACCATCCTCCACAAATTGCAAACCACCATTAGGCCCACTAAGACCGTCCACCCCAACAAAAATCATTTCATCTTCCTGCTGGATGCTCTTTAAATATTCGAAGGTGCCTAAGGCCATCACATCATTGTGGGCGAAAACTAGATCAATCTGTTTATTTTGATGGTAAAAGTCTGGAAACTTTTCCTTGGCGATATCTTTTTCCCATTCTCCTGGTACTTCCGCCACGATCTTAATATCTTTAAAATCCTTTAACGCACTGGTAAAGCCATTATGCCTGTCTACAGCGGGAGAAGAGCCTTTAAGACCCCATACCTCCAGAATACGCCCTTTCCCCTTTAACAATTCCCCTACATAATTCCCTGCCAGTCGACCAATCTCAAAGTTATTGGCCCCAACGTAGGCAGTGTACAAGGAGGAAGAGGTTCTCCTATCCACAATAATCACTGGAATACCCTTTTCAAAGGCCTCTTCGACCAATGGTGTAATGGGGGCAGCTTCATTAGGGGAAACGATAAGTAAATCTACCTTCTGATCTATAAACTCCCTAATATGCTGCTGCTGAAGGCTGGTGCTATTTCGGGCATCTTTTATTACAAGCTCCAGTTCGGGGTAAAATGATAGTTCCCGTTTCATCTCACTATGCATGGCTTTCCTCCAAGCATCTCCCCCTGTACACTGGGCAAAGCCAATGACCAACTGCTTCTCCTCCTGCCCTTGGCTACAGGAAAACAGGAAAAGTAGCATAAACAAATTAATGATAGTTGTTAACTTCATCATGTAAATCCCCACACCTTTACCTGCTAATATAATGAATTTGAATATTTTAAACGTTTTGTCTATACAAAAAAGTGAAATAGCCTGCACAAAACATTTTCCAATGGAAAGAGAATCCTTCTAATTTATTTAGGCCGAATGACGTTTAATACTTTTTTCTTTTCTTTCACCTGAATGGTTGTTCAGCAGAAAACCTACAAGTAAATAAAAATGGTTAGCTATTAGGCAAGGGTCGTGCGGCTTGTAGTGCAGCGGGGCGGAACGGAAAGGCGGGCGATGCTTGCGTGGGGTGGAAAAAGCTTGTGAATAGAGAGAGGAACGAGCGGAATGAACAGGCTTCTTCCACATGGACTGTGCGGCGGGATGGGTTAAAAGAGGAGCCATGGTTAAAGAAGTTTCCATTTTCAGTATCTTACTCTAGGCTGACTCCTCCTGCTGCCTTCTATCATTGATGCCTTTTCAGCATTTTATCAGGATGTTGGCGGGTATCAAAAATATCAGTTACATAAATATTTTCCGCTTCTGGTAAATAGATAAGCTTATAATGCTCTTCTATAATCAGATAGCGGTGGCCCTGATGGAGAGGGCGAAGCAATTCCTCCTCTTGACCCTTAAAGGGATTCGCTGCCAGATTTTTGGCACTACTGATAACAGCTATTCTCAATCTTTTAGCATAGGCCCCGAATCCTTTGGACCTGTAATACTTGCATATTTCCCTTAATGAAACCTTGGCCGGTTCAGTAATGAAAACCTTCATTCGCTACCAGTTTTCAGATTCCTTCTCCAGGTCTTCGATGCTACTTACCCTTCCTTCCTGTATGGCCCTATTAGAAGCTTCAGCCCTTTCCAGCAAGGCGGATTGCGAAATAGAATTCCCATTTGGGTCATAACCTGCCACAGGCCCCGACTGGCTGCTGAGAATTTCCTTAATCCTGCGGATGATTTCAACATCCTGAATCCGCGTCAGTCGCTCAATCAACTCCAGTTTCTCTGCTTGTATATCCATGTTCATACGGTTCTCTTTTAAAGGTAACGATTTTCCTCCTTAGCTGATTCATCATGAGCAAAATTTCAAACATCCGGCAGAAGTTCACCCCTTCTGCTCCATCATCTTTTCCAGCAGGGCAATCTTCTCTCTTTCCGCCTTCAAAAGGGCATCATACAGCTCTACAATCTTCTCCATAGGATTGAAGGTACAGTGATAGTTAAAATTAGTAGCTGAATTATCATTGTTGGTAAAAGTGCTTGCAATGATATTTATAGCAGCCTCTTCACTAAAGCTTCTGATAGCCTCAGCGGGTACACCTAACTGTTGGGCTACTTTTTCCAGGAGCTCGGGTTCTAGTTTTTCTTTCTGTTCCATCTGTGATACGGCCTGCTGGGAAAGGCCCAGTTCAAAGGCTAAAGCATCCTGTTTAATGCCGAGGATTTCCCGGATGCGCTTTACATTTTTTCCTTCATGTACTTTCTCTGGCATGGTGGCGGCTTTCATAACGACAAGTTTAGATTAAGTTTTTATGGTATAAAACAAGCAGGTGCCTGTAAGCTACAAGGGCTGCTGGTGGGATACCAGCCATCAACACACTTCCTTTACAACAACAGCCATAACAACAGTCCGATGGCAAGATAAGAAAAAATGAATATAAGATGCTACACCCCTTTAAATTCAAAAGATTATGTACACCTCCACTCATCATCTGCCTGCTGCACTTCAGCAGAAGCTTCGGCAGGCCCTGCAGCTGATGCAGGCACAAACGCAGGCAGAGAAAATCCTGCTGCTTTCCCTGCCCTCTTCCTTAAAGGACACTTCTGAATCGCCCCAGCCCTACCTTGACCGGCTGAACTTTTTAATCCTCCTTCCTGATGCTCAAAACCAGCAGCGAAAAGAACTGCAGGAAAAGCTGGAAGAAAGCTGCCGCAGAGCAGGCATCCCCATCAATGCCCTGGTGCATACCACTGCTCAGTTTCGCCAAATGCGCCAGCTCAACCCTTACCTCTTTCCCGAACTGCAAAAAGAAGGCATCCTACTTTATGACAGTGGCACCACTTCTTTAGAAGAATCTGTCTCCTGCCCCCTACCTGCTGCTACCATGGCCCGGCAGCATTTCATTCGATGGTTTTCCCTGAGTAGGGCTTTCCTCAGGAGCGCCCAGTTTTCCCTTTTCCGCAAGGAGCTTCGCCTCTCTGCCTTTCTGCTTCACCAGAGCCTGGAGCATAGCTATACGGCCATTCACCTGGTCTTTACCGGCTACCGCCCCACCACCCACAACCTGGACAAGATGAGACGCTATACCAGCCGCTTTTCTGGTGCCCTGGCAAGTGTCTTCCCCCGCCATACTCCGGAAGAAGTGCACCTCTTCCAGCTACTGAAGCAGGCCTACTGCCAGGGCCGTTATGCCGCTGAATTCCCCATCACCGAAAGGGAGTGCCACATCCTTTTAAGCAGGAGCAGAAAACTACTGCTCATGGCCCGCTGCATTTGTCAAAGACAAATTCTTTCTCTACGAAAAACGCATCAATCTTTTACCCCTGAACCACTACTGCCATGAAAATGCTATACCAACAAAAACCCTGGGAAGGCATGCAAATAGCCGAGGCACGGCTCAAGCTGCCCAGCCAGCTGATGATGCTCTGCAAAATATTGGAAGTAGAGCCAGATAAGCTCATTTACGACTTTCTCTCCACCCTGGCAGCAGAAAGCTTCGGAAAAAAGGGAGAGGCCCGGGAGCTGCTGCAGGACTACTTTATCCGCTGCGGCTATGGCCAGCAGCATTACACGGAAGAAGACACCAGAAAGATGCTGGAAGAGCTCCAGGCGATCGGCACCCTCTGGCCTGAGGGAGCCGGCAGAAAAGTAGTAGATAAACATACCCGCTGGCGGAAGATGTACCACAGGTACTGGTACCGCAAGTGGTACTACAAGATGAGAAGAAAAGAAGTGAGTCCCCTTCACCACAAATAGGTATCGCCATGGAAAAAGACACCAAAGAGCAGAAAGTCCTGCACCTGCCCAAAGACTCTCCCCTGACACAAGAGGCGGTGGAGAAATTCAACCAGCTCATCAGCTTTTCCCCTCCCCTGGAGCTGCGGGAAAACCTGCTGGAAGTCTACCTGACCTACATCATTTTTGCCCAGGAAGCCCCGCCCCTGAACTTCGACCGCATTGCCGAAAACATGTACTGGCTCATCCAGTTCTTCCGGCAGGTGGAGGAGGCGATGAAAAAAGAAGCTGAGGAGTAAATACTTTCAACATATTGAGATATTCTTAACTGCCTCATATTTTGCCTAAGAGCGGAAACCTAATAAACCTTTTGAGCCAACAGCCTTTCAGGCTTAATTTATCCACATAGGCTAGCCTTTTCCTTTATTTATAATAAAATTTTTGGGCTTGGGCCAAATACATAAAACAAGCCTGCCTCGGGTTTAATGCAGGTTTTTTTTTATAAGCAAAATTATTAAACGACTTAATCCTCCTTTGCATCCATAATCTCAATATCTGGCATATACTCGTATGTTTCATTTCCTATATACATAATATTAATCCCCCGTAAATAAGTCCTAGGCATCTTTTCAAGCAGTTCTTTACAGGATTTACTAAGCTGAAATCCATCGACATTAGACTCACACCACCTTAGATAAGATGGTCCTTCACCCAGAGGAACACCCTGGTCTTCGTATTTCCTCATGTACGCATCTATATCATCAAGGACACCTAAAAAAGAACCTTTAAAATGACACTCAATAAAGGCAGATAAGTCTCTTTCTATATTACCAAGGTGGACTCTATTTGAATCAGATAAAGGCTTTTCCGGGTCAAATATTTCGCCAATTGTTCTAATAGTAGATCCCGTAACCTCAAATTCCTCTGCGAAGTACATAGAAGGGCCATAAAACTCCCTGCCCCTTTTATCTGCATTTAGAATGTGATTCAGATAATTGGATAATAGTCCTCTGTCAATGCACAAAGTTCCCTGGTATATTTGTCGTATAGTGTAGCCATTGTATTTACCAAAGCGCATTGGTTCGTCAAGTTGATAAATCATGTTTATTGCTCCTTATATTTAAGAGATTGCCTAAAAAAAGCTAAGCCAACAGCCTTTCCAGCTTGTCTTTCCATTTGGGCCAGTCGGGCATTTCTTTGGTTTGAAGGTCGAAAAACTTTTGGGTGTGGTCGTGGTGCACCAGGTGGCAAAGCTCATGCACAATCACGTACTCAATGCAGGGCTTGGGAGCTTTTATCAGCTCCGGATTCAGGATGATTTTTCCCTTAGGGGTGCAGCTTCCCCACCGCCTAGGCATATCCTGAAGATATAAAGCAGTAGGCTCCACACCATATTTTTTAAAGCGCTGAATCAGTGGCTCAGCCAACTCGGCAAACTTTGATTTAGCCTTCTCACGGTACCATTGTTTCATCAGGGTTTCCACCTTTTCCTTTCTGGCAGTGGTTACCTCTATGAAGCGCCCCCTGTAATGTACAGCCTCCTTCTTTCCTTGGGTGACCTTAAGTCGGTACTGGCGGCCCATATATAAATGTGTTTCCCCGCTTACATACCGGCGGGCCGGCATCTTCGGGTGAAAGCTCAGGAAAAAGCTTTGTTGCTTTAATATCCATGGAGCTTTCTTTTTAACCCGTGCCCTAATTGCCTCCATTGCCGTTCCTTCTGGCGCTTTTACGAATACCTCCAGCTCTGGCGTTACGGTAATTCCTAGCGACTTACGCTCAGAAAAGGACAGCAGGTATTCAATGGTAGCCGAGCCAAACTGAATAGTATCTTTCATCCTGCGTACCTGATCTTCGCTACTTCTACCAACTGCTCGGCAATCCGGTCTATCTCCTCAAAGCTAAGCTTAAGCTGATATTTATCTCTTACCTCATCAATCAGGTAATCACCTATATAGAGCATCATTTTCTTCGGCACATCACTGCCCTGACGATGCCAGTCTACCACCAAATGCTTTTGAATAATTGCATCAGTAGCCAGTGCAATAGCTGCTGCAATACCTTTAAGCTGTTCCTTATCAGCCACCTTTTCCTTTATTTCTTCCAGCGAAATGCCGTAAAAAGCCCGGGCTACCTCATGGCGGTTTAGCTCAGCAGGAATATCCGAATCGGTCCGGGATAGCACCTTGTCACGAATTTCCTTAGAACGCTTCAGGTACTCTACCTCACTGATCCGGTTCTCTTCAAAGGCTTTAATAGTTTCTTTCAGCATCTCGGAGAACTTTTTGTAAAAAGCCGGGTCCTCCTCCATCTTTTCCGAGATATGTTTGGCAGTACGCGAAGCAATCTTATCGGCTTTGGCAGTAGTACCAACCGTTTTTTCGATTTCCTCCTCAAAGGCATCTTTATCGAAAATATTTACCAGGTCTGTGATAGGCTCAACCTTTTCAGTGCTTACGTGCGTATCGATCAGCTTCTGGATCTGCCCTTCGTACTGCTTAAAATCAACGGCATCGGAATAACGCTGTACCACATCCTTGCGCAGGCCTATAAAGAACTTGAGGTCATCTTTGTAAGAAGTTATTTTCTCTTCGCCTGTTTTTCGGTGAAATTCTATAGACGAGAGCGCCATTTTTAAGATCCGTGCATAAGCCGACAGCCGCTCATAAAAGTGAGTGCGTATGGCTTCGTCGCGCAATAATTGCGCATAGGCTTCGGCGTCACGCTTGTTTTTCACTTCCTTAAATAGCTCCCAAACCGCTGAATGGCGCTGGGGTAGTTTCTGCACCTCATCATTAATGTCGGTTAGGGTATTTTGAATATCGCCCGGATCGAAGTCCTCAAAGGCTGAGTACACATCCAATGCATCGCCCAGCTCTTCAATTACCCCGTAATAGTCAATGATGTAGCCGTAGTCTTTATCCTTATGTACCCGGTTGACACGGGCAATCGCCTGCAGCAGACTATGCCCCTGTAATTTGCGGGTAAGGTACAGCACGGAATTACGGGGCGCATCGAAACCAGTAAGTAGCTTATCTACCACAATAATGAGTTCAGGATGCTCGGAATACTTATAGCGGTTAATGATATTGGCTTCATACTTATCCTTCGTACCATGCTCATCCATCATCCATTTCCAGAAAGCATTCACTGCATCGGTAGTGTTTCCATAAGCACTTTCTTCTCCTTCCCGCATGTCAGGGGGTGAGATTAGCAGCTCTGAGCTTACCCTGCCAATTTCATCGAGATATTGCTTGTACTTAATGGCCACGGGTTTCGATGGACATACCAGCTGCCCTTTAAAATCGGTTCTTCCCTGAAAGTTTTGCTGGTAATGCAGGCTGATATCCCAGCAGATAGCCATGATTTTCTGGTCGGCTATGTTCAGCTGATCGGCCCGGCTAAATTTCTTCTTCAGGTCGGTCTTTTCGTAGGTATTTAAGGGTTCGCTAACCAGGCTGAAGTAATTGTCCAGGGGCGCTTCATTTACCTTCTGAAAGGCATGTCTTCCTTCATACAGTAGGGGCACTACGGCCTTATCTTTTACCGCTTTATCTACCGTATAGTGGTCTATTAGCGTACCAAATTTGGCCAGAGTATTCTTGTCCTTTTTAAACAATGGCGTGCCGGTAAGGGCAATATAACAGGCATTCGGTAGCGCCTTCTGCATTTCTATATTGAAGGTGCCGTACTGCGTACGGTGCCCCTCATCCACCAAAACAAAAATATTAGGGCTATCGAGGTTGCGGATTTTCTTTACTGCAGTCTCGAACTTATTGATAATGGTGGTAATAACCGCATCGCTTTTGCTGTGCAACAGCTCCACAAGGTGTGTTCCTGTACCGGCATTCAGCACAGGCATATTACACTTTTGGAAAGTTCCGGTAATCTGCTTATCCAAATCGTCCCGGTCAGTAACCAGGATTATCTTAGGGTTCCGGATTTGTTTTTCCATGGCAATGGCCTGCGCCAGCATGACCATGGTAAGCGACTTGCCACTGCCCTGCGTATGCCAGATTACCCCACCGGTGCGCTTGCCCTTTTTCAGCTCACGTACCTGTACAATGGCTTTCTTGATGGCAAAGTATTGCTGATAACGGGCTATTTTTTTTTGCCCATCATCAAAGACAACAAAATTATAGGTGAAGTCGAGTAAACGATCCGGACGGCAGAGCCCATACAGGTAACGGTCCTGCTCGGTCACCATCCGCTGGCTCTGTTCCAGCGCTTCAAAGTTCCTTTTTTCCGAAGGATAACGGTCGGCGTATAATTGCTGCTTTATCCACCCTGTTACTGCCTTGTTTTTAAGCGTTTTTAGCTCCTCCTCACAAGCAGCTTCTTCTTCCTTATTCCTGAACTTCTCTTCCCAATGTGCCCAGAATTTGGGAGGTGTGCCATTTGTCGCATAACGTCCTTCGTTAGTCGATAATGCTATCAATGTTTGTGCAAACAAGTACAATGGCCGGATGCCATCTTCATGTTGGTTGCGCAGATGCTGCGAAATAGCCTGATCGATGGGAGCCTTCATATCGGGCCGTTTACATTCGATAATGCAAAGCGGAATGCCGTTTACAAAAAGCACAATATCCGGAATATACTCCTTCTTGCTGCTACTGCGCATGACGGCATATTCTTCCGTTACGTGAAAAACATTATTTTCCGGGTGCTTCCAGTCGATGTACTGCAGCGTATAGCTTTTCTTATCGCCGACAATGCTTTGCTCCAGGGCCTTACCCAGCGTAAGCAGCTCATATACCCTCTGGCAGGCGGTAATATAGCCCTCTACCAGGGAGACTTCTTTCAGGGCTCGAATACCAGCCTCGATATTGGCCTCGTTAAATGCGGCTGTTTTATTCGAGGAAAGTCTAATCTGGTTAATCCTCCTGAGTTGATCACGTAACACTCCCTCCAGCAATACCTGATTCTTCCTCTCGCCCCTGGCTTCCAATGCTTCCGAAGCATTCAGGTAGGTATAGCCCAATTGAATTAGAAACTGCAAAGCCGGTAGCTGACTGATGTGGTCTTCTTTAAAGGAGGGAGTTTGCATAAAAAATTATTTTCGCGTCTTTAATTCTATAATAAACTCTGTAACCGATGTAGATGAATACCTAATTACCTTCACTTTTCTTGGGTTAACAGGCTCAATTACTTCAGCTTCTCTACCCAATTTTTTATTCTTAAGGAACTCCTGTACTTCCTTGAGGTTCCTTGGCGCACCTTGGTACGCAATCTTTATATCACCAGAATAAGGAGACTCAGGCTCTATTTCAGATTTGAATATTTGAAAATCATATTGCTGGGTTAATTCATCAAAACGCAGCTTATATTTTTGGTAGTTAAACGTTGGTGATAACCTAACCTCTTCAATGAGGTTCCCAAAGTCAACTTTAACATGCTGCCCCTTTGGCTGATTCCCAAGGTAAACATCATCGGAATCCGGTATTTGAAGCAACGCCCTAAATTCTTTTTCATGCTCGAAGCTTTTGCGCTTTGCAAACATTAAATCAGTATCCATATGACGAGACTTCCAATGATAATCTCGTTGATACTGTACTTCATTAAAAAGAAGCGAATATTGAGTATTCCTTCTTAATTCTTCTTTAAGTTTTTTAACTGTGGTTTTAATTGTTACCGCATTATCAAGTTCTTGATTACAATACAAGCGCCACATTGCCTCTGACTCATGTTCACTCCTATACCAACAGGAAACATATGATCTTCTTCTGTATAGTTCATGATCTAAAAATTGGGTTAACATCCAGGATTGCCATGGCAAACCACCTCCTTTTTTTGAACACTCGCTTTTATGGAAATCCATAAAATCTTTAGATCCATTCCCCCAACTGTAGCTTCCTTCAAAAGGATCTGAACCAGCATAACCAGGAATATTATGAAAATAAATAGCCTTGTCATTTAGCATACGCTCAAAGCTAGAAAGTGACATAAAACGCCAAATAATATCGGAATCCTTCACCTCGCTCATAACTTACTTTTTTATCTCCTGAACAGCTTCCTTAAGTGAGTTTAAGGTTTCGCGCAACTCTGCTGAGCCATTGGAAAATAAACTACCATTATTTTCTGGGTAAAAACGTGGGGGTAGATATACCTTCTGAATCGTTTCCATGATCATTTTTTCCCTACTTGTATCCTTGTTTTTAAAAGCTTCCGAGATTTCATCAGCATAGGCGTTGATGGTCATAGCTACTGCAGCTTTGAAGGCATACTCTTCCTTTAAGCTTCTTTCTTTGGAATACTGGTTGATAGCAAAACCAATCAGAATAAGTGCAGGAGAGGCCTTTAGTGCATTAATTACCAGGTTCACCCATTGTGTATCTGTTTGAGCTGGAATGGAGGTAAAGACAAAGTGAATCCAGAAGCCGCCTCCAATCACAATTAATATCATCACAACAAGCCAAGCCCATGTACTATAATTCAGTCCTTCCTGTCTTGTTTTAAACGTATGCCCTAAGGCACCATCGGCCGCCTTCCCTGTTAGCTTGATAATTTCTTGCTTCTTCTCTTCAATGAACTGCTGATTCTCTTCGGTAAAGGTGAGATTAGCTTCAATCTTTTTAAAAAACTCCTCCAAAGTAGCTACCGTTTCCTCCACCTCAGCCTTTACAGCCTTAAATTCTTTTTCATTAGCTAAAATGGTTTCTTCTACTTTCGTAAGGTTTGTTTCTTGTTTAGCCTTGATAGCGTCTATCTGACCAGCCTGTGTTGTACTGGTATTTAAAAGGTTTGCGATTTGCTGATTGTTAGACTGAGCTGAAGAAAAAGCTGCGGTTATTTCTGAAAACTGTTGCTTCTTCTCGTCCACCAATGTATCAAGCTCGCCCTTTTGCTTTTTCAAGCCTTTCTCAAACTCTTTATTACTTTTAATGCCTGCCTCTAAGCTGCTTTCAATCGCCTTCAACCTTCCCTCTAACTTAGAGGCATTTATTCCCCTGAGGTTATGAGAGTGCACTGACGATTTATCCCAAAACCCGTGGATATATTGATAATATATTAACCTATTTAGAAAGCCTTCTGCAGCAGGGAGATTATTACCAGTTATATAGTTGATTAAGTACTGAAGGTCTTGTTGCAAATTGCTACTACCATATTCATTTTGAAAATTGTATTGAAATGGTAAAATGTGACCTAAGCCAGCTTCTGTTAGCTCCGCCTTAAACTGCCTGACCACTCGATTCCAAGTAGCTATAAACCACTCAGCATTATTCTGCCCCAGATTGATTTTAGCAGGATCTGGTTCTGAAGGATAAGCATCTGCTATCTTCTTTTCCACATCAAGTTTTTCAAGCTGGTTTAACAAGTTTTGTACCGTTGCAAGCTGGTTAGTATTCATAGTGAGTAGTCTATATTATTAAACCAAGCGTTTCTTTCCTGTAAGCAATTGCTGCATCAGGCCCTTCTTCTGCTGCTTTAGCTGATTCATCTTTTGCTTGAGAAGGGTGATTTCGGCTTCTGAAGCTTTAAGCACCATTACAATAGCCTGCTGCTCCTCAAGTGGAGGCAACTGCATCTTCTCCTTAAGAAAAAGCTTAAAGTCAAAAGTCATTTTTTCGATATGTACCCCATAACTTGACCGATAAGTTTGGTGGTAGAATTTAGGCAGCTTCGATATCCAATCCAAAAATTCAACATTCAGTTTATTTGGGTCTTTCGCTACTGCAGCGATGTAAGAGCCAGAAATCTTCATACCATCAAACGCCTCAGTGGTCAGGCCTGATGCGCCATGAACAATCTGCATCTTAGAGATTAAGAAATCACCAGCTTTAGCCGTTCTGAGGTTTTTGGTAAGAATTTGGCTTCCGTTCAAGCTCTCTCGATGGAAGAGTCCTCCAGACCGCCTTTTCACACTAATCAAATCATAGAGCTCATCATCATTCCAGTCCACAGGTCGCTTAACCTCCTTAAGCACTTTGCCGTATTCAACCTCCCTCCACTCCCCACTAAACCCAGGCAGGCGTTTCTTACCGGTAAGGAGCTGTTCCATCAAGCCTTTTTTGCGCTGCTCTTTCTGCGCAATCAGCTGGCTAAGCGTATCGATGGCTTTATCCCAGGTGCCTAAGCAGGCCGCAATGGCTTTTTGCTCTGGAAGAGGTGGAGTTGGTACAACTAACCACTTTTTAAGGTTGGTTGGATTAATATTACACTGACTTACCCCAACGGTTGCTAAAGCCTTTAGCTTAGTTTGAGTCCTAGAACTATTAAAAAAATAGTTAACAAATTCAGGGTTAGCCGCATCTTTCCTAATTCTAAATCTTACTAGATAAGAGGCAAAAGTATACGTGCCATCTAAATCAAAAATTCCTGTTTTACCTACCAAATCATAACTATTGGTCCTATTGAACAGTAAATCTCCAATTTGAAGCTGATAGGTTAATAAGTCATTTTCATTAATTGAGACTAAATCGACCTTGTCAGGATTCATTTTCCCGTTAAGAAAATTGTTCATCTTGAACATGGGAATAGTTCCATCCTCATTTGAAGGTATAGATAAGCCATACTGCGACAAGGAAACAATGTCACCAAATTTCAAAGCGCCCCAATCTTCAGGAATTAATCCTAGCTTGGTTGGCTTGTAGCCTGCTTTTGTTTTTGTCATTATTTCCATTTTACAGCCCCATTTTTTGCAAGTACACTTTCATTTCACCCTGTACTTCCGTTAGCTCTGCTTCCAGGCGATCGATCTCGCCCTGCACGGCTGGAATATCTACCTCCTCTTCTTCCTCGAAGGTATCGACATAGCGCGGGATGTTGAGGTTGTACTCGTTTTCCTGCAGCTCTTCCGGTGTAACTACATAACTGTACTTTTCTTCCGCTACGCCAGCCGCCAACTCGCCCTTGGCAAAGTGCTCGTAGGTGCTTACAATCTTTTGCAGGTCTTCTTCGCGTAGCTTATTCTGGTTCTTCCCTGCATGATACTGCTGGCTGGCATCGATAAAGAGTACGTTCTTGTTTGCTGCTTTACCCTTATTAAAAATCAGGATAGCCGCCGGTATTCCCGTACCAAAGAAAAGGTTGACCGGCAGACCAATTACTGCCTCCAACAGGTTTTCTTCAATCGTCTTCTGGCGTATTTTGCCTTCGCTACTGCCGCGGAAAAGCACACCATGGGGTACCACTACCCCTACCTTACCATGTCCCTCATAAGCCGATTCGAGCATGTGAGTGATAAAGGCCCAGTCGCCTTTGCTTTTTGGCGGCACCCCGCGCCAGAAACGGTTATAGGTATCGGCAGCCGCTTCGTCGGCACCCCATTTATCAAGGGAGAAGGGCGGGTTAGCTACTACAGTATCGAATTTCATCAGGCTATCGCCTTCTTTATGCTTGGGGTTACGGATGGTATCGCCCCAGCGGATGGCCGCATTATCGAAGCCATGCAGGAACATGTTCATTACTGCCAGCGCCCAGGTACTTCCGTTTGCCTCCTGCCCGTACAGCCTGAAGTTGTTGCTACCTACGACCTTACCCGCACGGATGAGCAGGGAGCCCGAACCACAGGTAGGGTCGTAAATGCGCGCCCCGGGTTCGCTTTTGGTCAGTCGGGCAATTAGCTCCGAGACCTCGGCTGGTGTGTAAAATTCACCCGCCTTTTTACCGGCATCGCTGGCAAAGTTGGCAATCAGGTATTCATAAGCATCCCCAATAATATCACTACCGGCCAGATGAGAAGGCATCAGGTCGAGCGCACTAAAATCAATCAGCAGATTCTTCAGGCGGCTATTTTTTCCTTTGGCATCGCCCAGATTGCTGCTGTTGAAGGAAATATTGCGGAAAATACCGGAGCCATCTTCACTCGTCAGCTTTTCACGGTTGGCTTCTTCCAGATCCGATAACGCTATGTCTATAAGTTCGCCAATGTTCGGCTCATTCCGGTGCTCGTACAGGTAACTGAACTGGCTGTTGGCCGGCACCACAAAGCGCTCCATGCGCATGGCACGCTCGGCCCGCGCTTCATCGCCTTCGTACTTCTCAAGGTACTCGCGCCGCTTTTCCTGATTTACATCACTTACATACTTCAGGAAAAGCATGGTTAGAATGTAGTCTTTGTACTGGCTCGGGTCAATAACGCCTCGAAAGGTATCGCAGGCATTCCAGACAATGCGATTAATATCCTGCTGTTTTATAGGTGTGCTCATAGGGTCTTGTAAAGTTGTTCTTTGAAAAGCGTTTCTTTTAGAGAAGACAGTTGGCCCCTAAGCCTGCGTTCTTTTCGGAACAGACTGTCTAAGTTAACAATATTCTTTTGGCGTTCCATAGGTGGAAGCGGAATTTCCAGCTCACCGAGTGTTTTAAGGCTGATAGAAGGAATATTAGTCCCTACGGCAGAAGCTTTCAGCTGTGCCTGTGTTCTTGAATGATTTATGAACCATGCAAGATACTCCGGCAGCAGTACAGCAACATCTAATTCTTTTAGAGTTGCGAAAGCGCTAGAGGCAATGGCCGGATGAACAGCGTTTTTATATACATGGGCAAAATAATTAGGCCCTTTAATCACCACCATCATATCACCCGTCCCCAGCCAAAATTTCATATACTGCTTCTCTTCCAAAATAGATGGTTCGATATCACCCTTTAGCTGGAAATCCTGATCGAAGTCGGTAACTTTAAGATAAAAGGCCGTTCCCTCAGGATGCGTCCGGAAGTGCCGGCCAGCCATCAATCTACAAATGTGCTTTAACTTTTTCATTAAATTTCTTAGTAAATTCTATACGAAAGTAGGATAATAATTTTCAATTTCATAGATTTAAATCGAAGTATTCGTTCTACGAAAACCATTTTTCCAAAAAAGGAGCCTCTTGGCGGCAAGAGTGATTGCCAGAATATTTATTATATGAGCACTGAAACCAACCCTTTGTCACACCTTTCTGAGAGTGAAATGAACCAACTCATCGAGCGGTATTATGCTGGTGAGAAAGTTAAAGATCTTGCAGAAGATTTTAATCTCAACTTGAAGAACAACCAGTTAGTAAACCATTTCCCTGCAAAGCAACTTGATGAGAACTGTCCTTACTGCTCTTTAAATTTGTATCAGCCTTATCAACCTCGTGGCGGCTATGGCAATGACAAAAAATATTGTAGAATATGTGAGCATACAGAAAACACCTGGAGAACCTGTTATTGCGAAGGGTGTACAAAGACGAGAATCCAACAGCAGCAGGAAAAAGAACGTATTGACCTTGAGAATCGCCAGAAAGAACAAGAAAAGTTGTCTGGTGCATTTGAATTTCTTAAAAACTTAGAAGCTGTTTCTTTACAGGAATTAACCTTAAAGGAAAGGACTGCACTAGGTGCATATTCGAGACTCTGCCTTTCTGACGACTTAACCTATCTAAAGCCAGTATTAACAGGTAATATAAACTTTTCACCAACCCCTGAATATACCATAGAGTGTATTAAAACTCTTGCAAATAGAAATATTATATTACCCAGCATCATTTCAGATCCGGATCACTTTTCTCTTGATAGCGATGGCAGTTTTAGCTATAGGATGCTTCAGGTTCATTACGAATTAAATATTGAAGAAGAAGGCCTTAATAAAGTCCCCCTATTAGATGAGGTCATGAGTCCAAACCTAAACATTAATACCGAGGAGGCCTTTGGACTGTGGGAGGAAATTGCTTTACATGAATGTATAGAATCTTTAAAATACAATGTTCAGGTAACTTTAAATCACGAAATTCAAATAGGTGATAAAACTGTGTGGACAATTAAAGAGATGCTGAAAAACTTCTCTGTCTCACAAATATTCTACATTTTTTATAGCAGAACTACCTATGCGTTACGGTGGATGACCGAACAGGGAGTTTATGCTAAACATGCCGCCAACTCTATAATTGGAAATTCTCAAAAATATGCCGATAGGGCCATTGCAAACCAGTACAACATCAAAGGATCTTGGAGAAGCCATAATACCCTTCCGCAATCTGCAATAAGCACTTTCTTTTTTGATACAGTTTTGAAAATTGGTGATGACGGATTTGTAATGCCTCCTAATATAGAACGAATAAAGAGAGCATTAAAAGTTGAAGACAATTCACCCTTAGACCATGCTGGCGATGATAATAATACTCCCCCTCCAACAGAGGAAATGTAGCAAACGCATACTTAACCTTTAACCCAAGATAGCAACTGCTACATTTCTTATTAAAGGTACCAATTTATGGATAGCGGCCTGTCCGATATAGCTTTCTTCAGCTAAACGCAGGAGTATGATCGTTTAGGCTATATCCACTAACGCTTTTTTCCTTCCAGCCTAATATCCAACACAAGAAGGATTAGAGCTAAATAATATTGAGGCTCAGGTTCTTAATCCCCTTCTGCTTCAGCCATACCCTAAAAAAGAGGAAAAGATCTTAAGAAGTACCTCAAAAAGATGCCTCCTGTAGCTTTTTCTTTAGCTTGCCCATATCCTCACTCAGCTTCCGCTCCACCACTTTAGCATAAATCTGGGTGGTGCTGATCATGGAGTGGCCCAGCATCTTACTCACTGATTCGATGGGCACTCCATTGGAAAGAGTAATAGTAGTGGCAAAGGTATGCCGGGCCAGGTGGAAAGTCAGGTGTTTTTCAATACCGCAAACATCCGCAACTTCTTTTAAATAGCTGTTAAGCTTCTGGTTGGAAATGGGAGGAAAAACCCTGCCTGCCACTATAGCACGCTTATGGTTTTTATACTGCTCAAGAATTTCCAGGGCTTTGGGCAGTAGCGGGACACGCACCAAACTGCCGGTCTTCTGCCGGTCCAGTATCAACCACTTATCTCCATCAACACCTGTTACGATATTGCTGGCCTCTAACTGCATCAGGTCAATATAAGCTAGTCCTGTATAGCAGCTAAAGATGAAGAAGTCCCGCACCATCTGCAGGCGCGGAATCTCAAAAACCTTTTTCTCAACCGCTGCTAATTCTTCTTTTGTCAGACACTCCCGCTCGACCTTGTCAAACTTCAGCTTAAAACTGGCAAAGGGATTCTTCTCCAGCCATTCCATCCTCAGGGCCAGGTTCACCATCTTCCGGAATCGCTCCAGGTGCTTCATCACTCCATTATTGCCAAGCGGCTTATGGTGATCCTCCGGTTCATATGTACGCAGAAAGTACTCAAAATCACAGATGAAACGGTAGTTCAGCTTAGAGAGGTAAATATCTTTTTGATGGCAAACATCCAGAAGGAATCGCTGCAGGTATTTCTGGGTGGTAAAGTAGTTCTTCATCGTCCCTGGCGCAAGACTGCTTTTCATCTGGGTGTTGTGATAGTGAACGATCTCCAGCAGCGTGTGCTCGGCCGCTTCTTCCTTTATCCCCAGGTAAGCATTTTTCAGACCTTCAGCCGTAACCTCCATTCTGCCAGCTTTCATTTCCTGGTAATACTGAAAAATAGTGGCTTCCACCTGCTTGAGATAAGCATTCACGCTCCTGCCTTCCTCGCTGGTGGACTTGGCCTGGCCGTTCTGCCAGATGGATTTCCGGATCTTTTTTTTAACAGAAAATTCTGCCCGCTGCTGGTTCACTGTAATGCGGCAGTAGATGAGGCCTTCCTCTTTACGGGCCTTAACATTTCTGAGGATAAAGGTGGTACTGTAGGTGTTCATGGCAATTGGTTTTAAATGACTCACTTTATAGTTTCATTACTCACCAGTTCCCTGCACAAACAGCCTCAAAACAAATCAATATAAATTACTGAATAACAGTGATTTACACGGTATTAGGTGAGTCTTTTCACAAGATAAAAAGACTCACCTAATAACTCACCTGCAGACTGAAAATATTTAGATATTATGGAAGGCCTGAAAATAAAAAAACCTTCTAAATATTAAATTTAGAAGGTTTTACCGACATTTGATGTCCTCAAAGTCGGGGTGAGAAGATTCGAACTTCCGACCCCTTGCACCCCATGCAAGTACGCTACCAGGCTGCGCTACACCCCGAATTTATTCTTTCAGATGAGGAAGAGGCTTGCACCACCCCTTCTGTTGTGAGTGCAATTATAGCAAATTTTTAAAAAATTCCCCAGCCTTTCCACCTTTTTACAGATAGCCGTACATTTGTAACAAAAAATTGAGCGGGAAGATATCCTTACCGTTACATTTTGTGTTGCACACTTATGATATCCTTTAAAAAGCTTCTTTTTTTCATCTTCCTGAGCAGCTTAATGGCCTCCTGCATTTTCCAAAGCCCCCAAAAACGGGCACAAAGAAAACTGCGGAAAGAAAAGTTTGACAAAGCCTCTACCCTGCTCCAGAAGTCGCTGCGGAAAGACAGCCTTAACCCTGCCGCCAATTACCTTTTCTCGAAGCTTTACCTCGACACCGCCTACCAGGCAGGCACCATCCGCCAGCGGGTCGACACCGCACATTACTATATACTGGAAGCGATTGCCGAACTACCCCTGGCCGAGAAGAAAGACCTCCGGCGGCTGCGCAAAATAAAGGCCGACTCCGCCAGTCTCCTTCAACAGCATGCAAAAGTGGATAGTGCGGCATTTCAACTGGCGCTACAGGCAAATACTATCAGCGCCTACGATTACTTTTTGGTCCATTTTCCTGATGCCCTGCAGGTAGAAGAAGCTACCTCCCGCCGCAACGCACTGGCTTTCCAGGCGGCCGAGGAAATAAATACTTATCAGGCTTATCAGCAGTTTTTCCGGACGTACCCCCAGGCGGCAGAGGTTCCTGAAGCCAGGGAGCGCTACGAAGAATTACTGTTTATCGAAAATACCCGCACGGGGACGCTCGATGCTTATGTCCGCTTCCTGAAAGAGTATCCGGAAACGCCCTATCGTGATAGGCTGCTCAAAAATATTTACCTCCTGAGCACAGCAGGACACCTGCCTGCCCAGTACCAGGCTTATATCCGCCAATACCCGAAGAGCCCCTACAACCGACAGGCTATTGAGCAGCTGTACCACCTGCACAAAGAAAAGGAGGAGCCGGCGACCTTTCCGGAGGCTTACCCACAGCTACCCCTGCAGGACTCGCTCCGGCAGCTAATCCGGCTCGACGGACAGGATCTGCTGGCAGTACTGAAAGACCAGCAGTGGCAGTTTATTAATACCGAAGGAGAGGTGGTACTCCATGGCCTGGACGACATTCACCCAGACTACCTTTGCGAAACAGCCATTGCCGATTACCTGGAAGTGATACGGGGGATGCAGCCCCTGGTACTGGCCAGGAACGGAGAGGAAATTATAGCGCAGGATTACCAGGCCCTCCGCGACCTGGGCAGCGGGCTTTTACGAATACAGCAAAACAACCTGCAGGGCCTTTATTTTAAAAACGGAAAACGCCTCCTCCCGCCGGCATATGAAAAGATAGAAAATTTCGGCTCCCGCTTTTTACTGGTTAAAGAAGCAGACCAGTATGGCCTGCTCACCCACCATGGACAATGGCTGCTGGAGCCTGCCTATGATTCCCTCGCCCGGCTTGAAGACTTTATCATGCTCTACCAGGACACACTTTTTGCCGTTACCACCACTGGTCAGCTAATTGAAGACCTGCAAAACAGCCGCCCACCTCAAATAGACTACTTGTATACCGGCGCGGTTTTAGCCGATCCGCAACATTTGCTGGTGAGCATGCCCAACGGCAAACAACTGGTAATTAATAACAGGCTACAGCAGGCGCTTCCTCCCGCACCCGGCAAAATAAAGCCCTTCCACGGGGGCTGGCTGGTGGAAAAAGATGGCCGCTATGAGGTGCTGAATAAGGAAGGTGATAATGTTTTAAATGCCAGCCTCCAGCAGGTATCCATCCGTGAACCATGGATCGCCTATAAAACCGACAGCCTGTGGGGGCTCTACCACATCGACCGCCAGATAGCCACTTTCGATTTGTACGATAGCCTTACACTCCTGCACCCGCAACTCATTATAGCAGAAAAAGAGGGAGAACGTTCAGCTCTCTTCATAAGCGAGCACGATACGCTTATTACCGACCTGAGCGGGACTGACAGCTACCGGCTTCTCCGGGCTACCCGCTACCCCGGCAGAGATGAAGCAGAACAGGTGTACCTGCTCGTAAATAACGGAAATGCAAAAATGGTGTATAACCTGCAGGGAAATTTACTGGCAGAAGGGCGCTACAGCGAAGTACAGGCACCGGACAACCGCCTGCTCCTGCTTAAAACCTCCGGCGGTGCCCATGTTGTCGACAGCAGCGGACAGGTTCTGCTCAAATCGACCTACGATGCCATTGGCAATTATCAGGATGGGAATTTTGCTACCCTTCAAAAATCGCGCTTTGGTCTTTATAATCCTTACTTAAACATTCAAATCCCGCCACAGTACAGCGTTGCCCTCCGCCCCTACAGCGATAGCCTGCTGCTGGCCAGTAAAAACAAGCGCTGGGGAATTATTGACCGACAAAACAATCCCCTGCTTCCCTTCGAATGGGAGGAACTTCAGTACTGGAGCGATTCGGTTGCTTTAGCCAGAAAAGACAAGCAGTGGCAGCTCATTAACATCAAATCAGGTGAAGCGCTTTTTACTCCCTTCAGGGATTACCAGCTCATTACCCAATCACCGGAAGGCAGTCTCGCTATTATTTA
This sequence comes from Nafulsella turpanensis ZLM-10, assembly GCF_000346615.1. Lineage (GTDB taxonomy): Bacteria > Bacteroidota > Bacteroidia > Cytophagales > Cyclobacteriaceae > Nafulsella > Nafulsella turpanensis. The sequence goes on from NZ_ANNU01000010.1 coordinate 45,998, forward strand.
TACCGAAAATGGCTATGGCGTTCTCAGCAGCGAATACGGGCAATTGGTAGAACCTGTTTTTAATGTGATAGAAAATCTGGGCACTTCAAACAACCCGCTCTTTTATGCTGAAAAAAAGATAGAAGGAGCCGACCTATATGAAGTGATGTATATTAACAGGGAAGGCGAAACCATTTTTAAAGAATCTTATTCGCGGCAGGAATGGCTCCGGCTACTGTGCTACTAAGAGAAATAGCTGCCAAAACGCAACTTTTCAGGCTCATTTGCTTATATATCATTTATGTACCAACTAATTGAAACATGAGAAGGATATTATTAAGCATAAGTTTCCTCTTCCTCTTCACCGGCTTTTTAATGGCCCAGCAAGGAGGAGAAGGTACTCCGCCGCTGAAAGTAAAAGCAATTTTTACCGCCAAATATCCTGACTATGCCGAACAGGCAAAGTGGGAACGTACCGCGAATGGATACATCGCTACCTTTCAGCAAAATGGCCAGGAGGTAAGAACAGAATTTAATGAAAATGGAGAATGGATTAGCAGCCGAACAGCCGTTCGCCAGGAAGAGTGGCCCGAACCGGCCCGTAAATACATAACAGATACTTTTAAGGACTATGAGTATGTAGAAGGCTATCGTCTGGACAACCAGAAGGGCAGTCGCTACGAGCTGGACATCCGGAGTAATAATCAGCTGTTTGAACTGCAGTTCGACCGCCAGGGTGGACTCGTAGATGATGGAAGATCTTAAACAGGAAGATTTCAAGTAAAAAGCCCCCTGATTCTAAAGAATCAGGGGGCTTTCTTTTTAGAAAGTATCTTTAAAATTCAGAGGTGAAGTGGAATTCGATTTCCGGAAAGTTATCCTGCACCATCTGGAGCCATGCCTTAGTCTCTGCCATAAACACCAGCCGGCCATCTTTATCCTGGGCAATATGGCGGTATTTGGATTTTACAAACTCATCCAGCTTCTTCTTATCTTTTGAGCTTATCCAGCAGGCTTTATATAGGTTCATGTTCAGGAAATCGCAGGTTGCCCCATACTCATGCTTTAAGCGGTGCTGAATTACTTCAAACTGCAGGGCACCTACCGTTCCAATCACTTTTCTGGCGCCCATTTCGTAGGTGAATAGCTGCGCCACTCCTTCTTCCATCAGCTGCACCAGCCCCTTTTCGAGCTGCTTGGTCTTCATGGCGTCGCGGTTTACTACCTCACGGAAAATTTCCGGCGAAAAGCTGGGAATTCCTTTGTACATACCGCCCTCTCCCTGCGAAAGGGTATCGCCAATTTTAAGGTTTCCGGTATCGTACAGGCCTACAATATCGCCCGGAAAGGCCTCGTCGATAATCTCCTTATCCTGCGCCATAAAGGCGGTGGTGTTGGAGAATTTAATATTCTTGCCAAGGCGCACATGGTGGTAAGGTGCATTACGCTCAAAGCGGCCGCTGCATACCCGTAAAAAAGCAATCCGGTTCCGGTGCTTAGGATCCATATTGGCGTGTATCTTAAAGATAAAACCACTGAAAGCCTCTTCATCGGGTTTTACTACTCTTTCTTCCGTTTCTCGCTCGCGGGGCACAGGTGCTATTTCGATAAAGCAGTCGAGCAGCTCTTTAACCCCGAAGTTATTCACGGCACTGCCAAAGAATACCGGGGCCACTTCGCCGGAGAGGTAATCCTTCTCTTCAAAAGCAGGATATACGCCTTCAATCAGGTTTACATCTTCGCGGAGCTGCTTTGCATAGCTTTCCCCTACATACTGGTCAACCAGTGGATCATTAATATTTTTGATCTCCACCACATCGCCCTTCAGTTCGCGGCGGCTGGCCTGGAAGAGGAGGAGGTTATTTTTATAGATATTATAAACACCTTTAAAGGTTTTACCCATACTAATGGGCCAGCTCAGCGGCTTTACCTTTATATTCAGCTTTTCCTCAATCTCATCCAGCAAATCATAAGGGTCCTGCCCTTCGCGGTCGAGCTTATTAATGAACACAATTACCGGTGTATTACGCATCCGGCAAACCTCCATCAGCTTTTCAGTCTGTATCTCTACTCCTTTTACACAGTCAATCACCAGCACTACGCTGTCGACCGCTGTTAGGGTACGGTAGGTATCTTCGGCAAAGTCCTGGTGACCGGGCGTGTCGAGCAGGTTAATTTTACGCCCCTCATACTCAAAGCCCATTACAGAAGTAGCCACCGATATACCCCTCTGCTTCTCAATCTCCATAAAGTCGGACTTGGCATGGTCCTTAATTTTGTTCGATTTTACAGCGCCTGCCGTTTTAATGGCGCCACCAAACAGGAGCAGCTTTTCAGTAAGGGTGGTTTTTCCGGCATCCGGGTGACTGATGATTCCGAAGGTCCGGCGTTTATTAATTTCTTTTACTATACTCATATTTCATTAAAAGACTGTTCTTGAAACAGTCCTGCAAAATTACGGAAATTTTAGGCTGCCAGAAAATTTATTCTCACCTGCTTCCTGGATGGCCACAACAGCCTCTGCTCCAGAGAAAGAGTAAAGCTGCTATTCCCCTGACATCCTTTATTTACTGTCTCTTCGGGTGATAATGAAAGACATTTTGCCCAGGACACCAGGATTTGTGCGTTTTTACCTGCTCCATATGCACAGAAGGAAAAAGGATTCCGGGAAGCAGAAGTAAGATCATGACAGAAAGAGGCAGGCGCAAAAAAGCTTCGGCTAAAAACTGTGCTTTTATGACACTTTCAAAAATATCAGCCGGGTCTTTCTGTCAATCTGTCACACATTTCATTCCATAAAGGGCTTGGCATAAGCCTTGTTAAAACATAAGGGAAACAGAAAAGAACTTAATTTTTAAATCATAGCATAAAACGTATCATGGGAAAAATTATAGGAATTGACTTAGGTACTACCAACTCCTGCGTTGCCGTAATGGAAGGTAACGAGCCGGTGGTGATCCCAAATAGTGAAGGACGCCGCACGACTCCCTCCATCGTTGCATTTTTGGACGGTGGCAAAGGTGAAAGAAAAGTAGGTGATCCGGCCAAGCGCCAGGCGATTACCAATCCACAGAATACCGTAAGCTCTGTAAAGCGCTTTATGGGTAAAAATTATTCCGGCGTATCGGAAGAGCGTAAAAACGTTTCTTACCAGCTGGAAAAAGGATCGAACGATACTGTAAGAGTACGCATAGGCGACCGCCTGTATACTCCTCAGGAAATCTCGGCCATGATTCTGCAAAAGATGAAAGCCACTGCCGAAGATTACCTGGGCACCGAAGTAAAAGAAGCGGTTATTACCGTTCCTGCTTACTTTAACGATGCCGAGCGCCAGGCCACCAAAGAAGCCGGACAAATTGCAGGCCTCGATGTAAAGCGTATTATCAACGAACCTACTGCCGCCTCCCTGGCCTATGGTCTTGATAAGAAGGACAAAGACATGAAAATTGCCGTGTACGACCTTGGTGGTGGTACATTCGACATCTCTATCCTGGAGCTGGGCGACGGCGTGTTTGAAGTAAAATCGACCAACGGTGATGTGCACCTTGGTGGTGATGACTTTGACCAGGTAATCATCAACTGGCTGGCCGATGAGTTCCAGAAAGATGAGGGCATTGACCTTCGTAAAGACCCGATGGCACTGCAGCGTTTGAAAGAAGCTGCCGAGAAAGCAAAAATTGAACTTTCTTCTTCATCGCAGACCGAAATCAACCTGCCTTATATCATGCCGGTAGATGGTATTCCAAAGCACCTTGTAAAGAGCCTGAGCCGTGCTAAATTTGAGCAGCTGGCCGATAGCCTTATCAAGCGCAGCATGGAACCTGTTCGCCAGGCCCTGAAAGATTCGGGCTACAGCGCTTCCGATATCGACGAGGTAATCCTTGTGGGTGGTTCAACCCGTATTCCACGTATTCAGGAAGAGGTAGAGAAGTTCTTCGGCAGAAAACCTTCTAAAGGTGTTAACCCTGACGAAGTAGTAGCGATTGGTGCTGCCATCCAGGGTGGTGTATTAACCGGAGAAGTGAAGGATGTTCTTCTGCTGGATGTAACGCCGCTTTCACTGGGTATCGAAACCATGGGTGGAGTAATGACCAAGCTGATTGATGCGAACACTACTATCCCTACCAAGAAGTCTGAGACTTTCTCGACTGCTTCGGATAACCAGCCAAGTGTGGAAATTCACGTACTGCAGGGTGAGCGCCCAATGGCGAGAGATAACCGTACCATTGGTAAGTTCCACCTCGACGGACTTCCACCAGCCCCACGTGGTGTACCTCAGATTGAAGTAACCTTCGACATCGACGCCAACGGTATCCTGCACGTATCGGCCAAAGACAAAGGCACCGGTAAAGAGCAGAAAATCCGTATCGAAGCTTCCAGCGGACTGAGCGACGCGGAAATCGAGCGCATGAAGAAAGAAGCCGAGGCCAATGCCGAAACCGATAAAAAGGAGAAGGAAAAGATCGAAAAGATCAACCAGGCCGACTCTCTCATCTTCCAGACCGAGAAGCAGCTGAAAGAGTATGGTGATAAGCTGAGCGAAGATAACCGCAACAAAATTAACAGCGCACTGGAAAGCCTTAAGAAGGCACACAGCGAGCAGAATGTTGAAGGTATCGACGCCGCCATGAATGAGCTGAACACCGTATGGCAGGGTGCTGCCCAGGAGATGTATGCAGCCGGTGGCGCTGAAGGAGGCCCTCAGGGAGCCCCGGGAGCTGATGCCGGAGCAGGAGCTGCCGGTGGCGGTGCACAGGCCGGCGGTACAGCCGACGACGTATCGGATGTTGAATACGAAGAAGTAGACGACAAAAATAAGAAGTAAGAAACGTCAGATTTTAGACGTTAGACAATAGGACGCAAGAAAAATCCCCGGCTGAACTGGCCGGGGATTTTTTTGTTTTATCAGGAAACAAGAGGAACAAAATGAAAATAAAGATATATTCAGATTACGTATGCCCTTTCTGCTATTTAGGAGAGCAGCAGCTGAAAGAGGTGCTGGCAGAGGAGCCAGGGCTAAAAGTAGAAACAGAATGGATGCCTTTTGAGCTCCGTCCTTTTCCTACCCCAACCTTAAAGCCTGAAGATGAATACCTGCCCCGGGTGTGGGAATCATCCGTCTACCCCATGGCAGAAGATATAGGTGTGAAGATAAAACTTCCTACTATCTCCCCTCAGCCCTACACTCACCTGGCATTCGAAGGCTATCAGTTTGCAAAGGAACAAGGGAAGGGCGAAGCTTATACCCACCGGCTGTTCGAAGCCTTTTTTAAGGAAGATAAGGATATTGGTGATATGGAAGTACTGAGTGAGCTGGCCAGAGAAGTGGGACTTGAGCCCCAGGCGTACCGGCAGGCAGTGGAGAGCCGCAAGTATAAAGAGCAGCACCGGCAGGCACTACAGGAGGCGCAAAGGAATGGAATCAGGGCCGTTCCTACTTTTCAGATCGGGAACCGACTCTACCAGGGAGTGATTCCAAAAGCACAGCTTCGACGCATCCTTCAGGAGGCGGCACAGGAATAGATTCATATTAACTAAAAAGAGAGGCTGTCGGATAATATTTAATCCGGCAGCCTCTCTACATTTTGTGGCAAAAGAATGCTTATTCTACTACTTCTGCTTCCTCTTCGGCGGCCTCCCCCATGATAAGTTTATAAGCTACCACACGATTATCGAAGAAAGTTGGCACCAGCAGCAGGTCTCTTTCTCTTACAAATTCAATATCGGCGGCATTAATTTTCTGCTCTTTTGTGTCGAGTATCTTCTCAACGCCTTCTATCCCTTCCACTACATAATATACCTCACCCTGCCAGTTCGATACCAGGTAGGCATTTTCATTTACAGCGGCAATCCCATCGCCGGCACCAATACCTTCGGCCAGTACTTCGCCTTCTCCACGCTCTGTTACTTCCTTAAAAACTCCCGTTCCACTGGTAGCCATTAACACCCGGTCTTCTTCTGCATACAAACCATTCGGACGCTCATCTGCCTCAGGTCCATACCAGAGGTCAATAACCCCATCGGCAAACTGGTGTACTGTTCCTCTATCCGAGTCGGTAAACAGGATTTTCTGGTCGGCCGTGGCAATAACATCGTTCAGGAAGCTGGCGTCTTCCACTGCATAGCGGTTCAGAATTTCGCCGGCGGCTATATCAATTTCTACCAGCTCATTAATATCGCTTACGTACAGTTTACCATCGAGTATGGCCATCCCTTTAGGGGCATCGAGGCCACTCACCCACTCTTTCTCTATAATTTCCCCGTCGAGCGAAATTTTAGAGATGTAGCCTGCTCCGTCTTCTACGGTAGGCTCTCCTACTATATTGCTCACATAAAGCACTTCTTCTTCAGGGTTATACAGTACAGACTCAGGCACTTCGAGTACAGCATCTGTGGCCCAAACCTGCTCGAGCGACACTTCCGGCTGGGCTATAATTTCGTCGGTTACTTCTCCGCCGGAGGTCCAGTTTTTATTTGCATCCCGCTGGCCATCGCAGGCTGTTAAGAGGGCTGCGCCGCCCAGCAGCATTAAAAAATACTTCTTCATACTATTACGTTCTTTACTTCATTAGATTAATTATTCTACCAATTACAGCAACTATTGTTTAAGCGACTCCCACAAAATTTCTACAGGGTGCTTTGCCACACGACCGGTCCCATCCTTTATCTGATGCCGGCAGCTGGTGCCAGGGGCGGCAATCAGCACTTCTTCCGGCTGCCGGCGCACCGTCGGGAACAATACCAGCTCACCAATCTGCATACTAACCTTATAATGCTCCTTTTCATAACCGAAAGAGCCGGCCATTCCACAGCAGCCGCTCGGGATGAGCTGTACCTGGTAGTTAGCAGGCAGGCTGAGCATTTTTTTTGTAAAAACTAAGGACGACAGCGCCTTTTGATGGCAATGACCATGCAATTTTACGACCCTTGCCTCGGCCGTAAACAGCTCGGAAGACAGCCGGCCCTCGTCGCGTTCGCGTGCAATAAATTCATCGACCAGCAGTGCATTTTCGCCCAGACTTACGGCTTGTTCCTTTTGGTCGGGGCGGCACAGGCTCAGGTATTCATCGCGCAGTGTTAAAATAGCAGAGGGTTCTATGCCAATAATCGGCACCTGCGGGCTTACCAGCGGGGCCAGCCGGTCAATATTCTGCTGTGCAATTTTCTTTGCTTCGCGCAGAAATCCTTTGCTCAGATAGGTTCGCCCGCTTTCCAGGTGCTCCGGCATATCCAGCTCATAACCCAGGCGGCTCAGTAATTTAGCGGTGGTAATGCCCAGCGGCACATCGTTATAATTAGTAAACTCATCGCAGAAGAGCAGTACTTTCCCTTTTCGGTTGCCATTGAGCGTGCTGTTGAGCGCCTGCCTGTTTTTCTGGAACCATTGTCTAAAGGTGGTGGAGTGCAGCAGTGGCATACTCCGCTCCGGTGCAAAGCCCACGGCTTTTTTCGCAAGCGCAGCGGTTATTCCTCCCTTCATGAGCGCATTGTATAGCCAGGGCACCTTAGAGGCCACGGCATTTCCTTTCCCAAATCCTGCTACCAGGCGCGACCGTAAGGGTACACCATTGGCATCATTATACTGCTGCTGCCACTCTGTCTTTAATTTGGCAACATCGACATTACTGGGGCACTCTGCCTTACAGCCTTTGCAGCTGATACAAAGGTCCATAACCTCCTTAATTTCTTCGTGGTCGAAGCGATTGGCTTTGGTAGAATTCTGCAGCATTTCGCGCATCATATTGGCCCTGCCACGGGTAGTGTCGCGCTCATTGCGGGTGGCCATATAACTGGGGCACATGGTGCCACCAATCAGGTGACTTTTACGGCAGTCGCCGGAACCGTTGCAAAGTTCCGCCGCCCGGATAATGCCATCGGTTTCGCTCCAGTCAAAAACAGTATCGAATACCGGCACTTCCTGACCTGGGGTATACCGGAGGCTTTCGTTCATCGGCGGGGCATTCACTATTTTACCCGGGTTAAAGATACCCTGCGGATCCCAGCCCTGCTTGAGTTGTTTCAGCAGTTTATAATTATGCCCCCCAATCATAAACTCAATGAATTCAGCCCGCAGGCGTCCATCGCCATGCTCGCCACTCAGCGAACCTTTATATTTTTTTACCAGGTGGGCAATTTCAGTTGCAATCGTTCTGAACAGCTGGTTTCCTTCTTCTGTTTTCAGGTTCAGGATAGGGCGCAGGTGCAGCTCTCCACTACCGGCATGGGCATAATGCACACAGAAGAGGTTATATTTTTTGAGCGTCTCGTTAAATTCGCGGATAAAGGCAGGTAGCTCCAGTACATCTACGGCGGTATCTTCAATAACGGGTACGGGCTTGGAATCGCCCTTTACATTGGAGAGAAGGCCAAGGCCGGCTTTCCGCAGTGCCCATACTCTTTTGGTGTCCTCCCCCACTACCAGGGGAAAATGGTAGCCCAATTCCTGCTCCAGCAGGGCTGCCTGCAGGTCCGCAGCTTTCTGCTTTACAGCCTCTTCGCTTGCTTCCCCAAACTCCACCACCAGTATCGCTCCCGGATTGTCTTTTACAAAAAAGCGGTTTTGCCGCTGCTCGATATTCGCTTTGGTACATTCGAGTATATAGTTATCCATGAGCTCACAGGCACGAGGCTGGTAAGCGAGCGCCACAATGTTGGCACGCAATGCTTCATCGACAGTATTAAAATGAATACAAACCAGCCCTGTATGAGCAGGAGGCACAGCCACCAACCGGAGCTTGAGTTCGGTAATAAAGCAAAGCGTACCTTCTGAGCCGGCAATGAGCTTGCAGAAATTAAAATCTTCGCCACCGGGAGTAAAAGGAGCAGTATCCAACAGAAGGTCAAGGGCATAGCCGGTATTACGCCGGGGAATGGAAGGCTTGGGAAACTCCTTCCTTATTTCCAGTGCATTTTGCTCGTTAGAGAGCATTTCATGGATCTGACCATAAAGCTCCTGCTCCAGCGGGCTTTTTACCCCTTCTCCTTTTACCTTCCGGTGAAATTCGCTTCTACTCAGCGGCCCGAAGGCTACTTCTGCGCCATCAGACAAAAATCCTTTCAGCTCCAGTAAATGTTCCCGGGTACTGCCATAAACAATTGAATTAGAGCCGCAGCTGTTATTGCCTACCATCCCTCCTACCATACAGCGGTTAGAAGTGGAGGTTTCCGGACCGAAATAAAGGCCATAGGGGGCCAGGTACATATTCAGCTCATCGCGGTTAACCCCCGGCTGTACGCGTACCCATCCTTCCTCTTCATTCAGCTCTATTATCTGCCGGAAGTGCAGCGATACATCAACCACAATCCCGTTCCCTACCACCTGCCCGGCCAGCGAGGTACCGGCCGTGCGGGGAATCAGTGAGGTTCCTTCTGAACGGGCAAAATCAATCAGTGTGCGTATATCCGTGGCGGTCTCCGGAAAGGCGACTGCCAGTGGCAACTCCCGGTAGGCCGAAGCATCCGTGGCATACAACCGACGCATGGTATCATTGTAATGAAGCTTTCCCTGAAGCTTGCCTTCCAGTACTGCTAATTTCTGCTGCATCATACTTAATATTCCACTTAAAAGCGGCTACTAATTTAGTGATAATTAGAGTAATAAAGCCGCTGTATAAAAAACAAAAAGCTGCCTCTCTCCAGGGGCAGCTTTTTGTAATATTGTAGTTTACTAAATTTAAGCCTTTTGTTTTACCGGCTGTGAGGGGGTATTTGCCACTTCTTTCTCTACCAGGTCCACCACCACAGGTGTTGCCACAAAGATAGAAGAGTAAGTACCCACTATAATACCCACTAAAAGAGCGAAAGAGAAACCTTTCAGCACTTCACCACCAAACAGGAACAGGATAAGCACCACAATAAGTGTGGTAAGCGAGGTAATCATAGTTCTGTTAAGGGTAGTATTGATAGCGTTGTTGAATATTGTAGCTACCGAACCACGGGTTGCCAGCGAAAGCTCTTCCCTTATACGGTCAAACACTACCACGGTATCGTTAATGGAGTAACCGATAATAGTAAGAATAGCCGCAATAAAGACCTGGTCTACCTCGTAAGTCATACCCAATGCACCGGCAATTGCAAAAGCCGAAAGGGTAATAAGCACGTCGTGCGCCAGAGCTACAATGGCACCTGCACTGTACTGCCACTTATTAAAACGAATAAGGATGTACAGGAAGATAATCACCAGTGCAAATAAAGAAGACTGCCATGAAGAATTCACAATGTCGTCGGCAATGGTTGCACCCACCTTTGATGAGCTGGAAATAGTAAACTGCCCTTCTTCAAGTGTGGCTGCTTCATCTACAAACTGATCGCCGGTAAACTCTTCTATACCTCCAACAAGTGCCTGCTCTACCATCCCGTCAGTCTCCTCCGCTTCTTCATTAATCAGGTAACTGGTAGTAATTTTTAGTACGTTATTGGCTCCATAGGTTTTTACTTCCGTACCGGCATTTCCAAACTCATCGGCAAGCGCCACTTTAAGCTTCGAAGGCACCACAGGCTCCGTAAAGGTAACTACATAAGAACGGCCACCGGTAAAGTCTACGCCCAGGTTAAGCCCCCCCTGCAGCACCATAACCGTTACCCCAACAGCAATTACCACCGCAGAAACAACATAAGCTATTTTTCTGCGCCCGATGAAATTGATGTTCATTCCTGCAAACAGGTTTTTAGAGAAAGGAGTCGCAAATGACATATTGCTCTTATCTCCCTTTTTCGTCATCCAGTCAATGATTACACGGGTAATGAGGATAGCGGTAAACAGGGAGCAAAGGATACCGATAATCAGGGTAATGGCAAACCCTTTCACCGGGCCCTGTCCGAATACATACAGGATAATAGATACCAGCAAGGTAGTTACGTTGGCATCGATAATAGAGCTGTATGCTTTATTGTAACCCGATTTAATGGCATTTGCCATTCCGCTGCCATTCCGGAGCTCTTCACGGATACGTTCAAATATCAGTACGTTGGCATCGATAGACATACCAATGGTAAGCACAATACCTGCAATACCCGGCAGGGTAAGCGCTGCATCGAGCTGCGCCAGTATACCAAACACAAAGAAGATATTGAAAAGCAGGGCTATGTTGGCTACCAAACCACCTTTAGCATAGTAAATAATGATAAACAACACCACAATAGCCAGACCGGCCACCATGGAAAGAATTCCCTGGGCCTGGGCCTGCTTACCTAAGGTAGGACCTACAATGCCTTCTTCCACAATATTGGCCGGAGCAGGCAGTGCACCTGCTTTCAGGATATTCGCAAGGTCTTTGGCTTCTTCAACAGTAAATTTACCGGTAATTGAAGAAGTACCTCCGGCAATTTCACCCTGCACAACCGGGGCAGAATAAACATAATCATCGAGCACAATGGCAATGCGCTCACCAATGTTGTTGGCTGTTAAACGCTTCCAGGCACGGGCACCTTCGGCATCCATGGTCATGGAAACGGCAGGCATTCCCCGCTCATCGAACTCCTGACGAGCATCGCTGATTACTTCGCCACCCAGAGGAGCCACACCGCCACGATCATACTGCACGGCATGCAGTTCCAGCAGCTGCTCATCGCTTCCTTCAGGAGAAAAAGGTTTTACTGACCAAAGGAAAGCAAGGTTAGCAGGAAGCATATCCTGCACATCTTCACGCTCCAGAATATTGTTAATCTTTGCAGTATCCTGTACGCTATAGATTAAGCCGCCGCGCATTTTAATAAGGCTGAAGAGCGGAGAAACCTCAAGGTCAAGAGAATCTGAAGCACCACCTTCTTCAGCAAGCTGAGAAGCAAGGTCACCGTCAGCCGTTGTATCGTCCTGGCTCAGTGCATTGGCCAGGGAATCGCCCTCCGTCACTACAGCGTCTTCTTCAGCGACTTCTGTCTCCGGTGTAGCGGTAGCTGCCTGTGCACGCTTTTCATTTACTAAGCGGGTATTAATATTCTCAAGTATTTGAGAGATATTATTCAGCTCTACTACATCTAAAAACTCCAGCTTGGCAGTTCCCTGTAATAGTTTTCTTACACGTTCTTCATTGTCCACACCAGGGAGTTCTACCTGAATACGGCCGGTACCCTGCAGGCGCTGAATGTTAGGCTGGGAAGTACCAAAACGGTCAATACGGGTACGGAGAATCTGGAAAGAACGGTCAATGGCACCTTCAATTTCCTCATTTAACACACTCAGTACCTGATCGTCGGTAGAAGTAAGGCTGATGCGCTCACGGTTGGCAGCATTGGCGAAAACGTCGGCCAGTTGCCCTTCTCCTTCCAGTTCAACAAAAGCTTCATAAAACAGCTCCAGGAAGCGATCCTGGCTGTCCGCTCTTCTTTCTTTCGCCAGTTCAATCGCTTTCAGGAACTCGGGATCCTGGCTGTTTCCGGAAACGCCCTTGATAATTTCTACAGGAGAAACTTCCAGCGTAACGTGCATGCCACCCTGCAGGTCGAGACCCAGGCTCAGCTCATTTTCCTTTACTTCCTGATAGGTATATTCCATACCTAATAAGTTGTACACAGGCTCATGCCAGATGGAATCGAGGTAGGCTCTGCGTGCACTAAAATCTACAGTCCCGTCGGCCTGGGTAGCATAAGCGGTTGCATCTTCCTGCACCTCCCGCGAAACAAACGTAAAGGACAGATAGTAGAGGCAAAGCAGCGTGACTACTACCGTCAGAAATACAATAATGCCTTTATTGCGCATTTTATTAAGTAATTATATGGATAGAAATTATTTGTACAGTATAGGGTAAAGCTCCTGCTCAGCTTTTTATAACAGCCATGCAAAAGCAAATGGAGGGAAATTCTTATACAGCTTTTATAAACAGGCCGTAATTCTCCTTCCGGTTAAAGAGTACGGCATCCGCTAGGGAGCATTGGGAGATATAATGAGGCGAAAAAGGGTACGAAAGTAACTATCGACCCGAAGCGGGGGAAGTATTTGCGGTTTCACTTCTCTTACATGAAGCGGTGGAACCACTACTTTAAAATTTGGCTGATGCAGAAAAGAAACAGTTGCTACCGGCAGCAGGGCGCTGGAGGCATAGCTTACATAAGAAACCGGACGCTCATTTTCCTCTCCCTGTTCCTCCTGAAGCTCCACAGCCAGCTGAGGACCGGCGGTAAGAAGAGGGTGTAACCCATTTCCAGCCGAAAACACACAGGCAGCCAGCATAGCCACCATAAGGAAGGTTTTCCTGAATACATGACCGACTGTTTGGGTTTTCCTCATAAACAAATGGAAACCAGTATTTTATAAATTACAAATACAAAAGTAATAATAAAGGAAGAAATAAACCAATACTCTTTGGCGAATCTATTTATTCACCTCCATAAACTTATTGACATCCTGCTCTTTTCCAAGTAAAATCATGATGTCGGAATCATAGAGTACCGTATCGCCTTTGGGCACACCAATAATATGCTCTACCTGCGATACCTTTCCGCCGCGCTCCTCTTCATAAATCCGTTTAATGGTAATGAGGTTGAGGTTATATTTTTGCCGGAGCTCAATTTCGCGTACACTTTTATCGACCACCCGCTTAGGAGTTTGAATCTCCACGATTTCATAATCGTCGGCCAGCGGCAGAAATGACTTCATATTCGGGTGCAGCAGGGTTTCGGCCACGGTTTTACCAACGGTTTCTTCGGGCGAGAGAATTTCAGAAACGCCCATCTTTTCAAGAATCATTCGCTGTTGCGGCGAAGCGGCACGGGCAATTATTCTTTTCACCTTTAGCTCCTGCAGGAGAACGGTGGTTAGCAGCAGTCCTTCAAAGTTTTCACCTATCGCCACTACTACCGCATCCATATCCTGAATATTCTGTGCCTGCAGGGCTCTGATATCTGTCGTATCCAGTGCTACGGAATGAGCGACCACTCCTTTTACATTTTCTACCTTATCGATTAACAGGTCGATGGCCAGCACTTCGGCCCCACGGGCCGCAAGGGTTCGGGCAATGGACATGCCAAACTGCCCCAGTCCAATTACAGCAAAGCGATTAATCATGGTTAGTCGTGAGTCGTGAGTCTTGAGTCATGAGCGTTTGGTGGTTGGTACCGGGTGCCTGGTGGCTAGTAGCTGGTGGGTCAGGTGTTTAGTGGCTAAAAGCTATTTTACTTTCGTTTTGAGGAAGGCAATTAATACATCCAGCGCCTGTCGGAATCCGTGATTATTCGGAATTACAATATCGGCATCGCCTTTAAACGGTTTAATATATTTGTTATAGGTAGGCGCTACATGGCGCTCGTAGCGATAAAGGACATCTTCCAGATCGTAGCCCCGCTCATCACGGTCGCGGATTATCCGCCTTTTAAGCTTTATGTGTTCTTCTGCTTCTATAAATACCTTTAAGTCGAGGTGCTTTGTAAGCTCAGGAAAATAAAAGACAAAGATACCTTCTACCACCACAACCGGCGCGGGCTTAAACTCCAGCATAGCAGGCTGTGCATCAGGATTGTTAAAGGTGTATTCCTGCCGAAGCACAGTTTTCCCCTCCTTCAGCGATTCAATGTCCTGCGCGTACTGGTCGAAATCGATGGAATGTGGGGTGTCAAAATTATAGACGCCATTTTCATCCTTAGGCTGCATCTCCCGCGGGCGGTAGTAGTTGTCCTGCGAAACCAGGCAGATTTCTTCAGGAGTAAAGGCACCCAGCAGGCTTTTTAAAAAGAAAGTTTTTCCTGAGGCGCTTCCGCCGGTAATTCCAACAATGTAAGGCTTTTCCATCGGGGCAAAAATAACAGAATTTATGCTAATTCGCTGCCTCTCTCAGGAAATCTGTTAACTTTTTCAGGGCGCGCCCCCGGTGACTGATGGCATTTTTCTCTTCCATGCTCATTTCTGCAAAGCTGCACTCCCTGCCCTCGGGGCGAAAAACAGGATCGTAGCCAAAGCCCTTCTCCCCGCTTTTTTGCTCCAGAATTTCTCCCTCCACTTTTCCTTCGAACTGCCGGTAGCCATGAACATCTATCCAGGTAATAAGGGTACGGAAACGAGCTTTCCGGTTCGGCTGCCCCTCCAGCTTTTGCAGCACCAGGGCGATATTGGCTTCATTATCCCGCTCCGGTCCGGCATAGCGGGCAGAGTAAACCCCGGGCTCTCCGCCCAGGGCTTCTATTTCAAGGCCGGTATCGTCGGCAAAGCAGGCAATTCCGTAATGGTCCCACACATACTGCGCCTTTTGCAAGGAATTTGCCTCAAGGGTGGATCCCGTCTCCGGCAGCTCCTCCCGGCAACCAATTTCCTCCAGACTTTTTACCCGGTAAGCAGGCTCCAGCAACTGGCGGATTTCCAGCAGCTTTTTTGCATTATTGGTGGCAAAGCAAATGTTCATTGAATTACTTTTTGACCAGCTCTACCAGCTCAATTTCAAAAATAAGAGGGCTATGCGGAGGGATAGCAGCATTAAACTTACTGCGCACCAGCTCAGGACCAATAAAAACCCCATCACTGCCATAAGCCTGCGTGGAGGGTATATAAAATACCGCCTTTTCGCCTTTTTTCATACTTTTAACAGCTGTTTCAAAGCCAGGGATGGTTTTTCCTGCTCCCACTACAAACTCAAAAAGCGGGTCTCCGGCACTGGTATTGGAATCAAATTCTTTACCATTGAGTAAATAGCCGGTATATTCCACCGACACCACATCATTGGCATCTACCATTTCCCCTTCTCCTTCTTCCAGCAACACTTTACGAATACCAGTACTGAGGGTATCGGTAACTGTATCTTCCCGCGCAACTACAGCACTATCTATAGCCGCCAAATCCGCGGCAAAAAGCTCTTCTTTTGTCTGGTACACCTCCTCTACTTCCATTTCAATAACAATTATGCTCTGGTTAGGAACAACGCCCGTAAGGTCAAAATTGCCATAGGCAGTATTAAAAGGCACATAAAAACGGTAGGTTTCTCCTTCGCGCATATGGCCAAGGGCAACGAAAAGGGCAGTAGGCAAATAGCGCTGCTGAATATTGTTTTGGTTGGGATCGAGATAACCAAGACGCATACTTTCCACCTCATTTTCTCCTATAAGGGTTCCGTCGAGCTGGGAAATGGTATAATTTACCAGGGCCACATCGCCAAATGCTATCTCTTCTCCCTCAGGGTTTTCCTCCAGGGCTACCCGATAGATGCCGTAATCATCCTTTACTGCTGTAATATTATTTTCCTCTAAGTGCTGGCTGATTTTGAAGTCCTGCTTTTCGAGCAGGTCTCTTTGTTCAGCATAAGGATCTTCCGGCTCATCGCAGGATTGCGCCACAGCCGCAAAAAAGGCAAACAAAAGGAGTAACTTTTTCATATTATGATGAAGTAGTGATAAATTGAATGTCAAAAAAAATCCGATACAATAATATATGTATCGGATAAAGACTTTATTTATTGTGTAATTTACTCTTCTACGTCAAGAACTTCCACTTCAAACACCAGAATGGAATTTGGTGCAATGGCATTGCCGGCACCCCGGGCACCATAGCCAAGTGGAGAAGGAATGTACAAGGTGGCCTCGCTTCCTTCGCGTAGCAGTTGCAGGGCCTCGTCCCATCCGCGGATAACCATACCCTGACCTACATTAAGAGAAAACGGCTCTCCTCTGTCGTAAGAAGAGTCAAAAACAGTTCCATCCAGCAGCATGCCTTTGTAGTGTACCGTTACTTTGTCACCTGCATCAATTTCAGGACCATTTCCTTTTTCGGTTATATTATAATACAGGCCGGATTCTGTTTTCTCTGCCTCTATATTATTTTCTGCCAGAAAGGCTTCAATTGCACTTACATCTGTGGCAAGCTGCTCCTGCTGCTGTGCTATGGCCAGTTCCTGCTGTTTTTTGTATTCCTCCATCTGCCTTTCGCGGAAGGCTTCTTCCGACAATGCTTCCTGCACCCCAATATTAAATATAAGGCTGTCCGTCGGCTCAATTCCTGCAGGAACAGGCATTCGGGCCGTCTGGAAATAGAAGTCCTGGGCGGGCACGATAAATTTCACGCTATCGCCCACATGCAGCATATTTAAGCCCTCTGCCAGCATTCCCTTCATATTCGGATCATTAACCTTTAACCCGAGAGGCATATCCTGCTCGCGGCTATCGAAAATTACCGAATCATCGGCCGTGGTATACACCATATGGAGCGTAAGAATCTGGTTCGAATCAGGAGCTACTTCTTCCCCTCTCTCCAGGTATACATATTGCAGGCCCGATTCGGTAGTTTGCACCTCACCAACTCCATCCTTATCGTTGCAGGCCTGTAATGACACAGCACCTAAAAATGAAAGCAATAAAAAATTCTTGAATGTCGACATAATTTTACTGATAGATTAAAACTTTAGCCTGAAGCTGTTCTTTATATTTTGGAAGTAAACCTAGAAATTTATCCACTGTTTCGTCCAGACTGAGGTTGGACTTTCCTCCTGCAGCATTTTTATGACCGCCCCCTTCAAAGTTTTCGCGGGCAAAGGTGTTGACTGAAAACTCCCCTACCGAGCGAAAAGAGATTTTAACCGCCTCGGTCCTGTCAATCAGCAAGGCCGCCATTACTACCCCTTCAATAGACAGGGCATAATTGACCAAACCTTCAGTATCGCCGGTACGGGACTTATAACGCTCCAGCTCTTCGGCGGTAATGGCAATATAAGCTGTATTATATTCAGGCAAAAACTGCAGCTTTTCGCTCAGGGCATAGCCTATAAAGCGCAGCTTATCGAGGGTATTATTATCGTACACCAGTTTACTTACCCGGTGCACATCGGCCCCTAAATGAATAAGGTCGGCCACTACACGGTGGGTATATTCCGTAGTGCTGGGGTGCTTAAAAGAGCCGGTGTCCGTCATGACACCCGCATAAAGGGCCTCGGCAATATCCTTGCCTACCACCTGGCGGTCGCCCAGTTCAACAATAAGCTGAAAAACCAGCTCTGCCGTAGAGGCTGCTTCGGTACTCCAGAAGGTATAGGTGGCAAAGTCTTCGGGCTCGAGGTGGTGGTCAATCAGCACCTTTTCGGCTTTAGCAGCCCTTACGAGCTCACCCAGTTCGTTTATACGACCCAGGGCAGAGAAGTCGAGGCAAAAGATTAAATCTGCTTCCGCAACCAGGGCGGCCGATTTTTCCTCATTGCCTTCATTGAAAACAATCACATTATCATTACCCCGCATCCAGCTCAAAAAAGCCGGATAATCAGTCGGCGTAATTACTGCCACCTCATGCCCTTTTTTTTGCAGATAGCCTGCCAGCCCTAAAGAGGAACCTAATGCATCGGCATCGGGCTTGTGATGGGTGGTAATTACCACCTTGCGGGCTTTGCTAAGTGCTTTTTGTAAGGCCTTTAAATCTTGCATCAATGAATTATACCTAACTGCCATGCAGAAAGTTATCTGGTCAAGCTACAAAACTGCGTATAAATTGGATGAAAAGCAAAAATGTTAGTCTTTGGCTGTATCAAATAAAGGGTTTAACAATTCCTTTACAGCCGGAAGGGCAATTTCCGAATTATTATCTTACTTTTGCGCCTTATAATAGCAGAAAAACTATCGTTAACCTTTAACTACTAGTACAATGGCAACAAACAGAACATTTACCATGATTAAGCCCGATGCCGTGGCGGATGGAAATACAGGTGCAATCCTGAAAATGATTGAAGAAGCAGGCTTTAAAATTGTAGCCATGAAGCTGACTCTGCTGAGCGACGAGCGCGCCGGCCAGTTCTACGAAGTACATAAAGAACGCCCTTTCTACAACGACCTGAAGAAATATATGTCATCCGGCAAAATTGTAGCCGCTATTCTTGAAAAAGACAATGCAGTAGCAGACTTCCGTAAGCTGATTGGTGCCACCAATCCTGAGCAGGCAGAAGAAGGTACTATCCGTAAGAAATTTGCCAAATCCATCGAAGCCAATGCCGTTCATGGTTCCGACTCCGATGAGAACGCCCAAATCGAAGGCAGCTTCTTTTTTGCCGGAACTGAGCAGTTTGCTTAATCAGACCTGAGATGGGAGACATGAGACAAGAGATAAGCAATATAAGTAGCTTGAAAAAATCTCATGTCCCACGTCTCACATCTCCTTTCTAACTTTTTTCCTCTTCACAAACACCCTCTGCAGCCAGCGTGGCAGTACCAGTGCACCTAAAATAAGGTAAGGGTAATAAGTAACCATCCGCCAGAGCATTCCTGCAATGAGGGTATACTCCGCCAAAAATATTCCGAAGAACTGAGGGAACAGCAGGTCGGCTACGCCGGTACTCCCTGGCGTAGGCGAAATTAGCATGGTAATCCACATGACAATTTGCCGCCCAAATACCAGCATATGCTGGTCGAAGTTCAGGTCGGTAAAAGAGCTCATTACCGCATTGAGGGTAAAATAGCGAGCCACCCACACAAAGGCAGTTGCCACACTTAAGCTCAGCCAGTATTTAAAGTTCTTGCCTTTAAACTGGCGGGAGGCCAGCACAATTTCATTTCCGCGATTTATAGCACCATGTCGCCAGCGGCGCAAAAAGCCAAAGGAGGTCAGCTTTATGAGAATCCACTTAAAGGCTCTTGGTTTTACAAAAAGCGCAAAGCCCATTACAAAGGTGTAAAGGGCAATAAGGCCATAACTGATGTAAAACAGCGCCTCCAGACTCCCTCCCAGCTCAATATCAATAGCCTCGATGGCAGGGAATGCCTGCCCTTTGGACAACAGAATGGCAATAGGTGCCGCCACCACAAAAAACATATTATCGAGTATGGCCGACACCATGGCATAGGCAACGGCCTGCCCCATTTTTATCCCCTCCTTGTACAGGATAAAAATTGCTACTGCCGTTCCTCCCACCACCGAAGGGGTTACTGCCGAAGCAAACTCCCACAGCACAATAACATAAACACTACTGAGCCAGCTGAGCTGTTTGCCGGTTAACAGCCTGATGCGGTATACATAGCCGGCATCGCGGCAAAAAATAATCAGTAAAGAAAGTAGTAAGGCGCCACCCCCGGCATGCGAAATCAGCAATAACTTATCGACTGTTAGTTCATCATCGGTCAGAATCATGGCCACCACTATGCCAATACCAAGCAGAAGCGGCACCCATACTTTCCGGGGGTTGAGTGTTTTTAATACTTTATCTGAATCAATACTCATTTATTCTCTATGCTTTCCGGCACCGGAACCTCTTTCTGGATTATCCAGAAGTTGTTGAACCCCTGCCCTATCTGTAAGCGCACCTGGTTCAGCTGGAGCAGCTCCAGTATAGCCAGGAAATTATAAATAACGGCTATCTTTTCCGGTTTATACTGAATAATTTCCTCAAAAGAAAGGCGTGCCTGTATACCCAGCCAGTTTAAAATCATTTTTTTCTGCTCTCCAATGGTATAGGGGTAAGGCACCACCTGGTGCACAGGCTGCTGACTACTCTGTTCGAAGCGCCGCATTACCCGCTGAAATACCTGCATCAGCTTATACAAATCAAGGTTCTGCAGCTCTTCTTCCACATTATGCACCTCGGCCAGCTGTTTGTATTCCTTCTCTACATTTCCCCTTTTCTCACGCTGCATTTGTGCCGCTTCCATCTGCGACAGCTCCTGTACAACAGATTTGTACTTTTTATACTCCAGCAGGTGCTTTACCAGCTCCTCCCGCGGATCAATTTCCTCGCCCTGCTCGTTTAGCTGGGGCCTTGGCAAGAGCATTTTCGCTTTAATGCGCATAAGAGTGGCAGCCACCAGAATAAACTCGCTGGCCACCTCTATGTTTAACTGCTCCAGCTGCCGGAGGTACTCGAGAAAATCGCGCGTAATATGGGCGATAGGAATATCGTATATATCCAGCTCATCGCGCTCAATAAAAAACAGCAGGAGGTCGAACGGACCTTCAAACAAGGGTAATTTAATTTCAAAACTCACAGATTCGGCAACTTCGGTTTTAGTAAGCCCTTAAAATTAAATAATATCATCCAGTAATAAGGCTCATCAGCATGATTATTGTAGCACCATCATTTTACCAGTAGCTGAACTTTAGTGAACAAAGAGAGACAGCTGCCATCAGCATTCTAGATTATTTACTTATATTGTTAAACAAAACAGGCACGGCACAGGTAAATATCTTTACTTTGTTTAACCTTATACAAAAAACAGTCACTAACCAGACATGGCTTCAAATAAATAGCCTCGAACCGAAGGGCTTCTGCCGGACAGAAAGAAGCTGTAAGTTCCATAAACTTTTGCTATTTTTGCGTGTTTCTAATCTTTACATCCTTTATTGAAGGTCTATGCTGATTCAACCAGGGAAACTGCTCGCTACCATTGACAATCCGGCTGATTTACGAAAACTCAACCAGGGTCAACTAGTCCAATTGTCACATGAGCTCCGGCAGTATATCATCGATACTGTTTCGGTATACGGCGGGCATTTTGGCGCCAGCCTTGGCGTTGTGGAGCTAACTGTAGCTTTACACTATGCCTTCCAGACTCCTTTTGACCAGCTGGTGTGGGATGTAGGGCACCAGGCCTACGGCCATAAAATTCTTACCGGGCGACGCAGTCAATTTCATACCAACAGAAAGTATAAAGGCATATCGGGTTTTCCTAAACGCAAAGAAAGCCCTTATGATGCTTTTGGTGTGGGCCACTCCTCTACCTCCATTTCTGCCGCACTGGGTATGGCCATTGCATCGGAATATAAGAATGAAAAAGACCGGCACCACATTGCGGTAATTGGGGATGGCGCCATGACAGGCGGCATGGCTTTCGAAGCCATGAACCATGCGGGCTTCACCAACTCTAACCTCCTGATTGTGCTCAACGACAATAATATGTCGATTGACCCAAATGTGGGAGCGCTTAAAGATTACCTTACCGACATTACCACCTCCCACACTTACAATAAGGCAAAGGACGAAATATGGAAAGTGCTGGGTAAACTCAGCAAGTTCGGCACCAGCGCAAAAGATATTGCCTCCAAGGTGGAAACCAGCATGAAGACCTTTCTGCTGCAGCATAGCAACCTATTCGAATCACTTAACCTGCGCTATTTTGGTCCGGTCGACGGGCACGATGTTAACCACCTCGTAAGTATTTTCAACGACCTCCGCGACATTCCCGGTCCGAAGATACTGCACTGCGTTACCACTAAGGGCAAAGGCTTTGCCCTTGCCGAAAAGGACCAGACCCGCTGGCATGCACCGGGTAAATTCGATAAGGTGACCGGCGTAATCCAGAAAAAAGTATATGATACTCCTCAGCCTCCCAAGTATCAGGATGTATTTGGCCACACTATTGTAGAGCTGGCCGGGAAGAATGATAAAATTATGGGTATTACACCCGCCATGCCTTCAGGCTCTTCCCTCAACATTATGATGGAAGCCATGCCCGATCGGGCTATTGATGTAGGCATTGCCGAGCAACATGCCGTTACTTTCTCTGCCGGACTGGCTACACAGGGCATGGTGCCTTTCTGCAATATTTACAGCACCTTTATGCAGCGGGCTTACGACCAGGTAATCCATGATGTATGTATCCAGAACCTGCACGTGGTATTCTGCCTTGACCGTGCCGGCTTTGCCGGAGCTGATGGCCCTACTCACCACGGCGCCTACGACCTTGCCTATATGCGCTGCATCCCTAACATAGTGGTGGCGGCACCTATGAATGAGTCAGAACTGCGGAATATGATGTATACCGCACAACTACCACGCGAGGGCGCCTACTGCATTCGCTATCCCCGGGGCCAGGGTGTAATGCCCGAGTGGCGAACTCCTATGGAAGAAATTAAAGATGGCACGGGCCGCCTGGTGCAGGATGGAGAAGAGGTTGCTGTTTTGACCATTGGCCATATCGGCAATTATGTTGCGGAAGCCCAGAAGCTGTTAGATGTAGAAGGTCTGCAACCCGCTCATTACGATATGCGCTTTGTAAAGCCGCTTGACGAAAAGCTACTGCACGAAATTTTCAGCAAGTTCGATAAAGTGCTTACCGTGGAAGATGGTTGCCTGATGGGCGGCTTCGGCAGCGCCATCGTTGAGTTTATGGCGGACCATGGCTACCATGCACAGGTAAAGCGGCTGGGTATACCTGATTCCATTATTGAGCATGGCGAACAGCTGGAACTCCATGCCGAATGCGGCTTCGATCCGGCCGGCATCGCCAGGGCGGTTATCCAGCTGGCAGGGGTGAGTGTAGCGAAGTAGGAGTTCGCGTTGTTATTGATGGTTTTTAGTGGCTGATGCCTGGTGATTAATGGCAATGGGTAAGAGATATTGAGCTTCAAGAATATAGAATCAGGTATTAAGGCAAGGCAATATCTTCCATGGAAACTGTCATTGGTAACCGGCCGGCGCGGCAACCTCCCTGCTACCAAAGGTAGGTCCTACGTCAATGGGTACTAACTCAGGACTTCCTCTTTGAGGCTCCTTTTCCATTCGCTAAAGATTGCCACGCTCCGCTCGCAATGACAGCAGTTTAATGCCTGCTTCGCTATGACTCCTGACCACTGGCTCAAGATTCCTGCATCCGGAGGCAGAGTCCTATGCCTGACGTCCTACATCCATTGTCTATCGTCTAAAATCTATGGTCTCCAATCTCCCTACTACCTATAAATTATGAAACTTTTTTACAGCGAAAGCGGCGTCCAACATACCCATCCTCCCCTCATCCTGCTGCACGGCTTCTGCGAAACATACCAAATATGGGAGCGTTTTGAGCGCGAACTGGCCCATCGCTGCCGCGTACTCTGCCCTGACCTGCCGGGCTTCGGCAAGAGCTCGTTGCCGGCCGGCAGCTTTAGCTTGAGCGAAGTAGCCGGGGCCGTTCATGAATGGCTCCGCGACATGAAAATTGAACGCTGCATTCTTGCCGGCCATTCACTGGGCGGCTATGTGAGCCTGGCCCTGCTCGAAAAATATCCTGATGTGGTGGAAGGCATTGGCATGATTAACTCTACCGCTTATGCTGATACGGAAGAGAAAAAGCGCAGCCGCGATAATGTGATTCAGTTTGTAGAGAAACATGGAGTGGAGAAGTTTATCGATTCTTTTGTTCCGCAGCTTTTCTACAGCGAAAGCAGAGATGAGCTAAGAAAAGAGATTGAGGAATTGCTGGCTATTGCACGCACCACCCCCAAAGAAACCCTTGTTGCCTACACCCGCGCCATGCAGCAACGGAAAGACCGTCTGCAGGTGCTGCAGCACTTCAAAAAGCCTATCCTCTATATAGCAGGCGAAGAAGACACCAACATTCCCCTGGCCGATAGCCAGAAGCAGGTAAAAAAGCTCTCTGATTACGAGCTTCACATTTTAAATAAAACCGGCCACATGGCCCCGTTTGAGAAGCCGGAAGAAACCTTAAGTATTCTCCGAACCTTTGTGCACTATGTATATAACAAAAAAAGGAGCTCCTGACATTTCAGGAGCTCCTTTTTAGTTTATTCCGGATGGTTAGGTTTACTCAGTTACCTTTACATTTATTGAAATATAGGCATCTGACCCAAAACCAGTTCCATCAGCACCCAGGTAAATTTCCTCTACATGAATAAGACCTACTTTGCTGCCTCCCTCTTTTTCAGGATCAGTCATAAACGCAAGTACATCACCTTCCTGAAGGTTAGTTAAAACTTCCGGACTAGCTCCAGCTGTTCCGTTCTCAAAAGCTTCTGCTATAAAAGCTGCAGAATTATTCTCTATAAATTCAGAAGGAGTTACCTCCGTTCTTTTAAGAAGCGTATTATTCATGGCAGTCCAGTTGCCAATATTCTGCATTCCTTCTTCAGGGTATTCCGATGGAGAAGCGAGTGTTGCTTTGGCATTTGGACCGTAACGGTAACCAAAATCAATCAGGGCAGAAATAGCTTCAGTAGTACTATTCACCTCCTGAGTTGAATACGTATCCCCCGTGGTAGAACTAAACCAAACCTCATTCGTCTGATTTTCAGTTGGAGCAGCTAACAAAACTGCATTATAGGGTACTACTTCAGGCTCAAGCACATTAACAGTATAGGTGATGGTGCTTTCTTCGCCAGCTTCATCAACCGCGGTAAAGTCAAAAATCACTGCTTCCCCTGCTACTTCAGCAGTTGGAACATAGACAAACTCATAAGAGAACAATTCAACGATATCATCTCCTCTGCTTACCACAGTATCACGAACAGTCGCTCCATCTCCAACTGTTCTCTCAACAATAAAGGTATTAAAACCTCCGGGTGCGGTAACATCAATATCAAAGGCTACTTCTTCTCCTACCTCCACGGTGGTTTCGGTTTCTTCACCGGCAGCTACGCCTGTAATAAGGAGAGAAGGTGCTTCTACAATAGGTTCAACAGGGTCTTCACCACAAGCCATTAGGAGCGATGCAATCATCGTCATACTCAGGAAGTAGTGCAAAAATCTTTTTGTGTTCATACTAGACTGTTTAAAAATTTAGGGTTAAAACAATTAAAATGGGAACGCAAATCTAACAGATGAAATTGCGCTCCCACAAGTCTAGTATACCCCTTCTACAGCCAAAAGGTTTGATAATTTTCCGGAAAGTTCACTTTTTGTTAGCTGTCCGGCTTTTTTCCATAAAACCTTACCTCTGTAGCAATACATAAAGGAGGGCGTGGCCCTAATGCTGTACCGAAGGGCTGCCGCCACATTACGATCAACATTTACCTTGATAATCTGCAACTTCTCTTCATACTCCTCTGCCAGCTCTTCCAGAACTGGCAGGAAATCCTGGCAATACGTACACCAGGGAGCATAAAACATAACGAGCACCGGTGCTTCGTTATTAATTAACATGCTTTGAAATGATTTTCGTGACATACACCCAAAAAATTAAACAAATAAAAATTTTACAAAAAGTTTAACGCCGATCGTTATATTTGAGTTCATGTGAACTTTCAAACATAAAAAAATAACATGCGAAAAAATCATCACCCCTTTAAATGGCTGACTTTAATATACTTAATTTTATTTTCTAATGCCACTTTTGGACAGGAAAAAAGGACTCCGACGCTCGACGACCTATTTAAAGACCGTACCTTTCAGGTAAATTCAGTTTATGGAATTAACTGGATGCGCGACGGCCAGTATTACACCTCCCTTGTCCCGGACCAGAACTCAAACTCATTTAATATTATTAAGTTTGACATCACTACCGGAAATCCTGTAGAAACTTTAGTAGAAGGAAGCAAACTGATACCGGAAGGCCAGACAGAGCCTATTCGTTTTACTGACTACAGTCTTAGTGCCGATGAAAATAAGGTGCTGCTGGTGACCGACGAGGAGGCTATTTACCGTCGTTCTTCCAAGGCCAACTTTTATGTGTACGACATGCAGGAAGAGTCTCTTAAAGCCCTTAACGAAGGCGGCAAGGTATCCTACGCCACCCTTTCGCCCGATGGCAGCAAAGTAGCCTATGTCCGCGACAACAACCTCTACTACAAGGAGCTCGACGATATGGAAGAGGTAGCGGTAACGACCGATGGCGAGTTCAACAAGATTATTTATGGTAGCGCCGACTGGGTGTATGAAGAAGAATTTTCTTTTGCCAAAGCCTTTTTCTGGTCGCCCGACAGCGAAAAACTGGCATTTTATAAGTTCGACGAAAGCGAGGTTAAAGAATACAATATGCAGCAGTGGGGCGAACTGTACCCACAGGACTATAAATTCAAATATCCAAAGGCCGGCGAAAAAAATTCAGTGGTAGAAGTTATGGTATATGATATACCGGACGAAGAAATGGTTACCATGGATATAGGCGAGGAAACCGATATTTATATCCCCCGCATCTACTGGACTAATGACGATGACCTGCTGTCCATCATCCGGATGAACCGCCTCCAGAACAAGCTCGAAATTTTACATGCCAATATCGACACAGGCGAAACCGAAGTAGTGCTTACCGAAGAGAGCGACACGTATGTAGACATCAATTATAATGACAACCTTACCTACCTGGAAGATAATGATGGGTTTATTCGCACCAGTGAGCAGGATGGCTACAAACATGTATATTTATATGAAATGGATGGCGACCTGGTGCGCCAGATTACCAATGGCAATTATGATGTAGAAGAACTCATCGGCTACGACGAAGATCGCGAGCTGGTATACTACATCTCCACCGAAGATTCTCCACTGGAGCGCCACCTGTACCGCATTAATGTAAAAGGAAAGAAGAAGGAAAGACTGAGTGAGAAAGACGGGGTAAATGATATAAATATGAATCCCGACTTCACCTATTATATACAGTACCACTCTTCTGCTACAGAACCTTTAACTGTTACCCTTCATAAGGCGCCCAGCGGGGAGCTGGTTAAAGTACTGGAAGATAATTCAGAGCTTCGCGAAACGCTTGAGAATGTAAACCTCAACACCAAAGAATTTTTTACCATTCCTGTGGCAGACAGCATTCGCCTGAATGCTTATATGATTAAGCCAGCCGATTTCGACCCCACCAAGGAATATCCTGTACTCATGTACGTATATGGCGGCCCGGGCTCACAAACTGTACTAAACAACTTTAGCGGCGCCCGCGAATTCTGGCACAGCTACCTTGCCGACCAGGGGTACCTTGTAGTATCGGTCGATAACCGGGGTACCGGTGCCCGCGGCAAGGAGTTTAAGCACCTTACTTACGGACAGTTAGGCAAATACGAAGTAGCCGACCAGATTGCCGCTGCCAAATACCTGGCCAGCCAGCCCTATGTCGACGAGGATCGCATCGGTATCTGGGGCTGGAGCTACGGTGGTTACATGACATCACTGGCCATGTTCCTGGGGAGCGACATATTCGATACAGGCATTGCCGTTGCGCCTGTTACCAACTGGCGCTTCTACGACACCATTTATACTGAGCGTTACCTCAAAACCCCACAGGAGAATGCCTCCGGCTACGACGACTATTCTCCTATTACCCATGCTGATAAGCTGGAAGGAGCCTACCTGCTCATCCATGGCACAGGCGACGACAATGTGCATTTCCAGAATGCCGTAGAGCTACAGGATGCCCTTATTGCTGAAGGAAAGCAGTTCGAGTCCTTTTATTACCCGAACCGTAACCATGGCATTTATGGAGGCAATACCCGCCTGCACCTCTTTACCATGATGACGGACTTTATCCTGGAGAACTTATAACAGCAGGTCTTCCTTCCTGAGCAGGAAAAGAGTCTCTGTTCATTTATTACCTTAAATAGTAAGAGGTCGGCTTTAAAGTCCGGCCTCTTTTTTTTGTCCTCCCCCCCCGGCAGCTCCGTCTGTTTCTTTTACCTGAGCAGCAGAAAGGATGCCGCCCAGTATTACCAGCTTCCGCAAAGCTGCAGCTATAAGGTCTTTTTGCCACTAATCTACCTTTATAACCTGGCGCAATACAAACGGCTAAAAACAACAAAAGACCATAAATCGCACTAAACGAGCATAATCTTACATTAAACCCGCTGCTCCATTTTACACTATTATAGCATTCCTCAAAAAAAATGATTAATTTTTTTTACTCTTAGAGGTTACTTTTTCTGCATAACAGGTATATACCTATGAAATATTACCTAAGTAACCTTTACCAGGTATTTCAAACAAAAAACCTCACTACTATTGACCAACTTTTACAATATAAAATTTTAAGATTATGGAAGGATTTAACGAAATGCTGCAAAGCTGGAATTACGCCGGCCAGATAGCAGCCTTTGCTATCGCTGGTGTTGGATTGGCCATCCTTTTGTTCCATGTACTAAAACTTGTTACCGTAGGGGACAAGAAGGACAAGTACGACTACATCAATCGCCATGAGATCGATTCCCTCTGGTATGCTACCATTGCCTTTATCACTGCCGTAGCTGTTTACGTAAACACCATCACCATCACAGAACCTGAACCGGTCTGGATTTTTGTTCGGCTGTTTGTGTCTGTAATGGTAGGCCTTATATTAGGAGTTATTGCCCAGAACGTTCTTCGTTTTTACTACCCATTCTACATCGAAAAAAGGCTTAAAAAGCTTCGCTTCTCCCCGAGAGTAAATCCTAATAACGGTAACCTCATGAAGCTCCTGACTGAAGAAGAAGAAGATGTACACCTCGACGATGGGATGCAGGCCGAAGAAAACCTCCACTCTGTGGACTACGATGTATGGATAGACGTAGCAACCGGCTATACTAAAATTGAAAAATACAGCGGCCACCTGCACGCCCTGCAGTGTCCCGACTGTAATTACCAAACTTTTAAAGTTAAAAAGGAAGAGCTTATTGCAGCTCCTACCAGCACCTCCGAAGGAGAACTGGTTAAGTTTTACAGCTGTTCCTATTGCGGACATAAGGCCAAGAAGCCATTTAAAGTAGCTCCGCTGGAAAAAGAAATGAGCAAGCCGCTTGCCCCTTCCCAAACCACAATGGCAGGCGTTTAAGCGCTCCCTCTTTTCCTCATCTCTGATAACAGAGGCTGTTTCTAAAGCACTTCATCCCTCCTTTCTTCGCTTTGGAAACAGCCTCTTTTCATTTTTAAAAGTCTGTACCTTTCCATAAAGCTCAGAATCTTCTTTCAGATTTCTTTTAACACCCTTTGAAGCTGCTTTCGCTACCATAGACATAGAATGTGATATGCCACCTTTTCAGCTTTCAACCTCAATACTTCCTTCTGTGATATTTTAATGCTGACTCTGAATATCAGAAAAATAAATCAGAGACCTGCAGGAGAGGAATATTTTCCTACTCCCACAAACGTATCATAAAAGACTGGGCATTTTCATAGGATATTTTCCGAAGCTGCTCCTCGTCCATTCCTTCAGCTCCCAGACGTTCTAATATTCCGGCATATTTAGTGGCATTTTCGTGTTCCTGGAAATAGAAAGGAATCCGGCTTTTATCCGGATGATCTTTCGTGTAAAAGAAGTCTGCCCCAAAGCATAACACATCACCTGCTCCTTTTTCAATTCCATAGCGAATATGCTCCTCCAGGGCCTCCGGGCGTTCATTATTTACATATGCCCGCAGGAAGTTCATACCAATCAGGCCTTTGCGTGCAATAATCTCCTGCACAAACTCATCGGGCAGATTTCGTTTATGCTCCATTACAGATCTAAAATTAGAGTGACTGGCAATAATCGGCACTTCAAGCCCATGTTTGGCTGTATAGTTAAAGATGCCTTCTGCCAGCGCATCGCTGGTATGAGAAAGATCGATGGCGATTTTTCTTCCATCAAGGTACTCAAGCAAAGCTTCACCATCGGGTTTTAAGCCAGCCTCACTAAAATTACCTCCGCCAAAACGGTTCTCTGTATGATGGGTAATGCCTATGTAAAGAATAGGACCGGTAGTATTGATGATCTCCTCAAGCTTTTCAAAACCCTTCTCCAGGGGCTCGTCCTCCTCGCAAAAGCCCGCTGCATTTTCAATGGCAGCCACCATGCCCACTTTTTCGCTGTGGACTAATCCCTGCACGCTCTGCGCATCCGAAACAGGCACTAAATAATCGGCATAATCACTCAACAGGTTTTTATACACCTGAGCCTGGGCTCTTGCGCCCTCCGTACTCCCTTTCCGCACATCAGAATATATGGCCATTACCTGTAACTGCACTCCGCCATTCTGCAGGTAAAAAAGCGAAGCACCAATATCATTTACACCTGCCGGATCTGCTCCGGGCGCACTTTGCAGGTAGGATAGTAAATCGCAGTGGAGGTCAAATACAGGAAATTTTTTAGTAGATCTCATAAACAGTAATTTTAAATTATTCAAATAAACAACCAGGCCAAAATTTAGCAGCCCCGCACAGTTTTATTGGCAAAACAAGCGCACACTTGTAGTTGCAGCCCAATTTACTAAACAAAGCTGATATACAAACTATTGGTTTGAGAAGCACTACAGGCTAATTTTCCGTATTGATGATTTAATTTGTAAATTGGGCCTCGTAAAGGCACACCGGAATGTAAGAGGACAGGAAAGACAGACATTACAGATGATAAAGGATATAGCTGGCGCTTTCTTCAGCTTTACATTTCAGCCGCTAAACACGCATAATGAACCAGGAAAACGAATTTTATGCCAATTCAACGACCTTTTAACTTTAAGAACTGGATAGAGGAGCATCGCCACCTGTTAAAGCCTCCGGTGGGCAACCAGCAGGTGTACAAAGGCAATGATGATTTTATCGTGATGGTGGTGGGTGGCCCCAATGCGCGTAAAGACTATCATTATAATGCTACTGAGGAGTTTTACTACCAGCTGGAAGGAGATATCGTTCTGAAGATTATTGAAGATGGGAAGCCGGTAGATATCTCCATCAAGCAAGGTGATATTTTTCTACTGCCTGGTGGGGTGCCCCATTCGCCACAACGGCCGGCAAATTCGGTAGGGCTTGTCATGGAACGCTATCGCGAAGAAGGGCAGGAAGATGGCTTTATGTGGTTCTGCGAAAACTGCGGAAATAAGCTGTACGAAGAATATGCCTATGTCACTGATATCGTTAGCCAGCTACCTCCCATTATGGAGCATTTCTGGGATAGCAAAGAAAACCGCAGCTGCAGCAACTGTGGCCACTATATGGAAAAACCTGAAAGTAAATAAATACACAACCTCTTTTTAAGCATAAATTCACCTGCTTGCGCAATTGAAGCCTACCACAACAAGTATGGTGCTAAAAAAATTCTGCTAAACCCTGACTGCAGGAGCTAAAACATGATAAATCAGTACCAGTCTAATCAAGCATATGCACGGGAACAGGATGCCCGGGACCCGCTCAGACAATTCCGCGAACAGTTTATAATCCCTCCGGCTAAGTCCGGTGGAGAGGCTATTTATTTTTGTGGCAATTCACTGGGCCTCCAGCCAAAAAACACCCGCAGCTACCTTGACAGAGAACTGGAAAAATGGGCCACTTATGCAGTAGATGGCCATTTCCATGCTCCTGAGCCCTGGTTACATTACCACAGACTGTTAAAAGAACCTCTGGCACGCATTGTAGGGGCTAAGCCCGAAGAGGTGGTGGTGATGAATAACCTCAGCTCCAACCTTCATTTCTTAATGGTAAGCTTTTACCAGCCTACCACTAAAAGATATAAGGTATTAATGGAGGGCGGTGCTTTCCCCTCCGACCAGTATGCTGTCGAATCGCAGGTAAAGTTCAGGGGGTATACGCCCGAAGAGGCCATTGTAGAGGTATTTCCCCGCGAAGGGGAGCAAACTCTGCGCACGGAGGATATACTGGCGGCCATTGAGCAGCACCAGGACGAGCTGGCCCTTGTGCTTTTTGCCGGCCTGCAGTACTACACCGGACAGGTTTTCGACATGGCAGCAATCACCAAAGCAGGGCAGGCTGCCGGAGCGAAAGTAGGTTTTGACCTGGCCCATGCAGCCGGCAACGTGCCCCTGCAGCTCCACGACTGGGGAGTAGACTTTGCCGCCTGGTGTAGCTACAAATATTTGAACAGCGGCCCCGGCAGCAATAGCGGTATTTTTGTACATGAGCGCTATGCCAATCAGGCAGAGCTTCCGCGTTTTGCCGGCTGGTGGGGGCATGATGAAAAAGAACGCTTCCTGATGCAGAAAGGCTTTAAACCCATGTATGGAGCAGATGGGTGGCAACTCAGCAACGGCAATATACTACCGCTGGCAGCACAGCGCGCTTCCCTCGAAATATTTGAGCAGGCAGGCATGGATAATTTACGGCAAAAAAGCATTCAGTTAACCGGCTATCTGGAGTACCTGATACGCGAAGAGGTAAGCAGCAAAGCCAACCGCCTCCAGATTATTACCCCATCGCAACCCGAAGAGCGGGGTTGTCAGCTATCGCTCTTCGTGGAAAAGAACGGAAAGCAGCTCTTCGAGCAAATCAGCCAGGCCGGAGTAGTGGGCGACTGGCGCGAACCAAACGTTATTCGTGTTGCGCCTACTCCGCTGTACAATACCTTCACCGATGTTTTTCAGTTTGCCCAGCTTCTGAAAAAGGCCATTAAAGAGCAGTAGCATATATTAAAAGCCCTGCTGAGGGCCTTCAATTCATGATTGATTTTTCTAAAAAATACAAAGGAGATATAACGGTTCTGGGAGCCGGACTGGTAGGAACGCTCATGGCCATTTATATGGCCAGGAAAGGCTTTAATGTAAACCTTTATGAGCAAAGGGGCGATATCAGAAAGCTAAAGCTCAAAGAAGGTCGCTCCATTAACCTGGCAGTAAGCAACCGTGGATGGAAAGCCATGGAAGCGCTGGGTATCGCCGATATTGTTCGGGAGCATGTAGTGCCGATGCACGGCCGCATGATGCACAGTAAAGAAGGGCAGCTCAGCTTTCAGCCTTACGGAAAAGAAGGGCAGTCTATCTTTTCGGTTTCGCGTGGCCGCCTTAATCAGCTCTTGCTCGATATTGCAGATAAAAGTGGCGTAAAGCTGAACTTTGGACATAAATGTACCTTTGTTGATCTAAAGCATGGCATTACCTACTTTACGGTTACCGCCGAGGAGCTGAGTGAGGTGCAGGCCGACTCCGACCTGATTATAGGAGCCGATGGCGCCTTTTCTGCAGTGCGTAAAGCCATGCAGCGAACCGATCGTTATAACTTCAGTCAGTTTTACCTCGACTGGGGCTATAAGGAGCTCACCATACCGGCTAAAGCCGATGGTAGCTGGGCGCTGGAGCCGCATGCGCTGCATATATGGCCGCGTAGAGAGTTTATGCTCATCGCCCTGCCTAATGCTAATAAAACCTTTACCTGCACCCTCTTTCTGCCCTTTGAGGGCCGACAGTCTTTCGAAACAATGGAGAGCGAAGAAGAAATTACCACTTTCTTTAAAGAGCAGTTTCCGGATGCCGTTCCGCTTATGCCGGATCTCGTACATGAGTTTCAGGAAAATCCTGCTGCCTCGCTTGTTACCATTAACTGCTACCCCTGGACCCGCCACCACCGGGCCATGCTGGTAGGAGATGCCTGCCATGCCATGGTACCTTTCTACGGACAGGGCATGAATGCCGGCTTTGAAGATGTACGCATTTTTACCGAGCTGCTCGACCAGCACAATGCCAATTGGGAGTCGGTATTAAAGGCCTATGAAGAAGTCCGAAAACCTGATAATGACGCCATCTCCGAGCTGGCCATGGCCAACTTTATTGAAATGCGCGACCTGGTGGCCGACCCTAAGTTTTTACTGCGAAAGAAAATTGAAGCCAGGCTGCACGAACTTTACCCGGATCGATGGATACCTCTTTACAGCATGGTAACTTTCTCCGACATGCGCTATTCCGAAGCACAGGAGAAGGGACTGAAGCAGGCAGAAATAATGGAAAAGGTAATGCAGCAGCCGGATATTGAAGAGAACTGGCAGTCGCTGAATTTCGAAGGTATTGTAGAACAGCTGGAAAAGGAACAGTAAAAAGCCGGCAACATTTTACTACAACAATTCGTCGAAGGCCTGAAGGTCGGCAACATCGAGCTGCAGGCGGCGACAGAGGTAAGCCATCTTATTGTGCTCCTCAACGCTTATACCATTGGAGGCATCGGCAAACAGATAAGCTGTTTGGGTAACAAACTTTTTGGCATATGGATAATTCCAGAAAAAGCACTCCAGCGCCTGAAGGAACTCCTCTTCCCAGGCAGAAAGATGGCTAAGGAGGTAGGCAAATTCCTTCCGGTAAGCCTGGGTCAGTGCTTCATGCTGCTCCGGATCGTCGGTTTCGCGAAAAGAATCGCCTAAACCAAAAGCCAGCTTTCGGCAGTAGTCCCATTCCTCCCGGTCCACTATACCATCCGAAGCCGCCATAAGTAAAGCAGGAAAAAAGGCCAGAAAAGAGGTAAACTGCTCCTGATTAAAAGAAGTACGGCGGTTTTTCTTATATTTTTCGTAAAGGTTAAGGATGATTGCTTCAGGCATGGACATGCAATTGACACAAAGTAGAATTCTACTCAAGGTAGGAATTTTAACAATTAGCCAGCAATTAATGTAACACTTTCCATGAAAATTAACTTTTTTACTTTTTAATTTAATTTTTTTAATGAAAAAGGCAGCTCCAACAGCCGGAATCATCGGCGCAGGCATTGCAGGTATGGCTCTTTCCATCCGGCTGGCATGCAGAGGCTATCGGGTTCAGGTGTTTGAAGCGAACCCTTACGTGGGTGGCAAACTTTCTGAAATACAGGAAAGTGGCTTTCGATTCGATGCCGGTCCTTCCCTTTTTACCCTGCCCGAGGAGGTAGATGCCCTCTTTCGCCTGGCCGGTGAGGCTCCGGAAGCCCATTTTCGTTATCGGCGGCTGCCGGTATCATGTAAGTATTTTTATGAGGATGGAACCACGATAGAAGCTTTTGCCGAGCCGGAACGTTTTGCCGATGAGCTGCAGGCCAAGACAGGGGCCGACCGTGAGCGGGTACTGAAAGCCTACAGCAACAGCAAAATGTTGTACGATTTGCTCAACCCCCTCTTTATGCGCCGCTCCCTGCACTCCTGGAAAACCTTCCTGAACCGAGATTCTCTGAAGGCCTATGGAAACCTGCACCGGATGGACTTTTTACGCA
Source organism: Nafulsella turpanensis ZLM-10 (assembly GCF_000346615.1). Lineage (GTDB taxonomy): Bacteria > Bacteroidota > Bacteroidia > Cytophagales > Cyclobacteriaceae > Nafulsella > Nafulsella turpanensis. Next base: position 81,409 of record NZ_ANNU01000010.1, read on the forward strand.
GCATGAATAAGGCCAATGAACAGTTGCTGCAAAACCAGAAAGCTGTACAACTTTTTAACCGCTACGCCACCTACAATGGCTCTAACCCTTATGAGGCACCGGGCACCCTTAATATCATTCCTTACCTTGAAATGGGACTGGGCGCTTATTTTCCTGAAGGGGGGATGTACAGCATAAGCAGGAGCCTGTATGAACTGGCTAAACGTTTAGGCGTACAGTTTCACCTGAACAGCCCGGTGGAGAAAATAGTGGTGGAAGATAAAAGAGCAATAGGGCTCCAGCTAAAAGGAGAAGTTCTGAGGTTTGATTCTCTTATCAGCAATGCAGATATGGTAAGCACCTACCATAGGCTCCTCCCTTCCCAAAAAGCACCCAGACGGCTGCTTAGCCAGCCTAAAAGCAGCTCTGCCCTTATTTTTTACTGGGGCATAAACCGGCAGTTCCCGGAGCTGGACTTGCACAATATTTTCTTTAGCGAAGATTACCGGGAGGAGTTTGCCCATATTTTTCAGAAGGAGGCGATTTACCACGATCCAACTGTCTACCTCAACATCAGCTCCAAATATAAGCCTTCCGATGCTCCGGAGGGCTGTGAGAACTGGTTTACCATGATAAATGTACCCAATAACAGCGGACAGGACTGGGATAAGTTAATAAAACAGGCAAGAGAATGGATAATTGCCAAATTGAGCCGGCAGCTGGGGGTAGCCGTAGAGTCTCACATCATTTACGAGCAGGTGCTGGACCCGCGCCTGATTGAATCAAAGACCTCTTCGGCCCGTGGAGCTTTGTATGGGAACAGCAGCAACAGCCGTTACGCCGCTTTTTTACGGCATGCCAATAAGAGCGGCCGTATCCAGAACCTTTACTTCTGTGGAGGGAGTGTCCATCCCGGAGGGGGCATACCGCTCTGCCTGCTTTCTGCCAAAATAACGGCAGACTTTTTTCCCCAGGCTTAATTAGTGGCTTTCGCGAGTATTTCGCCCGGGCTTTCCTGAATGAGCTGCTTATAACGCTCGGTCCGGCGCATAATGGAATTTACATATTTTACGGGTTCACTGCCCCGGCAGTAGCCATATTTCACCACCTCATCGGTGTAGTATTTAGGGGTAGCCTTCCGCTCAAGGAAGTATTCCACATTATCTTCCCAAACCTGCGGATCTTTACCATATTTTACTGCCAGCCGGCGGGCATCCAGTACGTGGCCCTGCCCAACATTATAAGAAGCCAGTACAAACTTTTTCCGCTCCTCAGGGTCCTGTATTTCATCGGTCCAGAAGTCGTCCAGCCACTTCAGGTAACTGGCACCGGCCCTGATGTTCTGGCGTGGATTGAGCGGATCTTCTGCTCCGAAAATCTCGGCTGTTTCGGGCATAAGCTGCATAAGGCCTGTAGCACCCATCCAGCTTTCCGCTTCAGGATTAAACTTGGACTCCTGGTAAATAATGGCGGCCATTAAACGCCAGTCCCACCCAATATCGGCTGCCGCTTCTTTTATAAAAGTATCGTAAGGGGAAATCTGGTTTCCGTTAATGGAAGAGTAACTGCTGCTGGCAAGGCGGCGCATCCCGCTCCGGTTCTTGAAGTACTTATTATAGATCACGTAGTAATCTGTTTCCTTCCGCATCTCCCTAATCCAGCTATTAATCGCCTTCAGGAGTTCAGGAGAGCTCTTGCGCACTCCCCAGGCAATTTTCTGAGGAAAGCTAATGGCAGTTTCCACGTCGAGGTTAGGATAGTAGGCAGCATTCAGGAGGGCCACATCTTCATCGGCAACGGTATAGTCAATTTCTCCGTTGGCTACTTTCCGGATCATTTCTTCCGTTTCTGCATCGCCTGTATCTTCCACTATATTAATATCTTCTCCAATTTCGGCTGATAAGTGCTGCAGGCGGTTATAAAATGCAGAAGCTTTCCGTACATAAACTGTTTTATTTCCCAGTTCCAGCGGGTTCCGAATAAGGGATTCTTCAATCTGGTGCAGTTTCATTTTGCGCCAGTTCTTCGGCTTCCGCTGTACCAGCACCTGTCGCACTTCGTTGTGGTGAAGGGTAAAGTCTATATGCTCCTGTCGCTCTTTGGTTACCGTTAGGTTATGAGCGATAATATCGCCTTCGCCTCTGTTAAGTTTCGCGAAAGCCTCCTCAATATCGGAGGTAATAATAATTTCCAGGTCAACTTTAAGGTTATCGGCCAGGCGGCTGAGGAGTTCATACTCATAGCCCATTGGCTGGCCTTTGTAGATGAAATAACTGGTAGAGCTGTTATCGACTATGGCAATTAAACGCCCCCGTTCTTTTATTTCTTCCAGATCCAGCTTTACCGGTTCTTCCAGAAAGCTCAGCCCTAATAAATCTGCCTGCTGCTCTTTATTCGCTTCCGAACCTGAAGGCCGGCACCCCAGCACAGGAAGTAACAAACTTCCCAAGAAAAACATCTTCCTGAACGTTTGGGATATCTGTTGCCTGTAAAAAATAATCGTTTTCAGTACCATAATTAATATGCCGGTTCTGCAGTAATGCTTTCTGGTTATTTTAAGTAACCAATCAGAAGCATATTTATCATTCTGATGTTAGCAATATGCAAAAAATTATAAATAAATAATAATTTTCGGCTTTGGTTGACACCAAAGGTAACACTTATCCTGAAAAATGGTTCACTTCTCAGAATATAACATAGCTCTACCGTTAAAAATTATGCCAGAGCTGACAAAAATTACAGCAGTATACGGAGTAACTAAAAGAAGGTTGGGGTTTAACATCAGGGGCCGGAAATGGCTTTTCCAGCCTCTGCTGTTTTCCGATGAAGTGGATCAGAACACCAGCTACCCAATCGACCCATATGCCACTGATTAACAGCCATATAAGAGCGGTAGCTTTTTTTTTCAGAGGGGCCGGAGGCAAAAAGTTTCCAGTGCGGATAAAGCAGAAACTATTGAAAAACTCACCAGCTGATTTTTCACTGTAAAGCCTTTAGCCTTCAGAAAAAACTGCAGAGAAGAATTACTACAAGTAAACCAGGCTGATTTGCCATGTCCGAAGCGCATCCGGGCTTCTTCCGATACAGCCTGTGGCGCCTAAACAGCCGACATGACTGAGCCTGCCAGGCGCTTCAGTTCAATTTCTGCAGCCTTAATGGTATAAACCGCATTAATCAAACGCAACTCGGCCACTAATGCATTCTGCTGCGCTTCCCGGAACTCAAGGGAGCTGGTGATACCCATCTTATATCGTTCCAATGCAATATCGGCATTTTCAATGGCTACCTCGTAATTCGACTGCGCTACCTCTAACAGGCGGAGGCTATTCTGGTAAGCAGCATAGGTGGCACTTATATCGCTCTCCAGGGCCAGGAGAAGTTCTTCATACTCCAGCTTTTGGTTATGCTGCTGAATTCTGGCGTTCTGAATTCGGTTACGCAGCACAAAACCATTGAATAAATTAACAGAGGCAGTAAGCCCATAATTAAAGCCCGTCCGCTGGTTAATGAGGATAAAGCCTGCTTCTGACTCTGAAATATCGCGGCCATAGGCCCCAAAAAGGCTAAGCTGTGGCAGGCGCGCTGCCTGCAGTTCGCGCATCTGTAAATGGGCTACATTAATTTCGCGCTGGGCAGCCATCAGCAGGGGGTTCTTAAAATTCGCAGCTTCCAAAAGGTTGTCAAGCACCAGGTCATCTTCTATTAATATCGTGTCCTTTATTACCAGGGGTTCACCGGCTGCACTTCCGAGCAGTTCGTTAAGCTGAATACGGGCTACGGCAATGACTTCTTCCTGGTTAATCAGCTCACTTAAGTCTGTATTATAATCTACCTGCGCGGCCAGGTATTCCTGCTTAGAAGCTTTGCCAAGCTCGTAGCGATCTTTTGAAATTTGCAATCGCTCGTCTGACAGTTCCAGGGTTTCCTGTAACCTGGAATACCGCTGCTGTTCCAACACCACCCGGTAATAGGCAGTGGTAATGGCGGCAACCGTATTTTCGATGGTTACTTTGGCCTCCAGCTCACTCAGCTCGCTAAGTGTACCCAGGCGCTTAAAGGTATACAACGAGCCCAGGTTAAGCAGGTAACCTGCCTCCAGCGAAGCATTGGTGCTGTTAGATGTCGCTTCTTCCTGCACCTCTACCGCGGGCTGATCTCTGAACTGCTGCTCTACATCCTGCACACTCCAGCTTTTTCCGGCACTGGCATCTACAAAAGGAAGTAAACCTGCTTCACCGGGGTGGTAGAGGTTTTCAGCCATTTCCTGCTGGTTCTTTGCGATTCGGATAGCATAATTATTATCCAGGCCTAAAGCAACGGCCTCCTCTAATGTTAGCGCCCGCTGGGAAAAGGCATATTCAGAAAGGCCCAGCATACAGGCCAGACATAGGATTAATTTTCTCACTAATCTCAGTTTTTAAGTTCTTGCAACTCGTGCTTGTTTGTTCGTTAAATAGGAGTAGATGGCCGGAATGACAAAAAGGGTTAAAACGGTTGCAAACACCATTCCTCCTACTACGGCAATGCCCATTGGCACCCGGCTCTCTGAGCCTGCCCCCAGGGCAAGCGCAATAGGCAAAATGCCCAGAATAGTGGAGAGGCTCGTCATCAGGATAGGGCGAAAGCGAGCTACCGCTGCGCCGGTTATAGACTCATCTACCGACAATCCCTGCGCTTTTCGCTGGTTGGCGAACTCCACAATCAGGATACCATTCTTGGTTACCAGGCCAATCAGCATAATAATCCCAATCTGGCTGAAAATATTGAGCGTCTGGTCGAAATACCAGAGGGAAATTAAAGCACCTGCAATAGCCAGTGGAACAGTAAACATTATAATGAGCGGATCCACAAAGCTTTCGAACTGGGCAGAGAGCACCAGGTATATCAGCACAAGCGCAAAAAGAAAGGCAAATATGAGGCTCGAAGAGCTATCGCGGAATTCGGCCGAAACACCGGTTAAGTCGGTTGTATACTCATCGCTCAGCACTTCTTCGGCAATCCGGTCCATCTCTGCAATACCATCGCCAATTTTATAGTCTCCGGCCAGCCCGGCCGATACTGTGGCACTTACATAGCGGTTAAAGCGGTATAACTGTGGCGGCGTACTCTGCTCACTGGTTCGCACCAGGTTATCGAGCTGCACCAGTGCGCCGCTTTCGGTACGGACATAGAGCGAACGAAGATCGAGCGGACGGCTTCGGTCTTCGCGCTGCATCAAGCCTATTACCTGGTACTGCTTACCATTTCGGTAGAAATAGTCGAAGCGTTGTTCGGCATATGCCAGCTGCAGGCTACGGGCAATATTCTCGATAGAGATACCGAGGTTACGGGCCTTCTCCCGGTCAATTTCCACCCGCAGCTCTGGTTTGGTAAACTTCAGGTTAATATCGGAGAAACTAAATATTTCGCTTTCATTTACCTCTTCCAGAAATTCTGGCAGCACCTCTTTAAGTTTTTCAATGGTGGGTGCCTGCAGCACATACTGTATTGGAAGACCTCCGCCACCGCCACCAATCGACTGGGGCTGGGAAGCAAAGGCACGGGCAGCGGTCGATTCTTTTAGTATACCTGTTACCTGCTGGAATATTTCATCCTGCGAGCGCTCCCGGTCCTGTGCATCACTTAAAATAAGGTTCACGAAACCGGAGTTGGCAGAGTTGGAGCCCCAGCCTGGTGAGGTAACTGAAATCGTAGATTCCGTTTCAGGAATTTCGGTTAAGAACTGGTGTGTCAGGTGGTCGATGTAGGGATCCATATAATTGAAGGTGGCCCCCTCGGGTCCTACGGCATTCACCCGTATTTGCCCCCGGTCCTCTACCGGGGCCAGTTCTGAGGGCAGGGCATTAAAGAGCCAGTAAATTGCGCCGCCCATTACTACAATGGCGACAAAAGCCAGCCAGCGAACCTTCATAAAAGAATCCAGCGCATCGGCATACCAGTCGTTCAGCTTTACGAAAAAAGGCTCTGTTTTTCGGTAGAACCAGGAGGGTTTAGCGCGCTTTTTGAGCAGGCGTGAGCTGAGCATGGGCGTCATGGAAAGGGCCACGAAAGACGAAATTACGACGGCACCTGCCACTGCCACGCCAAACTCACGGAACAGGCGGCCGGTTGTTCCCTCCAGAAATATTACGGGCAGGAACACCGCCACCAGTGATACAGTAGTGGCAATAACGGCAAAGAAAATTTCATTGGAGCCTTTTTCGGCAGCCTCCCGGGGCTTCTCGCCCTTTTCCACCCTCGAGTAAATATTCTCCAGCACCACAATGGCATCGTCCACAACAAGACCAATAGATAGTACCACAGCCAGCAGGGTAAGGATGTTGATGGAAAAATCGGCCAGGTACATGACAAAGAAAACCCCAATCAGCGAGATAGGAATGGTTACCACCGGAATTACCGTGGTGCGCCAATCGCGCAGAAAGAGGAAGATGATAAGCACCACCAGAATAAAGGCCAGAACAATCGTCTCCTGCACCTCGGATATTGACTGACGGATGTACTCCGTATTATCAAAGCCAATGGCCAACTCCACATCTGCCGGCACATCATTCTTCAGGTCCTCGAGCCGGTCGTAAAATTCATCAGCAATTTCGATGCTGTTTGAACCTGGCAGCGGCACTAACACCACTCCCACCATTGGCACGCCATCGCGTTTTAAAATAGAGCGCTCATTAAGTGCTCCAAGCCGGGCCTCCCCTATATCGCGAAAACGCACAATATTATCGCCCGATTCCTTGATGATGATATCATTAAAATCCTCTACCGTTTGAAGGTTTCCCAGGGTACGTACCGAAAGCTCAATATTTTCACCTTCAATTTTACCCGATGGCAGCTCCACGTTATTGGCCGTAAGCCTGCTCATTACATCCATTGGAGTAACACCATAGGAGGCCATTCGGGAGGGGTCCATTTGCAGACGCATGGCATATTCCCTTTCTCCCCAAATGCGTACTTCACTTACCCCGGGTATGGTCTGGAGGCGTTCTTTGAAAATATTTTCAGCGATATCCGTCAGCTCCAGCAAGGTGCGCTCGTCGCTACTAATGTTCAGGAATACAATTGGCTGAGAATCGGCATCGGCTTTGGTAACGATAGGTGGTTCGGCATCGTCGGGCAGGTTCCTGCGCGCCCGCGACACTTTATCGCGCACGTCATTGGCAGCTGCTTCCAGATCGGCACCCAGCTCAAATTCCACCCTTATATTGCTGCTACCGTCGGCGCTGGTAGAGGTAAGGGTTTTAATGCCTGCAATCCCATTAATAGATTCCTCCAGCGGCTCGGTTATCTGCGCTTCTATAACATCGGCATTGGCACCTACATAGCTGGTGCGCACATTAATAACCGGCGGATCGACACTCGGATACTCCCTTACGCCGAGGAAGGAAATACCTATGGCCCCAAACAGCATAATAACCAGCGATAACACGATGGCCAATACAGGGCGATTAATACTTACTGATGATAAACTTGCCATGATTTAATTTTTCAGGACTACATCCTTTACTTGTACAGGAGCACCATTCTTTACCTGCAAAATACCCGTGGTCAATACCGAATCGCCGGCCACTAACCCACTGGTTACCTCTACCTGGCTGGAAGTTCTAACGCCTGTATCCACGCGCTTTTCCACTGCTTTCCCTTCCTCTACCACATACACTTTGTATCCATTCATTTCCGGAATAAGGGCCTGGGCAGGCACCATAATAGAATTTTCATTTACATCCAGCACCAGCTTTATCCGTACAAACATTCCCGGTAACAACTTTCGGTCATCGTTCTCGCTGAGGGCTCTCATGGTTAGGGTACGTGTTTCGGTATTGATTCGGGGCTCTACCGCATATACTTTTCCTGTTCTTACCACATCAGAGTTTTCACTCCTGGTAAAGGCAATCTGGTCACCGACACCTACCTCATTGGCATAACGTTCCGGTACAGAAAACTCCACCTTTACAGGGTCGATACTCACCAGGGTGGCAATATTGTCGGCTGGTGTAACATAGCTGCCTTCCGAAACCTCCCGCAGACCAATTGTTCCGCTAAACGGAGCTCTTACAATAGATTTCTCCAGTTGGGCTTCCACCACTTTAATATCTGCCACATTGGTTTTTAGCTCATTAAGGGCAATATCATACTCTTCCTGGCTAATCGCCTCCCGCTCAAGCAATTTACGCTGCCGCTCTTCACTTTGTTCGTACAGCTTACGGGTATAATTCAATCGTTCCAGCTGTGCCTGAAGCTCATCGTCGTTAAGGTATATCAGTGGCTGCCCTTTTTTTACATACTCCCCTTCTTCAAAGCTGATGCGGGTTATTTTTCCGGCCATTTCAGGACTGAGCTGCACACTTTCATTGGCCAGGATACTACCGGTAATGGTAACCGTATTTTCGAGCGGCTGAGGGTCTGCCACCACCACCTCTACCTGCAGCGGACCTGTGGCGGCCGGTGCTGCGGCGGCAGCCACTTCCTCTCCCTCATTTCCCGCTAAATCCAGCTTCGGATAAATGATTAAAAAGGCCACTACCAGTATAATAACAACGGTAAGAATTCTTTTGGTAAGCTTATTCATGATTGATTATCTGTGACAGTACATTTTCTAAGACAGAAGCTAAAGCAATATTTCCCTCAAGCCAGCCCTGTAAGCACAATAGGAGTAAGGCGCAGTTAGTTCCTCTCTGCCTCATCCGGGCTGCTGCTTTTTGTTATAAATGATAAGGAAAAGCCATGGCTGCAGATTATCCTGCAAAATTCGCTTAAAAATATAAAGGAACCAAACCAATGGTCTAACATTAATACCACTTGTCACTTAGTTCGTCCGTAGATCCAACAGCTTTCTTAACGAAAGAATGGAGATGGGATTATACAGGTGAGCTAGAGAATAATCATTTCCCTTCAGCAAAACAGGTGGTAAAAAAACCTAATCTACTAATAACATAAACAAATTCACATTCAATAAACAAAGTCCTTTATTGACTATTCAGGTCTTAATCCATTCAGAATGGATCATCTGCTTTAAGCTGTTCGAAAGAAAAAAAGCGATGCAGAGAATCTCCACATCGCTTCAATGCTGATAAATAATATTTACGTTATTCTGTTCTCCATTATCAGCACCTTTGCTAGCTGAATAAGGAGAAAGAAACAGTTATTAGTTGCCTAAAAACCCAACCCGGAGAGTTGTACTCCAGGTTCTTCCAAAACCAAAGTATCCAAGATTATCTCCTATCTCCACTCCTTCTCCCTGGTAGTTGGTGGAAAGTTCAGCAATGTACTCAGTATTAAACACGTTGTTTACGTTTGCGCTCCAGCTGAAATCCATACCTGAAAATTCGAATGAATAATTCAGACCAGCATCTACTAAGCCATATGCCGGTACTTTAACTGCCTGTCCTCCTTCTGAAAGGAAAATATCATCTTCTGCAACATTAAAGTCTGCATAGAGATCTGCGGCATAGAAATAAGTAGCATAAACTTTCAGGCGGTCAAAGAAAGTATAGTTGGCACCAAGGCTTGCGGTCGTTTGAGCAGCGTTACCAACCTTCACATTATCAAGGTAGAGTGTCAGTTCGTCTACCGCCACCAGAGACTCATTAAACACTGTGGCATTAACGGTTTCTGCATATCTCCAGTCTCCAACTGAACCCATAAAGTCAATGGTGAACTTTTCGGAAAGACGGGCAAAACCTTCCAGCTCGATACCCTTATGTATTTGGGCTATGTTCTCAAAAGTAGCAGATCCATCCTCTCCGTTATCAAGCCTTACTCCACGAGAAATAACCCTGTTTGACCATGCAGTGCGGTAAGCGTTCAGATTAAATGCAAGTTGATTTGAGCGGAAACCGTAACCTGCTTCAAATCCTACCACATCTTCATTCTTAGCATCAGGATTTACCTCATTGGTATTATTCAGGAATATACCATTGAAGGTTGGCTGGCGGGAGTAATAACCAGCATTAGCAAAAACGTTATGCTTATCGTTGAAGTTGTAGTTGGCACCACCTTTTATATTAGCACCTAACATAGATTCCCAGTCAGATTCATTCTCTCCGATAGGATAAAGGAAGTAGTCAATTCTCTTAAATGCCTGATTGGAACCGGAAATGGCAACAAAAGCAGAAAAAGGCTCAGTAATATATTCCAGCTGCCCGAATAAACCAGCCCAGCGTACTAGCCCATCGTTATTATAAGCGATTGGAACATCATCTTTGAGAGAAACTATTGCTCCTGCAGCGTTTTGCTCAGTAACAATAAGGTCCGGATTATTTACATTATACCTTTCAACATACCCATCTGCTCCAAGCAGGTCATGTAACCTACGATAGTGAAGTCCTTTATAAGTACGAAGGTCCACGCCTGCAGTAAGCTTCAGTTCATCCGAAAGGTCTGCATTGGCCGATGAAATAACACCATACCAGTTATGCGAGTTGATAGAAGAACGAAGAACTACTCCATTGCTTGAATTTACCAACTGCTGGCCATTGGTAGGTTGGATACCCGGTATACCGTCAACTGACTGGCCGCTGTTTAATGCAACTATTTTATCAAAATCAATTTGCTGATTTTCATCTCTAAAAGCACCGGTATTTGGATAAGTATAGTTGGCAAACCTACCCGTACTTCCTGTTCCTCCCCCACGGCCCCATGATGCATAAGCCGTAGTGGATATTTCCAGATCATCATTTACTGTAAAGTAGTGGTTCAGGAAAGCAATTGGCTTATGATAGAAGTTTCTCTCAAATGTAAAAAACTCCCCATCCTTATAACCCCACTGAGGGTTAAATCTGTGCCCTATAGAGTCAAGATAATTAATTGTAAAGTTGTTACCGTTAATATCTTCATCAAACCCGCTAATTGCTCTCTGGTTGTGCCACTGTGGAGCGCCTGTTGCAGTTAACTGCAACAAGTGTCTTTCTCCCAATTGCTTTGCAATAGAGGCAAAGTAAGAGTATGCTTTAAATTGTGTTCCATCAATATAGCCATCTCCAAAAGTATGGGAAACAAGAACACTGGCAGCAAAGCCATTATCCATAAGGCCTGTAGAAGCTGATACACCATACTTCTGGTACCCATCATTACCAACACCTGCCAGCGCCTTCACACCGGGTCTTGCTTCAGTGGCTTTAGTAATAATATTAATTGAACCCCCTACTGCAGATATAGCAAGCTTTGACGCTGAAAGCCCTCTTTGTACCTGAATAGCACTCGTTACATCGGAAAGACCTGCCCAGTTAGACCAGTAAACCCATCCATTTTCCATATCATTTACAGGAACGCCGTTAATCATTACAGCTGTATTCCGCATATCAAAACCCCGGATATTGATTCGCGAGTCTCCAAACCCTCCAGCTCCTTTAGTAGTATAAACAGAAGGTGTTACTTTTAGAACCTCAACAAACTCCTGGTTGCCCACTTTTTGTGTCAATTCCTCACCCCTAATAGTGGACACTGCTACTGGAGTTTGACGTTCAATGGCAATGTCAGCTGTTACCTGAACTTCTTTCAAGCCGATAGCTTCTGGCTCTACCTCAAAAACGCCTACCTCAGTCACCCCTACTTCTTCAACCTCAGAAGTAAACTCAATCGGAAGGTACCCTACAAATGAAATCACGAACTCCCTTGTACCGGGTTCGATGTTGTTAATCACAAAAACCCCATCCAGGTTAGTCATTGTTCCTTTTGTAGTTCCTTTCAAAACTACGTTAGCACCAGGGATTTCATCTCCTGTTTCCGCATCAACCACCTTTCCTCTGATAGATCCTTGCGCAAATGCAGCTATGGATAGAAGGGTCGCTAAGCAGGCTAGTAAAATTTTTTTCATTTCCAGCGGTTTAGTTCTAATTTAATTGTTTGATTCTTAGCATTGAAAATCGAGAACAAAACTAAATTGATGATTCTGAATTTCGCCGGAAAGGTCGTTAACAAATTTATAAATCAAAAGTTTTTTGGTAACAATTTATTAATATTGATTTGTGTTATTTTTCAGTTGCAAAAAAAGGTATCCGGAAGGTTATATTAGCAACAGAAAAGGAGTACCAACAGAACAATTTTGCTTATTTAAAAAATACGCTTTACAATTTCTTCCGTCTCCCCGAATAACAGAATATTATTGCCCTCCCGGCGGCATCTTATTCCTGAATATAATTTTAGCTTAGCCCGGTTTAAACCCTTAGCCTTTCCTTTTCCTATTTACTTTCGCTACCACTACTGTAACAGGCACAGAACTCCCAAAGATTCTTCCGCTAGCCTGCTGCCTTCCCGGCTTAGCTGTCTTCTTCCCTTTCCGCTTAATCCCTTACCAGGTTTTCTTTGCAGAAAGCAGTTTGATTACAACCTGATGGGTTTATTTAGTTAAAAAAAAGAGGCTGCCCCTACTTATCAGGACAGCCTCTTGCTATGGTACATGAATAATCCTTTTAAAATGCCACGCCCAGCGTTAAACCGCCGCGAATCCAAAAGCCCGACAGACCACCATTTAAATCAAAGTCCTCTTCTCCGGCAGAACCTTCGTATTTGAAACTGGCTTTGTCATATTTCGGACCTATATACATATCAAGAGTAACCCGGTCGCTCTGGCCGAATAGCCACTGGTGGCCTGCTACCACCCCACCCCCAAAGGTAGTCATTGTGGCAGATTCTTCCATTCCTTCAGCAGAGGTTGAAAGGTTAAAACTCGAATACCGTAAGAACGGAGTTACATGCCAGCCTTCCGGAGCACCTTTCGACTCAGACAAATACAGTCTGTACTCAGGCGTAATACCGTACCCGCTGTACTTAAGAGCATCGGTACCTATGCTGGTAAAATATACACCAAGCTGCACGGCTTTAGAATCATTCAGGACTCTTTCGTAGCTGAAGTTAAAGGTTCCAACAGCAAGTGAAAGCGGATTAAACTTTACAACATTACTCCGCACCTGAGCCTGTAACTCGCCGGACATAAATATTCCACAGCCCAGTAGAAAGGCAACAGCAAGAATTCTTTTCATAAGGATATTTGGTTTTTGGATGAGAAAATTTCTACTGCAATACTAGAGGGATTTCCGGAAACTAATAGAGAGAAGGATTTTTATACATTACATATTCAATAAATCATTGTATTAAAATATTTTTAACAATGCTTAAAATGGATTATTCCTTCCCTACGCCTGATGCAGCTGCCATTCAGGAATGCCAAATAATACTTTTTCATCTTTAGCTTAATATTTATAGTTCAACCATTAAAAATCATACTTAATTTCCATAAGAGATTTTCTTCTGTAAAAAGGATATTTTTTTAAAACAGCAGCAAACATTACTTTAACATGGAGGTAGCAGGACATCCGGATGTTTGAGAACCCGGGTCCGGGCAGCAGAACAGGAGAAAAGAAAAGCTACTGTTTTAGAAGGTCTGGCACCTCTCCTCGCCAGTTGGCAAACCGTATGTATGATGTATGCCGTAAAAAGGCAGCAGACCAGTAAAGTCTCCTTCGAGCTACGTAACCGCTCCCTCCTGAACTCTCTTCGGGCGTTTACCCTGCCTTCTGCTGAAACAGTTCAGTGAAGATGTACGTATTAAATTTTATTTTATATATCTGAAAGAAGATGTCCCCAGTCATGTACCGCTGCAGGTTAGGAGAAATACCGGTTCCAACAGCTACCTTTCCGGTAACTTATTGTAACTCTTTTTACTCTTTAGGGTTATTCTAATCAGGAGGAGGTCAGGCTTTAACGCTCATGCTAGTACGTCTTCTTAATAATGTAAACAACCGCTGTCTCGCATATCAGCATCAGACATTGAAAAAGCTGTAGTGTAAAAGATAGGCAGATCATCAGTAAGCATTGCCTGGCCCGAATTACTAACTTAAAAAAACTGTCATCGCAGAGGATTCAAATATATGGCACCGGGTTCCTAAGCCCCTACGCGTGCTGGCCTATATTCTACTGGGAATATTTAGCCTGCTACTGCTGGTTATTGTCCTGATACAAGTTCCTGCAGTTCAAACTTACATTACCAAACAGGTTACGCAGGGCTTTGAAGAACAATGGGGAACGGAAGTAAGCGTAGGCTCCGTTAACCTTAAATTTTTCGAAACAGCCACGATAGAGGATATTTACCTGGAAGACCAGGCAGGTGACACCTTAATATATGCCGAATACCTGAAGGCCGACATTGGCCTGTTTGCCCTCTTCGACCAGAGTGTAATCCTGAATGAAATTGTACTGGAGAATGCCTACATTAATCTTTACCAGCATGTCGACAGCAGCCGATTTAACTATGAGTATATAGTAGAAAGCTTTGCCACGCCCGATACCGCAGCGGTAGATACCGCTTCCGGCGGCTTTACATTCGATTTGGAACAGTTACTCCTGGTCGACGTACGCTTTAACTTTATCGACGATTCGGCCAAAACGGAGTTACGGGCCCGGGTTCCTTACTGGCTTACCGAAATAGAAACGCTCGGTCTGGAAGAGGGCCACATCCGCATAAACAATTCAAAAATAAGGGAGCTGGAGCTTCTTTTCCGACAGGCTCCCCTGGCGGTTGCCAGTGCTGCAGACACCTCTGCCGGTGATACTGACCCTCTTGATCCCGCTCCCGGAGTGCCGCCTATCGATACTGTTGCTACCCAGGCAGGTGTTAAACTTGACTCCGCATGGCTCAACCCCAGTGGTTTCCGCTACAGCATAGGTGCATTTGCCATTGAAGACAGTCAGATTCGCTACTCAGCCAGCGAAGAAGCAGAAGAAGGCACCCTTAACTTTGAAAACGTAGCCCTGGCAGATATGAACCTCCTGATGGAGGACTTTTACCTCGCTGGCGACACCTTAACAGCACAGCTCGAAACCCTCCATTTTACAGAAAAGCTTAGTGGCTTTCAGCTGCAGGATGTGGCTTTTAATATTTCTATAGAGGAATCGCTGGTAGCAGCGACTTTAGAGCGGCTGGTAACGGAGCACTCGAAATTAAATGATGCCGTAGCCATAGAAGGCTTCGATATGGAAGCGGGCGACGATATGCTGGCGCAACTCCAGGTGAAGGCCAATATTGAGGAGGCCGTCATCAGTATGAAAGATGCAGCCTATTTTACCGATGCCCTTGATACGCTGCCCAACCTGCGCGAGCAGGACCTTCTTTTAACACTGGAGATGGCGGTAGAAGGCGATGAGGCTGTTGTAGACCAGCTCGAGCTAAAAGCGGAGGAAGGCTTATACCTTAATGCCACCGCAACCGCACAGAACATAGATAATCTCGAGCAGATGCACTTCGATGTAAATCTCCGGGAGCTTACTACCAACATCGACTATTTAAAGTCCCTGTCGCTGGGCGAAATGATTCCTGCCGGTGCCAGCAAAGCCGGCAATATTACGCTTGTGGCTCAGGCGGAGGGCACCCTCGATGATGTTGACCTGGACGCCAGGCTCAAATCAGGCCTTGGAACGTTTGAAACCGATATACTTTATAAAAAGCCAACTGAAAACGGCTATGTGATGGCCGGTAATTTCAGCGCCTCCGAATTCGACCTTAGCAACTTTCTGGGCGACAGCAGCGGCTTTGGCAATGTTTCCTTCAAATCCAAGGTAAAGGTGAAGGAAGAAAACGGCTCACTTGATATTCCCAACCTTTCCCTGCTGGTAAGCGAACTGGAGTTCAATAACTATACCTACGAGGGACTTGCAGTGGAAGGGAAATTTATCGACAGCCTGCTCACAATAGCCGCCGCCTATGAAGATCCCTTCCTGGTGTTCGATGTTTTAGCAGTATCCGACCTCAAAGATTCCCTGCCGCTGGTAGAAGCCGAACTGGATCTGGATAAGATAAATATGCTGCGGCTAAACCTGATGGCCGATAGTATTATTCTGTCGACCAAGCTCTATACAAAAGTGCAGGGCCAGACCCTGGATGATATCCGGGGAATGCTGAGCATGAGAGAAACAGAAATTATACGGGGCGCTAACCTTTATACCATGGATAGCCTGCTGCTTACCTCCACAGAGCTGCCCAATGGCGACCGCTCCATTGAACTGCTTACCGAATTTATGGAGGCAAGGGTAACGGGCAACTATTTATTTGAAGAATTGCCCTTGGCCATCGACCAGTGTGTTAACTACTACTGCTCTGCCTATAAAATAGATGAAACCATTATACCTCCCAAGCAGGCCATTGAGCTGGAGTTTGCCATGAAAGATGAGCCGGCAATATTAAAAGCCTTTATGCCGGAGCTCGAGCTTACCGCTCCGCTGGTGATGACTGCCTCACTCGAAAACGACAGGCGCTCCTTTAACCTCGACTTAAAGGCACCCAGCATTGTGTACGACTCTCTGCTCATAAAAGATCTGGATATTGAAGCCACTACCGTGGAACGGGTACTCTCTTATAATGTTAATGCCTCGCTTATACAAGCCGGCGAAGCAATCGACATACCCAAATTTCAGCTGGAAGGGCAATGGGAGCAAGATAGTGTTCACTTCGATCTTGCCCTTGCACCCCCTACCGACTCCACTTACCTGGCTTTAGGCGGCGCCGTTACTTTTGTAAGCGACACCATTATCCTGGAGCTCGACAATACCGACCTGGCAGTGTACGGGCAGGATTATTTTCTGGCCGACGATGCCATTTTTAAATATGCTGAGGATTATATTTTTGTCGATGACTTTGTGCTCCAGCACGAGGAAGCCAGGCTCAGCATCTACACCGAGGGTGCCGGCACCGCTGAACCAAGGCTCATTACCGAAATAAACGATTTTGAAATTGCCGACTTTGCCACACTGGCCGGCATGGAATCCTACGGTCTGGCAGCAGAGCTCGACGGAATCATTACCATTACAGATGTAGCCCGGCTGGCGGCCATAGAAGCCAACCTGGTAGTGGAAGATATCCTTATCGACAGCGTTCGTACCGGGGACCTTGCGATCGATATTAACAAAGTAGCGGACAACGGCCGCCTGAATATGGACATTGCGCTGGAAGGCCCGGGCAACCAGCTGCTGGTGGAAGGTTACTATAATATCGAAGACAGTACGAATGCCGTTGCCCTCGATGTTAATATTGACCAGCTGAGGCTTAGCCCCTGGCAGCCCTTCGTACAGGAATTTATTACAAGCCTTTCCGGCAGCCTCGAAGGCGAAATAATGGTAAGGGGTACCGCAGCAGAACCTGCCGTAGAAGGAGTTATCAGCTTTGGCAGAGAAGCCGCCCTTCAACTGGCGGCCACCGGGGTGCGCTACAAGGTTGGCGACGAAGATATTGAAATCAATGCCGAGTCTATCGTTTTCGACCGCTTTACCATTGTCGACTCCCTCCGGGAAGAAATGGTTATAGAAGGAGTTATTCATCACCAGTATTTTACAGACTACATCCTGGACCTGGAAATTCTGGCCGACAATTTTCAGCTGGTAGGCAAGGCTCGCTCACTGGAGGATCCCATTTTCGGTTCTCTCTTTGTCAGTACCCGCCTCAGCGCAACCGGACCTATCGGAGAAGTAGTAATAGATGGTAACCTGAAGGTAAACGATAATACAGACCTGGGCCTGGTTCTACTCACCGAAGAACAAACCATTGCCACCCCCGATTATATTACTTTTGTCAACCGCAATGCCTTCCTGGAAAATGATACCGTCTCCATTCCGCCAGATTCCCTGCGCGATACAGAACGCCTGGTGGATGTGGAAGGCTTTACCCTGCGTGCAAATGTTGAAGTAACACCCGCCTCGAGATTTACCGTTATTGTAGACCCCAATACGGGCGATTACCTCGAAGTAGCCGGTGCGGCAGAACTTCTCATCAGAATGAACCCTCTCTCCGGCCTTAACCTGCAGGGAACTTATACGGTAGAAGAAGGAGCCTATTACCTGAGCTTTCTGGAGGTGATTCAGAAAAGCTTCGAAATTAAGGAAGGCAGTACGGTTGATTTTGACGGAGACCCCCTTGATGCCGAACTGGACATTACAGCGATATACGAAACAGAGGTAAGCCGCTATCCGCTAATCGAAGATTTAGGGATGACGGGTTCAGAAGTAGCGGCTGCCAAAAGGCGCGAACCTGTACATGTGCTCCTGAACATGCTGGGCACACTGGAAGAACCTGAATTTACCTTCAACATTGTTGTGCCCGAATCGGACTACAACATGAGTAGCATTGTAGAACAACAGCTGGCACAGATTCGGCAGGATGAAACCCGCCTTTTTAAGCAGGTATTCGGGCTTATTGTACTAAATCGATTTATTGGCGATACACCCGCTATTGGTGGTGCCGGAGGAGGAGGGGCCACGGCAGCCATTAACTCCCGTGTAGATCAGAGCCTGAGCGCCTTCCTGTCGGAGCAGCTAAATGCCCTCACGCAGGATTACCTGGGGGTTTCGATAGATGTGGATATTGACAGCAGGCAAAACATGGAGGGGCAGGATGCCAGCCTTACGGCCAAAGATGTTGATCTGCAGGTTGGGCGCTCCTTTTTCGACGACCGGGTAGAGGTAAAGGTAGGTGGTACCACCTCCGTAGGTGAAGATGGAACAGCCGTTGCTTCTGAGCAGGGCGGACCTGACTTCGCAGGTAACTTTACAATTCTTTACCACATCACTGAAAACGGAAACCTGAACCTGAAAATATTTCAGAGAAACGAGCGTACCCTTTTTACCGATAAGTTAGTACAGCAAACAGGCGTTTCCCTCTCCTATCAGAAGGCATTCAACGAGTTTGGAGAATTTATTGGAAGAGCTGTACCACTACGGCAGAAGTTGCTGGAATCTGAGGGTGCCATTCAAATAGATTTACCACCAGAAGAGGAGGAAGAAGAGGGAGAGCTCCCTGAGGAGGATGAAGAACCTGTTGAGGAAGGGGATGCCCTGAAGGAGGAGGATGAAGCGCCGGCTGAATAATAAGGTATAAAGAAAAACAAACTTATCATTTGGCTGGTAAGCATTTTGCTGTATTTTTACAGGCTATGGTGCAGCGTTTTTTTAAGTTAGACAAGAACTACATCCTCAAAGAAGCCCAGCAGTCTGTCCGGCAGGAGTTGCTACAGCAAATGGTCGCTTTCGTAAAGGAGGAGTATTTGCGACAGTCCAACCCGCTGGGGCTTATCGACGATACCGTCCGCACCATACAGCAGGCAGAGGAGCCGAGCACCAGGCAGCTGCACGACTTTTACCATATTTTAGCAGGTATTTACCGCTACAGGCATGGCTCTAACCAGCTGGAGCTTTTATTCGATGGTGCTTCGCATTTCGAAAAATACCAGCAGGAGTGGTGCTCCATTTTTACCGAATGGTACCGCCAGTTCTGTCAGAAACCTGGTTTTATTAAAGCTGTGTTAGAAGTGAGCGTCTTCTATCCGAAAGACAGAAAAGGCCAGCTGGCCGAAGCCAGAATGCGTGCATTCTTAAGCCAGCAGTTCAACGACCTGCGTATTCATAAACGCTACGGCATCCTCCAAAGCAAAACCGCCTAAACCTCGGTGGCTGTGTGAGGTGATAAGGAATTAAGGATCTCACAGACCAGCCCTTCCCTTACCATTCAAAACAAAAAAAGCCGAAGCATTTAAACCCCGGCCCTGTTATTTCTTTAGAAGGAATTAATCCAAAACCTCTTTTACGCTTCCGCAATGAGGCATTGTTTCAGCCATATAAGGATTATTAATTTCTTTCTCCATGGCTAACCAGCTTGCACCTTCTCCTCCCATCGCCATAGGGCAATGCTGCCAGTAAAGCGTTTCGGCTGTTAACTCCTCTGTACTTAGCAGTTGGTATAACTGCTGCGAGAGCGGTTTAAATGCCACACGCAAGGATTTAAGATCATTAGCAGCTGCCATCTTCTCCACCAACACGCTAAATTCCTTCAGTTTTGCTTCTTCTAGTCCGCTTTCGCCCAGGCTGTTTTGCAGCTCTGCTACCGCTGCTTCCGCACTTTCAAAGTCCCCGTTATAAAGTGCATCCTTCAGTGCAATATAATCTACCAGAAAAGCGGGCAGCTCTGCGCCAATTTCCTCTACGGCAGCCTCACCATCGGCACCCTCTTCTTCTGTTGCTACTACATCGAGTGGTTCCTCACCACTCTCTACTTTTTCGCCACCACAGGCAGAGCCAAAAACCAGCAGCGCGATAGCTGCCATTGAGATCCATTTGTTCAGTTGATTTGTCATAGGTTGTTTGTTTAATTGTATGTTCAAAAATTTTTTTATTCTTCAGGTAAAGCTATACAGGAACAGGCTACAAATAAAAGATATTTTGTACAGGAAACCACTTCTTCCTTCTCCAAAAGACCGGAAGTGCAGACTGGTTCCTCTTCTCCCGCCATTGTACCGCTCCTTTTACTCCAGCACCTCACTCACTTCGCCGCAGTGCAGCATGCTTTCGCCGTAATAAGGATTCAGTATCTCCTCTTCATTTGATAGCCAGAAGGCCCCCTGGTCATTATTCGCCATAGGGCAAAACTGTACATACATCCCCCCTGACACCAGCTCTTTCTGTTGTGCGAGCTCAATCATGTGGTTACTCAGGAAAAAGAAGGTTTCGCGCTGCGCTTCGAGTGTGGGGGCTTTGGCAAGGCGAAGTGCATAGGCCTGTGCCTTTTCAGCATCTTCCACCGCCTGCAGCCTTTCTGCTAAAACAGCGGCCTGTTCCTGCGCAGCCTCCTTATCTGAGGCGACCAGGGCATTTTTAAGCAGCAGGTACACCTCATAGGCCGGGCCAAAAGCCTCTTCTGCAAAAACCGGTGGCCCTGCAATAGGGTCGTGGGCATCGAGCAGCGCCTTTCCTTCCGGCTCCACGGCACCGGCCAGCGGATCGCCGCCTTTTTTCAGCACAAACTCGCTGTAAAGCAGGTAAGCGCCATTTACCACCACCCGCTCGCCCGGCTCCACTCCGCTCAGGAGCGCAATACGGTCCGGCTCTTCCATACCCGTCTCTACAGGCCGGGCCAGGTAAGTGCTGTCGCTGGTCTGCAACCACACATGAGCACCGCTGGCATCGCGAATAACGGCCTGCGTGGGCACGCTTACCCCTTCGGCCTCTCCGCTTTCCAGCCACACACTCGCCTGCATTCCCGGGAAAAATCTTTCCGCAGGGTTAGGAATCTCTACCCGCATGCTTACAATCTGGCTGGTCCCTCTCAATTCAGGACTGATAAAGCTTACAATACCTGTAACCGGCGACTTTTCAAAACCCGCTACACTTACTTTTACCTCCTCGCCAATTTCTACCATGTTGCTTTCTTCCGGATAAAGCTCCGCCTCTACCCATAAGGTGTCGAGCCGGCCAATTGTATAAAGCTTTGCTCCTTCGGGCAGGTAAATACCTTCGGTGGCCGCAATTTCAGTAACTATGCCCGATACGGGCGCTACAAATGTAAAGCTGGCTTTTGGCTCCTTCTGCGCCTCCAGCCGCGCTATTTGTGCGTCTGTCATGCCATAAAGCTTCAGTTTTCGCCGGGCCGATTCAAGAAAACCGGCAAAGCGTGGCTCCTCCGTTCCCAGCTGAAGGTTTTGTTCCAGCGCCAGCAGATACTCCTGCTGATAGGTAAGCAGCTCCTCACTGTAAATCTCATACAGGGGCTGGCCTGCCTGTATGCGCTGGCCGGTTTCCTTCACATACAGACGCTCGATCCGGCCGGGAACCCGGGTAGCCACTATTTCTTTCTCTTCTTTGTTTTCCGTTATTTCGGCATTCAGCCGTACTCTATTGTCGATGCTACCTAAACCAACAGGCTTGCTCACAATATTCCCCAGCAGTTTTTGGCGTTCGCTCAGCATAATTTCCGGCGAGGCCTCATCGCCCCTGGAAAAAGGCACCAGGTCCATTGCGCAAATAGGGCAAATTCCCGGATCTGGCTGCACCACCTGCGGATGCATGGGGCAGGTATAGGCAACATCCGCCACCACCCCGGCCTTATCATGCTCTTCCGGGTTGCTGCAGGCAGCAAGGGTTAGGAGCAGTAAAGTAATTAGCCAGCCAGAAGAGGCAGACTTCCTCAGGAATGCCCGTATCCTCCAGGCTATTTGTATACTTATTTTTCTATTCCAATTCATCTGTATCTTATTTTCAAGAGGTTCAAAAGTAAATAGCAGGCAGGGCACCTTTCCTAATCCTCCACCTTTACAAAACTTTCGCTGTCGACCATAAACTGGGCGTTATAGGCAATGGCTTCATCGGCCGAAAGCCCTTCCAGTACCTGAACCATTCCTTCTGTTTGAATACCAGCCTCCACTTCTTTTGGCCTGAATACATTCTCCGCTACCTCCACAAACACCAGCCGGTGGTTACCCAGGTCGAGCACAGCAAGTTCCGGCACCCAGAGGCTGCGTTCAGTGGTGGCAGTAATCTCCCCTTCTACCAGCTGCCCTACCCGGACCGGAAGCTCAGCTCCGGCCACATAGGCTCGTACTTTCACAAAGCGCTCTCCTTCATTGAAGAAGGGCTGCACAAAATCGACTCTTGCGGCTAGCTGCTGGCTTTCCTGCGGCCCCCAGGATATTTCGACAGGTGCACCCGCCTCAATTTGCGAGGCTCCATCTGCATACACATTAAACTCCGCCCACAGCCGGGAGGGATCAACCACCCGAAAGAGCGGCTGGCCTTTTTCTACATACATTCCTTCGCGAATGGTGAGTTCCTGCGGAACATCCTGAACGGAAGGAGCGGCCCCGGCCGATGCCTGCATTCCACCCATACCACCACCGGCAGCAGCTCTTTTATTGGCCGATGGCCTTCCCGGAGGAGCGGTAGACTCCAGCACGTAACCATCGTAAGGGCTGTAAACAGCCACTGAATTCTGTACCTCCCTGTTTTGTACCAGCTGCTCTATCTGCCCATCACTCAGGCCCAGGAGGCGCAGTTGCCGTATGGCAGCGGCAATAAGTTGTTCATTATCGGGGTCTTCGCGCAGCAGAAAAAGCAGCTCCCGCTGGCTGGTAAGCAGCTCCGGGCTGTATATCTCCATTAGCTTCTGCCCTTTCCGGACAGGCTGGAAATTGTACTCCACATACAGCTCTTCTATTCGGCCACCAAAGCGGGCCGGAATGGTGTACTCATTCCGGGTATCGTAGCTAATCTTTCCTGGAATGGTGGTGGTAACAGATTTCCGCTCCCATACAGGCTGAACGGTTTCAATCCTGGATACGATAGTGCCGGTAACCGGCTTCAGCAGGAAATCCAGTTCTTCTGTCAGCTCAAGGGGAGCTTCTGCGGTACTCTGCTGCGGTACCAGGTCCATTCCGCAGATAGGACAGGCACCCGGCTCGGGCGCTACCACCTGGGGGTGCATCGGGCAGGTATAGGTCACCTCCTCTGCTATTTCGGCCTGCTCGTGCTCCCCCGCTCTACTGCAGGCAGTAAAGGAGAGCAACAGGATAAGGAGCCATCCAAAGAAAGAAATACATCTTCCCGCTTCCGGCAGGCTATTTCTCCTCTTTATTGTTTTATGCTGAATCATCTTCTTCAAATTTACAATGATATACTACGGCTACTGCTGCCTCTAGCGCTCAAGCTCCTTTTCATAGGCAGCCAGGGTAACATAATAGCTTTCAAGCCGGTCCAGGTAATCCAAACGGGTGCTGCTCAAATCTTCCCAGGCATCAATTACCATGGGCAGCTCTCCGTTATTTTCTTCGTAGGCCAGCATTACCACCTCAAAATTCTTTTCGAGGGCCGGAATAATCTTTTGCTGATAATTCTGCAGCTGTTGCGCCAGTACTTCCAGCTCGATATGCATGGCGGCCAGCTCTGCCACTGCTTCATTCAGCATTACTTCCCGCTCCTTTTCCATGGCCTGTATTTCAAAGCCCATCCCTTTTACCTCTGCCTTATACCCACGGGAAGACCAGGGCGCAACAGGAATGCTCACCATGCCCATAAGGGTAAACTGCTGCGGCATCATGCCACTATAGGACGACATATGCTCGAAGCGCAGACCAAAATCCGGCTTAGCTTCGGTACGTGCCAGCTCCTGGTTCAGCCGCATGCTTTCAATGCCGGTTTCAAGCGCCAGAATATCGCTACGCACTTCTGCCAGCTCCAGGGTATCCACTACAGGCACTAAACGGGCAGGCAAAGTAGTAATAACACCTGTGTCGATGAGGTAGTCGACGGTAGGCGGAATATCCATGAGCTTGTTTAGCAGGATATTTTTCTGCTCCTTTTCGCCGGCTATCATCAATAGCATATTTTCCACTTCATAAAGCCTCCCTTCGGCTTCGTATATATTGCCGAGTGTTCCCTGTCCGTAAGGGTAGCGAATCTTTGCCAGCTTTTTCATGGTAATCATAATGCGCTGCATTTCCAGCAGCACCGCCTGCTTCTTCTCCAGTACCGCCCACTGATAGTAGGCTTTTTTGGCCGCTGCCCGCAGTTCATTATAAGCAGCCAGGGCTCTTGCCTCCTCCACGGCAGCTTTAGAGCCCAGCCACTTCTCTTTGGCTCCTGTTTTAGCCGGATTCGGAATCTGCTGTTCCACTGCCAGCATTAAGGAGCCTTTATTATCGGGCATAATATCTTCCTGAAATGGATAGGGAGTCATAAAAGTACCTGCTCCCGCCATAGGAGGCATCCAGGCATCCGCTCCTTCGGCATAAGCATCGAGGGCCGATACCCGCCGCTCGAATTGCTGCAGGAGAGGATGCTGACGACGAATTACCTGAAGTACGCTATCGAGCGAAAGCCTTTGCTGTGCAAAGACAGGCAAGCCGACAAAAAGCAAAAGGACTGCCGGCAGTATTTTAATGCTTAACTTCATAGATATCGATTTTTCCTTTTCTCTTTAGTTCCCACTCTTTTACCATCTCAAACACCACCGGGGTTACCAGCAGAATATGGATGGAAGAGGTAAATACACCGCCAATCATAGGCAGTACAATGGGCACCATTACATCGGTGCCCACTCCCGTTGCCCACAGCACCGGAATTAGACCGAAGAGCGCTACGGAAACCGTCATAATTTTCGGGCGCAGGCGCTTCGCTGCCCCTCTGAACACCCACTCGCGCAGGTCCTGAGGAGTAATACTTTCTTTTGAATTACCTTTTTCCTTCACCATCTGCTCCATCGCCTCATTCAGGTATACCACCATTACCATGGCCGTTTCTATTGCCAGACCAAAGAGGGCAATAAAACCGACTGCTACCGCCACCGAAAGGTTAATACCCCAGAAGTACACCAGGTACACCCCACCCACCAGGGCGAAGGGAATGGTTACCAGGTTAACAAAAGCCTCCTTCAGGGAATTGAAGGTGAAGTATAGAATGGCAAAAATAATCAGCAGCACCAGCGGGATAATCAGCTGCAGGGTTTGGGTGGCCCGTATCTGGTTCTCCCATTGCCCGCTCCATTCCAGGTAGTAACCTTCGGGCAGCTCCCCGTCCAGTGCATTCATCTTTTCAATGGCCTCCTCTACCGTGCTGCCCAGGTCGCGGTCGCGCACGTTAAAAAGCACGGCTCCCCGAAGCATGGCATTGTCGGAGGTAATCATGGGCGGGCCATCGGTAAAATAGATGTCGGCCACCTCCGACAGCGGAATGGTTTGCATGGTCGGCGTCTGAATGGGAATCCGCTTAATACGCTCAATGCTGCTTCTGTAATCCTGCGCAAGTCGAACGCTCACGGCAAATCGCTCGCGCCCCTCGATGGTTTGAGTTGCCTGTACACCTCCGAGCGCAGCTTCCACCACCATATTCACTTCATCCACGCTAAGCCCGTAGCGACCAATCTGGTCCCGGCGTATATCCACCTCCAGGTATTTACCGCCGGTAATTGGCTCTACATAGAGATCTTTTACACCGCTAATCCCTTCGAGCTGCTCTTTTACCTGCTCCGAAACCGCCGCAATGGTATCCAGGTTCTGACCAAAAACCTTCACCCCTACATCAGTACGGATGCCGGTGGCCAGCATATTGATGCGGTTAATGATGGGTTGCGTCCAGCCATTGACCACACCCGGAATCTGCAGCTTTGCATCCAGCTCCTGAATAATCCTTTCCTTGGTCATGCCTTCCCGCCACTCCGATTTTGGCTTGAGCATAATAATCGTTTCGATCATGCTCAGGGGCGAATTATCGGTAGCGGTACTGGCCCGGCCGGCCTTCCCAAGCACCTGATCCACTTCCGGCACAGAGGCAATAATCTTGTCCTGCACCTGTAAAATGCGCTTTACCTCTGAATTAGATACACTGGGCAGCGTTACCGGCATAAACAGGATAGAGCCTTCATCGAGCGGCGGCATAAATTCAGTACCCAGGTTCAGCATCATGGGAATGGCGATGGCCAACGCCAGAATATTCAGGCCGATAGTAGTTTTACGCCATTTCAGACACCAGCGCAGCACCGGCCCATACACCCGCTCCATCCAGCGATTCACCGGGTTTTTGGTATCGCCCTTAAACTTCCCCTTCAGCAGGTAGGAGATCAGCACCGGGGTAAGGGTAACCGCCACGATGGCATCGACAATCATAATAAAGGTTTTAGTCCAGGCCAGTGGGCTGAACAGCTTTCCTTCCTGCCCTGTGAGCAAAAACACCGGCAAAAAGGAGGCGATAATAATAACCGTGCTCCAAAACACCGAGGGGCCAACTTGTCGTGCTGCACTTTCTATGATTTTTAACCTTTTATTTTTGTCCATTTTATTAGCTCTCAATTAAGAATGTAGAATGAAAAATGAAGAATTAGTTGGCCCTTGCCGACTTTAGAATGGCTATCAGAATCTTCTTTAGTTCTTCCGCATCGGCGTATAAAGATTGAAATTGCTTTTCATCCAGAATACCGGTGGCCTTCAGGAGGCGAAGCCAGTAAAGTGTTTCTCTAATTTCTTTGTAAGCAATGCCCATTTTGGCAGTAAAGTCTTTTTTTGAAAACCCTCCTATGGCTTCTTCAATATTGGCTCCCACAGAAGTACCGCTCCTGAGCAACTGTTTCGACAGTTCGTACTCCTGCTTTTCTTTTTTAAGCCATTTATATAGCTGAACCACCCGAACTGCAAAAGCAAAAGATTTTTCTGCAATAACATTTTCCTTTCCCTCGCCCATCATTCTTCATTTTTAATTCTTAATTCTTCATTTGGTGACACTTCAGCTAACCGCCTGTAGGCATTCTCCACCATTACGATGGCATCGTCGACAATTACGCCTATGGAGAGGGCGATGCCGGTGAGGGACATGATGTTGGAAGAGATGTCGAAGGCATTGAGCAGGATAAAACCAATGGCAATGGATAGCGGCAGCTGAATAAGAATGATGAAGGCACTGCGCCAGTGGAAAAGGAAGATGATGACAATAATCGAAGCGACAATCATTTCCTCTATCAGTGTTTTCTTAACAGAGTCAATGGATTCATTGATAAGACCGCTGCGGTCGTATACGATATTGAACTCTACTCCTTTTGGCAGTCCCAGAGCTACCTCTTCCATTTTTTCCTTTACATTCTCTATCACCTCATCGGCATTTTCTCCGTAGCGCATTACCACAATACCGCCTACCACTTCGCCTTCGCCATTGAGGTCGAATATACCCAAGCGGCTCTCGCCCGATAGCTGCACGCTCCCTACATCCTGCACCCTTACAGGCACAGCGCCCTGGATGGCTACGGGTATAAGGGCAATATCTTCCATACTCTCGATATAACCCGATGTTTTAATGATATAGCCGATGTCGCTCATTTCGAACTTACGGCCACCTGCTTCATTATTATTGGCCCGTACGGCGGCAATTACCTCCGGCACGGAAAGCTGGTAATAGCTGAGCTTATTAGGGTCGAGCGAAATCTCATACTGCTTCACCTGTCCACCAAAAGAGGCTATCTCGCTCACGCCAGGCACATTCTGGAGTGCGAATTTTACATACCAGTCCTGTATGGCCCGCTGCTCGCCCAGGTCAAGCCCCGGAGCATCGAGTGTATACCACAGGATATGCCCCACACCGGTTCCGTCGGGGCCCAGCGTAGGGCTGACGCCTTCCGGCAGCAGCTCATCGACCGAGCTCAGGCGCTCCAGCACCCGCTGGCGAGCCCAGTAGATGTCGGTATCATCTTCAAAAATGACATAAATAAAGCTCATCCCGAACATGGAGGAGGCCCGTACATACTTTACCTCGGGGAGGCCCTGCAAATTAGTGACCAGTGGATAGGTAACCTGGTCTTCGATAATTTGCGGGCTACGCCCCATCCACTCGGTAAAGATGATGACCTGGTTTTCGGACAAATCCGGAATGGCATCAATTTTATTGGTTTGCACGGAATACACGCCCCAGCCAAATAAGCCGGCGGCTATTATCAGTACCATTACCCGGTTCCGGAGGGAATAGGATATGAGTTTCTCAATCATCTGATGAAAGTAAAATGGATAGAAAGTATGGCGGAGCAGCTGCTTAGCTTAAGAAGCTTATTTTTGCTCAGGCCAGACAAAGAATACCTGTGCAGCTCTGCGGGAGCTGTTCAGACAAAGAAAAAGAAATGCTATAAAAGGAAAGATTGCACGAAAACGGGGATATCGCGCGCAATAGGAGGTTGCTGATAGACCTCCGGAATTACCTCAGCAGGGGGCGCTTCCTCTAAAAGAGGAAGGATAAATGTATAAGCCAGTGCGATCAACTTCAGCTCTGGTTTGGCAATTTTTACGGCTGCCTGTCCCACCGTTTCATCGTGCTGTTCAAGCTGGTAACTATGGTTTTCGCAGCAGGGCATGGCCGGCTCCTCTGCTGCCTGCTCACTGCTATGGCAGGATGGAAGCAACTGAGCCTTCATCGGGCACTCTTCGGCCTGGCTGTAAAAAGCAAAATCCTGCCACTCGCCTGCACATAAATGTGCCTGCACACTAAAGCCTGCTGCTGTAAACAACATTAAAAGCGCAAGACATAAGGATGATATGGAACGGACCTGCTTCAAACTAAATGATTACTCCACAAAGATAGGGAGCATAAATTAATTTTCTTTTCACAATCATGAAAGAATTGTATGAAATTATAACGTCTGTACCTAAACATTTGAACAACTGTTCCTCAAGCTACCTTAAGAAGGCCTTTTTGCTCAAAAATTGTCTTTTTTTGTTAAATTACCTCCAGGTAAAAGTAAAAAGCAAGTGAAAACAATTAACTCTCTCCCCCTATTCCTCTTTCTGCTGATGGCCTGCAGTGCGCCTGATGCGGCTAATTCCGAAACAGATACAATAGAAATGGAAGAAACTGATAATGTACCTACTGGCTGGACCCCACTTTTTAATGGCAACTCCCTCGAAGGCTGGCATTCCTGGGGTAAAGACAGCGCCGGAAGTGCCTGGAAAGTCGAAGAGGGAGTACTCTTCCTGGATGCTTCGGAAGACGGTTATGAAGGCGGTGATTTAGTTAGCAACCGAAGCTTTGGTGCTTTCCACCTGAAGCTGGACTGGAAGATATCGGAGGGCGGGAATAGCGGTATTTTGTTTTATGCGCAGGAAGACAGCAGCCGCTATGATGCAACATGGCAATCGGGTCCCGAAATGCAGATTTTAGACAATGAAGGTCACCCCGACGGGCAAATTCACAAGCACCGCGCCGGCGATCTCTACGATCTCATCGCTGCCTCCGAAGAAGCGGCCAAACCGGTTGGAGAGTGGAACGAAGTGGAAATTATCAGCCAAAACGAACAGCTGGAGTTCTTCCTGAATGGAAAAAAAATTGTTTCTACCAGTCTCTGGGATGAAAGCT
The DNA here is from genome assembly GCF_000346615.1 of Nafulsella turpanensis ZLM-10. Lineage (GTDB taxonomy): Bacteria > Bacteroidota > Bacteroidia > Cytophagales > Cyclobacteriaceae > Nafulsella > Nafulsella turpanensis. Next base: position 111,010 of record NZ_ANNU01000010.1, read on the forward strand.
GGCGCGAACTGATTGCCAACAGCAAGTTCAGTGAATTTCCGGGCTTTGGCACCTTCAAAAAAGGCAGAATTGCCCTGCAGGACCATGGCAATAAAGTCTGGTTCCGGAACATCCGGATTAAAGCACTTTAGTTTTGTAATGACTGGCCGACTATTACCCCGGCCTCCTCTGTCGCTTCTCCTGATTCCTGCGCATGACTGTGCGTCCTCCCTTCCATTCCTGCGCCAATGGCAAAATAACATACAGGAAAGCCATAATTACATACATCTGCATTGCCCTGAGAGGCTGTTCAGGCGAAACAGTTATCATTGCCGCCCGTTCTAAGAGTACAGTATTTTTTTAATCGTAAAACATTATTTAGTATGAATAACAAACAACTTTTAGAAAAGCTGGCCCATTGTGCCGCTGCCTGTGAAAACTGTGCCGATGCCTGTTTAGATGAGGACAACATTAAAATGATGGTGAAGTGCATTCGGCTCGACCGCGATTGCGCCAAAATATGTATGCTCACCCACAGCTTTGTGGCTTCCAACTCTCCGCATGCCAAGCATGTGGCAAAAGAATGCCTGGAAATCTGCCGTCTCTGTGGTGAAGAGTGTAGTAAAATGGAAGCCGACCACTGTAAGGAGTGCGCAAGAGCCTGCAAAGAATGTGAAGATGCCTGTAAAGCTTTCCTGGCCTAAAGAATAAGCAGAAGTTATAGAAGTAAGGACAGGTTTTATCCTGTCCTTTTTACCTTTCTCTCAATACCATAAATGTACCCGGCACAAATTGCAGTTAAAGGGGCTCTTTCCTGAGGCGCTTTTTCACCTTCCAGCACTTAAAAGTTTTTAGCGGGAGGCAATCACAGGAAGTTTCCCCTTACCATTTTTTAAACGCTTTAGATATGGAACAAAAGGGCAATAACCAGGATAAAAAGAAAATGCAGGGCGGAGGCATGGGAATGCGCGGCGTAAGCAGGCCGATGGCCGAAAAGCAGGTAAAAAAGCATCATCAGCAGATGATGGAGGACAAAAAAGATACCTCTGCAAAGAAGGAGCAGCACTCCCATTCTACGAAAGACAACAGTAAACATAAGGACGGGCATATGATGATGAGCGGTGAGCAGCGGATGAATATGCTGCACATGCACCATAAACAAACACTCTGGATCTATTGGGCCCTGATTATTTTAGGCTTCTGGATGGTGATGACGCCGCTTACCTTTAGCTATAGCATAGGTACCGTTCAGCCAAGCGGTGGCCGTGAAGTATGGCTAAGTCTCAGTGAGCGCATCAGCTTTATGAGGTGGAGCGACATTATCAGTGGCCTGGCTCTTATCTTTTTCGGCTGGCGCTCCTTAACACCCAACAGGCCAGTCAGTGGCTGGATTTGCTGTTTTATTGGCATCTGGCTAAGTATGGCTCCACTCCTTTTCTGGGCACCCACGCCTCTTATTTACCTGAACGACACCCTGGTAGGAGCACTGGTTATTGCGCTTAGCATTCTTGTTCCGGGCATGCCCAACATGATTATGTATATGAAGATGGGCTCAGAAGTGCCTCCGGGCTGGAGCTACAACCCTTCCAGCTGGCCGCAACGCTGGATTATGATTGTGCTGGGCTTTGTAGGCTGGATGGCCTCCCGCTACCTGGGTGCTTTTCAGCTGGGCTATATCGAGCATGCATGGGATCCTTTCTTTGGAGACAGTACCCGCCAGGTGCTCAACTCTAAAATGTCGCATGCATGGCCCGTATCCGATGCTGCCCTTGGCTCCCTGGCCTATACCTTCGAATTTTTAATGGGCTTTATGGGAAGCCCTTCGCGCTGGCGCACCATGCCCTGGATGGTATTTTTCTTTGGAATACTGGTGGTACCCCTGGGGCTGGTCAGTATTTTCCTGGTTATTTCCCAACCCTTATCGGTAGGCGCCTGGTGTACTATATGTCTCCTTACCGCCATTATTATGCTGCCCATGATACCTGTTGAACTGGATGAGGTAATTGCCATGGGTCAGCACATGGTGCAGGCAAAAAAGAGGGGCGATTCACTCTGGAAGGTGTTCTGGAAAGGCGGCAAACCTTTTGAACAGAATAAAGATGAGCGCTCTCCTGCCCTCATGGATTTTCCTCAAAAACCAATGGAGGTGTACAAGGCTTCCATATGGGGCATGAGCTTCCCCTGGACCCTCACAGTTTCTACCCTCCTGGGCATCTGGCTCATGTTTGCCCCCGGCGTTTTTGGAATACCCATTAAGGCCATGGCAGCCGATATTAACCATATGGGCGGGGCCCTCATTGTGGTGGTAGCGGTCATTTGTATGGGCGAGGTGGTAAGAGCAGGTCGCTACCTCAATGTGTTGACTGGCTTAACCGTTGCCATCTGGCCATGGTTCGCAGAGGACAGTACGCTGGCCCTGAACATTAGCAGTGCCCTGGCAGGTGTGGCGGTTGCGGCACTTTCCATTCCGCGTGGCCCGATTACAGAAAGCTACGGACTTTGGAATAAATACGTGAAATAGTAAAGATATACGTCCAAAACCTGTTGCCGGTAAACATCAGGCCCTGCACAGCTGTTACTTTTTCATTTAAACTTTAATAATAATGGCAGAAGGAAAAAGAAACAACAATTTTTGGTACTGGGTAATCGGAACCCTTATTGTCCTGGGTCTCATCTGGTGGTGGGCCTCCGCCTCTATTGACGAGCCGGAAGAGGGACTGGATGATGTTACCCCTGAAGAAGTAGGGATTGGTGATGAAGAAGAAGAGGCATACCTGAAGGATAGGCAGTATCCTCACTCAGGCGCTCTCTTTATTCCTGACTTTCCGAGGGGATAAGCCACCAGCAAAGGAACTTCCTGCCCATAACCTTAGGGAGTGTTTGCCCTGATGGAGGAGCTGAAAGAAATGCAGAAATGCCCCCGCTTCAGTTTGAAAGGATAAGGAACATAAAAAGGAGTGCCGGAGAGAGGATACAGCTAACTCCATTCCTCCCCCCATAAAAGGTCCAGCACTCCGGCTAGCGTACGATTTATGACAGGCCCTTCGAGTTAGGCGATTTTTTAATTATTGATGATAAAAGCGGCGTTGTAGAGAAGATTGGGGTAAAAACGACCCGCGTTAAAGCCCTCTCCGGCGATCCGCTCGTCTTCTCCAGCAGCGGCCTTACCAACTTCCGCATCCACAACTACAAGAGAATGGAGAAGCGGAGGGTTCTTTAAAATTAGGTGTGGTATACCAGATCGCTTACGAACACCTGAAAGAGCTATCCGAAATTTTTAAACCGATAGTTGAGGAGCAGGAAATGGCGCAGTTCGACAGGGCCCATTTTGTAAACTATGCAGAGTTGAGCCTTGAGTTTGAAGTCGTTTACTATATTCATAATTCGGACTTTCTGCTCTACCGGGATGTTCACCAGACGGTTAACCTGCGGATATTTGAGGAATTCAGCAGAAGAGGAATAGAGTTTGCCTTCCCAACCCGTACCTTCTTTCTGAACAGGGACACCGCCACTGAAAAGGAAGAAAGCATGGCTGGGCACTATGGCAACACCAGGTAAAACAATCTTCCCTGTTCCGTAAGTATGCAGAGCACAAACAGCTTTAGATTATTGCTCCCTGCCAGGTTTAAAAATAAGCTGGCTGGCAGTTATGGCATTAAAAACGACGATACCTGAAAGAAGTATAAAAATTCCTGTGCTCATTTTCCGGAATGGCAACTTAACTCCTTTTTTTTCGTAAGTAAGTAATTTGCAGCCACGGCCACTCTTATAAAGCTGTATTCAAAGAATATAATTGATTAATGACAGTACAAGCTTACCGTTTTTCAGCATTCAAACCTTTCGCCCGTTTTATACTGGAAAACAACAGCATATTCAGCCATGTATGTGCACAGTACCTCTCTGAGGCAAGGGCAGCCGATGTTCCTCTGCTCAGGCTGTTACAGCACCTTTCCGAAAAAGAACTGCAGGGAGTAGCAGAGCAGAGCATCAGGAACTTTCTGGAGCAGTCGCTGCAGGATAATGCCATGGAAGATATTACCGGGCAAATTGAGGAATGGAAAAAGGGGAACCTGCTGGGCATTCCACGGGAGAATATCCAGATTAACGATCTCACCAAACTCTACAGCATCCGGAAAAAGGTGATGCTTTCCGTACTGCACCGCTACACAGAAGATGTTCATTTATTTCAGCAAATTGTAAATGAGCTGGAAGAGTTTTACTCCATCGTGCAGGAATATGCTTTTCAGACTTATGTATAAATACAACATGAAGCGCTGAATAGAGAAAAAGAGTTTGCCGCTTCCATTGTAAACAGCAGCATCGACGGTATTCTGGCATTTGACCGGGACTTCCGGATAACCGAGTTTAACCAGGTAATGGAGAAGTGGCATGGCATTTCTAAGGCAGGTGTCATCGGTCGGCATATTTATGAAGTATTCCCTTCCTACAAGGGCAGCCAGCCTGGCTTCCGGTTACAGGATGTACTAAAAGGAGAGACCATTCACCTTGCTGAAAAGCCATTTTTACACAGAAAAGGCTATTACCAGTCCACCGTAGTACCACTTAAAGACTTAAAAGGCGAAATTACAGGTGGTGTTTTTGTGGTACATGAAACCACGCGCCGGAAAGAGGCAGAATTGCTGATACAACAGCAAAATGCAGAGCTGGCGACGACCCTCGAGGAACTTCGCACCGCCCAGGAGCAGCTGGCGAAGTCGAATAAGGCGCTGGAGGAAAAATATAATAAGAGCAGCAGTGCCCTGGCCCAAAGCGAGCAGGAGCTGCAGAGCAGCGAGGAGCAGTTAGGACTCGCCATCGATGCCCTTCCTGCCTATGTTGCCTATATTGAGAAAGACTACCGTTACGGCATTGTTAATAAGGCCTATGAAAGCTTTTTCAGTAAAAAGAAAGAGGAAATTGTCGGCAGGCCCATCTGGGAAACCACCGGCCGGAAGGCGTATGAAAATGCAAAGGAGTATATCGACAGAGGCTTGGCCGGCGAACAGCTGAGCTATGAAAAATACCAGGAGTATGGCGTGGGAAATATGCATACCAAAGTGCATATTATTCCTCACCGGGTAAATGAGGAGGTGGCAGGCATTTTCCTGATGGCACAGGACATTTCCGAACAAAAAAATGCCCAGGCACAGCAGGAAGAGCTGCTGCAAAGCCTGCGGGAAGCCCATAAAGAAAAGGAAGAGGCCCTGGCAGAAGCAGAAAGGCAGCGCAACCGCCTGCATAATCTTTTTATGCAAACCCCTGCTCTGCTGGCGATATCCCGTGGCCCTGAGCTGGAATACGAGTTAGCGAATCCTGAATATGTAAAAGCCTTAGGTCATACCGGACCTATTGAAGGGCGGCCTCTGAAAGAAGTACTACCCGACCTTAGCGCTTCTATCCATCAGCTGCTGCAACAGGTAGTAGATAGTGGCGAGCGGTTTATGAGCAAAGAGTTTCCGGTACAGCTCGACTGGGATAATACAGGAGAGCCTTACACCCGCTACTTTACCATTATTCTGGAACCCATTAAAGATGCACAGGGTAAAACAGATGGTATTATCACCTTCGGCTATGAAGTAAGCGACCAGGTGGCAGCAAGGGAGCAGCTCGATGAGTTTAACAAAAAGCTTGAAAAACTAAATAAAGAGCTTCAAAAGAAAAATACCGACCTGCTCCGTATTAATACCGATCTCGACAATTTCGTGTATACCGCCTCTCATGACCTGAAATCGCCGGTAGCAAACCTGGAAGGGCTCATGACACTCCTCAGGCCCAGTCTCCTGCCTAAAGCCGACGCCCATGAGGCACAATTACTCGAAATGGTCGAACGCTCGGTAAAAAAGTTAAATCTCATCATCAAAGACCTTGTCGAAATAACCAAAGTACAGCGCGACCTGGAAGAGGCAGTGGTGGAAAAAGTGAAGCTAAAGGAAGTAGCGGAGGATGTAAAGACCGATATTGGCCAGTTGATTGATGAGAGCAATGCAGAAATAAGGGAAAACTACGAGGTGGAGGAAATCACTTACCAGCGGAGCAGCCTGCGAAGCATCCTGTACAACCTCCTCTCCAATGCCCTGAAGTACAGGAACCCCCATAAGCAGCCAGTCATAGAAATTAAAAGCAGAGAGCTGGAAAATGAACTGGTGCTCAGCATCAAGGACAATGGACTGGGCATGAACCCACAGCAGCAAAAAAAGCTCTTCACCATGTTTAAGCGCATGCACACCCACGTAGAGGGCACCGGCATTGGCCTGTATACCATTAAACGAATCATCGAAAACCGCGGAGGCCGCATAGAGGTAGTAACCGAAGAAGGAAAAGGAAGTGAATTTACGGTATACTTCAGCAAGGAAATGGCCGTTAAAGATTAAAGCTGGCCCCTCCCTACACCTGCTCTGTTCTTAACCGCCGCTTTTACAGAAGGGAAGGCTGCCAAAGGCGGAACAGTTAGTTTTCCTGAAGCCGGAAGGTACTAATTATTTGATAGTGGCGCATCCTCTTTCCTGGTAAAGGCTTCTCCGCAACACTTTAATATAGCTAAACCGTTAGGGCATTGTACCTTTAAAAGAAAAGAAAGAGCCTCCTTAAAAATGTTCCCCTAAAACCCAACCTTTCCCTCTTTTATCAGTCCTATATAAACTGAAGCCCCCTTTAAGCCAGTCAACTTTTTACGGCCTGCTTCAGCATTTTCTTTTTAAACTCAACCGAAGAATAAGCATGAATAAGTTTTCTCTTTTAACTTTTGCCGTCCTCGCCTGCCTTTTTATGGCCTGCGAAGATGAAGCTGTACCCGATACCACCGCCCCCCTGGTAGCCATCACGTCCCCTTCCGATGGCGCTACTTATGGGCAGGAAGATGATGTGGTAGTTAAAGCCGCTGTCACGGACGAATCTGAGCTGGAGGCAGTAAGCCTTATTATTACACCACCAGCGGGAGAGGCCATGGTGCTGAACGAAAACAAAGACAATTTCACCAACAATAATCGGGAAGTGCTCATTGACCGCATCCTTTCTTTAAGCCTGCTGGGCACCCTTGCCCCCGGGGAGTACCTGCTCACCGTACAGGCGACCGATGTTTTCGACAATGTTACAGACGAAAGCATTACCATTAACATCCGGGAAGCCGAAGAGGCCGATGCAGAGGCGCCGGCCATTACCATTAACACCCCCGGCGAGGGCGCTACCTTTGGCCCTGCAGAGGAAATAGCCCTTAATGCCAGCCTGGCAGATAACATTGCCATAAAAACAGTAAATATTTATGTAACTGCTCCGGGAGCAGAAGCTCAACAGGTTTATACGGAGGAGCTGGCTGAACAGCCTGCAGAGACCGTCATTGAAGAGCAGATTGTTATGGATAGTGAGGCGGCCGCCGGCGAATATACTATTACCGTGGAAGCCATCGACCCAGCAGGAAATAAAGCTACTGAAACCACTAAAATTGAGCTAAGGGAAGCCGATGGTTCCGCTCCCACGCTCCGCATTCTTAACCCCGGCGAAGGAAGGGAATTCGATACCGACGATGTAATGTCGGTCGAAATCAATGCCAGCGACAATGTTGAACTGGCCGGTGCCCTGGTGCAGTTAGCCCTTCCGGGCGGGCAGGTGGAGGAGCTGTTTACCAAAAGCTATACCGACAGGCGTACCAACACGGAAATTCGCCTAACCCACGCCTTTAGTGCCGAATCGCCGCTTGGCGAGTATACGCTTACTGCAAAAGTAACCGACTCCGGGGGGAATACCACTGAGAAAAGTGTAAACATCCTGCTGAAAGCCTCCGATGCGCTGGCTCCTTCTATCACCCTCCATTCACCGGCTGCCGGAACCGTATTTACCCCCGGCGAAACAGTCGAAGCAAATGCTGCCGTTACAGATGAAGAAGGCCTGACCTCCGCCAGTTTAACCCTTAGCTTCCCCGACGGGCAGACACAGGAAATATATGCCGAAGAATTTACCGACAGCCGCACTGAAACCGACATTACAGAGCAGATTGTTTTAGCCTCCGATGCGCCTGAAGGGACCTACACCCTTACCGCCATGGCCACCGACCTGCAGGGGCACAGCAGGGATAAAAGTATTGAGTTTGAGGTACGGAAGCCCGATACCACTGTTCCTTCTGTTACCATCAGCAGCCCGACTGCCAATGCAGAATTCTACCTGAACCAGGATATTGCGCTCGAGGCGCTGGCCGAAGATGAAGCAAGCCTCGAAGAGGTGACTGTTTGGTTGCAGGGCGCTGCCGGGGAACCGCAGCTGGTGCATACCGAAAACCCGCAGGACTTTTTAAATAATGCAAAAGAAGCTGATTTAACGGAAAGCATTTCCGTAGATGGTTTTGCTGCCGGAAACTACACCCTTATTGTGCGCGCCACAGATACGGCCGGCAATAGCACCGAAGGCAGTGTACAGATAATTTTACTGGAAGCCGATACAGAAGCTCCCGCCATTGCCCTTTACTCGCCCGAGCCAGGCAGCAGCCATGCGCGCGGCAGCGAAGTGTATGTCGATGCCCTGGTAACCGACAACCAGCACCTGGCGGAGGTACATGTTGAAGTAACGGTTTGGATAGCCGGAAGCCAGCAGTCGTTATATGAAGAAACGATTACCGAATTTGAAGACCCAACCCGGCAGGCAATCCAGGAAACAAAGGCGATTCCTTCCGATGCACCCACCGGTACGTATTATGTAACCATTACCGCCACCGATGCTGCCGGCAACACCACGGAAAATGAATCGACCTTCGAGGTTACGAATCCTTAATAAATCACCTATACTCTCCTCCCAAACAAAAAATCCGCTGCAATTCATTTTGCAGCGGATTTTTATTTTGTTGAGCTGACCTTCCCGGTAAAAACAGGATAAGAAAATGCTATCCTTTACTTTTTACTTTTGGCTTCCATATAGTCCAGCGTAAGGCCGGTGAGGGTTTTTACGCCAAGTGTCAGGCCGCTGTCATCAATTACAAAGTCCGGGGTGTGGTGAGGAGCCACTTCAGATGGCTTCTTGTCCTTTGCCATACCGCCTACGAAAAGGTAGAGGCCGGGGATCTTTTCCTGGAAGAAAGCGAAATCTTCTGCTCCCAGTACGGCATCTGCCAGCACCACATTGTCTTTACCGGCAATGGCCTCAAGGGTGGGTAACATCTGCGCGGTAAGGGCAGGATCGTTAAAGGTAACAGGCGTTTGCGGGTCGAACACCACTTCTGCCGTAGCGCCGGCACTTTCGGCAATGTTCGTGGCTGTCCGGCGAATGCGCTCATGAATATCCTTCCGCATCTCAGGATCCAGCGTACGCACCGTTCCCTCCAGCTTCACTTCTTCCGGTATAATGTTATTGCGTACCCCGCCATGCACCATCCCAATAGTGACTACAGCCGGTTCTTTGGTAAGCTCGGTTTGGCGGCTTACAATGGTTTGCAGGCCGTTGATAATCTGGGCCGATACTACGATAGGGTCCACGCCATTCCAGGGGTATGCGCCATGGGTCTGGCTTCCGTTTACTTTAATTCGGACGATATCGGCGGCAGCCATGGTACCACCCGGCTTATACTTAAGCGTACCCACCGGGGTTTGAGAGTTAATGTGCAAACCAAAAATCACCTCAGGCTTTGGCCCCTTCTCCAGAACTCCTTCTTTTACCATCAGCGAAGCGCCCCCTTCCTCTCCGGCCGGGGCTCCCTCTTCTGCGGGCTGAAAGATAAACTTAACTGTTCCTTTCAGCTGATCCTTCATGCTCACCAGCACTTCGGCTGCACCCAGCAACATGGCGATGTGGGTATCGTGCCCACAGGCATGCATTACGCCTACTTCCTGCCCGTTATACTCCCCCACTTCTTTAGAAGCGTACGGCAGGTCGGCTCTTTCCGTCACAGGCAAACCATCAATATCGGCCCTGAGCGCCACCACGGGTCCGGGCTTTCCTCCTTTTAAAACACCGACTACACCGGTTTTGGCCACCCCTGTTTCTACCTCTATACCGAGCGCCTTTAGCTGTTCGGCTATTTTAGCAGCTGTTTTAAACTCGCGGTTGCTCAGCTCCGGGTACTGGTGATAATAACGGCGGCAGTCAATGACTTTCTGCTCAATTTTCTCGGCCATTTGGTTGGCGCGGCTTATTAATTTGCTTTGCTGCCCCCATACAGGCAAGGAAAGCAGGCTGAAACCTGCACCCATCAGCAATGAACTTTTTAAAATACTGGACATCTGAATAAAAGTAAGTATGAAAGGTTCTGATTCGTTTACTGAATTAAATCTACTTAATAAAATTGAATTTAAACTATACCTGACCCATCCCTTTCCCCATTATTTACACTTTAGCACTGCTGCTGGCCTGAAGCGTTCCTCTTCCAAATCTCCCGGAACAGGGGCCACAGGCAGATTAAAGCTAAACCAGCTGATTCCGCCTGGGCAGGAACGGGAACACCAGGGCCCCACCGGCTATTGAACAAAGGGTTAGTACTAAAACACATGAAGCCAGGGGTAGACAGGTCTTAAAAAAGGAAAGCCCGGAAGATGCTTCCGGGCCTTCGTTTCATTAAAATTATGTAAGGATTTCTTATTCTGTGAGCGGTTTACCGGCGAATCATCCTCAGCTGCTGTATACCGGAAGGAGTTAGCAGGCGGGCCACAAACATGCCGCTTGCCATCTTACTGCCATCCAGTTCGTACTCATAGCGCCTACCAGCTTCTGCCGTTCCGGCTGCTACTTCCTTCACCAGCACGCCTCTAAGGTCATACACTTCCAGCGAATAGGCGGTTTCTGTTTCCAGCACAAAAGCAATGGTTGTGCGCTCAGAGAAGGTATTCGGATAGCTCAGGAACTCACCTGCTTCAGGTTGAGCCAGCTCTTCAGTGATTTCAGTTGTTTCACGAGCGCTCTTAGTGCCACTTTTTACTGGTTGGTGAATTACGATAGAGCCGGTAATTCTTGTGCCAGAATTTTCAGTTAATAAAGAAGGATCATTACCACCATCTTGGTTACCATTTAATAAGTTGTCATATACAACCTTACCAGAGCTTTTGTCCCAAATCTTTATTCTCAACAAATCGTCAGTTTTGGTAGTGGATAAATCACCATCTACTGCTGTTAACATGAAGCCAAAGTCTCCAAAACCATTGATTGTTCCAGAACCTTTATATTGGGCTCTATTTCCTGCTACTGTTAACCACTCGTAATTGGAGCTTTTGAAGTTCATCCCACCAGCTTGGAACTGGAACTCTGTATTGCCTGAAGGTTTATTTGCTCCTTTCTCATATTTAGAAACAAACCCAAAATTAGCTCTACCGGATACTGCCATATAAGGTCGCTCGCCTGATTGATCTATAGGGGAATTTATCCAACCGCCACCCGTAACAAAGCCAGCAGAAGGATCATAGAACACTAAATACACTATTCCTGAAGTGTAAACTTTGTCCATTCCATCCTTGTAGGTTAAATAGGCGGAATGTACACCAACTACTGAACTCGTAATCTTAAGTTCTGCAGAACTACTTACAGTAGTAGTATTGGTTGCTGTCGTGTTAGACGGACTAGTAATTACCCAAGTTGGGGAAAATACATCTGGTCCAAAAGTGACATTTGCAATTGATGTATTATTAAGGGGCATCGGTGCTGAAACTGTCAAGTTAAGTATAGTTGGTACAGCAAATATAGTGGCAGTAGTAGTAGCAGTAGCACCGCTAGGCAGGCTATAGTTTCTGATTACATCACCTGCACCAGTGAGACTAAGACCTGTAGCCGTTACTGTATGTGTACCTCTTTCACTACTGGCAAAGTTAGCTGCTGTTACAGCTAAGCCTACTTTTTCACCATTCACCATACCACTTACAGACTGGCTGCTAAGCGTAGCAGAAGTGTTGCCGTCATATACCTTATTCTCAGCCACAATAGAAGCTGTTAGCTGCTTGGCAGTGATGTCTGCAGTGGTAGAAGCCGTGGCAGAAGACAGGCTGTAGTTGGTATTGCTGATTGCAACATTAGCAGTTACCGCTTTACCTGTACCTACGTTGGCATTGTTAAACTTAGCGTCGGATACACTCACTGATACCTCATCACCTGAGATTACGTCAGAAGATGGAACACTACCTGTGGCAGTAGCCGCATCACTACCATCATATACCTTATTCTCAGCCACAATAGAAGCTGTAAGCTGCTTGGCAGTGATGTCTGCAGTGGTAGTATTTACACCTAATAGGCTGTAGTTACCAGCCTGGGCACCAGAAAGAGAAGCACCGGCCAGATTTACAGTTTTGTTAGTGCCTACGTTTTTATTGTCGTAGTTTGCTTCACCACCGTCTAATGTCACCACATCACCAGTTAACACACCACTCAAGCTGCGGCTAGATACTGTAGCACCAGTCTGGCCATTATAAGCTCTGCTTGCAGGAACTGTGAATGAACCTGTGATGCCTTTTGGACTAACAGTTAATGTGGCAGCATTACTGTAAACATTGGTATTACAACCAGAAACTTTAATGCGATACTGATATCCACTCATTGAAACCATTGGCTTAGTAACTGTATAAGAAGTAGAAGTTGCGCCTGTTATAGGGATCCATGTTGTACTTGTGCTACTTATTCTGTATTCCCATTGATAGCTATCGGCAATTCCTGAAATAGTTGTGCTAAATGTTGCATCACTACCATATGTAAATCCTGTAGGTGTAGAAGAAGGATGTGTAGTAATTGCTGGTGCAGTACAAGTAGAAGAAGTAACCGTCAAAGGGTTTTGTGAAGATGTTTTATTATATTCAGTAGTCCCTAAAAATTCTGCTTTTATACCACTATTTCCATTATAACTTCCTGTAGGTTGCACAATAACATGGGACAAAGAAGCGACACCAGATGAATTTGTATTTGAGTTACCTATTAAAATATTATTTAAGTAAAACTTAATTTCTGCGTTACTTACAGCAGATCCACTTTTTGTTCCATTGATTTGTGTTAAAGTTGCAGTAATTGTTATACTAGAACCTTGCAAAGCAGATGAAGGGCTTGTTAGTGATATAGAAGTATTGATTGCATCCGTAAAATAAGCCAATCCCTGATAGCCACTCTGTTTACCATCTACAACAACAGTAAATTTTGTACCCAAATGCCGTTCCTCAATCGGGTACCTTATTTCCCAGCTGCCATCAGCATTTACCTTGGTGTCATGATAGCCATGGTGGTGATCGTGGGCAGGCTCTTCTTCGAGGTGGATGTCGACCAGGCTGTCTAAAGCCCAGCCGGTGCCGGTGATAATGGCGGCTTCACCTGGTGCGTAGTCATCTTTATCTGATGTTACGGTAGGGACTGCCAGCCCAGCTTCTGTATATTTGTCCGGCGCGGGGGCTTCCTGTGCCCGCAGCTGCAGACTACAAAAGCTTAATAATAGCAGGAACAGGAGGCATAGTTCCATTTTTGAGCGGTTTATTACGGAGATGCCTTCCGTTGAAGACCCTCTTCCGGGTGAGCTGCTCCCCTGGAGAAGGAGCGTTGCTGAGGTGGGTGTAAAAAGTTTCATGTGTTGTTGTTGTAAAAGGTCAGTTCATAGTTTGTTTTTTCTGTATTTCCTCCCTTGCGGGAGGTCGGGTTTCCCTGCTGTTCTTCCTTTTCCAGATCCGGTGAGGCGTATGATCTTTTTGATGCCTGCCTGGCTGCCCCGGGCGCTTCTTATCCGGCTTTCTTCCTGCAGAAAGAATCTTCAGTAGCCTTTGCAGGCTAATACCGGAAAAAAGATGATGCAATATGGAAAAAGGAAATCTGCGGGGGATCTTCCGGTTTGGGCCGGAAACGGAGTAGGCTTTGTAATGGGTTGCGGTACCGGGGTACCTGCTCTTTTGCGTACGAAGAAGCCGCTTAAAGCTTCCCTGGTACTGTCCTTTTTTTAATGAATGCTTTTTAAGTTTAATGGTCTTATAAAAAATTCCCGGATACCTCTTAACCTTCCTGAAGCAGAAAGTTCAATGTTCTCCTCACCATTCCTCCCTGCCTCAAAAATGTTTCCGAGATAGAAGATAGAGCCGGAATCTGTCCGGCTAAAGTGGCCATAACTAATTTACAGCCGCTGCTTACATTTCAAACTTATTACACACTTACTATCAGTATGTTATAACAAATATACGCGTGATAGCCACTTACTTCAATACACAATTTTGTGTATTTTACATATATTTTTTTAAATTAAGCAGTCATTTTTTAGCTAAGGAAGCTTTAACCCTTATGGAACACCTACCAGGCTATTCATTTACCCAGTATTTGCAAAAAGTCAGCTCATTAAACACTTCCCGGGAGGAGGTGTGCGAGTTAGAAAAGTACCCGGAGCAGCATCCTTTCCTGGAGGAAGGGCCAACCGTCAGTTATATCCTGGATTACCGGACCGGGAGGTATTACCATTTTAGCGCGGGGGTAAAGCAGCTCACCGGCTATGAAAGGGAGCAGTTTCTGGCAGAGGGCATTGCCCTTACTATTCTCCAGCATAACCAGCAGGATGCTGAAGTCTTTTACAATACTATTTTTCCAAAACGCATACAGTTTATCCAGGAACTGGATCCCGACAGTCATCCTGACTACTGCTTTCAGCACACCTTTCGCTTTCAGCACCGTGACCAGTACTTTATCACCCTCCTGCAGGAAAACAAAGTACTGAAGGCCGACCACCACGGACCGCTGGTTATTTTAGGCTTCTGGACAGATATTACCTCTTTCAGGGAGGACAATAAAATCACAGACGTCGTAAAATGTAAGAATGAGGAGGGAATACAGACTATCATCCAGGTGAACCATTACTTTCCGAAGGCAGGGGAAGGGCTCCTGTCTGTTCGGGAGCTGGAAATACTGAAGCTGGTGCTGGAAGGAAACAGCAGCGAGGCCATCGCGGAAAAGCTGCACATCAGCAAGCATACTGTTTTCACCCACCGGGCACGCATCCGCGAAAAAGCAAATGCTAAAAATGTAGCAGACCTGATGCGCTACGCCACGGCCAATAATCTTATTTAAACCGGCAGGGCGGCATATCCCTGCGATGCCTAATGCTTCATCACCATTACAAAAGGAGCTTATCTCACCAGCCTGCAAAAGGAAGGGGCTTTAACTGCTCCCCGAGGCAAATCTCCCCTCTTTTCAAGAAATCTGAGGCAGATCCTTTTTTACTGGCAGCAGCCTCGCAGATAATTCCCCTCTACAACAAATAAAACCCCTGCAAACGCATAGTTTACAGGGGATCTTGTTTTCATTGAGTGGTCCCGGCAAGAATCGAACCGCAGCGGCGGCCGCTTGCATCTAGAGTTTAGGAAACTTTTTACCTCTCTCTATTAAAATTTATTAACTCGCTAGTTTTAAGATCATTAACCTAAAAAATTAAAGCGCTAAAATTTAGCTAGTGAACTATTAGTGAACGTAAATTGAGGGAAGAAAAAAGTGTGGTCCCGAGGCGAATCGAACGCCTATCTAGAGTTTAGGAAACTCCTATTCTATCCGTTGAACTACGGGACCAAAAAGTTAAACAAAAAAGTGGCATTACTGCCTCGCAACAGGAATGCAAATTTAGAAAAATTTCCCTCTGTTTACAATTCATCTGCACATAATTGCGACATCCCTTATCCAAATAGATTAATCTACTTCACTCATAAAAAATTTTATTCCTTCATAAAATTTTTCTCATTAGGCCAACTACCTAACTATTAGATTATTATACTCAATCCTTAAATGTTAAGCTCCCCCTACTGTTCCACATAATGTTAGCACGCCCTCCTACTCATCCTCTTTTTGCGCAAAAAATAAAGTTTGACCTTAGCATCATTATTTGTAAACATCTAAATAATTCAAAGATGACCAGGGAAGAATTAAACCAATTGGCTACTGTGGGGGATCTTGAAAGCCTTTACAGCAGGATTATAAATGACCTTCGGGACATTATTTCCAACAGCCTTAATAATAAAGAATTCTTTACTCCCAGAGAATTCAGTCAGACCACCGGCATGAAGTACAGCACTGTTATCCATTACTGTAATACAGGACAACTCAAGGCCAGACAAGAGAGAAGTAGAGGAGCTTGGCAAATACATGCTTCCGAACTGGAAAGATATATGTATGAGGCTGAAGATAATACGCTTTAATTGCACTTAAAGGATGATTTTTTTAATCGTCGCAACATAGATTTATCGAATGTTCGATTATATTAATAGCAGTTTTCAGGTACCCCAACATATTTGGAAGCCTTATCTCTCACTTTAACCATTAATAAAATGAAGAACCTTTTTTTCACCCCCGCCGAACTGATCGAAAAATACCCCGATGTAATGGAAAAATTTCATTGGAGCCCAAGAGAACTCGGGTTATTCCTGAAATGCAAAATCCTGGAAGGATATTATGACCGGAGAAAGAGATCCGCCCTCATTAAAGAATCGTCCCTACTCAAATTAGTGCACTACGCTAATCAGGTGATCGAAGGACAGAAAATTATTTTATAGCCTTAAAAACTGTAAACATGGCCAATCTCAAAGAACAAATAGCTTATTTGGAGTTGGAGTGTGAGCTAAATGAGCAAACCTTTAACTACATAAAAAGGGAATTTGGTGAGAAAAGTGCAATGCTTTTAGGAGATAAGTTTCACAAAAACGCCAGGCTCTTTAAGGCTATCTTAGCATCTCTCCGGGAACTGCAAAATATCAAACCTCTAAAGCAGTGACGATGCAACAGATTTCATCCAGCCCTATATATCTTGAATTTAGTACTGTTTTTGCCAATACTAAAGCATACATGGACGAACACAACTCCTCTCAGTCCAGGCTTACCGATTGTCTTAGCAACAGCCACAGAGCAACGGTCTTTTCTATTGTAAGGCTTTATCTGAAACAGTTGAAAAGGGCATCTCTTTTACAACCTGTACTTCCTGATCAGCTGCCAAGCTTTAGAACATTTAATATAAGCCTTGCCAAAGAACAGGGTTGCACGGTCAGGACCATCATCAATCACAAAGAACGCTTAAAAAAGGCCGGAATCATTATCGGGGAAGAACGCAGGGGCTCCGGTGGAACAGAACTGTGGATAAACCCAAAACTGTTGTTGGGAGAGGTGTTTCCAGCCCAAAAATTGAATACAATTCCTTCCATTTCCGATATTTTTTGCGCTAATGTGAAAAATTTTCACCCTTTAGTTCATGAACCCCATGAACAAGAAAATGCTAATAGCACTGTTGGTAAGTCGATAAGTCCTGATATAGCCAATCCAGAAGACAAAGGAGTCCGCAAGGTGGCGGACGAGAATGGCGAGCCAAGCATCGCCACAGGAACATTACAGGAACACCACAAGAACATGGGGGAAAATGGTAAATGCTCCGCTTCCAAACAAGCCATTTCTGCTCCACCTAAGCAGAAACATGAACAAAAAAATGGCGAGGAGGCGGAGCGCATTTTCCTACTTTCGCTGATCCGGCAATTCTGGCAACATGCCAGAACAATCCTTTATCCGGATATAATTTTAAGTGATCCTGAGAATAATGAAGTGCTGAACCTGATCTGGGAATCCGTTTACGGTAAATTCAGGGTCAGATATTCTCAAAGTCAATGGATTGCTTACCACAATACGGCTTTAGCACGAGTAGATATGGTAAAAAGGTGGCTGGATCGGGATGTAAACCACTGGATACCACAAAAGCCGCATGTTTACTTTGATCCTCAAAATCAAAAGAACGGCTTTATCAACACCTGGGAATGGTATGTCCGGCAGGAAACTCTGAAAATAGAAATCCGCAACCAACTGGAGCTGGAGAAGGTGAAAAAAGAAACCCTGACACATAATCAAGAAAAAGGTAGATTCAAGAACCATTCCCGGCTGCAACTTTTCAGAATCCATGAAAAGCGGCTGAGCAAATTTAAAGATGAAGCTTTGATGCAAGCCTATTATGCGGGTTTACAATACAGTTTACAAATCAAAATCCACTCCAATGATATCAGAAATAGGAAAGCGTGAAGCTTTAAGTAAGTGCATTGTGTGGTTTTATGACGGCAATGTGAGGACTTTTTATTCTCTGGATAAAAACCACCGAAGAGCAAAGCAAAATCAGGCTTTAGGAATACAAAGGCTAGAGAAAATGCTGCTGGAAACCTTTAAGGGAAAGTGGGAAACGGCTATTATCTATGAAAATAAAGACGACGGAGCTGAACTAGCTAAGTTTAAACGAGGGCACCGTATATAACCCGCAAATTATTTCGCGGTGCGAATTTTGATTCGATTCCGGTTAGGACAATCAAAAAACTATGAAAACCACATCTTTTGAACAATTTGAGACTTTCCTGTTCTCCCGCAAATTTATCTTTCTGGTGGTAATTGCCGGTACCATTCCCATGATATTGCATACCCACCAGCTGTTTTACAAGATCTCTCCCTTTGATGGCAACAACTATTTTAAAAGTGTTTATGCACTATTTTATGCCATTAGTTTTGATCTCACCATCCTTGTGTTCACAATCCATTTCATCAAAAGAAAGCCGGAATTATATGCCCTTTTTGCCTTTATAATCAACCTGCTATATTATAACCCTTTCGGTTTTATAGAGGATGTTTACATCACGGGGTTTACCAAAATATTTCTTTCAGCCATCCTTGCCTTTACCGGATATAGCTATGCAGAACTATTTGTGGAGAAAATATCGGAAATCAAAAGTGTAAACAAGGCTGTAAACATGGATGAAGAAATAGAGAAACCATTTATTTGCCCGGAATGCCACAGGGAATTCAGAACTGTTAAGGCACTAAATGGGCATATGGGGGTACATAAAGCAGAGAAAAAGCCTAAACCTACACTAGCATTGCAACACCAGGATAATAATACGGTGGAATAATTTAAAGACACAATTTAATGCTCTCCGTGGTAAGTTAAAGGTTTGAAGCCGAAATAAACAGATTTAGCCACCGCTCATCTTCCTGCCTTTTGTGTATAATCAGATACACTGGTTCCTCAAACAAATAGCTAATGAAGTTGAAGCTAATACAATTTCATTAGCTATTTGTTTCCGAAATTTATGCCCAACAAGCACTCAAAAGAAACCATATAACCTTTTATTCATGAAGAGGAAAGTATTTTTACAACAAAAGCCCATAACCAGCGTTTATAATAATAGTTTGGTTATTTTTTAATCTCTCTCTAGTGCGATTTTTTTTTAGACTAGTTTGTAACCGAGATGGTTATACCTCAAAGTCCGGAAGAATGTAAAAGTTTTTCCGGGCTTTTCGCTTTTGATACCTCCCGTCCATCAATGGTTACAAAAAATTATAACCTTTCTTAAAGAATTGTGGTTCTTATATTTGACATGCGGCTGAATATAATTTTAGCTGTAATATATATTTCTTTTTCATTATAAACAATGCTTAACTATACCACAATAAGGAAATTACTAGGTAGATCCTTCAGAATAAATTCAATATCATGAGGAATAATCCTATCAATAATGTCTAAAGTGTGATCAGGACCCGGTGCAACTATAAGATCGGCTCCCATTTCCTTTGCAAAATTGCTAACTTCTGCGCCATGCCTGCCCTTTGTTACCCGGAGATGGATTTTAAGTCCTGAGGTATCTATGGCTTTTAATTTCTCACTTAAATTATCTAATTCACCCTCTATTAACCCTTTTCTCTTCGTATTATATTTCTTTAGTGAATATTCTGATGCAACAGACATCTTAAAGCCAAATAGTTGTATTCCTTTTAACACATGAATACGATTAGATTTTGCAAACCTGGCAATAGAACATCCAATCTGCAACGCCTTCATTGAAGAGCCCCGGTCACTACCATCAATTACAATATCCTTAAAAGGAAATGGTTCTTCAGAAGGATCCTTCAGGATAAGAGTAGAACAAATCGTATTTCTAATTATATCCAAAATTGTGGAGCCAATATAATAATCAATCAAACTATCTTTTTTGTAGGCCCCTGTGATTAAAAGATCTATCCCTTCCTTTCTACAAAAATCCAGGACTTTGACTACAGGGTTTCCTGTTTCCCAAATAATGAATTGTTTGGCTTCGGGATCTAAGAAAAGTAATTCCCGTGTTGATCCCTGCTCTTTTCCTTCCTCTTGCTCTACCTGTTGTTCGTACAAATCTTTCTTTTCAACGTGAATAAAGAAAAGCTCACATTTAAAAGTCTCCTGCAATCTTTTTGCTTCAGAAAGAAGGGGAACTACCGGAGAAGAGAATTCAATCAGGACTGCAATTTTTTTAAACATGATTTCTAATTCCTCTTGGTAGTAATACTTCTTTATTTATAAAAGCAAACTTTTATAATTTTGTTTAAGGTGAATATTGAATGATTATCACCTGATAATAAGTCAGTTAACCAAATATTCAAAATGATTATGTCAGGTATATAGAGCTATTTCTTCACATTTCACTCAAATTGTTGAATTACTAATATAAACTATATTGGCCCCTTACAGAAGGTATCGGTGTGCAAACAATTACCCATTAACAAGGTTTTGCAACTATTACTAATAAATTTCAAAATGAAGCACTATCAGCCGATTGAGGATTACGGGATTATTGGAGATTTAAATACCGTGGCTCTGATAAGTAAGCGGGGATCTATCGATTTCATGTGCTTTCCTGACTTTGATTCTCCCAGCATATTTGCAGCAATGCTTGATAAAGACAAGGGTGGATTCTTCAATATACATCCTATACTGGAAGATATAAATCATAAGCAACTCTACTTACCCGAAACAAACGTATTACTCACCCGCTTCCTGTCCGATGAAGGTGTTGCGGAGATCACTGACTTTATGCCCGAGGAAGAAAACTATGGGGGTAAAGAAATCATCCGAAGAGTTGCCTGCATTAAGGGCAAAATGCGCTTCAAGCTGGAATGCTGCCCCCGCTTTGATTATGCCAGAGCTAATCATACCATCACCCAGATAAACGAACATGAGGTAATCTTCACCAGCCAGGGCAGCCGCCGACTGATGCTGCGCCTGCTAAGCAGTGTACCTCTTCAACATAGAAATGGGGATGTTTATGCCGAGTTTACCCTTGGAGGCGGCGGTCTGGCTGATTTTATGCTGGAGGAGGTAGCGCAAAAACCCGTTCAGATAGAAGAGTTAAGATCTTTTGTTGAAAAAAGTCTCTTCGACAACATCAATTACTGGAAAAACTGGACTGGAAAATGTAATTACCGTGGCCGTTGGATGGAAATGGTGCATCGATCGGCACTGGCACTAAAGCTGATGACCTCCTACCGCTATGGCTCCATTGTGGCAGCACCAACCTTTTCTTTGCCTGAAGATATGGGAGGAGAGCGTAACTGGGACTATCGTTACACCTGGATCCGCGATGCCTCTTTCACTATTTATGCTCTAATCAACCTGGGCTATAAAAAAGAAGCAACCGCCTTTATGAGGTGGGTCGAAAGGCAATGTAATGAAATTCCTGATGGAGATTACCTGAGGCTGATGTATACCTTGGATGGAAAGTTAGATCTGCAGGAAATAGAACTTAACCACCTGGAGGGCTATAAACAATCACGGCCCGTTCGCATTGGCAATGGTGCCTATGATCAAATACAGCTGGACATTTATGGTGAATTATTAGACTCGGTATACCTCTACGACAAATATGTGGAGCCTATCTCTTACGGCTTCTGGCAAAACCTCTCCAGGCAGGTAGAGTGGGTGTGCAATAACTGGCAAAGAGAAGATGAGGGAATATGGGAGGTGCGTGGAGGCAAGCGAAAGTTCCTTTACTCCAGATTACTTTGCTGGGTAGCCATTGACAGGGGTATGCGTATTGCACATAATCATTCATACCCTTTGAACCCGAGCTGGAAGGAGGAGCGTGATAAAATTTTCCATACCATTCATCATGAGTTTTGGGATGAGGAGCTACAGTCCTTTGTCCAGTTTAAAGGAGCCAAAACGGTAGATGCGGCCACTCTGTTTATGCCCATCATACGCTTCATCAGCCCCACCGATCCCAAGTGGCTTTCCACACTTAAACGCATTGAAGAGGAACTGGTATCTGACTCGATGGTTTATCGCTACCGCCCTGATGAAGAAGTGGAGGGGCTCACTGGAGGTGAGGGAACCTTCTCCATGTGCACCTTCTGGTATGTGGAGTGCCTTGCCAGGGCAGGGCAACTAAATAAAGCCACCCTGTTTTTTGAAAAAATGCTTGGCTATGCCAACCATGTAGGGCTTTACGCAGAACAACTAGGGGTAAAGGGTGAGCATTTGGGTAACTTCCCTCAAGCCTTTACCCATCTTGGCCTAATAAGCGCCGCCCTTAGCTTAAACAAAGAATTAAATAAAGAATCTCCCAGGGATTCTTTATTGTGAAATCCATATTACAGTTATGTGAATCTCTACAGGTAATCGGTACTAATTCCGGCATAAAGGAACATAAACATCCTTTGTTTATATAAAAAAGCAATATTTCAGCATATCACCTAAAGAAGAAGATAAGCAATTCTTACTTTCTCCTGACTTTCTGTTTTTACATCCTTTATTTTCGACTGCTGCCAGAAATCAATCTATGAATACAAGGCTTCTTTCACTACGGCAGGTTTAAAACTTAAACCGGAACTAAGGTTTTCATTTTATTGCTCCTGCTAATGTATTGGGTGGTTTTCAGTAACTGTTCTACATTAAACATATTGAGAGATTTCAGATAAATGTTTTGACTCCTCCACTTTAGGATATACCACAATATAACTATAGGCTGCTAAGTGTTTATTTAATTTAATTGGCACCATATCAAGTACGGAGTTATAGGAGAGACTGCCCTTCCTTGGCGATACCACCACTATTATATCCTGCTTTTTAAAATCCTTAGCCAACACCAGAAAATCTTCTATTTCATTAAAATCCTTGTGCTTCACCTCATTACTCAGTTTATTTTCCCTGATAAAATTATTGATATTGTCATAAGATGTTTTAGAAGAGTAAATATAAATATCAACTGTTAGGGCGCCTGCCAATCGCATGATTTTTTCCAACCAGCTATGAAAGCCAAACTCCTTCTCTGAATGAGGAGGACAAATTAATCTCACATTCTGGTGTAGATTTAAGGCCATGGAGGGGTTATAAACCAGCACCTCCTGGTGGGTGGAATTAAGCAGCGTATGGATAAAGCCCCCAAAAAACCTGTCAGAAAAGGCAACTTTTGATGAGCTTCCTAATATTATATCTGTAGCCGCTACCTCTTTCGAAACCCGCCGGATTCCGTCACATACATTCTGATCGATGGTTGTAATTACTTCTATTTGCTGGTCGGAAGAGGAAGCATGCGCAATAGCCTTCTCCAGAATTTTTCTGGATTCTGACAGCTTCACCTGTGCTTTTTCATCATCCTGCACCACTGCAAGACCATAAATGGGAGTATCATAAACCGGATTCTTAATGGTAAGGGCAAAATCTACCAGCCTTTCCATCGTATCAGGGTTAGAAATAGGTACCAGAATTTTTTCCTCATGATTTTGCGAGGTAGTAGGATCCTTCCTGTCCTCTACAAGAGCCATGGACTTTCCGGCACTTTCTGTGACAAAGGAAGCAACCAGGCAGGTAATGAGAATAAGAATTACAGTTCCATTCAGGATATTTTCATCTATAATGCCGATTCTGTAACCTACCAGGATTACTGCAAGTGTGGCTGCGGCATGGGCACTGCTGAGCCCGAAAATTACGTTGCGCTGGGCTTTGCTATATTTCATAAACAAGGCAATAAGGTAAGAGGCAATCCATTTACCGAAAAGCGAAACAATTGTTAGGGCTGCCGCAACAATAAGTGCACTAGGACCCTGCATTAACACATCAATATTTACCAGCATTCCTACACTGATCAGAAAGAAAGGAATGAACAGAGAGTTTCCAACAAACTCAATCCGGTTCATGAGAGGTGAGGTATGGGGAATAAACTTATTAAGCACCAGGCCGGCCGCAAAAGCCCCTAATATTGGTTCCAGACCAGCAATTTCAGCGATAAACGCACAGAAAAAAACAATGGTAAGAACATATATATAGTGGGCATGCTTTTCATCTTCCCAATGCCTGAAAAACCATCCGGAGACAGCCGGAATAACAAGCACCACAAAGGCAACAAAAGCAAAAAAGGAAATACCTAACCTTATCCAAAGCTCGCTTGTCAACCCGCCTTCCACAGCACCTGTTACTACTGCCAGAATTATTAGAACTGCAGTATCAGTTAAAATAGTGCCCCCCACGGTAATAGCAACTGCTTCATTCTTTGAAACTCCCAATCGGCTGACAATTGGATAAGTTACTAAAGTATGAGTGGCAAACATACTTGCAGTGAGCAAGCTGGTCATAAATCCATAACCAAGTAAATACATGCACACAGGTAACCCAATCGCCAAAGGAAAAATGAAGGTCAGAAAACCAAAGATCACACTCTTATGCTTATTCTTGCTAAATTCTTTTAAGTCCAGCTCCAGGCCTGCAATAAACATAATATAAAGCAAGCCAATTGTTGAGAATAAATCTACTGCCGCATTCTGCTCTATCATGTTCAGGCCGTGAGGTCCAATGATAATTCCGGATACAATTAACCCGATTATTCCTGGAATCCGAATCTTGCGCAACAGTATAGGTGCCAAAAGAATTATGAGAAGGATAATGCAAAAAATTAGTACCGAATTCTCGAACGGCCTATGAAATTCATGATTTAATTGTTCCAGAAATTTATCCATGTAGTTTGAAAATTCAATTAATTATAGATAATACAGCCACACTTCTCCTGGCTAATCTTCTTTCATATTCGTCTGTTTAGGTTGCCCTAAGTAAAAGAGCGAGCCTATCGTTATGGCATTGGTTAAAATGTGACCCACCTGTTTCAGAAGGTGCTGAATAATATAAAAGAATACTATCAAATTAACTATAAAGTTTAGTAGCAAATTCTTCCTTCTCTTGTTCGTAAGATTTGAGGAGTGTAGGAGAACTTTCCGAAGGAAAATATTTTTAGGTGCGTATTCGAAAAAAAGAATGGCAAGCAAGTATATTTTCCAATCGTAAACCACCTCATCTCAAAAATATATAATGAATTTCGAATAATCTCCGTAAGTTATCGGGTAAAATCAAAACAGGGTACACAATTTCGGATCTGGGCAACTAATCTGTTGAGACAATACAATATCTTGCACAGGGGTATGCCCTTTAATGAAACGCGGTTACAGGATCAGACTCAAGAGCAAAAAGAAATACAGCAGTCTGTAAAATTAATTGAAAATGTAATCAATAATAAAATGCTCTCTGCCGATGAGGCCCAAGGTCTGCTAAGAGTAGTTACAGATTACACCTATGTCCTTGATATATTGGATGTCTATGGTCATCAGCGTTTACAGGTAAACAATTTCTGCAAATGAAGTATTTAAAATTACCTATGAGGAAGCCTTGAATGGCTTTCACGGCTTAAATTAAAAATTTGGCGGATCCTGGCTATTTGGAAGGGGAAAAAGATGGTTCTTTTAATAGCTCCCTTAGTACAATTTACCAATCATTTGGAGACCAGAATCTATATCCGACCGTTGAAGAAACAGCAGCCAACCTATTATACTTTGTTGCAAACAACCATCCCTTTTCAAATGGCAGTAAGCGTATAGCCGATAAGGCAATGGCACGTTGATCCTGATGACCGCTGAAAGCAAAACAGATGAAAAGGATATGATTGTGAAGGAAATTATAATTTGATCAAGCAGAAGAACTAAGCAACTGTGCCACGCTGGGAACATGAATTTTCAGATCAAAAAGGCTTAACCACCCTTCAAAATCCCAAACTCTTCATAAATCAATTTTAACTCCCCCGGATATAGCAGCTGCCTCCGGCCGGTGTTCAGCCCCTTCACTTTTTTCAGCTTTTTCCGCAGGGTTTCCCGGCTGATGCCCAGCTTTGCGGCCAGCTCAGATTTACCCATGAATTTGAATGTTGCTACTTTATCCACCTTCTAAAAATAAGGCTTTTTTTATCAACAGACACTTCAAATAAAACAAAAGAGCCCAGCTTCGCCAGCTATTTCCAGCACTTCAATCCAAGGTCCCCAAACCACCGCTGAAATGCTCTCTTTTCCTTAATAATTCTCCAAAAAACCCCCTTTAACAAGCCTCCTTGAATGTTTTTTCAGGATTGCTCACATTTGATTCGGGCTTTTAAAACCGATAGTATGATCAAATGGATTGCAGGTGGTATAGCTGCCTTTTTTGCCGGCAGATATTTGTTGAGACTGAACAATGCTTCCAACTCTATTAATACCCGGACTTCTGTGAAGGTCCATAAGGTAAGCCTTTCCGGTATAGAATTTAAAGCAAGGGTCACCTTACAAAATCCTAATCCTATCGCACTAAAGATCCAGTATCCTTTTGTAAACATCTTGTATAAAGGATCCTCCTTAGGCACTTCCGCATTGAAGAATGAGGTGATCAGTATTCCTCAATATGGAGAACAGTCATTTGACCTGAACATACAGTCAGCTGGCTGGCTCACTTTAATCCAGTCCTTGGGAACGAGCCTGATCAACAGGATCAGAAGCGGTGAAAAGACTGATCTGGAAATTATCGCTGCTACCTCTACCAGGGTGAATAGTATTCCTTACCTGAAAGAAGACCTTATAAAACTCAGTTTCTGATGGAAACATTACGACACAGACGTATAAGACCAGGTCGGGAGTATGATAAGCTTTTTCCTGTCAGCGTAAAGCAGGATACGGTAGTAAAAGGAAAGGGTAAAGCAAAACTCCACCATACCATCAACCTGATTAAGTCATTAGTCGAAGAGACTAAAAATGACACCAGGGTAATTGCGCCTATATTAAAAGGAAAAGACCTGGAAGAGACCTGTCGGAATATATGGAATTTTGTTTACCAGCATATTCAGTACAAAAAAGATGAAGCGGGTATTGAACAGGTACGAAGACCTTCCAGAACATGGGCAGATCGCTACCAGGGAGTAGATTGTGACTGTTATACTGTCTTTATCTCCAGTATCCTTCGCATTTTAAATATCCCGCACAAGGTCAGGATCACGAAGTATGGAGGTAAAAGCCACTTCCAGCATATTTACCCTATCGTACCAAAAGATGGAAATAACCACCAGGAGCTAAGCAACTCTACTTCTGGCTATATCACCATTGATTGCGTGGCAGATTACCCGAACTACGAAGTGCCCTTTTCAGAATGCCGGGATTTCACCATGGGAGATAATCTCTTATCAGGTGAGATTAATGGTATAAGGTTCGGTGAAGTGAGTGGTGTGGATTCGGCAGATCTACTATCGGATGACTTAGGTGTTCTTACTCTAAAACCTGAAGCTGTAATAAAGCAGCGGTTAACGCTTAGACAGATCGTTACAAAGCCCAGGACAAATTCCGGCACTCAATACGAGCCTAAGGTATCCATCTACCAGTACAGTAATGAGGCCCGAACTGCCCCGGAACCTCCAGAAAAGCCCGCTGCCAGTAAGGTGTCAACGATATCTGAGGCAAGATTAGCATCACAGAATATAGCTCCGTTAAGACTGGCTCCTGAAGAACAATATGTCCAAACCGTTCTGCCAGCTAATGCTCAATGGAACAAACCGCTTCACATAGCAGGCCTTGCCCTGGCTATTGCAGGAGTTGGGTATGGTACTTATAAAATAGTAAAAGAATTAACCAATTAAAATCATGGAGTTACACCGATTAGATGGCATGGATGCCGCCGGACTCGATTCAGTTGATATTGCAGAGGTTGAATATGATTATACAGATGGATTGAATGGCGCACAGATTGAAGCATTGGAAGCCTTGGGTTATGTACAGAATCCTGAAATAGTCTATGAAATTCAGGATGAAGATGGCAATGTAATCATGTATGCCGATGCAGAGGAAAACCTGTATATGGTAGATGGCTTGGGTGAATTAGGCTTCCTCAAAAAGATTGGCAAAGGTCTTAAGAATGCCGCCAAATTTGTAGGAAAGAAAGTGCTAAAGCCGGTTGCCAAAGGTATTTCTACAGCAGCTAAGTTCACAGGAAAGAAAATCCTGAAACCGGTTATCTCCACGGTCAATCGCTACGCCAACCCTGCTACCATTCTGCTTAGGAACGGTTTTCTGGCTTCCATGAAACTAAACCTTTTTAAAGTAGCGGAAAGGTTACGGTTCGGATACCTCAGCGATGCCGAAGCAAGAAAAAGGGGGGTAAACATGTCCGAATTTGGGAAGCTGAAAAGAGCTATCGAGAAGGCAAATCAAATTTATGAATTAGCCGGAGGCAAGAAGCAAAATCTGAAAAATGCTATCCTGAAAGGAAAAGGCAATAAAGATAAAGCAGTGCCTTTAAGCGGACTGGAGGGTTTAGGTGAAGTGACGGAATATGCTGACGAATTCGAGCGCTTTATTCTGGAATCTGATCCCGATCTGGTAGAGGAGTACATGGATGAAGAGATAGAAGGATTAGGTCTAGTAGCATCTACTGCTATTGCAGCTGCTTCTGCTGCCGTTGGTTCCGTAGCAGCTTTACTCAGCAAGATCACCGGTGTATTTGATAAAGCAAGAAATGCCAAAGACCAGGTTCAAAGCCTGATAAGTACTGCTAAACCACCATCTGCACCAGCTCCCTCTCTACCAAGGATTACGCAGCCGGTCACACAAAGCTATACTGCCCCAAAAGTAGCTCAAACTGCTGTCAGGCAAAGCTACACTACTCCAAGGACCAGTAGTAGCATCCTGCAGGTACGACCATCGACCGTAACGCGAACAACTATTCCGCGCACTACTGCCTTGCAAACTACTGTTCCGAAAACAACAGTACCGCAACCGCTCCAAAGGTTTACGAATGATCCAACTATCACATTACCACCCCAAAAGCCTTCCACAGTAGAAGAGCTAAGCTGGTTCCAAAAGAATAAAACCAGTCTGATAGTCGGCGCAGGGGTCGCAGTAGCTGCAGGCGGAATCCTGTATGCGGTAAAGCAGTCAAAAAGCAAGAAAAGCAAACCAGTCAGCGGCATCCCTTCCAATAAGAAAGTAAAGGGCAAACCCAAAACAGGGACAGCAAAGCAAGAAAGCAACTCAGACAGTCCTTCAGCAAATACAATAGCAAAAAACGCAAAGGCCTCAAAGAGTTCGAGCAAAAAAAAGCAGCCTAGAAAGCAGGACAAGCTTGCTCCGAAAGTATTACTGTAGAAAATTTTAATGGTCAACAAATATTAGTCTAATGGAAAAAAGTGAAATGGTAAAAGAAAGCCTTATCGAAACCGGAAAGAAACTGGGATCTGGCGTAGTGGGCATGCTGATCGGTTCAGCAGTAGGCAGGCCAAGCCTGCTCGTAGGAATAGTCACCCTCTTTGGAGCAGCCTGGTACAAATACGACTGGCTTTCTGCTGCCGGTGTAGGCATGGTCGCCTCCAATGGTTTTATTTCAAAAACAGAAGAACAGGAGATGCAGGGAATGGATGGCCTTCAGCAGGAAATTGCAGGCGCTAAGAACAGAGCATTGAGCTCCTTGAAAGCACTCGGTAAAAAGGTATACCTGGACAAGTTCTCCCCTTCCCTGGCAGAGAAAATGGATTTAGGAGAACTGGCAGCGATAGAACGACCCATGGTTTTTGTAGGCAGCGAAATGGTAGACAGGGGCAGCTTTGATACTTCGGAGGTGGATGAAATTATCCGCCAGTTAGAACAGGGAAACCCTGAAAATATAACAGGCATGAATGTGCAGGGATTTGGCAGCCCTGATATCAGCGAGTTACAGGGCTATCTGGGCAGCACCGATATTACTGCCCTGGCAGGTGTCGATGAACTGGAGCTAAACGCCATCGCCTAAGGAAAATTCCACTAAAAAAATTTCAACCAAAATCATAACTAAAATGAACATGCGAAAAGGTTCAAGAGAACAATTCCTGGAAATTGTCAATGCCCATACGGCCCTCCGAGATGCCGGTAAAAAGTACGATCCTGCCATGGTGAAGATGGCACTGGACATCAAGGAAGGCAGGCTGCAATTAGCGGATGCTGCTTACTATTCCATTAAGAGGTCCGGAGGAAAAGCGAATATCAATATGTTCGAAACCCAGGATGCCAAAGAGATCGGTGTAACCAATGTTACCCAGACGAAGCTTCCTAAAGACAGACTTTTCCTTTGCAACCGCATCATCTTACTGGCCGGTATGCTGGAAGGCGAAGTGCCCACCAATGATTCGGAATGGAAGAAAGCGATTAAAATGGCCAACTTTGATTCGATCAAAAAGATCGCCGGTCTGCAAAATGGTGTATTTACCCTGATGGCCAATAAGAAGCTGATTATTGACGAAAGACCCATGCAGGAGTTTATTACCGATAATAACTCTACCATCAATCTGGGCACCTACTACCTCGAAAATCCACGGTTTATCCGGGACGACGAGGAATTTGAATTTACCATTGAGCTTGGTGAGGATGCCCCGGATAAATCCATGATCAAGGTAGTGTTGGGCGGTACTTCTACGATACCGGCGTAACAGTTGAACTATTTCGGAACAACCATTAAGTAAGTACGGATGCAAAAGGAAAGCAGAGAAATCAGGAAGGTGTTTACATTTTCTGTAAACGAGGCTAATAAGTCTTACAGTCCCCTTAACTGGGAGCTGAATAAGAAAACCATCGCTGTGAGGGCTATCCAGCTTTCTTCCGATTATCCTGATAAACTGTATTACCGTGGTGCCCAACGAATAGAAATCGGCGGTGATGAGATTTTTCCGGAAGGATTTGACAGTAAGTTCCTGATGTCTTCTGTAAGTGTAGGCCCGCATGAAAGGTTCTTTCAGTTAGGAGATGTCCTTCCGGGAGATCTATCCGTGAAGCTCCGCTATGAGGATAAAGATCATCAGCGGGCACCTATTGAAAGTGGCTACCAGGTGAAGGTGATCCTTTTAATAGAAGAAAGGATTTAAGATGTTCCGGAAAATAGAAAAGCGGCAGATAACAGCTCTGGGAGGTGACAAGCAGGAAGAATACCAGTCACTTTTACTTAAAAGAAAACTGCTTGCTGTGGAGATTGAGATTCATGCAAAAGGACAATACGAGACTTTTGCTCAAAAGCTTCCCTTCAATGCCACGAAAGTGGTGGGCATCGTTGTTTGCAGCACCGTCAGCGATATGAGCGAACCTACTGTCTTTGGCAGGTGCTACTTTGGAACAGGACCGGGCAAACAATCCTCTGAGAGCTTTATCAAGTCTTTAGATTCAGAGCTTATCCTTTCTGAACGAACTGTTATACGGATTCAGCCCAATGAAAAAGAGCATCATAAGGACGATGAGGATGAGGACGATGATGATCATGACCACGATGACTGGACCTATTATGCTCAACCTAAGCGTCTGGGTAATCCGGTCATCAAAATGGGTGGAAAAGCTGTAGAATCCAGAAATCCGGCAACTACTTCGATACTTGATGATGCAACCGGTATCCGGGAAGATTACTACATCTGGAAGAGCCAGGAAGATAACCATAGCGAGATTGAAATAGAAATCATTCAACAGGTACTTCAGCCATGAAAACAGGAGAAATCGCATTATTTGAGAAGAAGGGCCTCTTTTTTAAGGCTGATGTATACGACAGTCAGCATCAGGAGAACCAGGAAGAAACCAACCTTCTGTCAAAAATAGATTTCTCAGAAGGTTTTGACTTTCCTGTTAACCTGAACATGGAGGTAGTGGATGTGGAGGGAAACACCGGATACATCACAGGCGCTTATAAAGATGCCGGGAATGTAAGGGAGTTTCCTTACCGCATCAAAGTATGGCTGCTGATAGAGGAAGAGCCGGTGCCTTTAAAGGATAGACCATGAGCGAAGAATTTATTCTCCGGTATGCCGAACAGCGAGTGAAGGAAAGAGGCTATGACAAATTTCTGATGCGCTACCATGACCTGCTCATTCAGGGTGAAGTAACGAAAGAAATTAATGCCTTCAATGAAATCTATTTTCTTATCTCGGCAGATGAAGGAATTTCCATCCAATCAGACTATGGCGAATATGATTACGGCAACTCCAGTTTATCTGAAAATGTACATGAGCATGCCGACCAGATCCGGATTACCAATTACACTTCCTCAACAAGACGAGCACAATTCATCCAGGTGATTTTTCAACAGTAGTAAAAATGGAAGAACGACAGGAACATAGAAAAAGAAATCCGGGGGCGGTTCGCCTGACAGATGAACAATATGAGGAAATGGAATTGCTGGGTCTGTCAAATGAAAGTGCATACGTCAATTACAAGCTCAATGGCAATGGCCATCTGAAAGTCTCCCGTAGTGATTCGCGTGAAAATGAAAATCAGCATCCGCAGCTTTTAGCCAGTCAGCTGGCCCTTCAAAAAGCGGCTTTTGAAAATCAGCAGCTCAGGGAAAAACTGGAAGAGCTGAGCCGGAGCAGCGAAGAAAGCCTGAATGGAGTGAGTATTCGGGTCAATAAAATGCTGGAGGAAGAGCTGCTGCGAAGGGACTTTGAGGCACTGAAAAAAGAAAGGGATCATCTTAACAGAGAAATCGAAAAGCTGGAAAAGAAGCTGGAAAAAGCCGAAGACCAGCTGGAGGAGAAATCACAGGAGATTGAGGAACTGGCAAAGAAATTCGGCCTGATAGAGCTAGGCAAAACGCTGCTGCCCGGCGCCATCAGCGGATTGGCAAGAAGGTATCCCCGGGAGCTGAAAAGCCTGGCAGCCTCTCTGGGAGAGCTTGCCGGAGATGAGGGAAAAATGCTGGAAACGTCGGGCTTAGATGAGGAGCAGCGGAATTTATTAAATATCGCTGAATACTTCAGAAGCCTGTTTGACGATAAACAGTTTGAGCAGCTGATTGAGATAGTCTCCCTGATGGGAACGGCGGTAAAAGAGGACCTGCAGCTTATGCAGAAAATAATGTATTACCTCAACCAATTGTCCAGGATAAGGAAAGCATCCAGAAATCATAAAGAGGTACAGAGTGAACCTAAAGAACAGTTAAAAGACCAAGAAAATGCAGGAATTTAATTTACCCATTCGGTTTAAAGCCAAGGATACTGAGGAAGCGAAGGCCGTACAGAAAGCCCTTGAAAATATGATCATCAGCGTAAGCGGTGAGGGAGTCATCAAAATGAATAAGTTATTCAACTCCGACCCCCTGGTCAGGAATCTGGTCAAAATAAAGTTAGGCATCCGTTAACATGATTCCGGCTATGATGGCATATAAAAGTTTACCCAAGGTAAATGTGAGCAGCCAGATAGTGGCAGCCATTCTGGCTACAGCCGCTGGTGCAGGCACCTTTATCGGAATCCGCTATATGGTGAAAAATCTGAAGCAGGGACTGCGGGAAAAGAATGCCTTGTATGAAGGGAACCCTGCCGCCTATGCCACGCAGCTGAAGATGGCCTTTGAGAATGATACCTGGTTTGGATGGGGAACGGATGAAGAAGTTGTATTCAGAACGTTAGAAGAAATTCCCGGCAAAGCCATGTTTTCAAAAGTGCAGAATGCGTACCGCGATTTGTATGGAAATAACCTGGCTGCAGACCTCAAAGATGAATTATCGACAGAGGATTATATTCAGGCAATGCAGATTTTAAACTCAAAATCGTAAGAGGAATATGAAAAATCCCCACAATAGCAGACAAAAATGGAAGGGTACCGGAAATATTCCCTCAAAAGCAGTGAGCACTACTTCTAAAAAGCCTGCTCCAGACAGCAATACTAAGTCCTCCATTAGTAGAAAGATAAATACACAGCAATATATTCTTTACGGGTTAGGTACAGGCATTTTGTTGGGTGGTGGATACCTGGTTTATAATTTACTGCAGGACATCAATGCATCTAAAAGAAGTACGGTTCAACCGGTGGTGAATCAGGAGGTAAAACAGATTATCCAGGTCAACAAAGAAAACTTCCCTCTGAAAAACGGCTCAAAAGGAAACCTGGTGGCCATGCTTCAAAAGGCATTAATAGCCTTGGGAGGACAAGCTGCAAGCCATATTAGAAGCACCAGCATGAAGCCCAACGGTGAAGTAGATGGTGTATTTGGCCGGGGTACTGAAAATGCATTGGAAGCTGCAGGATATGCCAAAATAGTCTTTGAAAGCGATTTCTCGAAAATTGTAGGAAAAAATGCAGCAGGCTCGGCTCAAACGAGTGTAAGTGTTGCAAGTTCTACGAACTATAAGGCGGTTGCTGACGAAATTCTTGCTGCCGCCAACCGAAGAAATTTATTTGCCGTACTGGCAGGTCTTCAAAAAATTCAGAATGTCAGCCAGTATTCTTCCGTGAGTGCTTATTTCATAAATAAAAGGATATTCGGAACAAGAGTTACTTCTTTAGTGAATGCTTTACTAAGCGTAGCCTTTGCCAATAATGAACCGGCCAAGGTAAAGATAAGAGCAGAGTTCAGCAGGATGGGCCTGAAACAGAATGCCGGAGGCGTATGGTCCTTATCTGGCTTTGGAAGTTTACAAGGCTATGAGGCAGATGCAAAGCTTTTAAAAATGGCTATTACCAGGAGGCCTACGCTCCTGAAGAATGGGAATGGCCAGGTGATCCACCCGCTACTGAATCCCGATACCCTGATTGGCTATGTAACCAACGAGCACAAGGGAGTGCTTCAGATCTTAACCAAAACCGGAGAAAGCGTTTATGCCCCTTCTCAAAATTTAAAACTGATTTAAAATGACACAATTCAAAAAATGGTGGGGGAACGCTATCCATAAAAGCAAACCCTTTTTCAGAAAAGCCCTGAGCTTTGCCAAGGTCTGGCGGGAATTCTCCTCCATTCTGTTGGGATTACTTCTATGGTTCAACAGCCCTATCCTCTTACGGATGCTGGATCCTACAGCAGGTATTTATGATGCAGGTGTATTCCAGATATACCTCTTCGCAGTAATCGGCTTATACATCCTTCATGGAGTGGTGAGAATCCTGATGAAGCTGATCTGGCCTACCACCGATCATTACCTGGATAATCAATTTGCTCACGACTTCCAACTCATTGCACCATGGAAAAAATTAAAATTATCTGTCTCTATCTTTTTTGCTTTGCTATTTGCTTTAGTGCTGCTGGCCAGGGTGCTGTAAGCAAAAGGGAGCAGGTGAGGCAGATCTACAGTAGCCAGATAGGCATTGTGGAGCAAGGGGGAGCAAACCGGGGCAAAGAAGTAAATGAATATTTAACTTCTACAGGCTTAGGTCCCGGCTATCCCTGGTGTGCAGCCTTTGTAAGCTGGTGCTATCAGCAAGCGCAGGTGGATGCTCCTCATAGTGCATGGGTACCTGCCTATTTTACAATAAGCAGGATAGTTTACCTAAGAGGCAAGTTCCAACGCAAAGAGCCTGAAGCAGGAGATGTATTCAGCATCTGGTATTCCCACTTAGGCAGGCCTGCCCATATAGGCTTTGTAGATAGGTGGGGTGAGAATTGGATAATTACAGTGGAGGGGAATACCAATGAAGGAGGATCCAGAGAGGGCATAGGTGTTTTTAAAAAGCGCAGGCTCAGAAGACAGGTATATGCAGTCAGTGATTTTATAGGAAGAAAATAATGCTGAGCAAGACCCGGAAAATATTAAAATCAAAAGGCTTTAAGATCTACGAAAAGCCTTATCAGCTCAACATTGTCGCCTACCGTAGCAGGCACTTAAGAAGCAATGCCTTTGATGATGAGATTCATGTCTTCTACACGAACGATGAAGGCAAGTGGATCTACCATATTTTCAAGGGTACCACGGACCCTGGGCAATTCTGGCTGGATAATCCAATGAATCCCCAGGGCACGGCTTTCCTGAAGAAAGGCCAGTATGAAAATGCCTATGCCATCGGATACCACCAGGGACTTTATGAAGCCTTGGTGCAGGT
Source organism: Nafulsella turpanensis ZLM-10 (assembly GCF_000346615.1). Classification (GTDB taxonomy): domain Bacteria; phylum Bacteroidota; class Bacteroidia; order Cytophagales; family Cyclobacteriaceae; genus Nafulsella; species Nafulsella turpanensis. The sequence goes on from NZ_ANNU01000010.1 coordinate 146,798, forward strand.
AAAAGAGGTGACGGTAATCAGAAACTATGACAGAAGGGGCTTATTCAACCTGCTTGAAACCGGATTGGAAGATAAAGGGATGTTTGGCATTAATATTCACAGGGCCAGTCAGACCGGAACTACCAAAACGATTGATAAATACTCTGCAGGCTGTATCGTATTTGCCAATATCGAGGACTATCAGCAATTCATGCAGCTGGCTAAAATACACCGACAGAAGCATGGGAATAGCTTTACGCTCACTTTGGTAGATTTCCGGGATGAAAGAAAACAGACGCTCAAAAAGATAGCTGCCGGAACCCTGATGGCTTCTTCCATGCTGCTCTTTGCCAATGTTTACTACAAACAGAAAGCTTATGAAACTCTCTAAAAACTCGAAAAAAGCAGGCTTGGCCTTAATAGGCAGCTTAGCAGGCTTTCTGGCGGCAAAGCGATTAAAGACAGAAGAAACATACCCCTTTATCCTGATCGGAGGGTTCATCGGAAATTATATTGGAGAAGAATATATTCCGGAGGAGTATCCTCCATTTTTAGGTAGCCGGCCCCAAACCATTCCTCTGGCTTATATAAATCGTTTTGGTCATTTAGTTTACCTTAAACACCATTAATATGTCAGCTCCAGTCTCCACTTCCTATTATGACCTGCTACATAATGGCAAACAAAAGCTCATGCCGGTCGATCTACATGACGATGAGGCAAGGGTAAAAGAAAAAGCGTACTATAAGCACGAGATGGCCGCTCTATACAATGTCTGCACCAAAACTTTCTCAGCCTGGATCCACCTCTATTTTGAAGAACTCCAACGGTTCGGGTATAAGAAGCATACCAAGCTCCTTCGACCGGAGGTGGTGAGGTTTTTGTTTGAGAAGCTGGGGGAGCCTTAAGGGAGCGATAGAGCTAATCCAATCCAAAATTTTGAACTTTAACAAGCTTTACCAGTTTTAAACCCTAACTTCAACTTCAATTTCATTCTCAACTTTTACGATTTCATATACGTCAATATCTTGATTAATAGCTTCAAAGCTAACAATGACAGAATAGGGCACTTCTTCTTCTAAGTTTCGCTCCCAACCTTTATGGCCAATTATTGCAAGGCCAATTTCTTCAGGTAGATTATAGGAAGGAACAATAGCCCAATCCTTTTGGAGGGTACTTTCAGAAAGCCTCACGCCCGGAATCCCTTTATCAATTTGCTTTCTTATAGCCCAATCAATTCCTCTTCCCGAATTATCGCTGTCAGCATCATCCCCGGCGTCAACATTTTTGAGCATTCTACTTTTAAATGCACCAAACTTTTCTCCCTCTTTAGAAGTTTCCCAATCCAGCCAAGTAGATAAATATGACTTTGTTCCTTTGCGGGTTCTCCTGGGCTCAGCTTTGTACGACAAGGTTATCTCTATTAAAATCTGATAGTTATCTCCAGGTCTTCTGAGAGCTTCTGGTATTTTAATGGAATAAACATTTGCCTGTTTTGGTTTAATAGTATCAGTTTGAATGAAAGTTATTCTGGCAAGGTTATTTCTGATTGCCCTTTCTTTTGAGGGTATTCCATAGCCATAATGTCTCAAAGACGTTAGATGATTATCAGCCTCAAACGCTTTTTGTGGCCACCTTGCTGAATGGACTGCCAGACCTCGATAAAGAAGAGTAGTTTCCCCAGGAAAAGCTTTTTGAATTGAGGACAAAATATGAGCTACTTTAGGGGCAGAAAAGGATGTACCAATATCTTTGCTTACTGCAGGTGTGCCATCTAACGTTGAACTTACTAGATCAACAGAAATGCCATCATTCGGAATTACATTAATGGAACTCTTCTCTCTTACTAAATCACCACCATACTCTACCAACTCCGGCTTAATACTTCCCCAAATTCCTAAGCCTGTCCGGGAAAAAGATGAAATATCATCCGTATCACTAAAAGAAATTAAGTCCTCATTTTCATATTTACTGATGCCAATGGATCCTACCGTTAATGCATTTAACGCTTGCGATGGATTTGCTATTCTGCAGGAATTGTTACAAAGATAATCAGGATACTCTGCTCCACTATCCAGATGTTCTAAAATTCCAGGATTATTCCTCCATGGTGTAGAACGTGCTAGATTTCCTGCTGATACGATAAACAAAACATCATTATCATAAGAAAGCTTATCGATTTGTGCTGCCCAGGCAGACATATGCTTCGTTCTACAAGGGAATCTTGAATTAACGGATAGATTAAATATTTTCGTGCTCCCACTCTCATAAAAATCGGAAAACACTTTATTCATAAGATCCGGAGGAAAGAGGAGCTTATCGAGAGACTTATTACTGTCCAAGATGCGGGCATTTTGAAGCCAAGTCTCTAATTGGAACTTTCCAGATTTAGGCACAACATTCCCATATAAGATTGCCCCTGCTACTTTAGTACCATGTCCTCCATTTCCTACTTTGTCTGCTACGGATCCATCGTCAGGCACATAAGATTTTGACTTTCCCGATTCTATAGCTTTCTCTAGCAACTTATGTCCTTCCTGAATGCCACTATCAATTACGCAAACTCTTGGGGCATCCTCTGAAGGGGCGATTAACTCAGGATCATACTCAAAATCATGTTCCTGTGGTTCCGTGGCTGGTTCTTGTAAACCATCATACTCCGTCACCTCAAACAGGTACGGAAAGTTAAAAATCAAATCTTTAATCCCTGCTCCTGTAATTTTAATTCTACAAGTAAAGCTATCATCGTATCCAATATATCCGGATGTCACTTCTCCATAAGGTTCGATGAAATTTTCTAAAAGAGTCTGCCTTTCCATCTCCAGCTCACTTTGCTTTATTTGCGCACTTTCCCTTTTTTTATTCCACCGCTCAAGACTCTCCAGATATTTTTCATCACTTACACCTTCTTTTCTTTCAGGATAGTCACTAATTCTTACATAACAGGCAATACTGATATCAAAATAATATTCAGTATTATCTTCTATTAAATCCCATTTCTCCCTTAATTCATCTGATAATATTTGCTCTACTTTCCACTGTTGCCCTTCAATTATATTCCACAATTTGGCCGCAGAGTTTTTGTATTTTGGACTTGACTGATTGATGAATTGATCAATTTTCTCTTTAAGCTTGGTTAAGCTCACATCGGTTGAAGCTCCGATAATAAATCCGTCACTTTCTTCTGAAACAAGCTCTATACCATAGATGCTTTCTAGTGTTTCAATTGAAAAACTACCAGGGTCTACTTCCAAAAATAAAGAAATAGATTCAGGTAAATCAGGAAGATTTTCAGGCCTGTTCTTCCTTGCCTCTTCCCACTCAGCTATCTTTTTGCCTGAAAGATTATTTAACTGCGAACCATGAACTTGCCTATTTTGAATGTTAGCTTGTGTTTTGGGATTTGGTTTACCACCACCATGAGCCTTATGCTGACCTTTGACTTTTACAGGTAGCTCTAAATGAGGAAAATCTGGCATATACTATTTAATGCATTTATTGCTTTAAAGGATTAAACTCCTTTAAAATTTTCTCAAAATGTTGTTGGTTTATAATTTTCTCATTGCTCATAATAGCAAGCTTTGACACACTTTGAGCGATCTTTACTGTTTCAGCTGCAGATATATTCCCTAATTCATTTAGTATTTTCTCCCATGATATATCTTTAGATGTATTCATGGAAGATAAGGACATCTTGAGGAGGGCTTTAACCTCATTTTTGGAGGGCTTTCCTATTTCGATCACTTCATCAAAACGTCTAAAAATAGCAGGATCAATGGATGTTTCAAGGTTTGTAGTTGCAATCAATAGTCCTTCAGAATCATACTCATCTAATAAATACAACAGTAAATTTACTATTCTATTCATTTCACCCACTTCCTGGGTATATGATCTTGACTTTGCTATAAAGTCAAATTCATCTAACAAAAGTACGCTAGGGTGTCCACCTACTATTTCAAATATGCTCTTTAAATTTTTCAGAGAATCCCCAAGATAAGAAGAGAGTAAGGCTTCAAACCGGACTTTATAAAACGGCAATCCAACATTCCAGGCTATTCTTTCTGCACCCATACTTTTCCCATTTCCAGGAGAGCCATAAAGCAATATTTTACGCGACGGCTTTAGTCCATGTATAGCAAGCCTTTCTCTTGCAACATACTCCTTTTCTATTCTCTGAAACCTATCTTCAATTATGTCAGGCAAAATCATATGATGCCTTAGATCCTGTCTGCTAATCTGGGAAACTAGAGGGGATTTGGTACGTTGGCTTATAGGAATCTCATTTGGGAAAATATTCTTTAGCTCCTTCTTAAGACCCTCATTTCTATGAACATTCTCCTCTAGAATATTTTTAAGCTGATGCGACAGCTTTGTATGTCCCTTATCTTCCTCCTCTTTAATAATTTGCAAAGCAACTTTGACAAGGTCATCGTTTTTATCACCTTCTATTGATTTAAAGAGTCGTTTAAGAGTTTCCTGTTTCATTGCACGTAAATAATGCAAATATACTGATTATATTCAAAGCTTATGTGATATAATTTAAACGGTAGTTTACGAAAATAGATTTCAAATTTCAAACTATGATCCCTAAGTTCCATGCAGCTAGACGCTTAATAGCTAAGAAGTAAACCCGCAAAAATACCTCCCCAATCCCGAACCAAAGCGAAACCTAATCCTCTCCTTTCCATATCATTACTTTTCAATTTACCACTTGAATCCCAAGAAAATGAAAAGTAAAAATCAAGCAGCCTGCAAGAGCTCTTCCGGAGGAAAAAAAGCCAACACCGCAAGAGTTACTATGATCAGCCGTAGGGCGAAGCAAATCAGGAAAACGAATGAAGAATGGACGAAGGCTATTCAACGGGCCTCAAAAGAGCTGAAAAAAGAAGGTAAACTTTAATCTTTTACGCAGCCATGAATCAGCACCAGTTGAACCAGGAGATAGAGGAGTTTATTAAAAGGAAGGATGTCCTGGAGGAAGTCTATTCCCCAAGTGACCTTGCCTTTATTAATCAGTATGAAGGATCCGGAGGACAGGGAGGCAAAGGTGCAAAAGGCGAAGGAGTACTATACGAATACTATACTCCTGAATTTATCTGCAATCACATGTGGGAGCTCGCCAGACACCATGGGTTTAAGGCGGGGGAAAGTGTTTTGGAACCAAGCTGTGGTACGGGAAGATTTTTTGCCGGCGCTCCAAAAGCAAGTAAGCTTGTAGGCTTCGAAATCAATGAAACAACGGCCCGGATTGCTGAATTAAACTATCCTGAGGCCACTATTCATCGGGGCTATTTTGAAACGGCTTTTCTGGAACCACCAAGGTTCACAGAAAAGATGAGAAACGGAGTAAGTTGGCTTGATGAGTACCCTTTTGGTTTAGTGATTGGGAATCCTCCATATGGGAAGTACAAAAATATGTTCAGCAGCTATTTCCCAAAGCCCAAAGTGCTGCAGATCGAGATATTTTTTATGTATTACGGCCTGCTTCTTTTGAAATCGGGAGGTTTACTATTATACATTACTTCTTCCGGATTTTTAAGAAACGGCAATACCTACGATCAACTGAAAGAGGACCTGGCTAAACTTTGCGAATTAATAGATGCATATCGTTTGCCTCCGGTTTTTGCATCCAGCCCCGTACCTACCGATATTCTTGTATTCAGAAAAAAATAAGATGAAACGTAACAATGACAGAAAGAAGAGCCTAATAGCATATGCTAAACCAAAGCCTTATAGCTATTCCGAAAAGCCTGACCTGATTATAGGAGAACTTTCAGGCTTAAAAGGACAGTTTAAACCGAACCTCATTCCGGAAATTAAAATCAGCTACAATAAAGGAAAGCGCATTCTGGGAAATATCAAATCTTCAGCCGATGTGCAGGATTTTATCAGGAAGCAATACAAAAGAGGAACCATAGAAACCCAGGAATATTTCAATGTCATCTACCTCGACAGAAAAAACAGTATCATTGGCTTTTACCGCCATAGCAAGGGTGGTGTTGCTGGCACCATTGCCGATTTAAAGATTGTATTTGGCATTGCCTTAAAAAGCCTGTCCAGCAGCATGATTTTAAGCCACAATCATCCCTCTAATAATCTAAAGCCCAGTCAGGCAGATATTACTTTAACGAATAAATTTAAGGAGATTGGAAAATTACACGATATCCCGGTCCTGGATCATATAATTGTCGCAAAACAAGGATACTATTCTTTCGCTGATGAAGGGTTGATCTAATTGGGAATGATTCCATTTTCTTGCCATAGCCGTCTCGACGAAAAGCGGGAGTGAGCTACCTACCTTAGCCCACCTTGTTTCGGGGCTATTTATTGCCTAACGTTTTTCTATTTTTTGCTCAAACTCTGCATCTTAGGATCTACGAATAGTTGAACAGTAAACTCATCATCTACTGGAGTAGTTAGCGATTTAACGAAGTCAAAAAGAGTTTCGGAATTAAAGAAGAATGCCTTTTCTTCTCCTTCTACCTTTAGTTCAAATAAAGAAAAAGCCTCTATAAACTCCTTCGAAAAAACTGAAATAATAATAGGCAGTTTAGTACTGATAAAGATAAAATAATCCGCGTCAAGTATATCAATGATATGATTTACCTCTTCGCTCCATTTACAGGCCCAATTAAACCTTTTATCTTGCCATTCTTGACTTTCTAATACGGCTTTAGGTTGATAATTCCCAAATGGTCTTCGTGAAAAACGAAAATGTGTAAATGTATTGCCAATAAATTCCAGATTATCTCGTACCACTACTGTTACGGCTTGAGCCTCCCCAAAAACATCAGAAAGATGGAAAGATTGGAGGTTTTGTCCATTATGTTGAAATGGAAAGTAGCTAATGTCTTTTTGCCAGTGGATGCCGAATTTATCTATTCGAATCCCAGAGAAATGCCCGCCTACACCTTGCCCAATTAAATCAGCTACATACTTAAACGACTGAAATACAGCACAAATACTAACTAAATTCTGCTCGTCATTAATGGTACGGTGTCGAAGTTCGAAGAAAAGTTGATTGGAATACTCAACAAATTCAGAACTTATACTTCCCGCATGAACTGGCTCAAAGAAATCATGCTCTTTATAACCCTTAACGCTATTACAATCATAGGAAACCAAAATGGGCATTTCGTTCTCAATAAACCCCGCAATGATTCGGACTTCACCACCTCCATATTCTTTACACACATGTTCAAAACACCCTTTTATATCTCTCCATTCAGAATTATTTAAAGCGAATTTTAAGATGTCAATTGTTTCATGTGCAGTCCTCACATTACCTGCAAATGCTAAGATTAGACGGTCCTCAAGGTTGTAAATTTTTAACCACTGCTCTTGTGTAACTCTTTCACTTGCCAAAATATGCTTTTCACCAAAAGTTGAAACATCACTCCAAACTTTTGCATTCTCAACACTTGCCTTGTTGTCGTATGTAATTGCACTATCTGCTGCTATGAAAACAGAAGTCTTATTCTTCCAACCGGTGATATAAGTCATATTCTTATCTCTTATTTAGTGGCAGCCAGCTACTGGAAAAAGTCCATTGCAAAGGGGATTTATATTTCTTATGGTTTTAATATTTTTCTGACACATTGCATCTGACCATCATTTCTAAACTTTGCTAAATTTAGAGTTAATTCTATAATTAAGCTCAATAATACTAATACTTCCCACGGCTCAATCTCTTCATCAAGTACAATGCGGATTTAGTACCCCCTTTAGCTTTCCAAAACAGAATCAACCCGAAAGTAATGAGCTTCCTCCTGCTATCATTACTGAATGAATCACAAAGACGCTCAAAGAGACCAGGTAAAACAGCTTAGGCTCCTTATACGCAGGGAGCTACAAAGCTGTAATCCGTCGGCTACGCCTAACTTTTGCGAAATGATTAAAACTCAAAGCGGTTATAAAAAAGCGGAGAGCATGACCATTAGCTATGCCATTACTAACGGAGTGGGTGTAGGAGCCGCTATAGCCCAGTTGGAAAGTGAGATGGAGTAATTCAAGGAGGCTTCACAATGACTAAATCTCTCTCCTACTACCGAGCCCGCATAGAGCACATTGAAAATCTGCTGGATGAATACAGAGAAGAGCTTAAAAGCAACATCAGCGAAAGCAGAAGGGAAATTGTAGAAAAGAATATTGCCCTGCTCCGGAATGGGGTGTTTCCACCCAATAATGCACATCAGGAAGCACAAAACCAGATTTTTCAGCTCCTATCAAAGAAAAATCACCCTAATACCCCGCTATCCTTTACCGAAATCAGCAGGTACAACACCTGGTTTGAAATACACCCGGAAAAAGTAGCCGGGGAAGAAGTTATCAGCACCTCCAGAGAGTTCCCGCTAACGATTAAAGGCTTGAAAGAAGATATTGAAAGAACCTTAAAGGCCGGTATGGCTGGGGAAAACTTAAAACTACCAACTATTCATATGATGAAGCTCAAAGCCAAAGCCCTTAAACTAAAACTCGATCTGCTTAAAGGAAATGATAATCTGGAAGACTTAAACAACTATGCCCTCAATGGCCTTGATGAAGAAGATTTTCTGGATGGACTGGGCGAACTGGGTGAAGCGGATTTGGAAACTGTAAATACGAATTATCTTACCGTACACTCTATTCTGAAAAAATCAGAGGAAGAAAAGAAACAGCAAAACAAGAAGACTCTTTCTTTTGAAGAAGTGGATACTCTTTATAACAAAGGTATTTCTGAAGAAGAGAAAAAGGCATGGGTCTGGTATAAAAGGTCGCTTGGCTTCCCCATGAAAGGCTGGGAAAAGTACTATGTCCATTCAAAGGCGGGTAAAAGCGAGGAAGTTCTAAAGACAACTGAAGATACCATTATCAAGGATAACCGTTGGGAGAACGTGACCAGCGTGAAGAAAGGGAATATCATCGGCAAGCCTACAAAGTTCTCCAATGAGTACGACGGCATAAACTATCTGGTGTTTATCGGGACGGATGGCCATAAATACCTGGTCAACGAAAAGCATGTCAGCCGCCAAAGCACCGGAATGAGAACGGATGAAAAGGTGCTGAATGAATGGGTAGAAAAGGAGATCTTATTTTACTCTAAAGGAGATTACCTGCCTTACCCCTACTTCGCCTATGGCAATATGTATGACCGGGAGCTGCAGCTGAAGGAAGATAAGGAAGCTATTGTGGAGAAATTCGGAGAGGCTGTCTTCCGTAAACATGAGGAGCTGATTAACTCTTTAAAACCAAAGCTGATCACCGTAACGAATCCTGACCCTAATGAAAGACCCAAGATCCTGGCTATTTCCGACTTTGCCAAAAATTTCATTGTTTCAGAGCTCAGAGACGAAACAGGTATAGAATTTCCTGCCAACAGCGAAGATAAGGAGGGCATTCCTGTTGCCAGATACAGTCTTAACGAAGCCTTTACCGAATGGCTGCGTTCTCTGGATAATCATCATTTCAGGGAAGTATCTGCTTATGAAATCATTCAGTACTACCTGAACGGGAAAAATTTAGGCAAAAAGTTTTCGGATGAAGAAAAGTCCACCATCGATAAATATGGCAGAATCGAAGGGGAAGAACTATTTAGTAAATTCCTCTACGAAGCAGTCACTTTTGAGGATCAGCAAAAGATAGACTTCAGCTGGAACAGGGTGTACAATGGCTACAGCTCTATCCCCTATCACCGGGTGCCGATTGGCTTTCAATGTTCCTATAAATTCAAGCAGTTCAGTTTACAGTTTACACCAGCGCAACGGGAAGCGATTGCCTTTATGGAGATCGCAGGCTCCGGCATTATTGCGTATGATGTAGGGGTAGGAAAAACCATGTCGGCCATCATTACGGCTGCCAACGCTTTGTTTTCCGGAAAGTGTAAGCGCCCCTTCATTGTGGTTCCTAATCCCACTTATCAGAAATGGGTACGGGAAATCATTGGCTATACTGATCCGCGCTCCGGAGAGTTTATCCCTGGGGTACTGTCTCATACCGGCGTAAAAGTAAATGACTGGTACAACCTCGGCACTGACATCATCAAAAAGCTTGATTTTGAGAAGGCCGTAGAGGAAAATACCATTACCATGCTGACCTACGAAGGCCTTAATAAGATAGGCTTTTCCTCCAAAGTTATGGGTCTCCTATTCCAGGAGCTTAGTGAAATTCTGGCTCAGGCAAGGGATGAGGAAAAATCAGCCCGTGACCTGGAGAAGAAGTACCAGACCTTCCGGGAATTAATAGGTGTAGGACTTAAAAACACCATCGCAGATATTGATACCCTTGGCTTTGATTACATTGTAATAGATGAAGGGCATAATTTTAAAAACGTTTTTGCCGATGTGCCCACCGATGAGGATGGTGTGAAGCGCTTTAAAATTCAGGGCGCCCAAAGCTCAAGGGCAGTCAAAGCCTTTTTCCTTTGCAATTATATTCAGCGCACTTTCGGCAGTAATGTGATGCTGCTGACGGCTACTCCTTTTACCAATAGTCCTCTGGAGATCTACTCCATGCTATCGCTGGTAGGCCATGAAAGTATGCGGAAAATGGGAATCATCTCGGTGGAGCGGTTTATGGAAACTTTTGTGCTACAGTCCCTGGAATATGTGAATAGCTATGATGATACCATCCGGGAGGCCGTGGTGGTAAAGAGCTTTAATAATCGGCTCATCCTGCAGCGCCTGATCCATAATCATATCGCCTATAAAACCGGGGAAGAAGCCGGGGTGAAAAGACCCTGTAAAGTCAATCTGCCCCGGATCAATGCCACCCAGGAAGACGGCAGCATTAAAAGATTGCCGAATGACAAGCAGATTGTCACCTATCTGCAGATGAGCGGGCCGCAAAGAGATAACCAGCAGGCAATCATTGAAGCGGCAAGATCGGGAAGTGCCAAAGATGGAAGTATTATGCGGGCCATGGGACAATCGCTGGACAACGCCCTTTCTCCCTTTCTTTATAAGTTCAACCGTCCTCCGGAAGATTATAAGGATTTTGTAGAGGAAAGCCCGAAGATCCTTTATGTGATGGAATGCATCCGGTCCGTAAAAGCGCACCACGAAAATAAGAAGGAGGAAGTGTCCGGCCAGGTAATTTATGCCAACCGGGGGAAAGATTATTTCCCATTGATGAAGGAATACCTGGAAAAAGAAGTTGGCTATAAAACCAGGGTAAAACATAGCGGCAAAACCGCGCGGCGGACCGTCTTTGATGAAGTAGAAATCATTTCTTCCGGTATATCGGGAGATAAAAAAGAAGCCATTAAAGATGCTTTTCTGGATGGGGTGGTGAAGGTTATAATCGGTACGGCCACTATCCGGGAAGGAATAGACCTGCAGAAAAAGGGAACGGTGCTTTACAATTGCTATCCCGACTGGAACCCTACGGATGTAAAGCAGCTGGAGGGGCGCATCTGGCGGCAGGGCAATGAATTTGGCTATGTCCGTTCGGTGATGCCCCTGGTGCAGGATAGCATGGATGTGTTTGTATTCCAGAAGCTGGAGGAAAAGACGGCCCGCATCAACGATATCTGGTACCGGGGCGACCGGGGCAATGTTATTGACCTGGAATCGCTGGATCCGGAAGAAGTAAAGTTTGCCTTGTTTACCAATACACAGGCACTTGCCCAAATGACCATCGATAAGGAACGGAAAGACATCAGGCGCAGATTGGCCGTGGCAGAAAGTAATGTAGAGGTCCTGGCCAGGTTCAATTGGAAGCTGAGGCAATATTATGAGTACCAGGCAAAGTGCCGGGAGCAGGTCAGTTTATTTACCAGGACTTTTAAAGAAACCTTTTCCAGTAAAGAAAGTCCCATCTTTCAGCAATGGTGGTGGACCAACAAAACGGAAAAGGAACAAAAATCATTACTGGAGCGGATTCAAAAGCATATCAAAGATGCCGAAGCTTTTATAGAGTCTGCCGAGAAGGAGGATAAAGAATTACTCCGTTTGGGAAGAATGTTCTTTAAGCTCGGATCGGAAGTTGGCCAGCGGGGCAATGAATACAACTTTAATGAATTCAAAATGTACCTCTCAGAAGTTCGAAAAGCAGAGCGGTCTGTACTGGCATCGAAAGGATATTCATTGGAAGATGATGTGGATCAGATCATTGAGGAATTCAAAAAAGATGTAGCTGTCATCACCGCTGAAATGGAGGAAACCAAGAGCCCGGAATACATTGCTGCTAAAATGGACGAGGTGGTAAAGAAAAAAGAAAAGCTCGCCATTAAAGGGGCTACTGTTGAAGAAAGAGCTGCTGAATTTTCCAAACTAAACTATCTGCTGGATTACCGGGCAAAGGAGGTAGACGGGGACAATTGCATGCTGCCCAATGAAAGAGGAAAAGTGGTTTCCAAAGCTGATCTGGTGAAGATTCTAAAGCTGAAAGCAAAGGCTTTGAAGTTGAAGTTGGGATTACTGGAGTTTGCTGCATAGCATTCAGTCATTTTAGTTTCGGCTTGACCAGACAGGTTCTCCTGAAAACTCACGAATTATGATTAACCTTTAGGTTTCATACGAAAAGAGGCCATAGGGGATTTATATGTAGTATCTTTATGTTACACAATTAGAGTTAAATGTAGATTAATGAAAAATAAAAATATAAAATCATTATTAAAAAGTAACCTGTTATTGCTTATAGCGATAGGCCTATTGGTTTCTTGTGATGAATTGAGCGAAAATGCAGAGGGAAGAATAAATGAGATAATAAACAGCCAAACAGAGCGATTGGATTCTATGGTAAATAATGAAATAAATAAAGTACTGGAAATAGACTCTGTAATTAATTTAAAGGATGATAAAGTCAAAAAATTAGATTCTTTAGTTAATAATGCATCTTCAAAACTCGACTCTGTTGCAAATATGAAAATTGAATCATTAAACAACATCGGGAATTAATAACAGGAGGCTATCGCCCCTTGTAAAAATTTTTACATTTTCGAATGGTGCGGTCCACCGCTGCGGCAGAGCTTTTGGAAGAATTGGAAAGATTAGAGAGGTCCAGCTTCACCTCTGAATAAAATTTTAAGCCAACAATTCCGTGTTTTTAATTAACCCATAGAATTATATATTTGTATTGTCATTGCCCATAGGGTAAAGGACGTGGTTGGCCGCAATACCTTAATTTGCGGCTTTTTTATTTCCCCCTTAAGAAACCGAAAGTACTTTTTCGGCTTTTCACGCTTAGCTCCATTTACAAATCCCAAACAATTGGCCTGAAGTCCCTAAAGCCTTGAAATCAGCTCCTTCGCTTTAGTTCTGCTAAAGGCATCCTCTGGCGAAATTTTATCATATACCATAAAGTAGTGATACTCTCTACCCGCCAAATCTGCCCATTTATTACCTAACCTCCTCTTCGATGCACTATCAGGATTATCTCTGTCATCTCCTTTGGTTTCCAGCAGTACCACATGGCCGGAGTTAGTAACAAGAATAAAATCGGGGAAGTGGTTGGATTTAAAGCCATTAATGGAAAACCCCTTCCCTCTGCCTAAATTTCTATGCCAGAAAGCAACATTTGGCATCGTGCCCATATCGGTAATAACTGAGGTCTCAAAATTATTCATGGAGCCTTCTCGCTCATATAAGGAGTTACTTATTGAGCTCCCCAATAATCCGGGTACTATCATGTCGGAAAAGGCCCAGGTGGGTTTGGTGTTGATCTTCCCGATTTTCACCATATCATTGAACTGCTCCTCCGCATAGGCATCAGCATGAAGCCTTATTTTAGCTTTAATTTTATCAGAATAGCTGTATTTGCGGATTAACATATCCTTCAGCTGCTCCGGGTTCAGGCTATCAAGGATTTTTTCAATATACCTTCTTATTTCCTGGTCCGGAATGGGATATATACTGCCTACCATCTGGATGATTTGATGGGCTATATCTTTTACCTGATTCTCTTTAGGCTTTGCCAGAATATATTCCACCATGGGGTCCTTCACCTGCTGGTCTTCTATCTTCGTAAAGCGGGGAGTGTACTGATCTTTCCCTACCTGTTCAATGTCCACCTTATAGAGGTCGGAGGAAATTTGCTCAAAATCAATCTTCGTATCCTCATTAGAAAGCCTGAAATCTTTGAGTAGTGCTTCCTGGTTGAGAAAAACCTCTCCGGAACCAAACAATTCACTTTGGGTTGTTTCCAGAAAGAACTGCGGTAACTGAATGGGTTTAGTTATATCCTGATTTTTCTCAACAATTTTGTAGCGCTTTACTTTATCACCCATTTCCATTAATAGATTATCATCAACAGGTTTAGCCTTTTGCTTTTCTATTTCAGCCTCCATTTCCCTGTTCTGTTCTTCTGCCATGGATTGGATCTCCGTAACTACATTGTCTTGCGAAGCTGGGGCGGCATCGATTTGAGGATTGAAAGATATTCTTTCAGTATTAATTTCATCCTCTGCATCGTTTTGAGCTCCCTGCTGTTCAGGAAAGAGAAAGGATTCCATCGGATCACCGCCTGATTTCTTTTTGATCTCCTCAGGCATGATATCTTTTTGGCGATAGTCGCGCTCGCTAAACCCGGATGCCTGCAGGCCTTCTACAATATTCTGAAGGGTCTCATTAAACTTAGCCGAAGCAGTAAGCACATAAGAGACATTCAGTAAAGAGGCTGCATGCTTCATGACGTAGGGTTGCCGTAACACCCGGCCCAGGATTTGTTCCACATCTACGGCAGAAGATTTATCTGCTAAGGAAGCCAGAATATAGGCAAAGGGGCAATCCCATCCTTCTTTCAGGGCATTAATGGTAATGATATAGCGAACGGGACAGTTTTTATCCATCAGGTCAATGCCTTTCAGTTCGTCTATGTTCGCAGTTTTAATTTTTATCTGCTCCTCCGGAATGCCTACTTTAAGGAGCTGCTCCTTCACTTTCTCAAAAGTGGTATTATCATCCTTCGTTTTTGGCTGCGCCTGGAAAAGCACGATTGGCCGAATGTATTTACCTCCTTTTTTCGCCTCCTCAATTGCTAATAGCTCCAGCTTTCTTTGAAGGTGCAGGGCACTATTAATGACTTCTGTTTTATCATGGTGATTGTAGACAATGACCGGCAGCTTCACCATGTGCTCCTTTTTCAGCTCAATAGCCGGAACCAGGCTAATGATATTGCTATTTTCTTTTGGCGTAGCGGTTAAATCAAGAATAAAGGAAGGGTTCAATGCCTTTAGCATATCCACACTAAGGGTACTTTCCGCATTGTGGCTTTCATCTACTACCACCACCGGAGTAAGACTCCTGATGACGTTTATAAGAGCAGTTTCGTCTACGTCTTCCATTATATGGGAGCGATCCTTGTATTGGGATACAAAAGGAGCCAACTGTCCGTTTTCCTGATAAACCTTTCGATCCTCCTTATTTTTTGCCCGTAAGCTGGCAAAGCTCATCACAATAATTGAAAGCTGATCCTGAACTACGGTCGGGTTAAAATTGGAAGCTTGCTCTGTATCCTTTTTCTCATATACTTCTACCCGGTGATTAAACAGCGCATCAAGTTTTTGGCGGTACGGATGTTCAGGATTACTAAGATTTGCTACTGTTTGATCGAGTAAGTTGCTCCAGGGAACTAACCAGACTACAACCTTTGGCAGCTCAGTACCATAGGCATTAAAAATGGTATCTAAAGCATTACAGGCTATAAAGGTCTTCCCTCCAGCTGTGGGTACTTTTATACATACATTTGCCGCATTAGGGATATTATTTTTATAAGGCTCCATTCCCTCTTTCGTGAGAGGATTAAAAGGTCCGATCCTATCTTCCCAATATTTATTAAAAGCAACATCAATTCGCTTATACTCCTGCACATATTCCAGGTAAGCCTGAAGATCGGCAACCACTTTCTGCTGATAGCTTTTGAGTTCCATTTATTTTTTTCTTTTCTTAATATCTCTAATCACCTTATCAAAATCGGAATTAATTTTCTGGGTCTTGTTAAGCTGATCGTATTCAAGGCCCGCTTTCTTTTCTGCCTGTGTCTTACTGATTTTGCCTGCATTTCCCAGCACCTTAAATTCGTTAAAGGTCAAAAATTTATTGACACTCTCTGCCAACTCATGCATCGTGAAGGTATACTCCCTTTCGATAAGATTTTCGATGTAATCAAAATAGCCGGAAACTGTTCGCTCCAGCTGTTTTATTTCTTTTTCCTGCAAATAGTTTTTGGCTACTGTAGTATCGGACTTCAGTATGCGGCCATCGGGGGCATTTTTCCAGGTTGTTAATCCCATATTTTGCCTGCTGCTATCGGCATTCCGGAAAATAATCTCAGCGGCCGTTTGATTCGTGATGGCGTAGTGAAATTTATTTTGCACAGTAGCATAAAATGCTTTGGTAACCTCAGCGTTACGGTCATAATCTATGCTGCACTCTGCGAAAATATCGGTAATTTTTTGATAGATCCTTCGCTCACTTGCCCGGATGGAGCGTACCCGCTCCAGAAGTTCTTTAAAATAATCTTTCCCAAAAAGGATTTGCCCTTGCTTAAGTCGTTGGTCATCGAGAGTAAAGCCTTTGATAATATATTCCTTAAGTACTTTAGTGGCCCAAATGCGAAATTGAGTAGCTTTAGCCGAATTTACGCGGTACCCGACAGAAATAATAGCGTCTAAATTATAGAATTCTACATTTCTTTTTACTTCTCTATCGCCTTCTAATTGAACTGTTCGGATTTTCCGAACAGTTGCCTCCTTCTCCAATTCTCCACTCTCATAAATATTAGATAAGTGTTCGCTAATGGTAGATTTAACCACTCCAAAAAGCTCTCCCATGCTCTTTTGCGTGAGCCAAATGGTTTCATCTTCCAGGAAGACATCTACCCGCACATCGCCATTGGGGGTAGTATAAAGCAGAAAACTATTGCTATTATCAGGTAATGGTGCCATTTAAAAGCGGGTTATATCCCTCGGTATTTTCTTAAAGATGATATTATGCTTTGCCATATACTCTTTGGAGAGCAGGCAATTATCGGCATAAATCACATACTGCCCTGCTCTGGTTTTGATGGTGGCTAAAAACTCATAATCCAAAGTAGTTAATGCCTTTTTATCATACACAAAATAGTAGGCAGTCGCTTCTTTAGAGCCTAAATAATACTGGTTATCTGAGGAAGATGGATTTTGTATTAGTGGGGTACGGGTTTCGCTATACCAGATGTACTGCCTGATCTTTTCAACCCCCACTGCCTCATTAAGATATTCCTGATTATCTCCGGAAAATAATGGAGCACCAAGCTCAAAATAATCGAATGATCCTCCTGTTCCTTCTACAGCCTTTTTTTTATCTCCATATCCAATCGCCACCCTCTTTACCCGCTCTGCAGTAGTGCTATTAGCATAATCTTCCATTTCAACCAAAATGAACTTCCTATTACCTCCATCACTCTTATTGAGAGAAACTACCGCATGAGCAGTTGTCCCAGAACCGGCAAAAGAATCAAGAATTATATCATTTTCTTTGGTTGATAGCCTTAGTATTCTTTCTATTAAGAGGCTAGGTTTTGGTGTATCAAAAGAAGAGGTTTCTGCAAAAATTGCCCTCATCTCATTTTTTGAAGTTCTGTTACTGCCAACTTCATCTTTCTTCCACAGAGTCCGAGGCACAAGATCTGAGACTTCATTAAGATATCGTTTTATGCTAGGCCTAGCAGAATTATTAGGTCCCCACCAAATTCTTCCGTCACTATCCAACTCTTTAAGCTTTTCTTCTGATATCCTCCAAAATCTTCCTTTAGGAGGCTGAAATGTTCTCCCAGTTGGACCCTTTATTGTGTATTCTCCTTTTGAATAAGGTTTATTAGCATAAGGGTCACCTGGGATCCAAGGCCCTCTGGGGTCATTATCCGGATTGGTATAAATAGAATTAGATTTCTCGTCTCTAGGAAGCTTATATGGCGTCCAATCAGAATTTTTCGAAAAAACCACAATATAATCATGGTCTGTAGAAAACTGTCGGGCAGAGTTTCTTGGGGAATCGGCTTTTTCCCAAATCACATTAGTTACAAAATTACCTGCCCCAAACACTTCATTCATCAATGGCAATAAATATGACAGGGCATTATCATCGATGGAAACGAATATTACCCCGTCTCTTGCTAAAAGCTTGTATAACAGCATTAGCCGGGGATACATCATACAAAGCCACTTATCATGCCTACTCAAATCATCTCCCTGTCTTCCAACAACATCTCCTAACCACTTTCTGATCTTTGGATCATTTACATTATCGTTGTACACCCAGCCTTCATTTCCCGTATTGTACGGTGGGTCTATATAAATGCATTTTACCTTTCCTTCATACTCCGGAAGTAAAGCTTTTAAAGCCTCTAAATTATCGCCATGAATGATCATGTTCCCACTTCCGGTTGCTTCTGAGCTTTCCCCCTCTTCAGCTGTAAAGCCGTATTTATGTTCAAGGACACGGAAAGGCACATCTCTGTGGTGGTTCACCACCTTCTCTTTTCCTATCCAGTTGAGCGTTGGCATATAGTATGTTATCTCTTAATGTTATTTTCTAATAGCTCCAGTCTTCTAAAGCTATATTTTCTCCTCCAGTAGTCTCTGCAATTTTACCAGTTAGCAGAAGCACTATGAATCCATTAGGCTCTGCTTTTAAAAGCTTAGTTACTGGTATAAACTAAAATAATCTGTCGACCACAATTGCTCACAAATCCGCTGTACTAATTCCTGCCTGTCTTCTATATCATCTGTTTTAAATTGAGGATGAGGCTTAAATTGCAACTCATCAATTAAGTTCGACTTCAAGAAGTTAGGATTTTTTACATAATAGGCTGGATGTAAAGTCTGGGCATATGTATTTTCCTTTATATAATGCTCCAGCTTATCTTCATATTTATCGCTATTAAAGGACTGATTAGTGCCACTTGGTAAAAGTATGAGAGCCCCAACGGAATTCCGCCAACTTTGAAAATCCCCTTCCTGCTCAAACTCATCCCTATGTTCAGAGAATTTATTTCCCCATATGTGCTCGATTTCAAATTGCCTTCCCTGAGGGTGATGGTAGCTTACGTAATTTGTGTCTTTGCCAACCAGGTTATCTATGTAAGCAGATATTCTTGAGAGTAAATGCTTTACAAATTTTCTATTCTGACCGTGCATGCCAAAGTTCTCTACTCCATCCCATTTTTCTTCGATATTTTTGATCTCTTTAGCCAGGTTTTCTCCCAGCTGGGCTAAATCATTATTACGAATATGCTTAATTAAATTAAACATCGTATATTTTATTGAAGTCTGCCCAAATTTCCGATAGTTAACGGCCCGCCTTACTGTAAAGGTTTCAATGTACCTGGAAGTAAAGTCTACCTTTCTTTTTATGGTTAGGTCATCATCTCCAAAATTGATAGGAGCTAGCAATAAAGGATCTTGAAGAGACTCTGCAATTCCCCAATGATTAATAAAGTGAGTGTGGGGCATATCCGGATCAAGCTCAGAATGCGCATTCCAGATCTTTGTAAACCACTTCACAAAGAAGGGAAAGTGGTTTCTGAAGAATTGGTAAAAGTCATCAGAAGATTTTAATTTGAATAGGGTCTTATGATTATCCTTAAACCAATTATGGAATCTTGAGCCAATAAGCTCAAAATCCTGATTTTCCGAACCTGCTTTGCCTGGCCTTATGCTTTTCGCATACTTACTTCTAAACCATGCCTGAAAAAAGGTTTGATCTGCTGACTCTCCATATTCGTGTAACTTTTGTATTTGGTTTTTCCATAAATCATTAATTTCTGCCCGCTGCTTTGCATCCGTTATTTTTGAAAGGACATACCCTTTAAGCATTTCTGAAGGTGTGAGATTTAACCCACGATCATTCATTGTTTCAAAAATGGTATAGGCATTTTCATCTGAATAAGCAGTAATTTCAACAATTACCACATTTTCAATAAACCAGTCTATAAAAAAAGGCAAGGCTGATTGATCTATTTCTTCAGGAAATGATTGCACTATGTCTTCATAACGCTCCATCATATTCTGAACAGTTTCATCATCACTTTCCTGCAGTCTGTAATCTCCTTCTTCAAATAATGCCTTCAAGCATGGCTCCCGCAATTCGTCTGTCATATTAAATGACTTTTCACCATACTTTTCAGAAAAAATAAGTTCGCTTATTGCTACTCTTTGCTCGCTATTCGATTGTAAGTGATTAAGGTAAATTAATAACAAGGTAATGGAAGTAATCCGCTGCTGGCCATCAATGATTGACTTTCTACCATCATCAGGATTTACACTAAATACTACAGGGCCTAAATAGTAGCTTTGGTAATTGGCTACGTCCGAGCGTTTATTATCTGGATTGTAAGACTTTAAAAATGTGGTGGTAAGATCTTCTACAAGTAATTTAATATGTTTTTCCTGCCACCGGTATTCCCGCTGAAAATAATCTATGTAGAACTTTTGATCTTTTAGAAGAGCATTGATACTGGTATCCGTTGCTTCTATCCTGTTTTTTAGCTTGTTATTCATTAATTCTTGAAGGACTATATATTTAAATGGGTTTTCTTTTTAAGCCAATAACTAACGGTCAGATTAACAGGAACTTCTTATACTTCCCTTTCAATGGCTTGATCCGGACTCTCTTTTGACTGCAACGGCCTGGGCTCTTTTTCTTTCATATTCTTCAACCTTCTGCCTCACTTCTTCTAATGGTGTTTTGAATTCGTAACCTTCTTTCAGGCCTTTTTGCTCGATTCCTTCCAGCCAAAACTCAATAGACCAGCCTTTTAGAGTTAAGCGAACTTTGACAGTATAAGAATCTGCTTTTTTCTCAATAACACTAAAGAGTTTATTTTCACTGCTTTGGATTTTGGTGTACCCACCAACAAGCTTTTCTAGCTTATCAACTTTTTCATTTAGCACCTTTTCGATTTTCTGCAAATCATCATAGATTGAAATAAGCTTTTGATTGACCTCCGGGTCTTCTGCAAACTTCTGGTAGCTTTCCAACATATCAATTTCCCTTCTTCGATTTTTAATAGTTTTTACAAAGTCATTGTAAAAGTGGTATTGCGGATCATTTTCATTCAAGCTAATTCCGCTAAATTTTATATTTTCCTCAACTCTCTTAATGAAATGGCTTAAAATGACTTGCTTAAAATAATCGACTCTGCATTTCTCCGCTTCCCCTTCAGGTTGCTTTCGATTGGGAGTTAAAATTATATAGAACCTGTTTCCTTCAGGTACCTCAGAATATTTATCTTCTATAAAATTTATGTAATCACCCAGAGGATTATTCAATATGTGATTGATCTTAAATTCTATCACAATCACATATTGCTTTGATTCAACCAGAATATCAATGCGATTATTCTCATTGGTAGGTTTTTCGGTCCAGATGTTGGCTGAATCAAAGTTTATATGCTTTAATTCCTTTGAAATATCAGCTTCACCTTCGGCTTTCCCCTCTTTAGCTCTTTCACGATGGTAGCAC
Organism: Nafulsella turpanensis ZLM-10; assembly: GCF_000346615.1. Taxonomy (GTDB): domain Bacteria; phylum Bacteroidota; class Bacteroidia; order Cytophagales; family Cyclobacteriaceae; genus Nafulsella; species Nafulsella turpanensis. The sequence continues at coordinate 168,194 of NZ_ANNU01000010.1, forward strand.
TCCAACAAAGATTTTATAAATAAGCCACCTAAGCCATGATCCTCTCGAGGATTAAGGTAATAGGCAATTATATTAGCCATTATAGTCTCTCGCTGAGATATCTTAATTTTCTCAAAGAAGGTTTTTTTTCTTTTCTTATGAGTGGGTAGCTTTTCAACTAAATCTGTTATCATACTTTTATCTAAAACCCAGAGAGAAAGTAATGATAAAGGTTTATGGCGAAATAAGCGAAAGCTGTAGGAAAAATTTATGGATTACTGCTTCCGGGAGAACGAAACCCGGACCGAAACAGTAGCCGCTGCTCCGGATTATGAATTTTAAAAAATTGATATAGAAGTATTTCCTGAAATTCGACTATCTCATATGCCACTATCAGACGAAAAGGTAGGAGAGGTAATCTAATTGCTCACAACCATCTTACTGGCGAGCCATGCAATGTATTTGAACTGCTGTTCTTCAAGCTTTTTAATAGTATGATTCAGAACTAGCAAATACTCATCCCGTGAAATATTTAATAAATAGGCAGATTCCTCTACATCCTGAAACGCCAGCACATATCCAATTGCTTTTATTTCAATCGAATTAAGGAAGCAAGCATCACTATTCAGCCATTCGTCCCAGTTCTTGTCGTAGGACACCAGCGCCTTTCGAACTTGATCGATTATTTTATTATTATCCATACCCTCAATATAGCCGTTTTCACTCAAAAGCCACTTATTAGTAGTATCTATTTAATGGTAACTTAATAATAGCCGCTCCTTTTCTTTTGTGAAATGAGAGAAAAAGAGGATAAGCTACCGAATGAAGATCTTATTAAGCTGGGGAACAGGATAAAAGCATTGCGAATCAAAAAAGGCTACACCAGTTACGAATATTTTGCCTACGAGCATAATATTTCCCGTGCCCAGTTCGGCAGATATGAAAAAGGTGAAGATCTGCGGTATACAAGCTTGCTAAAAGTGGTAAGGGCTTTGGATATGACGCTTGAAGAGTTTTTTCGTGAGGGGTTTGATTAACCTTGGTTATTAGTTTCTTCCCGGAGATTGTCAGGCTCTTTGTTTTTATGCTGCATCTTATCGTAGATCTGATAGCATTCCTCAAGAGTGGTATGAGGATGATTTTTTTTAAGAGATTCGTATAAAGCTTTTGCCCCTTCCTCTCTTAGTTTATCAGGATTATCGGATGAATGATCGCTTTTTCTCATATTAAAAATATCAGTATTCTGCATTTTGGTTAAGAGATAACTAAAATTAGATCTGAAAGTTAAAAATTAGATTAAAAAACAAAAACAGATTTCAACTATTGCTTGAGAATTCCCTACAAATCCTTATTAACAAAGATACTCTCCTTCCCGATTTTTTTTTAGCTCAGGAATTTCTAATGCAACAAACTCATGCAGTATTTACCAGCTCTTTTTTTCGCTTCTGATCGATAATATAGCCACTTAAGAATAAAATAGGAATTAGAATTTCCAATAATTGATGGAAAATTAGAAGCTGTACATTTATTAATTTTCTCCTACCTTCCGTCTCTATCATAAATGACCAATGCTACCATTTTTATTTTCAGGTTTTCATGGACCACAAAGGCCTCATGGGTGTAATTATAGAAAAAAGATACATGAAAACAACTTATGTGTCTGAAGGACTCATATGAGAATTAATATCCTACTAATTTCCTGAACCAGCTTGGCTCCCTTTTCAGGACAAGGGAGTAAATAGTGTCTGCGGTTGTATTTGGATTTTTAAACTTTATCTCGGCTACTGCTTCCTTTCTTCTGAATATATTGAAGGGCTTTTTACCTGGCCTGCGGTAATAGTGGTAGTAGGTAAAATCATTCCGGATGGAATAACTGGAAATAAGGGTATCATTCAGTACAGTACCCTTAAATTTCAAATAGTCATCATTAAATGAAAAGTGCTTTGCTTTAACCTCTTCAGCATTAGGGGTGACTATCACCGTATCTGTTAAAGGGGCCGTAAAATTTCCTGCCGTAGAAGTCTGTATTTTTGAATAGCTGATCAAGTTCCTGCGCAGGTTTCCTACTTCATGCTTCAACGCCTCCAGCTCCTGGTTGAGCACCAGATTAACATTTCCGGCATAAACCTCTGCTGCTTTCGCCCTTGCCAGGTTCTCTCCGGATTTATTTTTCCACTTCTCTATAGCAGCATTTTGAGCCTCATAGAGGGAAGAAACACTTTTCAGCTCTTCTTTACTTTTCCGGTAGGTGGTGTAAAAGAGTACCGCCACTACAACCAACGCAATCAGGAAGGCTGTTTTTAAATACTTCAAATAGTTCATCGATTTTGCCGGTCTTGTTTATCCTTCAATTCTAATTTTATCTCGTAAAGCAGCTTCGTCACGTCCTTATTGGCCTTTGTCACTTCCGAGATTAACTTCTCATAAAGAACTTCCATTTTCTGGTTCTTTTCTTTTTGAGTTTTTATTTCAAACTCCAGCTGGGCGATCTTTACATTTACATTGACCCAAAGGCCAATGATTACGGTAAGCAAAGAAATGGAGCTAAACAGCAAGTGCCCGATATTGATGGTGTTGTCTAATTTTATCATCTCTATTCTTGTTCAGCGTATTCCCCAATTAGTTTCTGGGAGGAGATATTAAATTTTTTACCTGTTTCACCGTACCGGTTTTTTGTGGCCACGGCATAATTATTTGAGAATTCTTCATCTGCTTTCACTACTTCTATATTGATTCCGGAATCATAAAGGGGAGCGGTTCCACCCCGGATGGTTCCCTGGGTAGTTCTTTGGAAAATGACGATAAAAATGGTGTTGGGAAAGGATTTCCTAAACTTATCAAATTCAGAAGAATGGACATTCAGCTTATTCCAGCTATCTATGATCACTACATCAAATGCTTTGGATGCCTTGTAAATGGTTTCCAGTCCTTCGGGAAGCTTATCGGTGATAAACACATTCTTCCGGTTTACCTCCACAATATAAGCTTCCCTCATGCGCCTGATCAGGTCTGATCTTCTGCCTATTTCCAAGGAGAATACCGCTACCTGTAAACCTATTTCCGCAAAAGCATTGGCAAGCTGATAACTGAACCTGGTCTTTCCTCCTCCCTGATCCCCTTCTAAGGTAATGGCCAGCTCAAACCTTTCGAGCTCGCCCAACATCTTTCCCAAATCACCTTTAAGTCTGAATGAGTTATCTGAAGGCTGGCTATTCAGCTGGTCCATTGAATCAAAGATGTCTAAGTCTTTATCGGGCTTTTTTTTTACTTTCCCGTCTGTTGTAAGTGGTGGCAGATCATAATCCTCTAAGCCTGATAAATTAGCAGAACATCCGCAGGCGTTGAGGATACCTTCCAGTCCGTTCAATTCTGCTTTTTCTATTTTTACTTTGCCCCCTTCTTTAGCTATTTCAAGGTTCTTCTGAATAGTTTTGATCTTGTCATAGTAAGGATCGCTGCAGGTGATTTCTTTTTTGCTCAAAGCTGCCTGCACAGCTTTAAGCAAACTTTCGATCCTGGTGATCAGCATCTCACCCTGCAGCCCGATATACCTTTTAATAAGCTGCACCGACTTATACACCTTTTCCCCTCCGGCAGCAGCTACCAGCTCATTCAGCCATTGTTCATTGATCGCAATTTTCACGCTATCGCCATCGCTCATCTTATTATGCTGATCGCAAAGCTTCTTTTGAATCTCTTTAATGTGGCCGGCATGCTTAGAGGTTTTCCTGATCTCCCTTCCTACAATTGCTTTCTGCAATGCTTTAATAAAGAGATTGATCTGGTGCCTGGACTTTACCTTATTGTGCATATTGATAAAGCGCTTGATGAAAAGGACATCTTTGCTTTGGGAAGCCACCAACTTTGGCTGGCTTTTGCTTACAGGTTCGGCAGGTTTGCTTTTTGGGGCAGCCTTTTTGCCCGGGGCTCTGCTCTTTAGAGGTGCTTTAATCTTAGCCTTAGCAGAATTGGCTTCATTCTTTGCTTTTGGAGGAAAAGAACTTTTACTCTTTGCTTCCTTTGGTTCGGAATCAGCTTTGACATTGCTTTCTTTTGCCCCCAGATATTCATTGAGCTTTTGGAGATAGATGTCTATCGTTTCCTTAATGCTTTCGTCCTGGTCATAAACACTTTCAGCCTCAATAAAAAACTGATGGCCCTCTTGAAGTGCTTGCGGCAGGCTGTTAATATCAACAGACTTTATGGAATGGGAATAGTTGGCTATAGAAATCATTACAAATCTTTTTGTAATGATATGGAGGCCCTAACCAGTCCTTTCGGCTTGGGTCTGGTTGGTTCTTTTTTCAGATTGATAATTGGCTCTCACCGTCATAGAAAAACTCTGTACAACCGGAATATACTGCTTCCATTGTATTTGGGCAGCGGGATAAAAATAAGAAACTGCTTACCGTGGAAGGTGCCACATAATACAGTCTTCCCGCCAGCTTTGTCTGAGCGCGATGTTTATTTATTCATCGTTACCTGCTCTTTAAAAGGCATCATCAGGAACTCTCCTACTTCCTGATGATGCCGCACATAAGGAACGCCAATATTAATGCTTTCCTGTGGCACATCTAGTCGTAAGGTATGGTGCAGCCGGTCCCAGAGATTGAAAATAACGGAGTAATTGTTGTTGGTTTCCCGGGCTACTACCGAATGGTGGATGCCATGCATACGTGGCGTAACGATGATCTGCCCCAGGGCATCATCTGTTTTTAGGGGCAGGCGCAGATTGCTGTGGTGAAAATTGTTGGCCAATTCAAAAAAGATTTCATAAATCAAGGTAGCCCTGGGAGTGGTACCCATCAGCAGGATAAAACCCGCCTTGAAGGGTACAGAACCTAGGATTTCTCCTATGTGAAAGCGTAGGGCGGTGCTCACATCCATATCCAGGTCGGTGTGGTGTACCTGGTGAAAGCGCCAGAGCAGGGGCCAGTGGTGGTTAAGGCGGTGCCAGAGGTAATTCATCCAGTCCAGAGCCAGAAAGCTGATGGCATGGGCAAGCGGAAGCGGAAGTGGGAGCCTCTGCAACAGGCCCAGCTTTTTCTCTTCCGTTAAAGCAGCGGCTTTTACCTGTGCAGGAATCAGGGCCAGCCGCAACACTGGCATCGCAATGCTTACCACCTGGGCATTGGTTTTTAATCTTTTTAGCAGGGGCAGGCGTTGCCGGCGCAGTGCATATCGCTGTTCCAGTACAAATAAAGTGCCCACGGCCAGGGCCACCAGGGGAACACCTCTGAAGTCATAGAGCCGATAGGTAAAGGAACTGATGCTCTTTTTCATAAGATGCTTTTTTCATAATAAAGGGAGTACTCTTTCTGCTGCTATATTGTTCAGCTTAAAAGAATTTAGGTCACATTGAAGTCCTGGTGAGCTTTTTGTCCAGCTGATAAAGGTCCTCCCGGAAATTAATTTCTCCCTGCTCATCCATAGAAGTGAGGTAGAAAATGTACACCAGTATACTATTCTCCAGGCTATACACGGACATCACCCAAACATCTTTTGCATAGTGAGAAATAAATTCCAGGGCCTAAGCTAAGCAGAAGATTATTAAGCATTTCCCTGCTGACCACCCTCTTTGTAAAGCTTTACGAATTCACTTTCGCTTATCTGGCTATTATTATCCGTATCTACCACCTCAAACAGTCCTTCCCGGAATTCTTCTACCGAAATCTGATTATCCCCATTCAGATCCCACTCTCCAAACTTCTCCACTGTGGAAACTGTATAACCGCCCAAATATTCATTTACCCCAGCGCTCCACTCGTCTTCACTTAAAGACTGATCATTATCCTCATTCCACGCTTCAAAATAGCCCATTTCAGCTATTGCATTGTAGAACTCCAGATCACTTAAATAATCATTCTCATCCTGGTTAAAAGCCTTAAACAACTTTTGTCCTTCTCCGCCATTACTGCAGGAAGACATACCAAAAATCAAAAGAGCTAAAAATGCATTAAAAAATAAGTTACACTTCTTCATTTTCATACGAATAGACATTTACATTAGAAAATCACATAAGTAGCAGAGACCACCGCTGCTACCTTCAGCAACTGAGTTTAAAGAGGTTTTACTTAATTACCACTCTGCGATCCACTCCCTTCTCTGTACAGAGCCACAAACTCGCTTTCACTTATCTGATTGTTACCATTCTTATCCACCGCTTCAAACAGTCCCTCCCGGAACTCTGGCTCGGAGACTTGGCCGTCACCGTCCAGGTCCCATTCTCCGAACTCCTCCACCTGCTCAAATTGATAGCCGCCCAGAAACTCACTAACCCCGGCCCTCCACTCGTCCTCGTTCAGGTAAAGGTCCTCGTCTTGGTTCCAGGCCTCAAAGTAGCCTATCTCGTTTACTGCCCTATAAAGCTCCACGTCCTCCAGATAGTCATTTCCATCCCGGTTGAAAGCCTTGAAAAGTTTAGTTCCTTCGCCGGACGTTCCACCGAATACCTGAAGTACCCCGAAAAGTACTACAGCCACATAAACCAGCAGGACCGCTCCAAGGGTAAAAACCTGCCAGCGTTTAAAACCGTGCTCGTTATCTTTTCCTCCCCAATGAATAAAGGCGGCATAAAGTATACCGACCAAGCCAACAAAGCTTAAAACCGTTGCAAAGAGCGGGAAGTTATTGACCGGCATGGTTACTATGGCAAGCGGAAAAAAGGCTACTGTGAGTGTAACGGCATGATCACCAATAACACTGGTGACGGCAGAGGTAATCTGGCCGCTTTTAGCGACACTCCAGGTGGCAAAGATTTCAGGCAGGGCCGCCATAGGCGCTGTAATAAATAAACCACCCACTATCTTAGATATTCCAAGGGCAGCAACAATATTTTCGGTGGCACGAACGGTGAAATAGGCACCTAAAGCGAGAACTGCCACGCCTGCTACCGCCAGCCAGACCTCTTTCTTTTTCCACTCCACCTTTTCGCTTTCCTTTCTTCCTCTGAACAAAGCTTGCGCTAAATAAACCACATACATCCCCAGCATAATCCAGCCATCCACAGGCTGTAGTCCCCGCCATTGAGAAGGCACAGTTAGTACCGCCACTACCGCCACAATCACTAAATAGGGAATTGCCTGTACCGTAACAGCGGTAGGGTCTACTTTTAAAAGATGCTCTTTGATATGCTTTTCATGGGCTTTATCCCTATTCTTCTTTTTCAGGTGCCTTGTAGCTACATAGGCGGTAATCACCATAAAAGGGATGGCAATGACATTGGAGCCAAACATGGTTCCCAAACCAATATTGCCAACGCCTGTAATGGCACTGGCAATGTTAATGCCTATTTCAGGACTGGCCGCAGCCAGACCTATTAAGGCCCCACCGGCAGCCACAGAAAAGCCCCACTGCTTTCTTAGCTTCTTTAAAGGCTTCGATAAATGCTCTGCTCCCCAATGAGCTGCCCATACGGCAGCAAGTAAAACAAGTGCCCATATCCAGGTGCTCAATTGGCACCTCCTCTTCCCTTACCACATTCTTTAAAAAATAGATCAGCTCTTGTCATAGATTAAAAAGTTAAAGGTTGAATGTTTAATTTACGTACGCTAAAAGGCGTAATGCGTTGAGATTTTACTACCAGCGTTCCCTATCCTTTTACTCTGCCTTCAGGAGCGGGCATTTTTCCTTGTCGAGCTCCAGCTGAATAGTATGATGGCTAAACTCCCATTCTTCCACGGCTTCAATAGCCTGTTGTCGCACTTCATCTATTTGCTCATAGCGGCTGATTTTTTCCAGTACCAGGTGGGCCGTTAGCACATGGTGCTGTCCATCCAGCGACCAGACATGCGTATGATGAATAGAATTTACATGAGGAACCTGTTGTAACTTCTTCTTTACTTCCTGCAAGTTGATATTTTCAGGTACTCCCTGCAGCATTAAGTGGAGCGTGTCTTTCAGTCTACCGCCAACGCCCCACAAAATGTAAAGCGTAATAGCTAATGAGAGGGCCGGGTCCAGAAAATACCACTCTTTAAATTGCAGGATAATCGCCACGATAAGAACTGCTACCCAGCCCAATACATCTTCCAGCAGGTGCCAGCTTACTACTTTTTCATTAAGTGACTTTCCTCCACTTACCCGCCAGGCAGCATAGCCATTGGAAAGCACACCAATAACAGCAATACCAATCATATAGGTTGATTCCACTGCCTCCGGATTCTGTACTCGGGTAATGGCTTCATAAATAATGTAAATGGAACCGCCTATAAGGACCACCGAATTGACCAGAGCGCCAAGTAAACGGAAACGGGCAAATCCAAAGCTGAACTCTTCCGTGGCCCCTTTTTTCTCCGCCTTATTTTCTATATACCAGGCCAGTCCCAGCGATAAGCTATCTCCTAAATCATGCAGTGCATCAGACATGATGGCCACACTATTAGTAAAGAAACCTCCTACAAATTCAACAAGGGTAAAACCCAGATTGATAAAAAATGCCAGCTTCAGGTTTTTTTTGGCACCTCCATGTTTGTGATTGTGATGACCTCCCATTTTATTTTTAATTAAAAAGTTTTATGAGTTATTTTTTAGCTGGTCAATTATCGTTTATTCTCCTAACCTCTTGGTGCATACATGATAATGCCCATTCCAATGAGGGCAATTACACCGCCAATGATATCGAACTTATCAGGCGTAATGCCATCTACTTTCCAGCCCCAAAGAATAGCCAGCATAATGAAAATACCGCCATAGGCTGCGTATACTCTGCCAAAATTGGCAGGTTGCCAGGTGGCTACTATTCCATACAGGACTAAAATAATAGCCCCGCTTAGTCCCAACCACCAGGACTTTCCTTCCCGTAACCAAAGCCAGATTAAATAACCGCCACCTATCTCGCAAAGACCGGCTAAAATGAAGAGTGCTATAGAGTAAAGTATTTTCATTGATTCCCTCTTTTATAAAATTAACAATCTAAAGTATGCAAATCCATTGCATTTTATTCGATACACCGGCTGCATCGCCCTTTTACCAGCAGGCTTGCTTCCTCTGCCTAAAAACGCCCCGGCAAAGACACATCAGGAACTTTAGACATGGGCAGACAAAAGATATAAGGCTACAAAAAGATTAAAAGTTAACTCTTCTTTAATTTAACTACCAGCTTTTTGAGTCGAGCATGAAAATAGCTTAGAAATGTACTTAAATCTAAACAGCAAGGGTATTCTACTGTCAGAAACTTACTTGTTTAAATTTATCGCCATTAACTGATCCCACCTGGTTGTATAACATTGGGGCATTCGCTCTGCTTTGAGCTGCCAGGCTTTATTGAATCCTTGGGCAGCAACTTTAACTTTCTCGCTACCCATATAAGCATTAAGCTTATCTACTACTTGCATGGCCTTTGATTTCTTTTCGCTCGGGCCCTCAAATAAGTTGCCCTGAAGGTTTCCTGCAGGAACGATTGAAGATACCAGTACCCCTGCTTTCTTATAAGCATAGCCATCTTGAAAAATGCGATTTAAGCCCTTCAAGGCATAGTGTATGAGCGTTGGGGCGTCATTGCTGGCCACCGGCAGAGCGAGTACTAATGAATTGCTGTAGTATGAATTCGTATGAAACCTGTTGGTTTCAACAAAGACAGTTAGCATACCAGCACAAGTTTTTTCCTTCCGGAGCTTAAAAGCGCATTTTGCAGCAAAATTGCTCACTGCTTCACAGAGAATGCTTTTTGATTCCACACCTTTAGGAAAAGAACGGGATGTACATATATTCTTCCGGGTCTTTGCAAATTCCTCCAGGGGCAGACAAGATTGCCCTTTCAATTCCCGGTACAGTCTGGTTTCTACTACACTCATTTCCGTTTTGATCCAGCTTTCCGGAAGCTTAGTAAAGTCTAAGGCTGTTTTTACTCCAGCTGAAAGCAGCCTTTTAGTATGCTGGCGGCCGATCCCCCAAACCTCCTCAATCGGAAATTCTGCTAAAACCGATTCCCGCATATCAGGCCTCAGGACAAACACGCCTTTTTCTTTATATTCCGGATACTTCTTTGCAATATGATTAGCAACCTTTGCAAGAACCTTTGTCTGGCCTACACCAATTCCTACCGGTATGCCTATATTTTTCCTCAAAGTATGACGGATTTCCTGGGCATAATCGCTCAAATTAAATGGCATGTTGCTTAAGTCCAGAAAAGCTTCATCTATACTATAAATCTCCATACTCGGAGTAAACTTAGCTAAGGTTCGCATAACTCGGCCGGACATATCCGCAAAAAGGGTGTAGTTGCTACTGAAGTATTCTACCTTATGTTTTCTAATTAATTCCTTCAACTCAAAGAAGGGCTGGCCCATTTTAATTCCAATGTCTTTGGCAAGCTGGCATCTTGCCACAACGCAACCGTCATTGTTGCTTAAAACAATTACAGGCTTACCTTCCAGATCCGGGCGAAAACATTTAATCATGCTACAATAGGCTGAATTAATATCGACAAGAGCTATCATGACAAAACATTTTTAATCAGATAAGTAACAACTCCCCAAACAAGAAACTCCTGCTCAGGCAACACCTCGATAACCTTCATTTGTCTGTTTGCCGGTATTAGAAATAATTTATTCTTTTCCTTCCGGATCTTCTTTACTGTAAACTCTCCATCTAAGCAGCAACATGCAGCACGGCCACTTTTAAGCTCAAGGGACCTATCTATTATAAGAACATCTCCGTCATTGTACCCGTCTTCGATCATGCTAACTCCTTGCACTCGGCCAAAAAACGTGCTATCCGGATTATTAATAAGTAACTCGTTCAAATCTAAGGCAGGCTCTATGTAATCCTGTGCCGGAGAGGGAAAACCACAGGATACATTATAAAATGGCAGAAATAATTTCTTTCCGGTTTCAAACGAATAAAAGTTTATCATGCTAAAATAATTACCAACTATAGTAAAATGTTTAGCAATATGTGAAATACTAATATCAGTAGCAATTGTAAGGGGGTTAAAAAATATTTTCATGATCTGGCCCAAACGAGTAAACAAAAAATTTTCATCTATAAGCTGTAGTTTCACGGATTTTCAGTTCGGCGAGACTATTTAAAATAAAGTAGTTGAAAATGCATATAAAGCATCAAACAGAAGAATACTATCGACCAACAAAGAATGGGGGAGTTATCCAAAAGGAATTCATTAATGCTAAAAAGCAAAGGGTTAAGAAGAATAGGTAAATTCTTGGAAGTACTGTCCGAAATGATAAGAGGGCTTTTTTAACAGCCTCCAGCCTGAGAAGGCCCACCGAGAAAGCAACTCTACAAAATTTTTATTCTAACCATTGGATTCTAACTTTTAAATCCTTTGAATCTTGGGCAACAACACTGGAGGGTTGAGGTTCTTCCTGTATGATGAATCAATTTGAAAAAGAGGACAGGCAGCTTTACAGGTTTGCCTTACTCCTGTTCACAGGCTTTCTTTTTTTTGGCGGATTATACTTTGCCAGGGACTTTTTAATACCGGTGAGCATTGCAGCACTAATGGCCATGGTGATGCTTCCGGTAAACCGCAGGCTTGAGTCATGGGGCATGGCACGATCCATTGCTATTATCATTTGTATCATCATTATCATTTTAATAGTAGCAGGATTCACTTTTTTCTTTTATTACCAGATGGAAGATCTTGTTCAGGATTTTCCTTCCATCAGGGCAAAGCTGAACCAACAGTTAGAAGATTTTCAGTTACTGATAGAAGAAAAGGCAGGTGTTTCTCAGGAGAGGCAAATCTCTTTCCTAAAGAACCAAAGTGCCACTTTTCTTGATTTCACCAGCCGTTATATAAGAAATATGCTGATGACAGCCACAGAAACTCTGGCAGAAATAGGTCTGGCCACTATTTATTTATTCTTTTTTCTATTCTACCGGGATAAGTTTGAAAACTTCTTACTCAGGCTGATAGATGAAAGTAATAATCAAAGGGTTAAAAGTATTATCAGTAATATAAGTAAGGTAACTCAACAATACCTGGGAGGGAAGCTGATTGTCACTGTTATCCTTTCATTCTATAATACCGCTGGCCTGAAAATAGTAGGCTTTGAGGATGCCATTTTTTGGGGCGTTTTTGGAGGAATTCTCAACTTCATTCCCTACATCGGCACCTTTCTGGGTGGGTTTATCCCCTTCCTTCTTGCCTTAGTAACCTATGATTCCTTCGGGACTCCACTTGCAGTTGCCCTTATCTTTATGAGCGGGCAGTTCTTGGATAATAATTTTCTCACTCCTATCATTGTAGGTTCAAAAGTTGATTTAAATCCCTTGTTTACTATTATGGCCCTCATTATAGGAGGACTATTATGGGGTGTTGCCGGCTTAATTATATTTATTCCTTTTTTAGGGATTGTCAAAGTTGTTTTCGACAATGTCTCATCTCTACATCCTTATGGTTACCTGATTGGCGATGAAAACAAACATTTCGGACTCATGATCATCAAAAAAATCAAAAATGCTTTTCAACAATAGTCAGTTATTGGTGCTCATCTAAGGGAAAAAGATCCGGAGCCATTTCAGAACGTATCGTGAAAGATTTTTATCTCTATTTTAACGCTCCGTTCTCTTTTACGCACGAATAACATTAGTCAAAATTAGGAGCCCCTTCTAACTCGTTCTTCTTTCACTTTAGTATCCTCTTATTAGCTGAATTACCCAGCGCACCTATAAATGCAGTTTTTCAAATACCTTTATACTTGCCTTAAGGTAATAACCAGAATAGAAAGTATTTCATTTAATCTATATTCTGTAATCCTTTTGTCTGAACAGTGTAGTGGATTGTTTGAGCCACTATAAAGCCATTGCGGACTAAATATGAGTCTGCCCCATCTGTAATTACCAAGCCCCTGGCAGAACTCCTAACTTCTTACATTCTTTTTTAAGTTCTCAGGGATTTGTGATGCATGTAACTCTTCATAATAGAATAAATTGAATTATCCCTTGCTGCTTATTCCAGTAGTTGGTATAGTTAAATCTTTTATGATTAACTTCTACCCAACCATAATATGCGCTTTAGGATATTTGTAGTCTTGTGTATCAACTCTGCTGATAAATGCCAGAGCAAGGGTAAGGGTCCCGATACGGCCTATAAACATGCTCATTATTATTATAATGCGGCCCCAGAATGAGAGCTGTGGAGTTATTCCCGTACTAAGCCCAACGGTTGCAAAAGCGGACACTTGCTCAAAGGCAAGGTCTTTAAAATCCATACCAGGCTCTGTGATTGTGAGCAAAAATATACCTACCACGTTTGCACTAACGGCAAATGCAACAATTGAAAGAGCTCTGAAGATGAGGGATTCGCTGATGAAATGTTTCCCTATTACCAGCTTCACTTTTCCTCGAAAGGTAGCTACAGAAGAGGCTAATACTATAAAAAAAGTAGAGGTTTTGATGCCGCCTCCAATAGAGCCTGAAGAGGCTCCTACAAACATCAGGAAGATAAGAATAAGATAAGTAGGCAACTGCAAAGAACCAATATCCACCGTACTGAAACCGGCAGTACGGGTGGCTGAATGAAAGAAGCTGGTGATCAGTGCTTCCATAAAGGCCATATCAGCAAGGGTATTATCGATTTCAAACAGATAGAAAGTTAGGGTTCCCACTAGCAGCAAGGCAGCCGTTACATAAACGGCTATTTTAGTGCCCAATTGCCAGTCGCGCCATGGATGACGCAGCCTATCCCGTAGCCGCTTGATGGAGAAGAGGTCCTGAATGACGGGAAAGCCGATGCTCCCAAGGATGATTAGCCCTGCAATCACCAAGTGCATTAGGTAAGCCTCACGTACCAATCCCTGGTAAAGTCCATTGGAAAACAGGCTAAAGCCTGCCTGGCAAAAGGCAGATACTGCATGAAAGGCAGAGTAGTAGATTTTCTGATCTATTGAAACGAATTCAATCTCATTGCCCCAGGTAGCAAAGATCAGCAGAAAGCCAACAAATTCAATAAGTATAGTCATAAAGACAATCCGCCGAATCAAGTCACGAGCTGTTAGTAAGGATTCACTATTTAGAATATTTTGCAGCATTAACTGGTGGCGAATGCCAATACTCTGCCGGAATAAGAGAGTGAAGAAAGAAGCAAAAGAGAGGATTCCCAGTCCACCCAATTGGATGAGGATTAGAATTACCAACTGCCCCTTAATGGTAAAGTAGGTAGCGGTATCCACTACAATCAGACCGGTGACACATACTGCGCTGGTAGCGGTAAATAAGGCCTCTAAAAATGGCATACTGCCCGGTGCTCTGCTCATGTCGGGAAGCATTAATAAACCAGTACCGATCCCGATGAGAATAATAAAACTTATCAAAAGAGCCGCCGCCGGCCGTACATTAAGGTTCCCAAGGCGGGAACTAGCAACACCAAATTCATATACCAGCAGCAGAATCATAAAGCTGCCAATGATGAAATGGTAAAAAGGTAGCGGATGCTGGAAGCCTGCCAGCCCAAGAAGCTCTGGAATAAGCGCAAAATCCAGCAGAAAGGCGGATAAGCCATTAATAATTAACAGGAACATTAATATTCCTTCGAAGCGGTGCCTACGAAGGAAATCTGTACGCTTGAAGGAATACAGCCAGCGAGTCAGGTAGGAGAGAACAAAAATGGCAAAAATGATATTAATGCCATAGTAGACCTGTTGCTGCTGGCGAGGTGTTAGTTCAAAACCGAAGTTGTATAACAGTAGTGCAGCAGCAGCAAAAGAGCTAATGAAAGTAACGGCCCTGATGGAGGTGTAGGCTTTATCCCGGCTCTCATAGAGTAGTCGGTTCAGGTTTGCGGCAAGGTCGTTCTTTATTCTCCTAAAATTCATGCCTGCTTTAAATGATATTTTGTATTCTGGTACATCTTTGATTAATCAGAGAGCTCCACTCTCACATATTTTATATTAGTCCATTCCAAGGGTTATCCAGAGTAGCAAAAATTAAAGACTGAAGTCCTGCGCCACAAATAAGAATATAGTGCTTCCTATTGTTTCATTCACCTTGCTCCTGGGCAAACCATTTGCAATTTAAATATAACTAATGATGCTGACATAGCTATATATTTTTTCAGCTTGGAGAGCATTAATCCATTTCTGTATATGAACGATCTCCCTGCAAAACACATGCATAGCAGCTTAAAGGAACATAAACTTTGTGCTTACCATCACTTACAGATTAACAGATCTGGAAAACTTGTGGAATTATACTATTCATTTTCTATATTAATTGTTGTAGCAATATCTAAGGACATTTGAATCTTTCATTTACCTCAGAAAAACAGGGCAATTTAAAACGAAAGAAAGGATAGGAAAGTACAAGGCGGAATAGAGCTTTCAGGCTCTATGTTTAGAAAGAAAAATCATGAAAACACAGAACACTTTTAAATTACCGAAAAATGTGGAGAGGCCATTACCTATTACTATTATATGCATATTAGGGTTAATTGGAGCTGTTGTGAGCCTCCCAGGCATTCTTTCCGGATCTCCTCAAATTAAAGAATTAGGGGAATGGTTTCATTACCACCTGGCCATCTCGACCATTTTTGGCTTTTGTTGTTTTCTGGGATTATGGTCGATGAAAAGATGGGCCCTCTATCTCTACTCAGGAATTCTTCTAATAAATCAGATCATCCTTCTGATAGTAGGTTTATGGAACCCGAGTTCTTTAATCCTGCCCCTATTAGTGGTGATATTTGGGGTAGCATATTTCCATAAAATGGATTAATACCTGCGACTGTACCACAAACTCTACTGCTATGGGGATGGTGAGATAGATGAAGAAATATCATCGGGTAAAAAAGCGGTATACGCTCTTCATTTTTATAGGAGATAATTAGTTATCCTTTACATAAACGACCCGTTAGAAGTAGAATAAAGCGGTCGATAAAAGGAATCCCATCAAAAACTTTCCTCTTTTTCTATTTCTATTTGGGTTAAACTTAGGCTAATCCATTATTTTCAGCAATTCTGGCATTCCTACTTCCATTTAGTGCCTTCTGGTCGATTCTGCTCTTTTTAACTGACACCAGCGCAATTTCTGATAGCGCAAACAGCCCATTAAGTAAAATGAGGATGAGAATAAGTACTATTTCCATGCATTACTAAAAAATCCTATGTTTTTTTGTTTAGGAAAGAATTGAGGTTCTAATATAGAATATTAAAAGAAAACCGACTGACTTGTAAATCCTAAACATTACTACAGGCATTAAGAGAAAAAGGGGCAAAGAAAAACCGGAGAGACCCGCGTGGGAAGGCAACAAGCAGGATTAGATACATTAATTTGTATTGAGTAAAATATAACCCTTTTAACCAAAGTAACGGAAATTTAGAGATTATTTACTGAAAAGACTTTCCAAAGCTCTTTATATTTGTCAATTATGCCTGTTAAATAAATTTATGGAATTATATTATTCATTCTCTGTCCTTATTGTTCTGGCTTCCTTTTTTGCCTACATTAATTTACGGTTCATAAAGCTACCTTCAACAATCGGCATCATGCTAATGGCCATCATTGCCTCCATTATCATCAGATTTGCAGGCGAAAGCATTTTCCCGAATACAACAGGAAAATTATTTACCCTAATATCGGAATTTGATTTTACGGAAGTACTAATGGGCGCAATGCTCAACTTCCTGCTTTTTGCCGGGGCTATTCATGTAAATTTTGCTGACCTTAAAGAGCATCGCTTACCGATATTTACTTTTTCTACGGTAAGTGTAATTATTTCCACCTTTGTAGTGGCAGGCCTTTTATATTATGTATCTCCCTTTTTTAATATTGAGCTTCCTTTTATTTACTGCCTGTTATTCGGTGCACTCATTTCTCCAACCGACCCCATTGCGGTTCTGGGCATATTAAAGAAGGCAAACGTTCCTAAATCTTTAGAAACAAAAATTGCTGGCGAATCCCTATTTAACGATGGGATGGCGGTTGTTCTGTTTGCCGTAATTTTACAATTAACCCAGGCAGATAGCCTGGAGATTTCGTTTTCTTCTATTTCCTGGTTGCTCGTAAAGGAAGCGGCCGGAGGGCTGTTGTTAGGCCTGTTGCTGGGATATATCGCATCGAAGGCCCTGCACAATATTGATGACTACATTGTATCTGTGCTGATTACGCTTTCGGTAGTAATGGGAGGCTACCTGATTGCGCATGCAATACATATTTCCGGTCCGCTTACCATGGTTGCTGCCGGACTTATCATCGGGAATTACGGAAAAAGAGAAACCATGTCCCCTGTTACAAAAGATTATCTGAACAAATTTTGGGAACTCATAGATGAAATTCTTAATGCCATCCTCTTCCTGTTTATTGGCTTCGAATTATTACTGCTTCCGGATTTAATAAACCAGTGGGCTATCGGGGCCATCGCTATTATAATCGTGCTTTTGGCAAGATTATTATCTATCTGGATCCCGTCACTCATTGTGCCATTCAGGAACAAGTTCAGCAGAGGCACACTTACCATGTTGGTATGGGGCGGGCTTAGAGGTGGCGTATCCATTGCACTGGTGTTATCCATGGACAATGGAGTATACAAAGACCTTTTATTGGAAATCACTTACTTTGTGGTAGTGTTTTCTATTGTTGTTCAGGGCCTTAGTGTCGGGAAGGTCGCCTCCAGGGTATTGATAACGAAGTAAGGATTTAATGTGTCCAGACTATTTACTAATTGATTTCTGTTAACCATAGCTAACCCTCTAGACAGATGTGTAATATCGGAGATCAGCAAACCATGCCCGGACACTTCCTAAAATAAGAAAGGACTTCCTTATCGAATGGGAAGGTGTGTATGATTTTTTTCACAATTATTCTTATAACAGGATTAAAGATTTATCTGACTGATCATTTGGTAACTGGGATTCGTACCTCGAAAGATTTTAAAATAAAGACAGTCCGATAATGCTAAAATGGGTACTAACCGCCATGATCATGCAGGAAATAACCACCCCAATACTGGTTGCCAATAACGCTTCTTTTCTTTTAAGTTTAAAAATATACGCAGCTATAGTACCCATATAGGCTCCTGTGGTTGGCAACGGAATCATTACAAAGATCATAAGGCCCCAGAAGCCATATTTTTGTACCTGGGCTCCGACCCCTTTCCTTGCTCTGCGAATGAGCCTAATATTCTGTTTTCTGTAAAATTTGAAACGCCACAACTTAGCGTTAAAGGCGTCAATTAAAAACATAAATAGTGGAAAAATAAGCAGATTACCAGCCAGGCCTACAGAAAAAGCAACAACAGGATTTAGGCCGTTCAATATTCCATAAGGGATACCTGCCCTGGCTTCTCCAAACGGAGAAATACTGATTAAAAAAGTATAAATGATATCGTTGATCATAGATTGCAAAAAAACAAAGCTAAGGCAATTCAAATTGATAACGTACAAAAGAGTTAGCCTTTTGTAGACCCGAAAAGATAAAATAATAAGAGAACATGGATTATAGCAGAAAGAAAATAATTGAGTTAAACTTTTATCTTCTGACTCTTCTTTTTCTTATCCCACCATATATAGATAACGAATCCGAGTACACTAACCACACTCACCCAAATAAGGCCGGTTTTCAAACGATCATTATTTTCCCCCAGGTAGGCAATCAAAACGGTAAGAGGAAAGATACCCAGCATGGTAGCACCCATAAATCGCCAGTATCCCATCCGGAGCATACCTCCTACAAAGCTGATGGCATCATTCGAAAGAAAGGGTGAAAGGCGGGTAACAATGACCGCCCAAAAACCATAGTCTTCAATAAAGCCTTCAACCTTTTTTTCTGATTTTGTCCCAAGCAAACGCTCAACAAGTGGTGTTCCTATGTATGCCCCGAGCATATAGCCGATGGAAGATGCACAAAATATAGCAACCAAAATTATACCTGTTCCAAAATATGGCCCATAGGCAATTACTGTAACCACCATAAGAACTGGTGTAGGAATAACCAGCAAAAACATTTGCGCTATCATGGCCGCCACAATAACTGCAGGGCCCCATAAACCAAAGTTATTTACCCACTGCGAAATCCGCTGATCATCTCCACTGGAAAGAACATTCCAAGCTTCGGTAAAAAATTCCTGTACGGATGGAACTACAAAGTACATCAGCACCAGAGTTCCTACCAGGGCTAATGACAAGTAGAGAGGCCATTTCGATTGATCTCTGTGTTCATCTAACGCAGTTGTTTCAGTTTCTTCTTGTTTCATTCCTGATATAATAATCTTTTAGAGAATTTATTAAATATCCTGATACACTCTCTTAGAATGGGAGGATGTCCAGGTAGTCATTTTTTTCATGCGGCTATTTGGAAAAAATTTTACTGTTGGTTAAGCATTCTTATCCAGAAGATTTTGGTAGGAGGAATTTGCGCCTGTTCCGGACTTTCTGATCACTGAAAAGCTTCCATCTGTCTCAAGGATAATAGCTTCCACTTCATTTAGGCTACTAAACTTCTTTTTTCTTACTGCTCCTATTAAGTCTTTTTTACGAATTCTTTCCTTGAGCATGTTCTTTTTCAGAAAACTCCCATTGTAAAAGAGCAAAGTAGGTGAGGAAGTTATGAGTTTAGAAAAAGAAGATGAACGCACCTCTATGTAAGACAGGATATACTGAAGCGCTACAAGCAACAGAAAAGTAGTGAGTGATTCCGCAATAGAAACCTTTTTTGCAGTAAGAATCCTGCCAAAGGCCGACCCCATCGCAATAGTGATCACGAAATCAAAGGCATTCATGCTGGCCAGCGTTCTTTTTCCCGAAACGCGTAAAAGAATAATTATGCCTATGTAGGTAAGGGTTCCCACCACTACTATTCGTACTATAGGTTCCCACCCACTCCAGAAAATAACTATTTTATCCATATTTTATTATTCTTATGGCCTTTTTCTATTATTGATTAAACTATAATCATGTTATCAAGCTTCCTGATTTTTGAAGTCTGTTGCCGCTATTTTTGGGCTGTTAAGCCAGGTTAGGATATACATTTTTCCAGTTTCTGTTCTCATTTTGTAACATACCTGTTAAAATCTTCCTTCTTTCAGGCAAGGTTTGATCTTCCGAAAAGCCTTCCATTAATAGATCTTCAGGAAGCTGAAGATTATACCAGTTTATCTCCGGCTCTTCGTCTGCCTTATTCCTAAATCTTTTCTTTAGGTTTTTAAAGAGCTGGTCAAGAGATTCTCGCAGCATTTGTAGCTCCTCCCGAATAGGGTCAAACTTTCTATTGTTCAGCATTATGCTTACTGCTTCATCCAGCCGGGCTATACTTGTACCAATAGAAATTTCACCATCAGCATTATGAAAATAGTGGAATACGGGATAAGTTTTATAATTAATAGAGTATTGGCCTATCATCTGTTGTAGATTTGAAATTTGCTGGTAACTAAAAGAAGAATCCATTTTCAGGAATTTATTCACTATTTCTGACGGATTACTACCCAGACTATTAATAGAAGAAGCTAAGGACCATTTATGTGCCACTGCGGAGGAAACAGAGAGTAAATAGGTCATGGAAGTAGAAAAGAAAACAAAGCCGTAAAAGGAAAACAGGCTGGTAAGTATCTCAAAAAAAGGGGTAGTAGGTTTAAAATTCCCTATTCCAAGCGTGGAAAGCACATAGCCTGTAAAATAGATTCGCTCTACCACAGTTGCTTCTCTACCACTGCTGTCTACAATCCCTTCGGGATTAAAGGAATATACAAGAAAAAGACCTAACCAAATAAAAAATATCCATGAAGCCAGTACAGAGAGATTAACCGCCATTCCGGAAATATTTAACATCCGCCTGCAAATCCCTTTCTCAAGTACCAGGACCAGTTTATGTGTAAGTTTTGCACAGGTCTTACTCAAATAAGCTGCTCCGCTACCAGATATGGTAGTAAAAAAGAAATCGTATAAGGTGAAAATGAGTATTGCAATGCCTCCTACTAAATAAAGAAGTTCTTCCACTTTAATATTTTTAAATGATCAATAAGAAGATTAGCTTCGAATTTCTATAATTCATTATATTATAAGGCTAATGAGCGTTTAAGTTTCATTTTATAGCAATTAGTCCTTGTTTAAATAATAAGACTCATACCTTTAACAAAAAGTTAATTTGCAAATGATGATAATATGATTTCAAGAAGAACTTAGTATTGATATAAGCTAAGATCCTAATTTAGGAGAGGCACACCCGTTGATAAGGATTTTTCATAAAAAGGAGAATACAATTACAACTCCTATGATTTTTTGTTTCTACCTTAAAGACTGAAAGCTATGAAAAGAATAGAAGATGACAGAGGTATAATGTATAGATTAACAGAAAAGGACCAGAAAAGGAAGAGTTTGGTAACACGGCTTTTAATAAAGTCAATCTTTTATCTTGGAGTGAGTTTATTTTTCAGCCTGCCTCCACTGGTTGCTAATTACTATGAATTAATCCCTTACTTCTTCCTTGGAAGCATTATTCTGTTTCTCCCTTCTTTCTACTATGATTATAAAGAAGAATCCAGGCAGATAATTGAAGTTGATTTGCCAAAAAGATCAGATACGGTTACTTTTAAAATTTTAGATAAGGAAAATACCTTCTATACTAAAATTAAATTAACTGAAGCAAAGGTGAAGCTAATTGAAATGAATGCCGGGCAGATAAAGCAAGTACCTCAAATGGTAATTGTAGAAAGTGAAATTACAAAGGTAGTTCAGAAAAAAAGCATTTTTTGGCCCGGAAAATTATTAAAGGAACTCTACCATGACCTTAAAAAGGTAAAAAGAAACTATGTTGTTTCAGGTGTGGAGAGTAAATAATTGAATTTGTTGAACTTCCTATTAGGAACAGGATGAAGGCTCAGCAATCTTATTCATTCAACCCTCAATTCAAGCTCA
This sequence comes from Nafulsella turpanensis ZLM-10, assembly GCF_000346615.1. Lineage (GTDB taxonomy): Bacteria > Bacteroidota > Bacteroidia > Cytophagales > Cyclobacteriaceae > Nafulsella > Nafulsella turpanensis. Next base: position 189,976 of record NZ_ANNU01000010.1, read on the forward strand.
TTTAAATGTTTTAAGCAGTTTTGCTACTCAAACCCACCTCTACTCAAATGAATATTTTTAAAGTTAGAAACTGGTTTAAAAACCAAGGAGAAATTCAAAGATCAATCAGAAGAAATGTAAAAAGGGCAATGGACCGATATTATAATGCAAAAAGGCTTGATCCTATATTTTCTGAAGGTGAAATAGCCAGCAGAATTTTCATGGTATGGTTTCTATTCCCTGAAAGAAAGTTTTCGGAAGATCAAAAAAATAAGGTTCAGCGTTACCTTGATGCCAATTTTTACCCCAACAACCTTTTAGAGCTATGCCTCATTTCATTAGACATTGAACATAATATCAATCCGGCAAGTGACAAAAATTTTAATAGTTTAGCCAATTCTGTAAAAGAAATGATGATAAACTATGATTATAAGAAAGAAAGTACTGAACAGGATGATCCTTATAAACCTGATAGTGTAGGAACAGAAAATGCAGGCGTAAGCTTAACCCATTTTACAGGAAGATGGTATGTGAGTTTCTTATAATATTCGCTGCTATTTCAGGGTGTCTAGGTAAATTATTTTAAAATCTCAAAAAGTGCTGATCCAGATTTTGGTTCAGCATTTTTTGTATGTGATTTTTAATATCTTAAAACTTGTACACTTCGAATAATTCAATTTGTGGATAAAAATGTGTATATTTTTGAAGAAACTCTGATTTTGAATCAGAAAGGACATAATTATCCATATAGCTATATTTTTTATTGTTTAAGTTTGTTTTTGGGCCGCCTGTTGTAGAGGTGGGCTTTCTTTTTTAACTATCTCTGTTGACCAACTTGGTAAACAATTTGTCGTTATCCTCTGGCTGATACAGTAGAGCCAGTTTGTTATCATCAAAGACTTTAAAAAATTTATCCCAGGAGATTTCTTCCAGATTTTCGGAATCGCTGTTTTTATTATCCGGAAAGCCAATTCTCAGGAGAGCGCTATTGCCCTTATCGGTATCTTTTACTTTCATGGGAACGCCGTCATGCTCATTTACCCAAGACTTAATAGCGTTATGATCGGTTGTTTTTTCTGATTTGGCCATAATTTTCAAATTAGCTTTAAAAAAATTGTATTTAATTTATATATCATTAACATTATAAGTAGCTATCTGTTTATGGAATATCACTTTTGGCTTGTAGAAATTATATTATAATGAATATCTGTTATGTCCATACCATACTTTTTTAAAGAGGCTTTTTCTTTGTTAAAGGAAACCTACCATAATTGGGATGAACATGATCCATGGAGAATGAGCGCTGTTATTGCCTACTATGCAATTTTTTCACTCCCGGGGTTATTGATGGTGACCATAAAAGTGGTAGGTTATTTTTTTGGAGATAAATTGGTAAATGAAGAATTAAACACCACTATTTCCCAACAAATGGGTTCAGGTGCTGCCAATCAGATGCAGACCATAGTTGATCAGGCGAATAATACCGAAGGATTCACCTTTGCTACAATTGTTGGTATTGCTTCCCTTGTATTTGGTGCAACCGGGGTTTTTTACCATTTAAAGCAAAGCTTAAATACCATGTGGGAGGTAGAGGTAAGACCCAACAAAGCCTGGTTAAAATTAATTAAGGATCGTGTATTTTCTTTTGGAATGGTTCTCGTTATAGGTTTTTTAATGTTAATGTCATTGGTCATATCTTCTTTGATCTCCTATTTTAGCGATTATTTGAATGCGATGTTTCCTGAATTGGGGCCTATGTTTTTCAAGTTGGTTCATATCGCGGTCTCTTTGATAATTATTACTATACTATTTGCATTGATGTTTGTGGTTTTGCCTGATGCAAAGGTGAGGTGGAGGGATGTATGGGTTGGTGCTTTTGTAACATCTCTGCTTTTTGTGATCGGTAAAACACTCATTAGCTTATATTTTGGGTATAGTGACCCCGGCTCTGCGTATGGCGCAGCTGGTTCAATCATTTTGATTTTGCTTTGGGTGTCCTATACAAGCCTTATATTATTTTTTGGTGCCGAATTTACCCAAACTTATGGCAGAAGGCATGGTATGGAAATAGTCCCCGCTGAATTCGCAATACGAGTTACAAAAGCTGAAGTGTCAAAAGTAAAAGCTTTAGAGGAGTTGGAAAAAGCCCAGCAAGAAAGGGATAACGCTATTAAAGAACGAGATGAGGCAGTAAGGGACAGGGATAAGGAAAGAGCTCGTAAAGATATTTGAGACTTATTTCGGGGTTTTATTTTAACCAAAATCAATATAAACAGCTTAAATTCAATCAGTTAAAGTACAACAAGATGCCCTATTTCATATTAATTTTCCTTTTTCAGAACTTTCTTTTTATAAGTTGCCAGTAAATCTACCTTCCATTGCCCATCTTGTTTTATGAGTTGAATTTTAGGAAGAGTATCACCGCCAACTTCTTTCAGCACAACAAAAGCTCGCCCCTGAGCAATAGAGTCTCTAATAAAGGAAACATTATAATCAGGAAGTAGAGGTCCGGATATTACCAGATGATCGAGTACCCGCTTTGTTGATGCTGTTCCGAGCTTTTTAGCTTCGCCCAATTTTCCCTGAACTAAACTGGTTCTAAAAGCTATTGCAACAGCTGAAGGGCTATCTCCCATTTCGACAAATGTTCTTGGACTGGTACTGTCATTACAAGAGCTTATCCAACTAAGTAACAGGAGTAAAGAAAGAATGCGTTTCATAAATTATATTTTACCCCCTGAAATATTGGTTTTACCCTACCTTGTAATAGGTACTAATATAGTAGAAAAGATAAATAATTATACCCAATAAAGTAATAGTAAGCGCAAACAGACTGGAAATGGAAACAAATACTCCACTAATCATAATTAATATGCTTAGTAGAAAATTCTCTTCAAACCTAAATACTTCTTTTATGGTTGGAATCGAATCCAAATTTTGTTTCTTGCACCGCTCTATTTTTCGGCTTAAGTGAAGTTGTGTTATCACCATCCAGGATAAGGACATGAGTAAAATCGCAAAACCCAACATATTTATATCCAGCCGGTCAAGAGAGTGGATAGGATAAAGTTTTCCATAAAAATCAGGGAAATAAGTGAAATTAAGAATAATAAAAGTGGTGATCATCAGTAATATCCTGAAAGCTTTATTAACTATCAGAATCCAGTACCACTTCTTCAGAAAAGCTTTATCAACTTCTCCTTTTACCATCATAGGTCTTGCTTTACGATAGATTCCCCAAAGGAGAATGATTATAAGGTAAACAGCAATTATTACCGGCAGCCACAGTCTTAAGTCTTCTGATGTCATCTTATTCTCTTCTATTCTACACCAAGAATGTTCGATACTTCATCAAAAGTATCATCCGAATCTGCCAGCACCATTAATTTATCATAAGGTTCCAGCACAGTCGCTCCATTGGGCGTAATAAATTTTTTATTTCTTTTTATCATCACAATAAGAGCAGGACGGGGGAAGTTCAGGTCAACAACTGGCTTTCCGGCGGCAGGGCTTTTAGCAGGTAATTCTATCTCCACAAGCTCTGTTTTTACATCATCTGAAAGCTCAAGTTCAAGAGGAATTCTTCTCTTAGTTTTTTCTGTTTCTGTTACTTTTAGCCATTCAGCTACTTTTGTAAGGGTGGTGCCCTGTAACATCACGGAGGTAACTGCAATAAAAAAGACAATATTAAAGATCATTTCTGCGCTTTCGACACCTGCAATCAGGGGATAGGTCGCAAATACAATTGGTACGGCTCCACGAAGACCTACCCAGGAAATAAAGAAGCGCTCTTTAAGAGGCATCCGGAAAAATGCCAAACTTAAAAATACACCTATAGGTCTTGCCAGGAATATCTGGAAAAGAGCTATGAGTAAGCCAATTCCTGCAACCGGCAAAATATGAGAAGGGTATACCAGCAAGCCGAGGGTAAGGAATACCACTATTTGCATGAGCCATGCTAATCCATCAAAAAAGCGAATAACACTTCGCTTATGGATAAAGCTGTTATTACCCAAAATAATGCCTACGATATAAATTGCCAGAAAGCCATTTCCTCCTAAAGCATCAGTAACTGAATACGTAAAGAAAAGAAGTGCAAGCAATAAGACAGAATATAGCCCCTCAAAATCCAGGTTTATCTTATTGATGATCCGTAAAGATGCTTTTCCAAGTCCATAGCCTATCGCTCCTCCTAATACCATTTGCTGAAAGAAGAAGGGGATTAAAGATAAGACATCCTTTTCAGGATTTAGAACCAGCGTAACCATTGAAACTGTGAGGAAGAATGCCATCGGGTCATTACTTCCGCTTTCCAGCTCCAGGGTAGAGCGCAATTCATTTTTTATTCCTGTGCTTTTAGATCTTAAAATTGAAAATACCGCAGCAGCATCTGTTGAGGAAACAATAGAGCCCAATAATAAACCTTCCAATAAAGTAAGATCTGTTAACCAGCTCACAAAACCTCCAATGGCCACGGCTGTAATCAGTACACCAAGCGTAGAAAGGCTTACTCCTTTCCACAATACAGGCTTTACACTTGCCCACCGAGTATCGAGGCCACCAGCGAAGAGAATAAAATTAAGGGCCACCACACCAATAAACTGCGCATTCTGCGGATCATCAAAATGAATGCCTACAAACCCTTCCGAACCAGCCATTATGCCAATGAGCAAAAAGAGAATTAGCGTAGGAACGCCAAGTTTGTAGGTTGTTTTACCGGCTACAATACTGATGAAAAGTAATATTGAGCCAATAAGTAAAATATTCTCCGTGGTAAATTCCATAAAATTCCTATGGAGCTTTATTGCTCCTCTATTAATCTCTTTTAAGCCTCTATTAATTGATAAAACTAAAAAAATATTTCCACTTATACTTATCGACAAGAGTATAAAGGACTAAAAATCAATCAGGCCTTGGGCCATTCCTTTCATTTGCCGGCTTAATAATACCCTGATCCTGCAGGGCTTCTTCTTTACTAATCTTTTTATTTTCCTTTTCCGACAGCCACCTTTCGAAATCACCCTTACTTCCTTTCTTGCGTTCACTCAGGCTAATGATAGCCGAGGCTCTGCCGTAAATGATTAATGTGTCGCCGGGGCAAATTTGAGTGTCGTGTCTTGGTATACCCAGATAGGAACCGTTTTTTCTGTTGATTCCCAGAATGAAAAGGCCTTCTCTTGGTAAGGCAAGCTCTGCCAGCTTTTTTTCTGCCAGCCAATCATCCTTTTCTATAAATATTTCTGAAATTTCATACTCTCCGGCTAGATGCAGCAAGCCTGAATAATCCTTTACATTGAGACTGGTGTATTTCTGAAGGGCAAAATTAATCACCCTGGACAACCAGCGGTTTACTATTTTACTGTTAAAAATAATAGTTACCAGGATAATCCCGGCCACTAGTAGTCCTACACGGGCTGAAAGGGGGAGGTTGAAAGGATCTTCATGTGAATCTACCATGGTTAACATAAGGGTAGCAACTACTGACACAATCCCTGCATTTCCTAGCAACATCAGGAGCATTATGATTCTTCTTCTGAGCGGGTGGTTAACAATATTCTCTGACTCTTTAGTAGCATACCCAACACCCGTAAAAGCAGAGCGGGCCTGGAATTTTGCTGACTGCCTGGATAGACCTGTGTGCATTAGGGCTATAGTAGCCACTTTAGTAATTAGAAATGAAATGCTGATTATTAGAATTACAGTAAATGCAGGAATCATGTGGACTTTATTGATCCAACCTGTACGGGGGCAATCAGGTTATTCAGGTACCAGGGGCTCTTAAAAAATATATCCATTCTGGCGGTTCTGTCCATATGCGAAGAAAAGAGAAAAGGAGCCTTTAAAATTTCATGTAATTCTTTTGCTTAGGCCACAGCAACTCTCCTGTTCTACTCCTTTCCTTCTTCACCTTTATATTTCCCCTCTCCCGGTATCTTTACATCAGCTGGCTTACCATCAGGGGTTATAAATTGAAGCTGTTTCCGGGGGTATACTGATTTAATCTTGTCAGCATATTCTTCCTTATTGATTTCGTTCAGGATCCGTATCGATAATTCAGTCTTCCACTTTCTTCGTTCGCGAGCACCAACCAGGTACCTGATAATAATATCGGTCCAGGACTCTCCTATAGAAATAAAGATTTGAGGTTTTTCTGTTACCTCAATGTTTAATTTTGCTTTCCGGAGGATGTGCTGGTATTTTTGGACCGGCTCAACCATATAACCCCCTAACAAATCATCGGCTATCTTTTCTAGCGTCCTCATGGCTTCTTTGATGTCCGATTCATTGGCTACTGCAATGGCCAGCTCATCCCAAACATAAGGAAAATCGCCTGTCAGGTTTACTACGGTGCCTGTCAGAATTTCATTATTAGGAAAGGTTACAAGCCTTCCTGTAGGTTGTTCAGAGTGCACAAAGCCCGGACGGTCCGGGCCTCCTGCTTCCCAGACAGTGGTAGTGAGAAAATCAATTTTATACACATCTCCAAAAACATCGCCTACCTGAATGCGGTCACCTACCTTATAATAGCCTCTGAAGGAATTTAACAGCCAACCTGTAAAGCTTTCAATAGGGGTTTGCAGGGACCAGGAAAGGGCAAGACCTACAAGCCCCAGCGACCCCACCAAGGCTCTAATGTCGCCCGCCACTACACTTATAGCTATCCCAATCGCGAACAACCATACAGAAATAACGACCAGCGTGATAACAGCGCCTGAACTTTTCCAGTGACCGATGGTTTTCCGTAAAACCAGGCTCAGGAGCCTCACAAGCAACCATGCCAGGATCAGAGAAAGGATAGCCACCAGTATTTTGGGCAAATTAGCATAAAATCCTTCCCAAAGTCTTTTCAGGGTGCCTACAGCCTCATCCTTGGCAGCTTCGCTGATATCCCCTGGCTGTTGTACCTCGGCAGCGGTATCTTCCGGAACCACTAACTCATCAACCGCTACCTTTTCGATGATAGATACTGAATCAGGTAGACTTTCTTGTTGGCTGAAATTTTCTATTGTTGTATCTTCTTCAGAAGGGTTCGTCTGGGAATAGCCTGCTTCTCCGGGAGTTAAAAGTATTAACAGAAAACCTGTTAGGGCAACCGCCAGAATGGAGCCTTGCCGGAATCTTTTTAACTGGTCTTGAGCCCCCTTTACCGCCCTTCCTCCTACACCTCTACGCTTTCTTACGGATGGCTTTTTTTTCATCATGCTGGCTTTAGCTCTAAAAAAGGTGAGTCAGCTTTCGCATTTCGGCTCTTAAACCGTATTTTCCTGTTTCTGTAAATGTTGTTGAAGGGCATAATTAAAGAAATATCTTCAGCTATAAACAGACTGCTATTATGACATCCTCTGAAAAATAACAAAGGGGTTGGGATGCAGCCTTTTCCTATGCTAGGAACTATAAAATCTTTATTAGGTTCAGGAGGTGATATAGCCAAATCAACCATTTCACAAACAAGGCAGGAAGTGGAGAGTTAAGAAGATTGAAGCCTGCAAAAAAAGAGTATAAAGAGTATAATTGGCCAGCTCTTCAGGAAAAGAATAAACAAAAATGAACGAGATATTAGACAAAGCTTACTGGGGGAATACTGTTCAGGATTATCTTATCGCCTTGGGCATTATCATTCTTGGAATATTACTCATAAAAATATTTAAGCGCACTATTTTCGCAGGAATCAGGAGATGGACACAAAGATCCTCCACTAAAATTGATGATTTTATTGTTACAAGCATTGATCGTTTTGGCTTACCTGTCCTCCATGTTATCGTAGTAATTATTGGTCTAAACTATCTAACCTTTACCGAAAGAGGTGAAAATATTATCTGGATCGCTGCTACAGTGGTTCTTACCTTTCTGGTAATCCGGCTCATCTCTAATACCATTCTTTTGCTCTTACAGGGCTATGTAAAACGCCAAAGTCATGGAGAGGAAAAAGTCCGGCAGCTGGGGGGCATCATGCTCATCATCAATGTTATCATTTGGGGAACAGGTATTCTCTTCCTGTTCAACAACCTGGGCTATGATGTTACTGCTGTGGTTGCAGGCCTTGGAATCGGCGGTATAGCCATTGCCCTGGCTGCCCAGAATATCCTGAGTGACCTGTTTAACTACCTGGTTATTTTTCTTGACAGGCCCTTTGAGATTGGCGACTTTGTAGTAATCGACGATAAAAATGGGGTGATTGAGAAAATAGGTATCAAAACAACCCGAATCAAAACCCTATCTGGAGAGCAGCTCGTGTTTGCCAACAGCGACCTTACCAATTCCCGCATCCACAATTACAAGAAGATGCAGCAACGGAGGGTTGTTTTTAAAATAAGGGTAGCATATGAGACCGCGCATGAAGACCTTAAAAAGATCCCTCTTATTTTAAAAGCGATTGTACAGGAGCAGGATCCTGTAAAGTTTGACCGGGCCCACTTTGCCTCTTATGGTGATTTTAGCCTCGATTTTGAGGTTGTATACCATGTATTAGATGCTGATTATAGTAAGTACATGGATATTCAGCAATCCATTAACTTGCGAATCTTTGAAGAATTTGAGAAAATGGATATCGAAATTGCCTACCCTACCAGAACTTTGTATGTAATAGACCAGCAAGGAAATAGAAAAGAATCTCTTAGCCCTAAACGATCCTTGTGACTTATAGGGAGAAGGTATGATTATGCAACCACAGGATAATAATTACACAATTTTCTTTATAATTTTTGAATTCGGGGTTTTACCAGAAGGAAATATGAATAGACAAGAATTGCAGAAAGGCAAACAAACAGGGAATAAATACTGGAAATGGAAATGAATATACCACACAACATGCACAGTATTCCAAAGTGGATCTTCCTTTCAAAGGAATAAACCTTTTTTAGGTATATTCTGATATACACATTTTTTAAGGACACTCTCTTTGTATCCACCTTCATCTTCTGGTTTTTAGTTTCTCTATTCCATTTAAATTGCCAGAAAACTACCCAGACAAAGCAGAGAATTAAAATCAACACACCCAGGGTATTTACAACAGGTATCTCCAGCGAATAAATGGGCAGGAAAATAGAATACAGTTCCGGGGAAAAAATAAATACTAAAACTATAATAGTGGCGACGAATAATAATAACTGAAAAAAATTATTTACGATTTCCAGGTTATTCCACTTCTTAACAAGCGTGAGCCTAATTTCCTCTTCCTTAAATGAATGGGGTTTGGTTTGCCGTAAAAGGTGCCAGACAAATATGGCCCCCGAATAAAGGATCAGTAACAGCGGCAGGTAATACCTTAAAATTTCCGAATCCATACTCTTTTTTTGTTGTTTGAGAGGCAATCTAGCAGGTTTTTCCTGTATTGAGAATGTTTCTCTCTAAAGAGAAAATAACCTCCTTTTGAAGGATTTGTTCTCGCTTATCCTCCATTACCTCTTTCGCTCTTATTGCTTTTTACAGCCTGTTCTATTAAACCCTGATCAGTACAAAGGTTCATGCGAAGGGCATCCTTTTAGTTTGGTGAGGTTTCTACTTTGGAATATTGATTTAGCGTTTTACCAGATGTTGCAGGCTGCGTAAACTGAAGGCTACGCACATCATCTGCGGCAGGCATTTCAAATATTTCCAAATCAAAATATCTTACAGCGGCAAAGAGGTGGTCGAAAATATCAGCCATAATTCCTTCATAATTTACCCAGGCAATATCATTGCTAAACACATATAATTCTATAGGCATTCCGGTAGCTGTAGGCGCCAGCTGTCGTACCATCATGGACATGCCCTTGTGAGTACCGGGGTGCTGGACAAGATACGCGTCTATGTATTTTCGGAAAACTCCTACATTCGTAAGGCTACGACCATTGATGATCAGGCTCTTATCAATCTCATTTTCCTGATTGTACTTATTTATTTCATTCTGTCGCTCTTCCAGGTAATCGCTTATCAGCTGAATTTTGCTGAACCGCTCTACATCATCGGCAGATAGGTACCGAATGCTGGATATCTTTATGTAGACAGCCCTTTTAATTCGCCGGCCGCCTGATCGCTGCATTCCCCTCCAGTTCTTAAAAGAGTCGGAAATAAGATAATAGGTCGGGATTGTCGTGATGGTCTTGTCCCAGTTTTGCACCTTAACGGTGGTAAGATTAATTTCAGTTACATCGCCATCGGCCCCGTATTTCTCCATAGATATCCAGTCGCCAATACGCACCATATCGTTGGAAGATACCTGAATACTGGCCACAAAGCCGAGTATCGTATCTTTGAAAACCAGTAACAGGATAGCTGATGCAGCTCCCATAGCCGTAATGAAGGCCAACAATGGTTTGCCCGTAAGCAGGGAAAATATCAGCAGCCCCCCCACAAAGTAAAGAGCAATTGAAATTACCTGTAAAAAGCTGTCAATAGGTTTATCCTTAAAGGCTTCCTTTGTTTTAAGGTAATCTCTGCAGGTACGTAAGCAAGACCGTAACAGACCTACTGCTAAAATAACGATGTAAATATCCGTAAGCCTGGTAAGCGGTTCAATCCAGTCTTCAAAATCAGCAAAAACATAGGGAATTGCCTGTACTACAATAATGAGTGGAATAATACGGGCAAGGTAGGCTAAAACCTTATTTCTTAGCAGGTAATCATCAAAATGGGTGCTGGTTCTTGCTGTAAACTTTTGTAGGACTCCTCTTAATATTTTTTTTGATATCCAGTCGGCTAAAAGCACCGCTGCAATAAGTAAGAAGCACAGAAGCAGCATATTGATGTAAACTGCCGTACGTGCCGGAATTCCTAGTTCTACCAGTTGATTGACCATACTATTTTTTTGAAGAGCACTATCTGCACATGCAGTAAAAAAGATTTACTCCGGAAGAGCAACTACAAAAGTAAGAAAATTATAGTTCTAAGGGGAGTCTATCCTTTCTTTATCATGGCAGGATCAGATCAGCAGCGCCGTGAACAATCCATATGAAAATTGAATTCCGGTAATGAGAATCCCTTTTTATTCTGAAAACAGATTCTCCACTTCTACTTTGGCCGCATCCATGTAAGGTCTCAAGACGTGATGTGCTCCATTTTTTCTTAGCTTGTCTTCCTCTTCATCGGTATGAGCAATTACAGTAACCTTACCTTCAAAATCATTCTGATTCAGGAATCTTAATAACCTGATATTTGTATCAAGATTAGGAGCTGTACTGATAATGTGTTTAGTGTTTTTTATGGGTAAAAGGTTAGGAAGTTCCGGATCATCAGCATCCCCATACTCCGCATTTACTCCTTTTTCCTGCCACCTACTAACAATGGCCGGGTCAAAATCAACAATCATGATGTTGTACCCTTTTTCTATTAGGTTTTTAGCAAGATTATTTCCAAATCTCCCTATCCCCACCACAATATAATCTAATACCGATTCGTCTTTTTCCAGTTCTCCTTTTGTGGGGTGTTTCTTTTCGAAGATCGTGAGCAGAGGAGCTATTTTCTTAAAAATAGGTCCGGAATATAGAATCATGTAGGTGGATAAACTGATAGTAATTAAACCTACCAATGTAATCAAACCTACAGTCTCCTCATCAATATGTCCGTTTTCAAGACCCAGCGCAGCAAGGATAAGGGAAAATTCACTAATCTGGGCTACAGTAAGGCCAGCCAGAAAACCAGTTCTTTTCCTGTATCCCATCACTCCCATTATGATCATCACAATAATGGGATTCCCAACTAAAACAAACGCAGAAAATAATAAGCCGGGCACGATTTGCTCTCCAATAGCAGAAAGATCTGCCTCTGAACCTAAATCAATAAAGAAGAATAGCAGAAGAAAATCCCGGATACTACCTAAATGAGCTGAAATAACTTCCCGAAACTGAGTAGAGGCCAGAGAAATCCCACCCAGAAAGGCCCCTACCTCTTTACTGAATCCTAAATAGCCACCTATTGCAGCTAGGCTTACTGCCCATGCTATGGAGGACAAAACCAGTAACTCCTGGTTTTTAGCCAGCTTTTTTACGGCTCCTGGTATTACATAGCGCATCAGTAATCCTATGGCGGCAATAAAAGCTATTCCTTTCAGGAATACCATCAGCAATTCATTCCAAATGTTTGCTTCTTCACCTCCGGCTCCAAAAGCTGACAGAATGATCATGGTAATGATCACCACAATATCCTGCACAATTAAAAACCCCATCGCTATCTGTCCATGCAATTTATCAACCTCCTTTTTATCAGAAAGCATTTTTACGATGATAATTGTACTGGAAAAAGTAAGAGCAACCGCTATATAAATGGCATGTGTGGTAGAGAAACCCAATGCCAGAGCTATTAAAAATCCAAAGCCTGAAGTAAAGAAAACCTGCCCTAAACCCGTAATCAGTGCTACAGGTCCGGTAGTTTTAATCAAATTCAAATCAAGCTTTAAGCCAACCACAAATAAAAGTACAGCAATACCAATCTCTGCTAACAGTTCTATTTTTTCTTTTGAGGCTAAAAGATCGAAACCAGCCGGGCCAACCAGAATACCCACCGCAATAAAGGTAACAATTAAGGGTTGCTTCAGGAGCCTTCCAACAGCCCCAGCTATTGCTGAAATGAGTAATATAGCTGCGAATTCATAAAATGCGTGGTTCGTTAAAATCTCCATAAGACAAAAAAATTCTCCGTACTACCAGTTAGTAACAACTTATTATTAACCACTACCTGCCTTCCCTGTTCATCCTTTTAAGTATCTCATTTGACTTAAAAGTGAAGTAAAAGTCATAAATACACCTCTTTCGACCCTGTATTTCTAAAGCACAGTAGTAGATTATACAGCAAACTATCCTCATGCGGAAATTTAGGGCCGTGCTGCTAAAAACGGATATGGAAAAAGTATGATACCGGACTGAAAAAAATAAAGCCTTACGAATTTTAATCCATAAGGCTTTATTCCTTTCAAAATGGTAAACTAAATTTAAGGCTTACTTACTGCTGGTTTTAAATTTGAGTTGATTATGTTTGCCCATTTTTCACTAAGCTGAAGTTCCTCATGCAAAGACATACTCTCCTCTTTATTATAAAACTCTAAAGCCTTTTCAGGCATTTTTGAATCACGAAACTTAAATACCAACTCAAGACGATCAATTATCTTGTTATCATTTACCATTCTATTAACATTATTCACCCTACACTTTTCCACTTCCGATAAATCTATAAAAGCTTTTTGTTCTTTATCTTCTCGTTTTTTAAAGTAAAAGAGTCTGTTTGTACTGGTATCAATGCCAATTCCATAATAGTGGCTCCATACCTCATATTGTGAAAATTTCACATTTTGTTGTTCAGCTAAATTTATAAGCTCCTTTGAAAAATTCTTTTTCTTCTTCTTTTGTACCCCTGAATAATAAATAAATGGCACAATACATAATGCCAAAAGAACAAGTGCTATTATTACTGATCCTAAATCCATCTTTGTTTATTTTAAATTGTAAAACGCACCATACCCCAGAAGCAGGCATACAAGCCTGTCTGCAGAATGATGACAAAACCATTAGTGCGATTGAGCTACGCTCAAATGAACCTCAAAAACAAAGAGTGGAATTACCAGAAATAATGGAAGGGGAAAATAATATCACCAATTGTTAAGCCTGGATATATTTCCCTTGAGTTTGAAAGATATTGCGAAGCAATATTTCGTATTCTCAACTCAAAAGAAAGTGAACCACCCGAAAAATCGTTCGGATGATTTTTTGAATTAGGTGTTGGGAGGTGATTTATCGAGCTTACAACATGCTCACTTTGCCGGTGTAGGCAAAAAATATTATTTAGCTTTCTTTCTGAAAAATACGACGAAGAATTTTCTTCATCTATGCCTTGAAATGCTGCATTGAGTAACGCACTGTAATTGTCTTTACTAATGCCAGCACAGGATAGCACAATGACAAAGAGAAGTACAGCGAATCTTATATAGTTACTCATCGTGCAAAAGTACAATGATTTAAGTACCGTTTTTACCTAAAACTCGAAAGAGCTCTGTGGTTAATTCTTAAATGATAATCCTGGATAAGATAACAAAACTAATTAAATTAATAAGTTTAAGATCCTCCTCTTAGAAGATATAATAGAATTTAGGTACTTTTTTCGGAAAGAATGCGCTGAATTTATCAGCCATAATAGGTTTCATGGTATTGACGTTGGTACTATAATATTCCCCTGATTTAGGGCCCCTACTTCTAGTTCAGGATGCGTTTTAATGTTTACTACAGATTCCCCTTTTGCTTTAAGGCCACAATAAGAGCAAACATTAAAACTAAATGCATTTTAATGTTTGCTAAAGAAATGTTCTTAACTTATACTCAAGAACAACATCATCACAATCAGGACAACTAATTTTCATATTATCTCCCAGCTCCTCCTTCACAAGCTGATCCCACTTGTCCATTTTCTTTTCCCTGAGTCGGTCAACAATTCTGGCGTACCGTTGGGTGGTACTTATTTCCGAGTGCCCTAAAATATCACTGACCACTTCCAGTTTCAGTCCCAGAATTAAGGAAGTAATGGCAAAAGTATGCCGGGCACAGTGAAAGGTGATATGTTTATTGATGCCCGCTATCTGCATAATCTCCTTCAGGTAATTGTTGGTAGTCCCATTTTCCTGAACAGCACTTTCAAACAACATTCCTGAAGAATTTTCCTAGTTGAACAGGGAATACAATCGCTTCCGGACAGGAATACGTACTGTTTTTCGCAGGTCTGCCTCAGCAGGCCTTGAAATGCACTCTTTCCCTGTCCACAGGTCCAATATTATCTGTATTGGTCCCATTTCATTACCCCTTCAGGCGCCGACAATAATTTTGTACATGCTACTTCTGCGGCAGGAAAAAGAGATGGTTGGCAACAGAACAAGCAGTCCTTTGAAAGTGGTTTTTCATAGTTCTGCGTGACACCATAGTAGCCTTTTTTCTTTAGGCCATTTATGATTGTTAGGTCATCTTTTGCTCTCCTAATAAAAAGTGTCTTAGACTAACCTTGTTCTCCTCGACTAAACCAAATAAGCGTTTTTCATAAAAACTCCTTACTTATAAGTGTTTTTCACAATCCATAAGTGTTTTTCATGTATATTAGTAGGGCGTTTTTCATGCAAAGGCATCAGCAATAAATATTTTTCACAGGAAATGGCAAATAATAAGTGTTTTTCACAGGAAATAAGTGTTTTTCATGGAAGAACGGCACCTGAAGCCGGAAGCCTGGCAGGTTACGGCGCCATTATTAGCGCCCTGGAATTGGCTGTTCCCATGCCACGACAACTTATATTGATTAGTGAAAAGCACAAGCAATATACAACAGCCGAATGGATCGTACTAACCCCCAGGCACAAGCCTAAAGAAGATCTTTATGCACATATAGTACTTGCACTAAAATGGGAGGGTGTTAATCTCTTATTCTTTAAAAAGCTATTTGAAAAACTCACCGCCCCCACTATAGAAAGCTGGATCGCGGCAGCACCGCAAAGCCAATATAGTCGAAGAATCTGGTTTTTGTATGAGTGGCTGATGCAAAGCCAGCTGCAGCTCCCAGACCTAAAAGAAGGTAACTATGTTGATTTAATCAATGAGAAACTACAGTATGTAAGCCCAACCACTCAAACCTCCAGCCGCCACCGCATAAAGAATAACCTACCCGGAAACTGCGATTTTTGCCCTCTTATTCACAAAACCACCCGGCTGGAAAATTACATAGACGCACAGCTGGATGAAAAAACCAATGCAGTCATTTGCGGCGTGCATAAAGATATTTTGCTACGCACCTCTGCTTTCCTGCTACTTAAAGACTCTAAAGCCTCCTTCACCATTGAAGGAGAAAATCCCAGCCAGACCAGAGCAGTTCGCTGGGGCCGGGCTATTGGCCAGGCAGGAAGCAAGCCGCTAAGTAAAGAAGAGCTGCTACGGTTACAGCAAATTATCATTGAAAACAGCCGTTTCATCCAGATGGGCTACCGCACCGAAGGAGGTTTTATTGGCGAACACGACAGAAACACGGGCGAGCCCATACCGGATCATATCTCAGCCAGGGCAGAAGATCTGGAAAAATTAATGGGAGGCTTAACTACAGCATCCAGGCAGATGGAGCAGGCGGGATTTCACCCGGTGCTTACGGCCACTAAAATTGCCTTTGGCTTCGTGTTTATACACCCACTTGTTGATGGCAATGGGCGCCTACACCGTTACCTCATCCATCATGAACTTGCCAGCATGAGGTTTACGCCACAAGGCATCATTTTTCCGGTGTCTGCCGCAATACTAGACCGTATTGTTGACTATCAGAAAGTACTGGAAAGCTATTCACACCCTTTGCTGGACCTGATAGAATGGAAAAAGACACCAAAGAACAATGTCGAGGTTCTCAATGAAACCATTGACTACTATCGTTATTTTGATGCCACCACCCAGGCAGAGTTTTTATTTAAATGTGTAGATGCCACCATTCACACTATCATACCCCAGGAAGTAGCCTATCTGCAAGAGTGGGAAAGTATGAAGTCCTGGCTCGACGATCGCTTTCAAATGCCTGATAAGATGGTGGCTTTACTCATCCGTTTCTTAGAGCAAAACGGAGGTACCCTATCAAAAAGAGCAGTAGAAAAGGAATTTCCAGGCCTATCGAGTGAAGAGGTAAAGGAAATTGAAGGAAGGTTTAGCCTCTACTTTAATAGCTAGAGCCACCTATCCATTTATCAGAAATCTCTTCTCTGCCAAATGTCCTCAAATATTTGAGGGCAGATAATAAATTTGGAAAATCACGGACTGGCTACGGAACTTCCTCCGGTGCTAAAATCAATAAATTAAAGTTGATACATAAACTGATGACTGCAGGATTGACAGCTTAAGGTGAAATTCCCAGAAACGAACAGACCGTTCTTATATTCAAGAACAACATCGTCGCAATCAGGACAACTAATCTTCGTATTATCTCCCAGCTCCTCCTTCACAAGCTGATCCCACTTGTCCATTTCCTTTTCCCTAAGCCGGTCCACAATCCTTGCATATCTTTGAGTGGTACTTATTTCTGAGTGCCCTAAAATATCACTAACCACTTCAAGTTTCAGCCCTAAAATCAAGGAAGTAATGGCAAACGTATGCCGGGCACAGTGAAAGGTAATATGTTTGTTAATACCCGCTAACTGCATAATTTCTTTCAGGTAATTGTTGGTAGTCCCATTTTCCTGAACAGAATTTTCAAACAGTAATCCTGAAGAGTTCTCCCAGTTGAATAGAGAATACAATCGCTTCCGGACAGGAATACGTACTGTCTTACGTTTCCCCAGTCGTCCCTTTATCATCTGTTTTACAATAAAGTCTTCTTTAATGTGCGACCTGGTTAGTGTCTTTATATCCGAATGCCTCAATCCGCAGTAGCAAGCAGTGAGGAAGTGCTGTAGCGTGCTTTGATAGCGCTCTCCCACATGAAAATCACGGGCATGTTTGGAGCTGGCTTTCTTGACATGCTCAAGAAGAGACTTACTTTCATATATATCGTGTAAGCGGGTTATTTCTTCCGGCTCCAGGTACTCCACATTTACAAGATGAGGCTTCCCCACCTTAATTTCAGTAAAAGGATAATCTTTAATAAGCCCTTTTTTATGGAGCCTTAAAAGATACTTCCTTAGAAAAACTTTTGCATGAAAAACGGAATTATCGGAATGCTTTAAGGTGTGCTTTATATAATGAAGGTACTTTTCAATAAACTCTACGGATAACTGATGAACCGTTAATTTAGGACAATACTTTTGAAGCTTATCAAATTGATTACAGTAGTTATCCAGAGTATCATTTGAGATATCAGTGTTCTCTCTTTCATATTCTATTACTTCCTTTACATACTCAAAAAAATCAAGTGCCTGTGTTTTCCCGGTATCACTTTTATAGATACTTTCAATTTTCTTAAAAGTAACTTCCTCCCCTTGCTTTTCCAGATCAGCAATAATCGTATCCACTCTTACTTCCTGTCTTTTAATGAAGGAGGTAATTTGCGTGTATCCATTAATGCCTGACTTTACCTTCTTATTGGCTGCATCATAATGTTCAGATTTAATCCGCCTTCCTAATTTCAGATAATTATTCTTCCGGTTAATACAGATCCTTAGGCTTAAAGGGATGGTTCCATCTTTGGAAACATAGTCTGTTTTGCACTCAAAATTGAAGGTAATGTTCATGAAGTATCAATTTATATCCCGAAATAATTAGTGAACTATTAGTGAACACAGCTCGTGATTATTCAATAAATATAAATAAATACTTCAATTTACGCGCCTGAAATGGCTAAAATAAGAGGATTTAGAGGGGTATCAACAAATAAGATGAGAGATGAAAAGTTTAGGAAACGACTATTCTATCCATTGAACTACGGGACCATGTTAAAGTGGTTATTTTCAGCTGATTAAATAACTTTTGTATACTACACCCTTACCCATGTTTTCAAGATGTTTACCACTTTTATATACCACCGCACTATCTTTAATTACTTTTAGCAACACAACATTTAATGTCTTTCAATAAAACGGTCAAAAAGGCATCCGATTCACATGGGATTGTAAATATAAGGAAAACAGAGGACAGGAAACAATCCTTTCACAGCTTAAAGATTAGATTACCAAAACGATTCTGGAGTAAAGAAAGTAGTACCGTTAGAAGGAATGATACTTATGACTTTGAGGATATACACCAGAAAATGACTGATAAAATAAAGGAACTCGAAAAATTCGATAGCGGTAATGTTCCTTTCAAGGAGATTTCCTCTTATAACAAGAAAGAATCATTTTTAGCATATTTTGTACAGGGAAGGCTACAAATTTTCATTTACACTCCCCCGGACACTGTCTTTCGTAATTTTTTAACTATTCTACAGTATACCTGAATAATTTATAGTTCTTCACCTCCGCAAATAAGCATCACCTATAAAATGTTGTTCAGCAATATTCCCTTCAAGCATCACCATTCTTACTAACAAGCAAAGGAAAGTGCGACAGGCTTCCTTTAATACTGTAGGAGTCTTACTCAAACTTTACTGCTCCTGTTTGAGCAGTATAGACTTCACCATTCTCCAATTTATAGACAACTTTAAAGGAGTGACTTAAATCTTTAAATATTGGCTCCTGTTTTAATTTAAGCGAGAACCACTCTTCTTGAATATTTTCTTGGTTTTCTTCCAAATAGGTAGATAATGGTTTGAAGTCTTCAAAATCTCTGAATGAGGATACAAATCCACTTACATCAACAATTTCATTGATCGTATCACCAGCGGAATAGCTCTCATTAAAGTTGTTATTAGTAATTACATAAAGCGTATCTACCTTCTCTTTAGACCCCTTATAACCATCATATTCAACACAACTCGTGGCAAAAGCTTTGTTAGAAAAATCAAAATTTAAAAATGCCTGATTTTCTGAATAATATAATGGACCCCGAAAATAGGACAGCAGGTTAAGTGTAAATTATTAACTTGTTATCC